>JBCBSS010000154.1:0-18738 GCA_039819065.1 Bacteroidota bacterium
GCTTTGATGGCCAAGGCCTCCCGCTACTGCGCTGTTTTAATGAAGAGGTTGGATAAGTTGGTAAGGCATTGGATGTGTTCTATATGAGTGTCACCAAAGTGCTCGCTCGATAACGCCTTGACCTGATTGAAATACGAGAATGCCTTTTCATAATCCCCAAGTTCCTGGTTTGTAAAGGCGAGGTTATTGATGTTGTGCAGATACTGCTCACTGGATGTTCCAAAATCTTTTCGTGCTACGTTTAGCGACTTTATCCAGATCTTTCTGGCCTTATCAAAATCACCTTGTTCATACAGTGCCAAAGCCCTTGAGTTGAGCGTTTGCCAGTTTTGAGCAAATGTATGAGCGGCAAGGGCCAAAAAAAGGAACAGAGTCAATAAGAAACGCATAGGTTCGGAGCTTATAATCCTTTGAAAATAAGCATTTAATGACAAAACTCCGTTGTCGTGTTTTTGAAAAAGTTTCAACTAGCATTTTGATGAGACCTGCGAGTACTAGGTCATCTATTTTCTGTTGTTCTTACCCTTTGGTCGAAGTTTGGAGGGCGGCTTTTAAATTTCTAATTTGAATCAAAATCATGACTATGGACAAAAGATCTTTCATCAAAAAGGCATCACTGGTAGGCCTGGCGCTTCCCTTCAGTTTCAATGCATTAGACGAATTGATGAGTGGAGTAGCAGGCGTTTCACCTAAGGATTTGGCTAAAGATGATGAGTTTTGGTTGAAGATCCGGTCTGACTACAAGATCAAACCCGATTACATCAACCTTGAGAATGGCTACTATGCCATCCTGCCTGAGGAAACCCTGGAGCATTTTATCAACCATGTGAGAGAGGTCAATTATCAAGGGTCTTGGTATATGCGTACGGTACAGTGGGAAAACAAAAAAGCCATCGCAGCGAAGCTGGCCAAGATGGCCGGATGTGGTGCTGACGAGCTGGTTATTACCCGCAATACGACCGAGGCCTTGGATTTGGTGATATCTGGTTTGGATTGGAGAGAAGGGGATGAGGCGGTGATGGCCGAGCAAGACTACGGTGCCATGCTGAACCAATTCAAGTTGGTTGGACGCCGTTACGGTGTGAAAAGCAAAATCGTTTCCATTCCTAACCATCCTAAAAGTGATGATGAACTGGTCGATTTGTATGCGTCAGCCATCACCAGCAAGACTAGGCTGCTTATGGTTTGTCATTTGGTGAATATCACAGGCCAAATCATGCCGGTGAAGAAGATCTGTGAGATGGCGCACAGCAAGGGTGTTGAGGTGATGGTGGATGGGGCGCATGCCTTTGCGCAAATCGATTTTTCTATAAATGACCTTGATTGCGACTACTACGGAACGAGTCTGCATAAGTGGTTGAGTGTACCACTAGGCGCAGGGTTTCTCTATGTTAATAAAAGCAAAGTAGCCGGGCTTTGGCCTTTGCTGGCGGAAAATGATCTGCCCGATGATGACATATACAGATTGAATCATACGGGCACCCACCCGGTACATACAGATCTGGCTATCAGCAATGCCATTGACTTTCATAATCGAATTGGCATTGAACGTAAAGAGGCTCGATTGCGATTTCTACAGCATTATTGGACTAGTAAGGTGCGGGACTTACCACGTGTGATAGTCAACACACCTGCAGAACAACACAGGCATGCGGCCATTGGTAATGTGGGCATTGAAGGTATCGAACCATCAGATTTAGCCAAAACACTTCTTGAAGATTACAACATCTGGACAGTAGCGATCAACAGACCGGGAGTGCGTGGGTTGAGGATTACGCCAGGCATTTTCACGACCACCGCGGAATTGGATGAGCTGATAAGGGCCTTGAAAGCCTTGTCGCGCCTTTGAGGTTATTCCGGGCTAACTTAAAACTACGGCCTTCTCACTCACTAGGCTGTCTTTTAGGGTAAAATTGAAACAGATACCACAATCGCTTGATATGGTCAAACTGCCAGCCAGTTGTTGGGTAAGCCCTTCGACCAATTGCATGCCGAAGTTATTACTCCCCGTCAGGTCAAAGTCAGGTGGAAAGCCCAGTCCGTCATCTGATAAAGTGAGTTCGTAAACATGATCCACTACTCGAGCGAACTTCAGGGATAGGGTAGAGGCTTCTTGTTCATGCCCTGACGCGTATTGCAAGATGCATGTCATCAATTCGTTGATGATGAGCCCTAATGGAACGGCGAAGTTCATGCTGATCTCAACATCTTCAATGGCTGCTTCTAGCTGAATGCGTTCTGCTTTGGTGCTAAAACTTGCCATTACATTTTGGGTAAGTTCTTTCAAGTAAGGCTGCGCATTAACTGTAAGATAGCGGCCACTATGGTGTATGTTATTATGGATCAATGCCAACGACTTAATCCGGTTCTGGCTTTCCTTGACTATCGCTTTCGCCTTATCGTCATCCTTCAAAAGGTACCCTTGTGTATTGAGCATACTGAGCATGATCTGCAAGTTGTTTTTTACCCTGTGATGGATTTCATTAATAAGCTTTTGATTAGTGGCATTTCTTACTTCAATGTCTGTCTTTTGGGCTTGTATTGTGTTGAAATCTTTGTTTTTAAGGGTGTAACGTTTGTAGGTCAGTACCAAAAGAAGGGTTAGTAAAACGATGCCTATGATCGATGCTATTACCAGATGCCTCTCTTTCTGTTGTTGGGCCATTTGTACCTGGTTTTTGGCAGCAAGCAATTGTATATTCTTGTCTTGCCTCTCAGATTCGTAGCTTAACCGCAACTCCTCAAGGGCATCACTCTTTTCAAGATTGAGCAGTTTGTTCTTATACGCTGCATGTGTTTTGTAATGAGCCAGACTACTTTCTGGGATATTCAAAGCAGAGTCTATATAGCTCAAGTCTTCATAAATGGATACCATCAGTCTTAATTGCGACTTTATCTGATCATTCTGTAAAGATTTCAATAGCAGGTCCCTGGCTGTTAAACTGGCTGCTTTGGCTTCATTGTATTTTTTTTGTTTTATAAACAATGCATCCAAACGGCTATAAGCCCATGCTATTTCGAGTGTATCACCAGCGGCTATAGCACTTTGCACCTTGAGGTCAAAATACTTTTGTGCTTTATTCAACTCTCCTTCGTCCAGAAAGCTCGTGCCTAGCATATCGTAAATACTTCGAAGATAAATTCGTTCATTTTTCTCAAGTGCCATAGCTTCTGCCTTTAACAGCGCTGCTCTCATTTTCTTTGTTTTTTTCAAGCCCCTGTATATTTGAGCAGCTTTGATCGATTCAGCAACCATTCCTTTTGGAAAACCTCTTTCTTCGAAAAGCTGGTAAGATACCTTATTGAATTTCAGCGCTTCTTCGTAGTGCTCTAGTTCAATGTATACGCGGGTGAAAAATTCATAAATAGTACTGCGTGTATAAAGTGATAGTTGGCCTGAGTCTTCTTTTTTGATAGCCTTTAACAAATAGTCCAGTGTAATATAATTATCGCCCTTTCTATACCAAGCCTGTGCTAGGCCTAAATGCGAACGTGCCGCTAAGTCTAAATGTGTACTGTCACTGAGCAATGACAGCGCTTCTTTGTACATGGCGATAGATTCGTCAAATCTCTTGGAATTGTAAAGCCATAGACCCAACCTGTTGCTGTGTCTGATAATTCTGGTGGTGTCACCAAGCGTTTTGATAATTTCGAGTGCGTTTGATAAATAGTAAACGGCAGAATCAAAATTGCCCTGGTTGCCATGTATGCTTCCTAGGAAGTATAAAGATCTGGATTGATAATTTTTCTCTTCGAGCGCTGTACTTAAGTCGCGAACCTTGTACATAATATCCACGGCGGTATCATTTTTAAGGAAATAGTAGGCTACGCTGATGTTGTAAAGGTGCGCAGCTAAAGTGGCTTCGCTCATGGTATCTCTAGCTACTTGGTTTAGGCTGTCTAATCTTTTTTCCGACTGTGCATAAGTATCTGGAGAGATAAAAAGGAGGGCTATTACACAAATAAAAGTGAATAAGTAAGGCCTTTTGTTGTTCATAATGCATTACGACATTTAAAGGTGCCTTGTGGGTAGACATTGATCATTAACAAAGCAACAATACGCTTTTGCCATACTTCTCAAAAGTATGAATCCAATGAAATTCAAGTGTTGCCCTTAAGACATTTGAGATACTATAATGTATTTAAGCTGAGGTGTCGTTGACTGTTCCTTTCTTTGACCATTTGATCTTTTAGTGTGAAGTTGAAACAAGTGCCACAATCGCTTGATATGGTCATACGGCCGGCTAACTGCTGAGTAAGACCCTCTACCAATTGCATGCCGAAATTATTGCTTCCGGACAAATCAAAGTCTGGCGGAAAACCGAGTCCATCGTCGGATAAAGTGAGCTCGTAAACTTGATCTGCCACTTGAGTAAACTCAAGGGAAAGGGTAGAGGCTTCTTTTCCATCGCCTGATGCATATTGGAAGGTGCTGGAGATCAATTCGTTGATGATGAGCCCTAAAGGAACGGCGAAGTCCATGCTTATCTCAGCATCTTCAATGGCCGTTTGTAGCTGAATGCGTTTTGCTTTTGTGCTAAAACTTGCCGTTACGTTTGTAGTAAGTTCTTCCAGGTAACGCTTCGCATTAACTATGAGATAACGGCCACTATGGTGCAGGTTGTTGTGAATCAGTGCCAAAGACTTAATGCGATTCTGGCTTTCCTGGACTATGGCTTTGGCCTTCTCGTCATTCTTCAAAAGGTACCCTTGCGTATTGAGCATACTGAGCATGATCTGCAGGTTGTTTTTTACCCTATGGTGGATTTGATCAATGAGCTTTTCGTTAGTTGCGTTTCTTGCTTCTATATCGGTTTTTTGATTTTTGATGGTATTATATGCATGGGCCTTCAGGCTGTACCTTTTGTAAATCATGATCAAAAGGAGAGTGAGTAGAATCGCTCCCACGATAGACGCAATCATCAAGTCTCGCTCTATCCGTTGTTGTGCCATCTGTACCTTATTTCTGGCAGCAAGCAATTGTATTTCTTGTTCTTTCTTAGCTGTTTCATACCCGATTTTCATCCTATCCACTTCATTTTGTTTTTCCATACTATTCAGGCTGTCCAGATAGCTGACATGTAATTTGTAGTGCTTCAATGCACTGGCATAATCGTGGAATATGGTATCGATGGTATAGAACGTAAGACTTGTACTTAAGAGCAGATCAAACCTTCCGGACTTTTTATTGTCTTCCTGGAATTCGGCCATCAGTGCTTTGGCTTGTTCTGCCAAATGGCGAGCACTGTCATATTCCCCTAACATATTATAGACTTCTGCCAAACTGCACTTAGCGGCGGCTATTCTATAACTATCACCGGATGACTGAGCACTTTTATCCTTTTCGCGAAAGCTTTCCAGGGCCTCTTCAAACCTATCTAATTTGATGTATGTATAGCCTAATGAAGAGTAGAGGCTCCAGTCGAGATAATGGTAATCGTGTTCCTTGGCTAACTTTTCTGCCTTTTTCAATACTACTAAGGCCTCATCTACGTTACCCAAAGGTTTGTAAATCAGGCTCACCCTGATCAGTTCGGTGATAACACTGCCGTAAGCATTTTTTTGTTTTTCCAACCGCGCTATGGCTTTTAGTGCGTAGGGAAGGGCTTGCTCATATTGCTTCATGGAAGTGTATAGCAGTGAAAACTGCCGATACATTGTTGTAATTGTGCCTGGTTTTACTGCATCGTGATCTTCATATTTTAGGGCTTTGACCAGGTAGTGCATCGCGGAGTCAGATTCCCATACCTTTGTTTTTGCCCTGGCCATGTAGGTGCAAAGTTTGACATAAGTATCTACTTTATCTATCTGTTCGGCGAGCGGCATCGCCACTCGGTAATGGTCTATTGCTTCGTGATATCTTCGATCATAATAGAGCCAATGAGCCAACCGTAAGTTATATCTCATCCTGCCGAGCGTATCAAGTAAGTCATTACCTAGTTCTAATGCACTACGAGCACTGGAAACAGCCTCTTCGAAGCGGTATAACATCCCTAGGTTGTTACTCATTTCAAAGTATGCGCTAGCTTCATTCAATCGGTTCTGGCTTCGTTCCGCGATTTGGATGGACTTTTTGAAGTATGCGTTGGCAGAATCCCTATTCTTTTTGACCAGTTCATTAGCTAATCGAAAAGTTACCTTGAAACGCAATGAATCTGAGAGCGTTTGACCCAATGCGGTTTTCAGGCTATCTATTTTATTGACTTGCTGGGATGCAGCATCATGTAGAACCAAGGTGAATATCAAAGTGAGGCCTACTACATAGTTTTTCAATCGGGCAATGGTCATAAATCACATTGTTCTAAAAATCGCCTGGCCCATCTTAGGATGATCTGAAGGTAATTACTAAAAGCTGGTCATCGCTCGTCTGGGTACGCTCGAGTATGATAGGCGCATATTTGTTGTTAAAAAAATAGGTATTAATGCACCTTACAAAAAACAGAGCTAGTTGTCTACATAATAAAGGTACAAATCTGTGGGAATTCAACTGTTACGTTTAGGGCATTTACGGTTTATACCGTACTTAAAGCGTGCTGTCGTTCGCTTTTCTTTTCTTTAATGACCTCATCTTTTAGCGTGAAATTGAAGCAAGTACCGTAATCACTAGATGCCGTCATTTCACCTTGCAATTGTTGGGTGAGCCCGTTGACGATGTGCAAGCCGAAGTTGTTGCTACAGGTCATGTCAAAGCCGGGAGGGAGGCCAATGCCGTTATCACATAAGGTGAGTTCATACAAACCAGTGCCAGTCTTAGCAAATTTAACGGTCAACGTAGGTTCGGTTGACTGATCTCGAAAAGCGTGCTTTAATGCATTGGTGGATAGTTCATTGATTATGAGCCCAAGAGGGACAGCGAAGTTCATGCTTATCTCAGTGTCTTCTACATCCGTGATTAATTCAATGTGCTGGGCTTTTTGACCGAAGTTTTCCTTTACCCGGATGACCAGATCTTCTATATACTGCTTAGCACTTACTATGAGGTAGCGACCACTTTGGTGCAGGTTATTATGTATAAGTGCCAAAGACCTGATTCGGTTTTGGCTCTCTTTAATGATGGACTTGGCCCTGTCATCATTCTTCAACAAATAACCCTGAGTATTCAACATGCTAAGCATGATCTGTAAGTTGTTTTTTACCCTATGGTGGATTTCGTTGATGAGTTTTTCGTTGATAGAATGTCTGATCTCAATATCTGTTTTTTGCTCCTTGATAGTATTAAAAGCCTTATTCTTGAGCATATACTGCTTATAGATTAGAATCAAAAGAAAGATAAGTAAGATAGCTCCTATGATGGATGCTACCATTAAATCCTGCTCTTTCCGGTGCTGTGCCATTTGTACCTTGTTCTTAGCTGCAAGCAATTCTATATCCTTGTCTTGCCTCTCGGATTCATAACCGACTCTTAGTTTTTCAATTGAGGCAATTTTTTGAACCTGCTTCAGGCTGTCTTTATAAGCAACAGATTCTTTGTAGTGAGCCAGGCTTGTCTTATGATTGCCTTGTAAAGAATCAATATTTGAAAGGCTCAATGCAATGTTTGACATGAGCTCAAATTCGGCCTTGTTTTGTTTCTTTGTTTGGCTGTAAAGGAGTAATGTTTTGGCAGCGCATAATATGCTATCAGCTAAGTCTAATTGTTCATTGATTATGTATGCCCCACCAAGACTACAGTGTGCAGCGGCAATAGTGGTGGTATCGCCATCATTAAATGCCACGTCTATTTCGTTTTTAAATGCGGAAATTGCTTTGTCTAATTCCCGAGTCTTTTGGTAATGATACCCAAGTCGCGAATGGATGTATATGAGTAAATGCTTTTGCCCACTTTCAAACGCTATCTGAAGGGCCTTTTTGTAACTGGCCTCGGCGCTATGGTGTATATCGAGCATATCGTAAATCATGCCCGTCTTTATCAGTTCTACCTGCTGCCCTTCGGCATGATTTAGCTGTTTATAAGCATTACGGGCTTTTTTGCTGTACTCCAACGCTTTTTCATAGTGTTCAAGATCCATATGAATATTGGTGAGATACTCATAGCATTTCGCTCTGGTGAGAGGTTTGACTTCTTTGGAATCCTCTTTTTCCATAGCCTTAATCAAAAAATCCATTGCTTTGAGTTGATCGCCTTGTTTAATGGCCACTTTTGCAATGCCTAAATTAAGATTGGCTCTTATGTCTTGGTTGGTCTTTTCATTGGTATAGGAAAGGGCATCATAGGCAAATTCAAGAGACTGATCGTACTGCTTGGTTGCGTACATCCATAGTGACAGTCGATACCCAAACCTAGGTATATCTTGTGTATTACCTGTTTCTTTCAATGTTTCATAAGCTTGAAGAGCATATCTTGCGGCAGAGTCATACTCCTTCTGCTTACCGAATATGTCGCTGATCAGAAAAAAAATGTTGGCTTTTTGATCAAGTGATTGAATAGAAACGTGTTTCAAGCTATCTAGCTTTTTATTTTCCTGACTGCGTACATCCGTCGGTTTAGACAATAACATCAGCGTCATAGCTATAATGAAAAACCGAATGGGCAATAAACGGATAGGTGTGATATTGATCAGCGTCGAGATAACCTGATAAATCGAACAGGGTTTATTTGCTTTCAAATACTGATACCGAGTATCCATTTTATTAACTACTTAAATATCAAAGTTTATTATCACGATAGAGATCATTGCATTAACTACATTTTCATTAGCATTACTCAAGTTCGCCGATTTGATTCGAACGAAACCATACCACCTTGATTAGGCGTAGGCTAGTTCCTTCTTTTCCCTAATGACTTGATCCTTTAGCGTGAAATTGAAGCAGATACCGCAATCACTAGATACCGTCATTTCACCTTGTAATTGCTGCGTGAGCCCGTTGACGATATGCAGGCCGAAGTTGCTGCTGCTGGTCATGTCAAAGTCGGGAGGGAAGCCAATGCCGTTATCGGACAAGGTCAGTTCATATGTACCTGTACCAGTCTTAGCAAACTTAACTGTCAACGTAGGTTCAGTCGGTTGCTCTTGAAAAGCATGCTTTATTGCATTGGTGGACAGTTCATTGATTATAAGTCCAAGAGGAACAGCGAAGTTCATGCTTATCTCAGTGTCTTCTATATCCGTGACTAATTCAATGTTCTGAGCTTTCTGACCGAAGCTTTCTTTAACCTGGGTGGCCAGATCTTCTATATAATGCTTTGCACCTACTATGAGGTAACGGCCACTTTGGTGCAGGTTGTTGTGAATAAGTGCTAAAGACCTGATGCGGTTCTGACTTTCTTTAATGATGGACTTGGCCCTGTCGTCATTCTTCAACAAATAGCCCTGAGCATTGAGCATGCTGAGCATGATCTGCAAGTTGTTTTTGACCCTGTGGTGGATTTCGTCGATGAGTTTTTCGTTGATAGAATGCCTTTCTTCAATGTCTGTTTTTTGGGTCTTTATGGTGTTAAACGCTTTGTTCTTGAGGGTGTACCGCTTGTAGATTAAAACCAAAAGAACGACCAGCAAGACAGCTCCTATGATGGATGCTACCATTAAATCCTGCTCTTTCCGGTGCTGTGCCATTTGCACCTTATTTTTGGCCGCAAGCAATTCTATATCTTTATCTTGCTTCTCGGATTCATGGCTCGTTCTTAGTGCAGCAATGGCATCACTTTTTTCTAAATCGAAAAGTTGTTCCTTATACTTAATATATTCTCTGTAATGCTTTAAACTACCTATCTCATCGTTGGCTACAGAATCTAAATGGGATAGGTGACCTGTGATGTAAAGCATGAGCCGCATAGCGGTTCTATCACTTTCTTCTTCGATCATTTCGATCAACATATCTCTGGCTATATCTGAATAGTATCTGGCTTCGTCATACCTTTCTACATCTATGTATATACTGCCGAGGTTGCAGTATGCGTTCACTTTTTCTAGATCTATCTCACCCACCTCTGCCTCTTTTTTTTGCATCTCAAAATAACGTATGGCCTCTGCCGTATTACCGTCTTTCTGCATCTTCTTACCGATCAAGCTGTATATTCCGGTCAAATACTTATCGATATTATGCTCATTTGATAATTTTAGGGCATTGTCCATCTCCACTTCAAGCTCATCCCATTGGTCTCTGTTGAAATAAATGAGGCCAGCCTTCAAACTTTCTGCAATCATACCCGGTGGATATTGACGTTCTTCAAAAAGCTGGTAGGATATTTTATTGTATTTCAAGGCTTCATCGTATTGCTTCAAGTCTGAGGTCAACGTAGTTAGGAATTCATATACTGTACTTCTTGTATAGAGTGTCAACTTCCCAGTATCCTCATCCTTGATGGCTTTGAGCAAATAATCTAAAGTTGTGTGGTAATCACCTTTTGCAAACCACGATTGAGCCAATCCCAAATGTGCGCGTGCTATCAAATCTAAATCTGTCTTATCGTCTGCTAAGGCTAATGTTTCATGGTAAAGCGCGATGGATTCGTCATAACGCTTGGCCGCATAAAGCCAGAGCCCCAACCTGTTGGAATGCTTAATCAATCGGAGGGTGTCATTGAGGGTTTTGATGACTTCGCGTGCATCAGACAGATAATAGACCGCCGAATCAAAATTGCCTTGGTTGCCATGTATGCTTCCAAGGAAGTACATCGCCCTGGTTTGATAAGCCTTGTTTTCCAGTTTATTACTCAGATCTCTTACCTTATACATGATGTCCACAGCGGTGTCCTGTTTCAGTCGGTAATAGGTTGCGGCAATTTGATAGAGGTGTCCAACCGATGTCCGGTCACTCATAGTATCTCTGGCTACGGCATTCAGGCTATCCAGCCTTTCTTGCCACTGGGCATGACTGTGGTTAGTGCCAATTAATAAGCCTATAGAGACGGCCAAGCACTGTAAAAGGAATCTTTTAGTTGTCATAGGGTCGTAGCATGCACATCAATTAGAATAAAACCAGGTATTCAAGTAAATCACCCATATGATGTGGTTAGGTGCTCTGGTCTAATAGTTCATTACTTTGTCTAAAGCCATTTAAGGCAGAAAATCTGTCATGGCATTGTCAAAATAGAATGGTCAATAGCTGGTTTTAGGTATATACAAATCTAGCTTATGGACAATTCTAAAAACGTTGCAATTGAGACGTTCAAACTAGAAATATGAAAAATGCTATTGTGAAACTGTCTCTTTCTCCACAACGTCTTGATCACGTAGTTTAAAGTAGAAGCAAGCGCCGTGTTCATGGGAAAAGGTCATTTCACCACTCAATTGCTGTGTTAAACCACGCACTATTTGTAAACCAAAGTTACTGGCGTTGCTCATGTCAAAATCAGGTGGAAAACCTATTCCGTTATCGCATACGCTCAGGTCAAACGAATCCTTTGATGCTGCTTTGAAGGTTATTGAAAGCTCAGGATTATCAGTCTGCACAAAAGCATATTTAAAGCAATTAGTCACGAGTTCATTGATGATCAAACCTATTGGTACAGCGAAATTCATGTTGATTTCTACTGGCTCCACATCAGCTTTTATATTGACCAATGCTATTTTTTCCCTGAAGCTGCCAGAAATATTATCAATCAAATCGTGTATATAATCTTTGGCGTTCACTACCAGATAATGACCGGAGTGATGCAGGTTCTGATGTATAAGAGCCAGTGATCTGATGCGATTTTGGCTCTCTTTGATGATACTCTTGGCTTTTTCGTCACCTTCGAGAATGTAACCTTGAGCATTGAGCATGCTAAGCATGATCTGTAAATTGTTCTTTACCCTGTGATGAATTTCTTTAATAAGCGCCTCTTTGATCTCATTCTTATGTTCTAGGTCACTCTTCTGTTTTTTGATGATAGAAAATGACTTTGTTTTAAGCTTGTACCGATTATATACAAGGCCTACTAGTGCCAAGATAAGAATAGAACCAATCAGGATAGCCAACATAAGATTCCGTTGCTTATCAATAGTCAACTTTTGCACCTCATGATTGGTGGTCAAGAGCTCAATCTCCTGATCTTTCTTTTCTGTTTCATAGCTGACCTTATATTTTTCTATGGCTTTGTTCTTTATGTCGGTGTACAATTGATCCCTGAAGTGGATGTACTTTTTATAATGCTGCAAACCAGATTGATGATCACCCATGATAGAATCGATTTGAGCCAAGAACATATAAGTATCCATGAGTAAGGTTAACCTGGTGGCGTCAGCTTGGTCGTCGTTTGATTCTATAGTAGCGGTAGCTTTGTTAAGCCATGTTGTGGCATTGGCATAATCTTGCTTTTGGATATAAACCCGGGCTAAGTCTTTTTGAACAACTGCTACTTTTATGATGTCATTATCTTGCGTGGCCATATCCAACCTGCTTTGATGTTTGGCGAGCGCTTGGTCGAGATTACCCATGTCGGCATGTAATTCACCCACATTCGAAGATATCTGCCATTCGAAATCACTTTTGCCATGCTCTTGAACAAGGGCAATAGCATCATCCAGATAAGATAATGCCTCTTCAAATGCTTCTGCATTTCTCTTTATCTCACCCAACTTGATAAGACTGGTGATCTGCCCGGAGATATTGTTGCCTTCTTTGTATAAGTCATAAGCCAGTACACCATACTTGGCAGCACGCGTATGATCGTCAAATTCCATGTATATAGAGCTCAGGTCGTTGAATACAATGGCTCTGGTCGCAATATTTAATTCATCGTTTTGGAAGGCATCGGTCAACAGATTCAGATGCAGTAAAGCATCATGAAACTGACCGGCAGACATCTTAGCATCTGCGATGCCTATATGCACTAGTGCTACAATGTCTGGACTATCAGACTCTGTTAAAAGTACTTTTACCTGCTCCATGTTTACGCTACCATCCTCTGCATTGGTATCAACCAATTTCATTAAGTAGGCGGATTTGGCCAGATAATGCTGGTGGTCTGGTTGCTCACTGAGCTGTTGTAGCGTTTTGATGACCACTTTTAGTGAATCCCATTGCGCCTGGCAGTAATAACTTTCACTTAATTCATAAAGTGATTGTAGTTGAGAGGAATCGGATTGAGAAACGTTTTTCTGGCCAGCAAAGTGGGCTGAAGGCAGCGCAAAAACCTGAGAGGCGCATGTGCTGATTATAAAAAATAGTAGGCCTTTCATAATTAAGAACTTAGCTTACGAACAAATTTTACAATTGTTCCAATATACCCGCCCATTTATTTATCTCAATAGTACAATAAAGATCATCAATCAATTAGTCTATGATTTGACAAATCTTGCTCGTATTTTAATATATGTGCTATAACTGGCTGAATATTAATTTATTACCAAAATAGACTATGTTCTGTTCCTTCGGTTCTGCTGTTTGATTTTTCTATCAATTTTTATGATTAAAAGTTGAACATTATTTCAAATCAAACGTCAATAGAGCAATTGGTCAGCGTGTCTTTAAATATTTTGTGGAGACTTTTTTTGGTTTTTATAGACAACGACATTTGATGCTTTAAATTTATCAGGTCATTAATCTACCATTTTTATGTACTCACTATTGTCAATCTGTGGTAAGGACATTTCAATTGGTGTTATACCAGTTTTTTTACGCAATATACGTTTAGGCCATATGCGAAGGACGAACTTATCCTGAGCAATAATGTTCACTAGTTATCAAGCAATCAATAATTCTGCAGAACTTACTACAACTCTGATGATCAGATTAATCGGGACTGTGCTTCTCATAAGCGCTGTATTTTTATCTCAAATTACCTTTGCTCAAAAACCTACTTCACAATATTCTATCACCGGCCAAGTCATTGATAATGCGACTGGACAACCTCTTGAATATACGAGTGTGTCTGTTTACACTAACATTGATTCCGCTCTGGTTGGTGGTGGTGTAACGGATGCTAAAGGGCAGTTCAACATAGGCATCAAGCCGGGGAATTATTACCTGAAAGTGCAATTCATATCCTACAAAGAGAAGCTGATAAGTGATGTCATCATTAACCAAAGTAAAAGGCGTCTAGCACTGGGGTCAATACTACTTGAGCCAGATGCAGAGACACTTTCTGAAGTGACCATTGAAGGAGATCGCGACCAGTTGGAATTGAAGTTGGATAAACGAGTGTTTAATGTGGCTGAGGACGCTAGCAATGCTGGACGGAACGCTGTAGACATTTTGGATAATGTTCCTTCCGTAGCGGTTGATCAGGACGGTAATGTGAGTCTTCGCGGTAGCGAGAATGTCAGGATTTTGGTGGACGGAAAGCCTTCCGGATTGATCGGTATAAGCAGTAGCGATGGATTAAGGCAGTTACAAGGCGACTTGATTGAGAGTATAGAAGTAGTCACGAACCCCTCCGCAAGATATGATGCTGAAGGTAACGCGGGTATCATCAATATCATACTCAAAAAGGATCGGAAAGCAGGGCTCAATGGCGGTGTAACGGTAAATACCGGTTATCCTAATAACCATGGGGCTTCTTTGAACTTCAACTACAGGAAAGACAAGATTAACTTCTTTGCTAGTTATGGCATTGGTTATCGCCGTAATCCAGGACGGGGTTCATCTTTTCAACGCTTTTTTGAAACCGACTCTTCCTATGTGTCGGATCAAGCCACAGACTTTGAGAGAGGTGGTCTCTCTAACAATGTTAGAACCGGTTTAGAGTTCTTTCTCAATGATCACAATACCATCACAGGATCATTTTTGTATCGCGTATCAGATGATAGAAATGACAGGCTTACCTCCTTCAGAGACTTTGATGGTAATAACACACTTATCGAAAGTTCATTGCGAGACGAAGATGAGGAAGAAGATGATATCAACTTCGAATACAACCTCAACTATAGGCGCACTTTTAAAAATAAAGATCAACTGCTCACCGCTGATTTGCAGTATAGGGATAATACCGAAACCGAATTGGCAGATATTGTCGAAAGGAACTTGTTTAATTCATCTGGTGAGTCCATTACAGATGAGCTACAATTCTCTGATAACCAAGAAAGCGAAGAAAGCTGGTTGGCGCAGGTAGATTATGTTCATCCCTTTGGCCAAAATGCCCGTTTTGAAACAGGCTATCGCGGTAACTTCAGAAGATTGGCCAATGACTTTGTGGTCAGTACTTCAGTAGATGATGCTTTAGTGGTCGATACTAACTTGAGTAATAATTTCAGGTACAACGAGTATGTCAACGCTGTATATGCTATTTATGGCAATGAAATCGGCAAGATCTCATACCAATTAGGGCTGAGAGTGGAAGCAACTGATATAGAAATAGGTCTGCTGCAAACTGAGGAAACTTTCGATAAACAGTATACTGATGCTTTTCCGAGTGCTTTCTTCACCTATAAACTGGGCGAAGGCAATTCTCTTCAGACAAGCTACAGCAGGCGCATAAGGCGACCGCGGTCTAGAAATCTAAACCCGTTCCCCTTTTCTATAGGGAACAACCGCAACTTGCGTACAGGAAACCCTGACCTTGATCCGACATATACAGATTCTTACGAGATTGGTTATTTAAGGACATGGAAGAATAGCAGTCTTTTTGCCAGTTTCTACTACCGACAAACAGATGGTGTGGTGCAGCGCATCACTACCAGTTTGGATACTGTTAACATTTCTGCACCAGTGAACTTAAGTCGAGAAGATGCTTACGGTTTCGAACTCAACTATAGTTATGACATCACTGACTGGTGGAAGGTAGACGGAAGCGCCAATCTGTACAGGCAAGTCATCACAGGAGGGTTTGAAGACCAAAACTTTGATAGCGAGGCTAATACGCTGAATACACGTTTGAATTCGCGCATGACAATCAAGAAAAAAGTAGACCTACAGCTAAATTGGAGGTATAGGGCTCCTCAGCAGCGACCCCAGCGGGAAATCAAGAGCTTTACCACTTTAGACATTGGCGCCAGTATGGACGTAATGAATGGGAAGGGTACGCTTGTAGCCAATGTCAGGGATGTCTTTAACAGCGGTGTATTCAGATCTGAAACGACAGGAGAGTTTGCGGAAGGCGGTAATTTTGTCTTCGACGGTGAATTTCAATGGAGGGTTAGGGCTTACACGTTGAACTTTTCTTATCGCATTAACCAAAAGAAAAATCAAAGAGACAGAAATAGGCGCAGAGGCGGTGGAGACCAGGGTTTTGATGACGACTTTTAATGTTTTTATAAGTTAAGTCACAGACTGCATATCATACTCCGATTACCTAAAAGCGCTAGCGTCATTTTATAACCCACTGATTATAAGCGTTCTAAGGTAAAAAAATCATCACTTTTCAAGGGTTCTTTTTAAACAGTAACTTCATTTGCTGGTTATAATACCTATATGAATGCAGAACTAGATTTCATTGATTCAGGTGAAAGTCAGCGTGATCTGGATTTAAGTGGTATTGTAAAATTCCTTCAAATGCTATCCAGGGAGATGAATCTCATCAACCTGGTAGAGAAAATGATGGAGATTGTTATTGACAATGCCGGTGCTGAACGTGGCTTCCTGATTCAGTATGAAGGTGACCAGTTGATTATTCAGGCGAGAGGCAGTCTTAAATCTGGTATAAGGGTTTTACAATCTAAAAAGATTGCTGAAAAGAACAGGCTATCGGCCACTATCATCAGTGAAGTGATCAAGACAGGTAAGGTCTTGGTTGCTAACAATGCTACCCAGGATGATAGATTTAAAGATGATCCATATATCCAAAAACAGCAACCCAAATCTATTCTGTGCCATCCGGTATATGTAAAGGGGCAGTTGACCGCTATTATTTACCTGGAAAATAACACACAAGCGAATGCATTCAACCTCGACAAAATCAAGTTACTTAACTTATTGTCGACCCAAATAACCATCTCTTTAGAGAATGCTCTTCTCTACCAGAACCTGGAAGAAAAGGTGATTGATAGAACCAAAGAAGTGGTACGGCAAAAAGAAATGGTTGAGAATGCTTATAGCGAACTAAGAGCTACTCAAACACAGTTGGTTCATTCTGCCAAAATGGCTTCCCTTGGCCAGCTCACTGCAGGGATAGCTCACGAGATCAATAATCCCATCAACTTTATCTCCATAGGTATTGCCGGGCTGGAAAGAAACTTTTCTTCCTTTATGCAGGTGGTCAACAAATATGAATCAATACAGTCTGCAGAGAATGTGAATCAAGTTCTTTCAGAAATAGAAGAATTGAAAAAGCAGACCCAGTATGATGAAGTGAAGAACTTCATTTTTGGATTGATGGATGATATTCGATTAGGGGCCGATAGAACTTCCGAGATTGTGAAGGGGTTGAGATCGTTTTCAAGGTTGAATGAGGCCGAGCAAAAGGACGCAGACATTCATGAAGGTTTGAATGCAACACTAGTATTGCTAAGGTCTCGAACTAAGAATAAGATAACTGTAATCAAAGCATATGATGAAAACCTCCCTAATATTAATTGTTATCCAGAACAATTGAATCAGGTTTTCATGAACGTAATTACCAATGCCATAGAGTCTATTGATATGAATGATGGCCAAGGTCTTAAAGAGATCAGAATCAAGACTGTCAATCAAGAGGATTCGGCGCAAGTGTGCATTAAAGATACCGGAGTGGGCATGTCTAAAGAAACCAGAAAGAAACTATTTGAACCATTTTTTACCACCAAAGAGGTTGGTAAGGGAACCGGACTGGGACTGTCAATAAGTTTTGGCATTATAGAAAAACACAAAGGGGATATACAAGTAGTCAGTGAAGAAGGAAAGGGTACCGAATTCATTATTACCATTCCTAAATGACACTGCTGTCAAGGCATGCAAAAGTTTAGTATTCTTTATGTTGACGACGAAGAAAGCAATTTGCAGGGCTTTAAATCGATTTATTTCAAGGACTACAACATCTTGACCGCTACCTCAGGTAGGGAAGCCTTTAAAATACTTGAAGAATATGAGGTTCAAATCATATTTGCGGACCAAAAAATGCCTGAGATGTCGGGTGTCGAGTTCCTAAACAATATAGTGACCAAATACCCTGACCCTATTCGAATCATAGTGACCGGCTACAGTGATATTGATACCATTATTAAAGCGATTAATGGGTGCGGTATTTATCGATACTTGACTAAGCCATGGGATGTGAAGGAGATGGACGCGATTATTAACCAGGCACTTGAGAAATACAGTTTGCAACAGGAAAATCAGAAGTTGCTCAGAGACCTCCAGTCTGCTAATCAGACCCTTGAAGAAAGGGCTATTCAGTTGGAGACTCAGAATAAGCAGTTAGAGGAATACGCATTCATTAACGCTCATGAACTAAGAGGGCCAGTTGCTACCATTATTGGTCTGGTGTCACTATTTGAGCATAATTATGTCGATGATCATGAAAGAGCTGATATTGTTGGAAGAATTAAGCAAGCCGCTAATGAGCTCAATTCTGTGACTAAAGAAATTCGTAATCGATTAGAGGAAAATCATAAATAAAACTAGACCAAGCGGGTCACATATTTTTTTATCAAGTCTGTCAATTAATTTTTTGAAATACGGTATCGGCAACTGATTGATCTATTCAAAAAGCCGTAGCCAAATCTGAAATGGAAAAGTTTAACATACTCTATGTAGATGATGAGATAAGCAATTTGCAAGGTTTCAAGTCAATCTACTTTACACAATACAACGTAATCACTGCTGTCTCTGGTCGTGAGGCCTTAGAAATCCTTGATGAACAGGAAGTACATATCATTATTACCGATCAGAAGATGCCGGAAATGACTGGTGTTGAATTTTTGAAGATTGTCCTAGTGGAATACCCTCGTATTCCTAGAATTC
>JBCBSS010000155.1:0-18272 GCA_039819065.1 Bacteroidota bacterium
TCAATTCTAGCTTCTAAAAAAGTGGTAGCTCCGGCAAGAATCGAACTTGCATCTACGGTTTAGGAAACCACTATTCTATCCATTGAACTACGGAGCCAGCAAATTTTTATGCTTTTCAGGTGGTATCAACCGCCTTTTTCTACCGTTGAGAAAGCTGTAAGGTGATATAGCTATTCAACCAATTAGAGCTGCAAAAGTAGCAAAATACCCTACTCGAGGCAATCAATTATTCTTTTTTCAATTTTCTTTAAAAAAATTGATTTTGTAAACATCCTGTAAACCAGATACTTGTGTTTGCAGTTGCTCCCCCAACCTCCCCCACTATGTGTATAATACCCCTCCGGTATTGGCCTTTTTGCGCAAAGGAATGATGACTTATTTAGCAGTCGAATTGATTGTTAAACTTATGACAGCAGATGATCTTAATCAGATAGTTACCCGCAGGGATTTAGAAAGACTTTATGAAAGGTTGATCAATGACATTGGAAAGGTGATTTCCAATAATCTAAATACCAAGGAATTCTTTTCACCAAAGGAGTTTTCTGAGACCACTGGATTAAAATACAGTACTGTGGTGCATTACTGCAACACTGGAAGATTAAAGGCCCGACAAGATCGCCCTGGTGGCACTTGGTCAATTCACGTTTCTGAGCTGGAGAGATTTGCCTACGAAGCAAATGAAAATGTTGGTTAACGTACTTTCAATACTCTCAAACTCCTAAGTTTACTGATAATTTTTATTATGAATATTTCAAGATAGTATTTAATTAAATAGTACCAGCTATGCCAAACACTCATTATTTAAGCCCGACAGAGTTAATTGAAAAATATCCTGAAGTAGCTGCCAACTTCAACTGGAGCCCAAGAGAGCTTGGTTTGTTCCTTAAATGTAAGCTGCTCGATGGATACTATGACAGAAGAAAAAGGACAGCTTTAATTAAAGAACCTTCTTTTGTCCAACTGGTAAGATTTGTAAACCAGGTAATAGATGGACAGAAAATCACTTTTCAATAAATGAAGGAGTTGGTTTCTCAAATAGAATTTCTTCAGTCGAAGTGCTCCGAGAATCAACGGGTATATGATTCGTTGACTTTGGAATTTGGGCATCAGAGATCATATTTATTCGAGAAACCTCTGATGTCTCAAATGAAAGCTTATAAAGCAATCATAAGCTCATTAAAAGAGCTGCAAAGAATAAAGGGTACATGTTGAACTCCGAGCAGGTATATCAGCGCTTCGATTTCCATATGGTTTTCACCAAAACCAAGGATTTTATTGATACTTACAATGAGAGTCAATGCAAAATGACCAGTAAGCTCAATGCAAATCATCGAGCCACTGCCGAATTGATCATTAGGTTATACCTCAAACAACTAAACAGTCGCCCGAACAGCATGCAAGAAGGAGATATCATTGGTTTTAAAACTTATAATTCCAGTTTAGCTTCATGCAAAGGCTGTACGAAGAGAACTATTATCAATCATAAGGAAAGACTTAAGCAGTCAGGATTTATTATCCAAGAGGAACATCAGGGTGCAAATGGCATTGAGCTGTGGATCAATCCGGACATTCTATTTCATGGCCAGAAAGATGTAGTCTCACTTCGAGAGAATTACGTGAAAATTTTGCCTAGGGAGCCTTTTTCACTCTCTAAAGAGAAAAATTTTCACCCTTTAGTTCATGAACCTCATGAACATGATAATAATAATAGCACTGTGGACAATGTAAAAGGTGTTCGCCCAAAGGCTCACGGTGATGGGTTGTCCCGACAGAAGGGTCGTGACGAACCCACAGGAACAAGACATGAACTTTACAAGAACACGGGGGAAAATGCGAAATCTGCCTCAGAAAGTCAGAAAAATAATTCTGATGAGGTAGATCGCATTTCCTTACTTGTTTTGGTGAAGCAATTTTGGGAGTTTGCCCGGAAAATTCTCTATCCTGATTTGATTCTCAGTGATCCTGAAGAAAGAGACATCATGAACAGAATTTGGGCTGCCGTTTATCTCAAATTTTCGAGTCCGGGTTCATTTCAGCAGTGGTATACTTATCATGAACAAGCCTTGGAACGGATAGTTATGGTTCGTAAATGGCTGGATAGATCCCCTCATCACTGGATACCCACGCCTCATGTTTACTTCAACCCCAACAATGAAAAGAATGGGTTTCAAAAAACACTTGATTGGCTGGTCAAGCGTGAAATTCTGAAAATTGAAATCAAGAAGCAGTTGGAATTGCAAAAAATCAGGAGAGAGCAGAAACTACATGAGGAAGGAAGAGGAAGATACAAAACGCTCTCAAGATTGCAGCTTTTTAAAACCCATGAACAGCGTTTAAGAAAAATGAGAGATCCCGACCTCCTGAGATCTTACTACATATCATTGACTAATAATTTCAACCTCGATAAACGTAAAGAACCATGATGTCTGAGAAGTCAATTGAAATAGCTATGACCAAGTGCATAGTATGGTTTTATGATGGCAATTCGAGGACTTTCTATTCCAGGGACCGATCTCATAAGAAAGCCAAACCCAATATGGCTCTTGGTATTCGGAGATTGGAGAAAATGCTCTTGGAAACATTTAGTGGAAAGTGGGAAACAGCCATCATTTATGAGAATCAGGAAAACGGTCGAGAGCTCGCCAAGTATAAAAGAGGTGTCAGAGTTTAATCTGATTTGGTCTTGCGCAAACTTCATCTGAGTGGACTGGTTCTTGATTCACCTTATGAAAAGAGTATTATGAATATTGATAATCATATAAAAAGTGGGTTTTTCGAGCGATTGGAGGAGTTTTTATACTCTCGTAAATTCATATTTCTGGTTGTTATCGCTGGCACAATACCCATGATCATGCACTCACATGAGTTGTTCTATAAGATATCTCCGTTTGAGGGTAATGACTATGTCAAGAGGATCTACTCTCTTTTCTATGCCATCAGTTTCGATCTGACTATTCTAGTCTTTACGATTCATTATATCAAAAAGAAGCCTCAGCTCTATGCCTGCTTTGCTTTTGTGATCAACCTGCTCTATTTCAACCCCTTTGGGTTCATTCCAGAGCTTTATGTGATAGGCTTCACAAAAGTATTCTTAGCAGGAGTTCTTGCGTTTACCGGCTATAGTTATGCAGAGCTATTTGTGGAAAAAGTAGCCGAAAACAAGAAATCCGTTAAGAAAAGGCCTGTTTACAAGCCCGTAAACAAAGAGGTAAACGGGTTAAGTAAACAAGACGACTTTGAGTGTAATGAGTGCGGAAAAGGCTTCCATTCGATCAAAGCATTGAATGGCCACATGAAGGTTCATTAATTAGGTAATGAAAAAACTAATTAATGTACGGTAAAATAAACGTGTATTCACTCGTTAATAAAAACTAATTATTGTACATTAGAAAAAACTAATTAGCGCACTATGGCTACTCCATCAGAAAAACTGGCAAGCTCACTTGAAATACTTAAGAAATTACAAAGCAAAGGGAATGCTGCAATCAAAGGCAGTGACTTGACCCAAACGCATCGGGAGCGACTTATCGCCAATGGGTTCATCAAGAGTGTACTTAAAGGATGGTATATCCCAACAAAGCCAGATGATAAAGAAGGTGACAGTACTTCCTGGTATGCTTCTTTCTGGGAATTTTCCAAGGCGTATCTGAATGATAGATTTTCAGACGATTGGGTGTTCTCACCTGAACAGTCCATTGCCATTCTTAGCGGTAACTGGTCAATACCAAAACAACTTTTGGTAAAATCTCCTAAAGCTAGCAACAATAACACCGACCTGCTTTTCGGGACATCCATATTTGACATAAAATCTAAACTCCCTGATGATACAGCCATAGAAACTATTGATGGTATTCGGGTTCTCTCCCTGCCCAATGCTCTGATGCAATGTTCACCTACCATGTTTACACATTCACCAATAGATATGCGCGCAGCGTTGGCTCAGGTCAGAGATGCTTCTCAGGTGTTGAATCCACTTCTTAGTGGAGGACATTCAGTAGTAGCTGGCCGACTCTCAGGCGCATTTAGAAATATCGGTAATACCAGAATAGCAGATGACATAGTAAATACGATGCGTTCTGCTGGATATGATATCAGGGAGCAAGATCCATTTGATCAACAAACACCTTCTGCTTTCAACCTCAGAGAAAAATCACCTTATGTAAATCGGATCAGAATGATGTGGTCTAATATGCGCGAAACTGTACTTGAGTGCTTTCCCGAACCTCCCGGACTACCAGATGACAAAGAGAAGTACATAAAAAGTGTGGAAGATATTTTTGTGGCTGATGCTTACAACTCATTATCCATAGAGGGATACATGGTTACTGAAGAGCTCATCGAAAGAGTAAGAAGTGGATCCTGGAATCCGGAGCAAAACGAAGAAGATCTGCAGCAAAGAAACGCCATGGCCGCAAGAGGATATTGGCAGGCCTTTCAGTTAGTCAAAGCGTCCATCAAAAAAGTACTATCGGGCAAAAATGCTGGTCAGATACTTGATGCAGATCATGGTGGCTGGTACAGGGAATTGTTTGCACCGAGTGTAGCAGCAGGTATATTAAAACCTTCCGATTTAGCAGGATACAGAAATGGTCCTGTTTACATCAAGAACTCACAGCATGTTCCGTTGAACAGAGACGCTCTAAGGGATGCTATGCCTGCTTTTTTCGAACTCCTAGAGGAAGAGCCAGAAGCATCAGTAAGGACTTTGTTGGGTCACTTTATTTTCGTTTACATTCATCCTTATATGGATGGTAATGGCCGAATGGCTCGTTTTTTAATGAACACCATGCTGGCATCTGGTGGCTATCCATGGACCATTATTGAAGTCAAAGAACGCAAGGTTTACATGGAGGCACTCGAAGAGGCAAGTGTTCGTCATAACATCAAGGATTTTGCAGAATTTGTAGGCAATAAGGTTAAGGAGCAAATGATGAAAAACTGAATTTATGGAAAATCCTTTTGAAGTGATATTGCAGCGATTGGATAGAATAGAAAGCCTGCTGGAAAAGCTGCAATCAGATAAAACAGCCATTGAAAGCAAAGAAGAGAACTTTCTTAGTCCCCAAGAAGCGGCTGATTTTCTTGGAGATGCACTGCCCACTCTGTATGGTAGAACAAGCAAGAATGAGATCCCCTTTTATAAACGTGGAAAGAAACTCTACTTCAAAAAATCGGAGCTAATAGAATGGATTGAAGCTGGAAAATGTCGAAGCGTTTATGAATTAATTGATGGTGCTTCAAAAAGGTAGTGAATTATCCAAACTCCTGATAAATCCTTTTGACCTCCCTCGGATATAATAGCTGTCGTCTACCGGTCTCCAGCCCCTCAATCTCCTTAAGCTTTTTCCTCAACGTCTCGCGACTGATCCCCATTTCTTGAGCGAGTTCTGATTTGCTTTTGAATCGAAGTGAATGAAACATACCTCCAAAATACAACCTAAATCTTGAAGAGACCAGTTCAAATAATTCAAGAGAACCAAACCTTCCCACCTGATCAAGGAAAGACGCTTCAAAGCCCCCTTAATTGATTCAAAAACCAATGTATCACCAATTAATCAAAGGCTCTCCTCAGTTTCACAAGCTCACTTTTTTCTAAAAATAGCGTAATCAATATTTGAGTAAATCATTACGATTATGCTCAAATGGATTGCAGGCGGAGCGGCTGCATTTTTTGCAGGCCGGTATTTACTGAGACTTCAAAAAGCCTCTCAAACCATAGTGACCAGAACTTCACTGAAGGTCAACAGAGTTGGGCTATCCGGTATTGAGTTGAGGGCGAACGTAAAACTACAGAATCCCAACCCTGTGGCATTAGCCATTCAATTTCCCTTTTTAAACCTTACTCATAAAGATGTATCCATTGGGTCATCCACTGTAAAGAATGAGACCATTCAATTATCAGAAAACAGCGAGAAAACCTTTGAAATGGCCATCCAGTCCACAGGATGGCTGACCCTCATTCAGGTATTAGGTGCAGATATCGTTCAAAAAATACGGAGTGGACAAAAAGTCTCCCTAGATCTGTTAGCCACTACTTCTACGCAGATCAATGGTATTCCTTATGAGCAGCAGGAATCAATCAAACTGACTATTTGATGAAGGCGCTAAGAAAACGACATATTCGCCCAGGTTATCAGTTTGATAAAATCATTCCAAGGAGCGTTGAACAAGATTCAGTAATTCGCTCTGAAGGAAAAGCCAGGTTGCACCATACCATCAACCTGATCAAACAGCTGGTTCCTGAAACCAAATCAGATACTAAGCTACTGGCCAGCCATCTCAAAGGGTCAGATATTAAATCTACCTGCAAGAACATTTGGGACTTTGTTTACAACCATATCCAGTATGAAAGAGACAAGACTGGAGTAGAGCAAGTGCGAAGACCTTCTCGTACCTGGGCCGACCGGAAAAAAGGAGTCGATTGCGATTGCTACTCCGTATTCATATCCAGTATTCTAACTAATCTAGATATCGCTCATAAGCTTCGGATCACGAAGTATGGAGGTAAACAGCACTTCCAGCACATTTATCCAATAGTACCACATGATCACGGCCATATAACCATGGATTGTGTGACCGATCAGTTTGACTATGAAGTGCCGTTCTCCGGTTTCCGGGATTTTGAGATGGATGCTACATCAGTGGGAGAAATTAATGGCTTGCAGGAGATCAGTGGGGTGGATTCACTAGACCTTTTAATGGATGGACTTGATAGCCCCAGAACACGAAGGGGTACATTGTCGCTGAGACAGCTTACTGCTAAAAGTGCTCCCAAACAAGAGCGATTAGCTATTCAGCCAGTAGCAACTCAACCAGTGATTCCACCAAAAGAATACTTGCCCAGGGCGATAAAAACAGAGGCAAGGCCGCAACCAGCTACAGAAGTAGTTCAGGTAAAAGCCTTTGAAACACCAATCATCACCAAGACAAAGAAGATCAAAACCGGACTCGCTGGAAAGATATTACTGGCTTTTGGAGTAGGTCTGGGAGCATATAAACTAACACAAATTTTAACCTAGTAATTATGGAATTACATCGTTTAGACGGACTTACACTGGAAGGATTAGAAGGATCAGGTTTAGATAATCTCGATATCCAGGACATAGACTTTGAGATGCTGGAAGGAGAAGAGATAAATGGTCAGCAAATAGAAGCTTTAGAGGCTCTTGGCTATGTACATGAACCAGAAATTGCCTATGAGATTCTGGACGAAGATGGCAATGTGGTCATGTATGCGGATGCCGAAGAAAACCTTTATGTCGTAGATGGCTTAGGGGAGCTTGGCTTCTTCAAGAAGATAGGAAGAGGGTTAAAGAAAGCTACAAAGTTTGTTGGTAAAAAGATCATTCGACCTGTAGGTAAAGGCATCAAAAAGGCCGCAACGTTTACCGGAAAGAAAATCCTCAAGCCAGTAGTGAAGACCTTCAATCGGTTTCTCAATCCAGCGACCATCTTACTTAGAAATGGATTTTTACTGGCCATGAAAACTAACCTCATGAAGGTGGCCGAGCGCTTACGATTTGGTTACCTCAGTGATGCAGAAGCCAGGAAGAGAGGAATGAGCATGAGTGGCTTTTCCAAACTCAAAGGTGCGATCTCAAAAGCTAATAAGATTTATGAATTAGCAGGAGGTAAAAGCAGCAATCTCAAAAAGGCTATTCTCACAGGGAAAGGGAATAGAGACAAGTCAGTCCCGCTCAGCGGTATCGAGCTGGGCAGCCCTCTGGACTTTACCGATGACTATGCTGATCCATTTGAGCGAATGGTCATTGAAATGGATGCTGATGAGATAGAATCCATGTTGCAAGGCACGGTAGAAATGGAAGGGTTGGGAGTAGTAGTAACTGGTTCAGCAATAGCAGCAGCTTCAGGAGCGGTAGGATCCGTGGCAGCTATACTCAACAAAATTACCGGTGTATTTGATAAAGGAAAAAAGGTAGTCGAGGATGCAAAGCAAATTCGGAATAGGGTCACTAACACGGTTAGCCAGGCTAGGTCTTTAGTTCCGACATCCAGAAGATCGGGAGGTGCTGCCCCTGCACCAGTTGTAAGACAACTCCCACGAACAGTACCCAGATCGCTCACAAGGTTTACTTCACCGGCTCGGCCAACTACTATACCTACTTCAACGGTAAGAAGGACACCAACTCCATCCAGCGTGCCGACCTCTAGTTCGTCATCAGCTGTTAGCCGTACTGCTAGCACCGCTTTGCCCGCTACCGTTGTTGAGCCAACCGAAGAAAAACAAAGCTTTCTACAAAAAAACAAGACCGCCCTGCTTATTGGTGCAGGTGTTCTGGTTGTGGGTGGCGGAGTATTCTATGTGGTGAAACAATCCAGGAAAAAAGAAGGAAAGCCAGTTGATGGAATAGGCATGGGTAGTAACCGTGAACGTGATTCCAAAGGCAGATTTAAGGGAGAAGGTAAGACTGCAACAAAGCGAAAAACGCAAGGAAAGAAAAGAGAGAAGCTCGTACCTACAGCCCTGCTATAACCTCACATCAATAACAAATACAAGAAAATGGAAAAGACAGAAAACGTAAAAAATAGCTTCATCGAAACTGGTAAAAATCTTGGTTCCGGGCTGGTCGGAATGGTGGCAGGATCCGCAGTGGGTAGACACTCACTGTGGATTGGTGCCGCTACCATATTTGGAGGAGCCTGGTATCAACAAGACTGGCTCACCTCTGCAGGTGTAGGTATGGTAGCTTCAAATGGTTTTGGATCACAGCCAGACCCCAATTTATCAGGCATTGATGGATTTCAGGATGAAATCGGCAATGCCAAGAACAGGGCATTAGCTTCATTGAAAGCTCTGGGTAAAAAAGTCTATCTCGATAAGCTATCTCCCTCACTTGGTGAGAAGCTGGGGTTAGGGGAACTGGAAGACGGCACTGTGATTATGCTGGATGATCCGATGCAGGATATAGGTGAAGTTGAAGATTTTGACACTTCTGAAGTAGATGATATTATTCGACAATTGGAAGAGGGAAATGTCGATGAAATCATAGAGGAAAGCACACTCGAACTGGAAGAAGAGGAAGAATCATTTCTTGGCGCTGACTTAGGAGCTTTCGGCAATCCAGAGATACTGGAACTGGAAGGAACAGATGCCCTGGAGCTAAATGCCGTTGCATAACCAATCTAAAAATTAATCTCATTTTAAAACTTAAATACATGATGCGTAAAAATTCAAGAGAACAATTTCTCGAAATCGTAAATGCTCACCTTTCCTTGAGGGAAGCGGGTAAAAAACATGACCCGGCAATGGTCAAAGTAGCCGAAGGAATCAAGGAAGGCAGACTCCAACTGTCGGATAGTGCCTATTATGCCATTAAGTATGGCGGAGACAAGGCCACCATTCACATGTTTGAGACGCAGGATGCCAAGGAAATTGGCGTGACCAATGTTACCCAATCCAAACTTCCAAAAGACAGGCTTTTTCTGTGTAACCGAATCACACTCCTTGCGAAAGTATTCGAAGGAGATATTCCACAATCTGATACCGCCTGGAAGCAACTCATTAAGTCTACCAACTTTGATTCCATCAAAGCAGTGGCCGGATTACAAAACGGTGTATGGACATTCATGGCTAACAAAAAGATCATAGTGGATGAGCGACCGATGCAAGAATTTGTGACCGACAACAACATGCAGGTCAATCTTGGTACGTACTACCTGGAGAATCCAAGGTTCGTGAGAGATGATGAAGAATTCGAATTCATGATCGAGCTGGGCGATGATGCTCCCGACAAAACATTGGTAAAAGTATTATTGGCTGGTACTTCTACGGTTCCTGCATAATCTGAAGTAGACCATGGAAAAGGAGACTCGGGAAATCAGAAAGACTTTTTCTTTTCAGGTGAATGAGGCCAATAAACTCTATTCACCTTCGAATTGGGAATTGCCCAAGAAGACAAAATTTGTCAAAGGGCTGCAGCTCACTTCTGACTTTCCCAACAAGCTCTACTATCGGGGAACTCAAAAAATAGAGATTGGTGGCGATGAGCTTTTCCCGGAAGGATTCGATAGTAAAATACTGGTCTCTAGCATCAGTGTAGCTCCGCGAGATCGGTTCTTTGATCTCGGTGAAGCATTACCGGGTGATCTCTCTGTAAAGGTTAGATATCAGGACACAAATCATGAGCGGGCCAACCTTGGAAATGGGTACCAGGTAACCTTGGCTTTATTAATTGAAGAAGAGGTATGATCCGAAGGATTCACAGCGAAGAAATAGCAGGTGAGGGTACACAACACTTGATAAAAAGGACGTTCGTTCCCATCTCCTTGCGCGTGGATTCAGCGAACCAATACAAGACCTTCAAGGTGAAAATCCCTTATCGCTCCAGAAAAGTCGTAGGTGTGATTGTAACACATGATGCACCCTCACAGGTAATGCATCACAATCGGATTTATCTGGGAAGCGCTCCTGATGTACCGATCACCCAGCAATTGATCATGGGGCTGAATCAGGAATTCTATCAGGATGTAGACGAGCAATGCTTCGATGTTTCGGTACGCTACGGTGAGAAGCTGTACTTCGCACTACCCAAACGGTTGGGATCTTATTTCTATCTGACGATCAATGGATATTTCAACGAGTTTCCCAACCCGATAGTCATGGAAATCCGGGATCAATGGACGGATTTTAAAGAAGACTACTGGGTGTGGGAAAGTATCGCTGATGAATGGGAAGATGTGCAAGTATGTCTGATCAAAGATTCAGGCGATGGTGGTGGTTCCGATGATGATGACGAAGAAGAAGAGGATGATGATGAATACTAATGAGCAAATGCACTTAGGAGACGTTTCAATCTTTAGTCTGAGAGGAGTAGAATTTCAGGATTATGTCATTGAAGTTACTACTGTAGAACGCGATCATGACCGGCTGAAGCAAGATCGGTACCTGCTTTCTTATGATCTGGATAATACAGGCAATGAAGTTGAGCTCAACGAACCCATCGCCAATATCCCTATTCATCCATTGGATATTGAAATCAGCGGTGACTATATAACCGGATCATACCAAGATGCTGGTATAGGTTCGCCACCCTATGAAGTAAAACTTTGGCTAGTGGTAGAAGAACAACCTGAATTATTGGAAAATGACTGAAGAGTTGGCCATAAGATATATGCCTCAGCGCGTTGAAGAAAGAGGGTTTCGGAATTATCGAATGGTTTTTCAGGACTTGAATCTTGAACCCAACCAACAAATTAAGTTGGCGGCCTACAACGAAATCTGGTTTCTGCTCAATGTGGAAGATGGGGTGAGTGTCTCTTCGGATCTGGGAGAATATGATTATACAAATCCATCACTTTCTGAGAACATTCATGAGCATGCTGATTCAATTATCATCACTAATAAATCCTCTCAACAAAGGAAAGTGAGATTTCTACAAGTAATACTTATCGACTGATGGAAGAGCGACACAGGAAGCCCGGTTCAGTAAGACTCTCGGATGAGCAGTATGAAGAAATGGAGCGACTCGGCATTGATAGCGAGAGTGCTTATGTAAAATACAAACTCAGCGGAGCGCAACAGCATCTTCAGGTACTTCGCAATGAAGATCAAACTCAAGTGTCTGCTCCCGTTGAGCAAGTACCAATCCAGTCCTTCGAAGATAAGCTTGCTCTCCAAAAGCTTGCCATTGAAAACGATCAACTCAAAAACAAGCTGGAGGAAGTATCCGCCAGTAAAGAAGAAACGCTGAGCGGTATTCATGATCAAGTAAGTGGAATGCTCCGCGATGAACTGCTCAAACGAGACTTTGAAGACCTGAAGAAAGAAGTGGCCACCAAGGACAAAGAGATCAATAAACTGGAAAGAGAACTCGAAAAAGCTACAGCCCAAATAGAGGACAAAGAGTCTGAGATCGAGGAATTGGTTAAAAAGTTGGGACTTGTGGAACTAGGAAAAGCACTTCTGCCAGGAGCAGTTAGTGGATTAGCAAAGAAGTACCCCAAAGAAATGCAAGGACTAGCTGCTACACTTGGTGAGCTCTCAGGAGAAGAGCCTGGTCAGCTACCAGCTGCTGGTCAACTTTCCGAAGAGCAGCAAAACCTGCTCAACATAGCTGAGTATTTCCGCGAGCTATTTGACGATGAGCAATTCGAGCAAATCATTCAAATGGTTTCCCAGCTCGGTGAGCAAATTCAGCAGGATGATACAGTAATAGGAAAGGTCATTTACTACCTAAAACAGCTGGCAAAGGTTAAAAACTCTCAACAAAAGCAAGCAGCAAAAGAGCAAGAGCAAAATCAAGAAGCCTAATGGAAGAATTCAATCTACAGATCAAACTAAAAGCAAAAAACCAGGTGGAGGTCGGTCAGGTAAAGAAGGCCTTTGAAACAATGATCACCACCTTCGGAGCTGAAGGCATCATTAAAATGGAAAAGATCTTCAGGACAGATGCCTTTGCTCGCAATGTGGTGAAAATGAAAATTGGTGTTAGGAAATAATGTTACCAGCCGCCACAGCCATACAAGCCGCTTATAGCAACCGTCCCAGAATTAACCTGGGAGGTCAGCTGACTACTGCCCTATTGGCAACCGGAGCTGGAGTAGGTGTGTTCCTCGGCATTCGTGGGGTTGTGAAAAACTTCAAGAAAAACGTCAGGGAACAAGATGCGCTGGTAGAAGGAAATCCTGCTGCTTTTGCCACACAGCTAAAGAAGGCCTTTGAAAATGATAACTCCTTTGGCTGGGGCACCAATGAAGAAATACTTTTTATCACACTGGAAGCAATTCCTACACAAGCTGCTTTTAGAAAAGTCCAGCGCGCTTATCGGGACCTGTATGGCAAAAATCTGGCTGCTGATCTGCGAGATGAATTGGATAGCGAAGAGTATGGATTAGCCATGCAGATTATCAACTCTAAACCTTAATAAAATGGCAATAAAACAAGTACCAGTTAAAAAGGCACCATCAAAAAAGATAGACCCAGAGAGGCAGGCAAAACTCAGAAAGAAGTACATAGTATATGGCATTGGCGCTGGAGCGGTATTGGGCGGGGGCTACCTGCTTTTTAATTACCTGCAAGACCGCAAGCTGATGGACAGGGGGCAATCGCTTACAGTGAACAATATTATTCCTTCACTTCCGACTCCTTCCCGGACTCCAGTACGCACTTCCAGTGGTTTCCCTTTGAAGAAAGGTTCTCGTGGAAGTTTGGTCGTGCAGCTACAAAATGGATTGCTGCGGTTGGGCGGCCAGGCAGCTTCAAATATCAGAAGCACAAGTATTCGTCCTGATGGTACACCCGATGGGGTATTTGGATCAGGTACAGAAAGAGCGCTCCGTGCCGGAGGGTTTCATACCACCGTATCGCAAAGCTTGTTTGCTCAAATTACAGGAGGTGGTTCTGCTCCAGCAAATGCAAACAGCAAAACCATAGCTGAGGAGCTAATCAAAGGAGCAAACAGCAAAAACCTGTTTGCAGTCCTAAACGCTCTGAAGCAAATGAAAGACACAAGCGATTATCTCGCTGTGAGAAGTCATTTTAATAATGCTCGAGTTGGAAGAGTTAAAGTGACTACACCAGTCAATGCCTTGCTGAGTGTGGCTTTCAAAAGTAACGAGCCAGCGAAGGTGAAAATACGAGCTGAATTCCGAAGGATGGGCTTGAAGCAAAACTCCCAAGGTGTCTGGACACTATCCGGATTAGGTGAATTTGAATCGCAGGAAGAGTTTCAAAATTATCTTCAGGATAGTCGGGCATTCGACCTGGTGATTACTGAAATGCCCACGCTGCTGAAGAATAGTGATGGGAATTACATACTGCCCGCGCTCGAGCCTAATACAGTAATAGGCTACCTGACCAATAATCGTCAGGGCGTATCCCAAATTTTAACTGAGAATGGAGTGACCGTTTATGCTCCTACTCAAAACTTAAAACTCATCTAATTATGGAAAGATTAAAGCGATTATGGAATTACATTAAGGTATGGAGAGAACTGTTCTCCATAGCCGTAGGACTCTTATTGTGGAGTTACAGTCCGATATTACTCAGGCGTATGGATCCAACAGCCGCCACCTATGATGCCGGAGTGTTTCAGGTTTACCTGTTTGCCATCATAGGGCTTTTCATCCTACATGGTATAGTGAGGATCCTGATGAAACTGATCTGGCCAACTCCTGAAGACTATCTCGATAATCAATTTGCTCAAGACTTTAAACGAATCGAACCATGGCAAAAGCTAAAACTCTCTACCTTCATATTCTTTGCTTTTTTATTTGCTGTAGTGCTGCTGGCCAGAACCCTATAGGGTCTTTTGACAAGAGCTTAAGTACCACTGAGCAAAAAAGGGAGCTGCTACAAACAATCTACCAAAGCCAGGTTGGAGTAAAGGAGCAAGGCGGAGCTAATCGGGGTGCTCAAGTTGAGCAGTATCTGGCTGCTGTAAACTTTGATCCCGGTTATGCCTGGTGTGCTGCTTTTGTGAGCTGGTGTTACCAGCAAGTACCAGTTGATCACCCTCGGAGTGCCTGGGTGCCAAGCTATGCTATTGAGCAAAATCTCATCTATAAGCGAGGGGAATTTATTAAGAAGCTTCCTCAGTCCGGAGATGTATTTTTAATCTGGTTCGACCGATTAAAACGACCGGCTCATATTGGTTTTGTTGAGAAATGGCAAGCCAAGTGGGTCACTACGGTAGAAGGCAATACGAACGATGATGGTTCTCGGGAAGGAGATGGTGTATATCGGAAAAGAAGGCTACAAAGACAGGTTTGGGCAGTAGCCAATTTTATAGAATGATGGCTAATGTTGAGCAAGACCAGGCAAATATTACGAAGTAAAAACTATCGGTTATTCGAGCGACCTTATGAATTAAACATTGTGGCTTATCGCAGCAAGTTTGTTCGTAGTAATCGCTTTGATGACGAGATACATATCTTTTATAAGAATGGTCAGGGTCAATGGGTATACCATGTCTTTCCTGCGACTACAGATCCGGGACAGTATTGGTTGGATAATCCAATGCATCCACAGGGAACGGCATTTCTGAAAAAAGGGCAGTATGTGGACGGATATGCTTTAGGTCTTCATCGTGGCATTTATGAAGCATTGGTACAGGTAAAAGATGTTACGGTCATCCGAAATTATAACCGGGGAGGTATTTTCAACTGGTTTGAAAGTGGACAGCCAGATACAGGAAGATTCGGTATTAACATCCACAGAGCTAATGAATCCGGAGTAGTCAAGACTATTGACCACTTCTCTGCAGGCTGCCTGGTCTTTGCGAATGCTGTAGACTATTTCTTCTTTATGGATCTGGTTAGGCTCCATCGAGACAAATACGGTAACCGATTCACCTTAACCTTGATCGACTTTCGGGATGAGCGTAGAAGAAACCTTAGCCTGGCTGCCTGGACTTCTGTTGTTGCCTCATCAGTAGCAGCCATTGCCAACTCAGTAATTAACCGTCAACGCTATGAAGTTATCTAAGAATACAAAGAAAGCAGGACTGGCATTGATCGGGAGTATGACTGGATTTCTGCTGGCAAAGCAGATGAAGATCGAGGATTACTACCCTTATATTCTCTTAGGTGGTTTTGTTGGGAATACACTAGGCGAAGAACTAATCCCTGAAGAATGTAAACCGGCTAATACACTTGGGTACATCGACAGATCCGGACATCTTAAACTCATTCACCTATGAAAAAACAAAGTCAAAAAGTACGATTTCAAAAGTTTGTCAAAGACCTGGAGCGTATCTCTACTAAACATGGAATAGCGATTCAATCTGTAGGTGGGGTGTACATTTTTGATGAGCCTACCACAATAACTTATGACAAGGATCACACCTCTGGAGATCTTCTACCAAGCTGGGACGAGTAACACTGAAAAACAGAATTATGAAACTGAACCTCAACAAACTTTATGTGGTCTACAAGCCAACTAAGTATTCAGAAAAAGTGGATGTCTTCGATGGCCGTCCGGATACGTTGGCAGGCTTGTTTCGCCAGGTGCTTGGAGGACTCAAAGAGTCCCAGGTTCATGCTATTTATACAACTGCTGCAGAAGCTGATAAAGAGGCAAACGAGTTATTGAGCAAGAGAAGCAAGTCTCACAAAAAGTCTAAGCCGATCAAACGAGGAGAAGGCTATGCCATTTTTACCAAGGATGTTCCGGCTAAGGATCGCTACAACGTACAATCCAAACCGAAAGTCTACGCCACTCGAAAAGAGGTGGAAGAAGCCCTGGCAGCAGCCCTGAAGCAAGGTTGGAAGAAGTCTGAACTCAAAATCCTAAAATACTGATGGAAGATCGCGCCTTTAATATCCCATCTACTAAGTTGATGCCAGTTACTCTCCAGGATGAAGAGTTGCCCAAGGTCAAGGCCTACTACAAGTACGAACTGGCAGCTATGTACAACATCTGCACGAAAACCTTCTCAGCCTGGATCCACATGTACCTGGACGACCTCAAACAATTCGGCTACACCAAGCATACCAAACTACTCCGTCCGGAGATTGTCAGATTTTTGTTTGAAAGGTTGGGGGAGCCGTGAGCACGCTCTAGTCTACCTCACCTTGATGAAAATATCTGCATAGTTTTGAATGCCCTAAATTCTCATTTCTATTGTTCGGAATATTATATAGATCTAAAATTAGTTGCTCCAGGTACTTGGCTATACGATTTGATACTTCGAAATAGGTAAAATACACTAACATCTCCTCAGAGAAGTCCTTACGCTTGAAATGAGTATTTATCCTTTGTCTTATATGACCTTTACCAACATAAAGGCATTTCATGTGAAATAGGTTGTGTTGTGGGCAATATCCATTTTTATGCCATAAGAAATATATTCCAGATCCTGAAATTCCCCAATCACCTAAAAATGAGTCATCGCATATTTCTTTATCTGAAAACCATCCAATATTAGAATGGAATAGTTGTCTATCTGAGAGCTCAAGGCAAATCTCCGTATTCAGTATTCTGATAAATTCTGAGGGCCTATCGGTGCATGAACAATCACAAATGTCTTCAAAACAGTCTTTCAACATATCAATCATAGTTTTGGAAGGCTAGAATACTTAAGAATATTTTTAATTTAAAAGATAATGGTTGTATCTCATTGATCTTCATACAATATATCAGGGTAGAATATGAAAATATCTATTTTCGTGGATGGCGCAATTACCTCAAAGAACTAGCAATCATATTCTGGAGACCAAATCAAAAAAGCACTTTGATAGGCATGTTCCGGATGAATGGGTTGTCAATGAATTCAAATCAGATTACGGAACAGACCTTAATGTTGAAGTTGCTGAAAACAATGATGTGACTGGGTTGAGCTTTTCTGTTCAGCTTAAAAGTAAAGAGACCGAAAAGGATACAGGATTTGTAAATGTTGATGGTATAAAACGTAGTACAATTAATCGCTGGCTAAAAAGACTAGAGCCAACAATGATTACTTGTTACGTGGCGGATAAGGAAGAATCTTTTTGGATTTGGTTTGATGGAAACACCGTTGATATTTCGGCTAAGAATCAAAAGTTCCGAATTAAGATCCCAATAAAAAACAGGTTATCCTTAATTGATTGGAACGATATGGTCAGCAATCTGAAGAGCATCAACAGTCGTAAACATTTGCTTTTCGAGATGCCGAAACTGGATTTTAGCACTCTGACAGATGCTGAAAATATTGCATGGTCATTTTATCTGTCGCGCAATTATAAGAAAGCCCAATTTTTTTTCACGGAGCTACTTGAAGATAACAGCACTCCCGAATTATGGAATGCTTTAGCAACATGTCAGTACCAACTGTACCATTATCCAGATGCATTAGAAAGCGTTAATAAAGCCCTGCATCTAAGTCCAGATGATATTTCGATTTTGGGTAATAAAGCGTGTATACTCACTGAGTTTGGAATTTATAAAAACGACAAATTAAGAGGCTTAGAAGGGAAAAAGATTTTTGAAAAGATAGCTCTTCTTGAAGATGACTATGATATTCACTTTAATTATGCGAATGCCCTAACATTCCTGGAAGAATTTGAACAGGCTGAAACCCAGTATAAAAAAGCCCTAAGCAAGAATTCTAACTATGCCGAGGTTTGGAAGAATTTAGGAAGCCTATACCATAAGATGGGCGATTACGAAAAGGAGTTTGAATGCTACGATAGGGCGATTGAAATTGATCCGGAAAAGGCTGAGGCTCTGATGAGCAAGGGAACAACATTATTTAAGATTTATGGCAACCCGAAAGAAGCTCTAAAACTTATGCTAAAGTCGTTTGAGGTAAGCAATGATTTTAACAAAGCTTTTA
>JBCBSS010000156.1:0-18148 GCA_039819065.1 Bacteroidota bacterium
TAAATGCCGGGAGGGATAGGACTAAGTAAAGGCCGAATAGCGCTAGTTTCCTTAAATCAGGGATTTATGCCGTTGAAATTCAAAAATGTTGTTTTGACCAGACCTTAATTAGTGTTACATTTGTGTGTTTTTTCCGAATTGGAAAGCATTTAACACAAAAACAAAAGTAAAAGTTAATGGTAGATTTATTTGACAAGTTAATTACTGAAGAGGGTCCTTTGGGACAACATGCGCATCTTCCAGAAGACTATTTTATGTTTCCCAAACTTGAGGGGCCTATTGCTCCCCGAATGCAGTTTCAGGGAAGGGAAGTGCTAACTTGGAGTTTGAATAACTACTTGGGTCTGGCGAATCACCCTGAAGTAAGAAAGGCTGACGCTCAGGCTGCTGAAGATTGGGGATTAGCTTATCCTATGGGTGCCAGAATGATGTCTGGTAACTCTGTTCACCACTTAGAATTAGAGAGACAACTCGCTGATTTCGTTCAGAAAGAATCGGCAATGTTGCTCAATTATGGCTACCAAGGTGTTCTTTCTATTATAGACGCATTGGTAGATCGCAAAGACGTCATAGTTTACGACGCAGAATCACACGCTTGTATTATTGATGGAGTAAGGTTACACATGGGTAAGAGATTCGTTTTCTCTCACAACAACATGGCTAGCCTTGAAAAACAACTACAAAGAGCTACTAAGCTTGCCGAGGAGACCGGCGGAGGTATATTAGTAATTACCGAAGGTGTTTTCGGAATGTCTGGTAGCATGGGTAACCTGAAAGATATTGTAAAGCTTAAGGAACAGTACAGTTTCAGACTACTTGTAGATGATGCACACGGTTTTGGTACAATGGGTCCAACGGGTGCTGGTGTAGGAGAAGAGCAAGGTGTTCAAGATCAGGTTGACGTTTATTTCTCAACTTTTGCCAAGTCTATGGCCGGTATTGGAGCGTTCGTGGCTGGTGATAAAAGTGTGATGAAGTACTTAAAATACAATACACGTTCTCAGATCTTTGCTAAAACATTGCCAATGCCTTTCGTATTTGGTATGATGAAAAGATTAGAACTACTTAGAAGCCAGCCTGAATTAAAGGATAATTTATGGAAAATTGTAAATGCTATACAATCAGGCTTCAAAAACGCCGGATTTGAAATTGGTATTACCCAATCGCCGGTTACTCCTGTCTTGTTCAAAGGTGGTATAGGTGAGGCAGCTAATATGGCTATGGACTTAAGAGAGAACTTCAATTTGTTCTGCTCAATGGTGATTTATCCCGTGGTTCCTAAAGACATCATTATGCTGAGGATCATACCGACAGCAGTCCACACTTTGGAGGATGTCGACGAAACTTTGAACGCTTTCACAGCCGTAAAAGACAAGCTTGACAGCGGCGTCTACAAGCGTGAAGAAATCATAGCCGTAACCAAATAAAATTGCAAAAAAAGTGGCTTTACGGCTTGATTTAAAAACATTTTGAGCTATATTGCCCGCTGAAACCAAACATAAATTTGATCAATAACCTTAAAATTATTATCATATTATGAACAGATTTAAAGAGATAAAAGAGTTAGTAGATTCATTAGAAGGTGACTTTGATAAATTCTACGACAAAGGTAACAATGCAGCCGGTACGCGTGTGAGAAAAGGTATGCAAGACCTTAAGAACTTAGCTCAAGATATTAGAGTTCAAGTACAAGACATTAAGAACAAAGCTTAAGCATTAGCTTTGCCAAAGTCATCATGAAAAGGACAGCCCCAGCTGTCCTTTTTTGTTTTGTAGATTATTCGACAGCTATCACATACACGGCCTGCCTAAAAAAGATCATATACCTGTAGTTTGAATGAGCCACACAATTAAGACCAATTTCCTGAAATAGCGCTTTCCACTGCCTATCGCTACGATTTGAATGTGGATGGCTGGCGAACTCCCAATTCACAACACTATCCACAAAAAACGTTAACCACTTCTGAAGGAGGTTACGATAGATATCCTCGATTATAATGATTCGCTTAGAAATACGACTGGCTTCCAGTAATATACTTTCGTGATTTGAAGTGTGGTGTAAAACCGTGAGAATGAGGGAGGTATCAAAAGACTTGCCTTTAAATGGCATGTGTTTTCCGTCGTACAACTGGGGAGGCCTATTGCCGGGAAGTTGGGCTTCACGTATATCCAAACCAATCGTATCGTACCCTTTCTTATTCAAGAAGTCGACCATTAACCCAAAACCGGAACCAATGTCTACAACCCGTTTGCCTTTGAGGTGCGTGGCTATCTTTTCATACTTATTGAGATTATCCTTACGCCAAATAGCGTAGATGATCTTTTTTAACCACCCAGCACGATGAAGGTTGGTAAGTGCCATGTGGCTTAGCGAATATCCTTGTAAAGGTTGCGCAATTGACGAGAGGGTACGCCGAATGCCCACATTAGGGATATGTAAATATATATGGTATTGGCTTTAATAAAACCCCATTTAGCCACTCTGCGGTCGGATGATTTAACGGTACGCTTTATTTGTTTAATGCGCCCCAGCTTATTCATCTTCAGGCACAAATCGGCTTCTTCCATGATCTCCATATCGTCATCAAATCCTCCCACACGATCAAAATCAACTCTTCTACCGAAGATAACTTGGTCTCCAAATAGCAATCTCAAACCTTTGAACAGACATTTGTAAGGCCTGTACAGTAGTGGTGCATAATAGGTTTTAATGTAGTTGTGAAAGCTGGTGAACCACTGCGTTCTCTTTTCCCCTTTCATGATGGAAATGAACCCAGCCAATGCAATGTTCTGATCTTCAAGCGTTTGGCTTACTACGTTGATCAAATCCTTGGGAACCAACGTGTCGGCATGGAGAAAGCAGACAATATCCCCGCTGGCTGACCGGGCTCCAAGGTTCATTTGGTGAGCCCTGGATCTTTTGTCCGTTGAAATCAATTTAGCCCCAGATGCATTAACTATACTGACAGTACTATCTTCACTTTGCCCATCGACTACGATAATCTCATAGGGAGAGGGATTAAGTTGTTCAAGGCGGGCAAGCGTACGAGGAAGGTAGTCTTCTTCATTATAAGTAGGAATAATAATCGAAACGCTGGCCATTCGCTTAAAGATAAACAGAATCAGGTATTTCTATTGCGTCCAAGTTGTTCATGTGCCGATACCCAATCTAACGATGAAATACCTGCAGCCAGTGAGATTTCCCCTGCAGCTACTACACCGGCGATGATCTCAGCCAGCTTAAGCGCTTTCGAAGGCCCATAACAATCCATTAATTGCAAACATTCTCTCTGGGTAGGTAGTCCGGTACCTCCACCATGGGTGGCAATAATCAGCGATGGTAAAGTGATTGAGCCATATAGATCGCCTTCCGGTGTGATCTGCGAATACATAAAGCCAGCCGAAGATTCGGCCAGGTTGGCTACGTCTTGCCCCAAAGCAATGAATAAGGCCGCCAGAGCATTGGTTGAGTGAAGGCCATTGTTGTTTGTGCCTGACATCATTGCCCCAATATTGGCTACCGAAGAGTGGTTTTGCACCTGTTCTGGTTCTACGCCCATTTCTCTAATCAGAAGCTCTCTTTTGAATACAATCTCAGCCGTCACCCGTTTACCTCTGGTCATTAGGCTATTGATGAAAGAAGGTTTCTTGTCAGTAGCCATGTTCGACTCAAGGTAGAAGTTCTCAATGCCCGATTTGTATTGGTCTAGTATCCAATTGCAAGCTTCAAAAGTAGCCTTACTGACCATATTCTGCCCTGCTGCATCACCGGTACTATAGTTAAACCGGAGAAATACGAATTTATTGGTGATGTATTTCTCGATTTCAGTCAACTTGGCAATGGAAGAACTTTCTTCAGCTACTGCCTTTATTTGATTATGATGAGCTTCTACCCATTTGGCGAAATCCACGGTTTGGGTAGCTGATTTGAATACGAAGACTGGTGCTCTTTGCATTCTGTCTTCTACCACTATACATGTGACGCCTCCGCATAGGTTGATCAACTTCATGCCCCGGTTGTATGAGGCGATTAGCGAACCTTCTGTAGTGGCCATGGGGATAAGAAACTCTCCTTTGGCATGGGTGCCGTTGATTTGTATAGGCCCTGCAATACCAAGAGGTATTTTGGCTAGCCCTACAAGATTCTCAACGTTATTCTTATAAACCTCTGGGTTTTCTTGATCGAAGTTGGCATGATCGAAATCAAAGCCGCTAAATGCTGCGGCAAACTTTTTTCTCTCCTCAACAGCCTGTTGCGAATGGTCATCTTCTTCGCTTCTGGGGATTTTTGATATGGCTTCCTCAGACTGGCCGTTTTCTAGTACCTGATCTTTGACTGTAAACTTGAGCTTGCCAAAGGGGGTAGTTTTGAAATTGATCTTCAGGGTGTGCTGACCTTCATTTAGTCTGTCGAACTGAACCTGTACCTTGAAGGCTTTCCCCAGTCCGAAATCTATTTTTGATCCGTTATTGAGATCGAGCGCCGCGATGGACTGTTGTCCATTGATTTCAGCGCTTACGTTTTCAAATGGGATTGGAGTACCATTTACTTCCAACTCTAGTAATGCTACCAGTTGGGCACTGGCTAGCCTATTTTTAATCTTGAAGGAGAACCCTTCCGGTTCATTTTGAAGGCTTCCCCGAGTATATAGATTTTTTAAGAGTGCCTCGGGGATGAACTTCATAGATGATAAATACCTGTTTTTTTGATTATGCTATTTGTAAGCCAAAAGCTGGTCGAGCTCTGCTTTGATCTGCTTTTGCAAGGCGTCAGATGCTGGTAGTAAAGGTAATCTACAGAAGTTACCGCACACACCCATTTCCGCTAATACTTGCTTAACGCCGACCGGATTACTTTCCCTGTACATCAGTGGGTTGATATCCAGTAATTTGAATATGGCTTTACTGGCAGCATTGAAATCATTGTTGGCTGCCGATGTGGTCATTTCTTTGAATATGTCAGCAAAGGCATTGGCTAACACGGAAATCACGCCAGATGCGCCAATAGATAATAACGGGACCGTGAATTGGTCATCTCCTGAGATCAAAAGGAAATCGTCTGGCTTATTCTTGGCGATGTGCATGGCTTGTACTATGTCGTTAGCCGCTTCTTTGATCGCTACAATATTGCTGTGTTGCGCCAACCTTAAAGTAGTTTCAGCCTGGATATTACTGGCAGTTCTACCTGGTACATTATATAGAATCACTGGCACCGGACAAGCGTCTGCTATGGCTGTAAAGTGCTGATAAATACCTTCCTGGGAGGGTTTGTTATAGTATGGACTTGCCGAAAGTAACGCCGTTACGCCATCAAAATCGGTGTTCTTGATGTTTTCAATGATTTGAGCGGTATTATTTCCGCCTATCCCAAACACGATTGGTAAGCCATGTTTATTGTTTTCTTTAGTGAACTTGAGCAGTTCAGCCTTTTCTGCTGCAGTTGTTGTAGCCGATTCTCCAGTCGTTCCCTGCACTACGTAGTAATCCACACCTTTCTCGGCCGTAAAATCTAATAAGTTCTTTAATCCTTGGTAATCTATTTGTCCTTGGTTGTCGAAAGGGGTTACTAGCGCTACTCCCGTTCCTGTTAGTTGGTTCATCAATCCTCGCTTTTCTATTTATATTAAAACTTTAGTATATCTATACATTTCATCCACCAGCGTGTGATAACTGCTGATGTTTCCTGAGCCCATCATCATCTCGAAGAATTTACTTTTTCCTTCGTTGTATTTACCGACTCTGCATTTGGCTTTTGACATGGCCATAATTTTTTCTGTCAATGGGTGGGTGGTCATATCTATGCAGTATAAGAAGTCAAAAGGGCGGTTGACGAACTTCACTACTTGCTCCGCTGTGAATTTCCCTAGAAAGGAAACGTCTTTATCAGTGAAATAATCGAAAACGAAATCCAGGTTTTCTTTCTTCTTGGGGACAAAGCTAAGTACTTCTACCTTTTTACCATCTTCTTCCAGGTTTTTGATAAGTCTTTTGACTTCTTGATGTTTCCCTCTGTCATCAGCCGTAAATAGAATACCCATCAATTCAGCGCTGGCAAAAGCCAAAGAGCCACGCTTGATCTTGTCTTTTTTGACCAATTGGTTGTTAGTGAGATTGACGATTTTGCTGCTGTACATGAGGCTTTAGTAGTTACTGATGAGAAAGCATATTGTCGAATTCCTGCTCTGATATGATCTTGACGCCAAGTTTCTCCGCTTTCTCTTTTTTGGCTGGTCCCATTTTATCTCCGGCCAGTAGGAAGTCGAGTTTGGCAGAAATGGATGATACTACTTTACCTCCATTATTTTTGATGGTATCTTTTATTTCATCCCGGCCATAGTTGTCAAATACACCGGATACAACAAAGGTTTTTCCATCGAGGGCACTACTATCCAGCACGATCTCTTTTTCTTCAATCTCCAATTGTATTCCAGCTTGCTTAAGCTTATCTATTTCATCCCTGTTATCCTCGTCAGCAAAGAACTCGATGACGCTTTTTGCTATCCTTTCACCGATTTCCGGTACTTCTATTAGTTCTTCGAAAGACGCTTTGGACAGTGCGTCAATGTTTTTGAAGTGCGCTGCTAATTTCTCAGCTACAGTGCGTCCGACAAAACGAATGCCAATGGCAAATAGAACGCTTTCAAAAGGAATAGACTTGGACTGGGCAATGCCATTGATCAGGTTCTGGCTGGATACATCTTTGAAACCTTCTAGGTTGAAAACGTCTTCATAAGTTAATGCATACAGATCGGCAGGGCTTTTAACCAGTCCATTTTGATAAAGCTGGTTGATGGTTTTGCCACCCATGCTATCGATATCCATCGCTTTGCGTTGAATGAAATGCTCGATTCTACCTTTGATTTGCGGTGGGCAGCCTTTGACATTCGGGCAAAAGTGAACTGCTTCACCCTCGTGTCTAACCAACTCTGTTCCGCATTCCGGGCAGTATTTGATGTATTCTACCGGTTCCTGACTGTCCTTTCTTTTGCTTAGATCTATGCCGGTAACCTTTGGAATGATCTCACCACCTTTTTCTACGAAAACCGTATCGCCAATGCGCAGGTCTAGTCTGGCAATTTCGTTGGCGTTATGGAGTGAAGCCCGCTTTACAGTGGTTCCGGCTAGAAATATTGGTTCTAATTCCGCAACTGGGGTCACTGCGCCCGTTCGACCCACCTGATAGGTAATGTCATTCAAAGTGGTAGCGGCACTCTCTGCTTTATACTTATAAGCAATCGCCCACCTCGGGCTTTTCGAGGTAAAACCTAGCTTTTCTTGTTGTGCCAGGCTGTTGACCTTGATAACCACACCATCTGTTTCCAGCGGTAAAGACAATCGCTTTTGTTCCCATTCGGCTATGTATGCCAGTACTTCGTTGATGTCCTTACACTTTTTATAGGTAGGAGATACATTGAAATCTAGTTTTGTCAGTATATCGATGGCCTCTGCGTGTGTCTGCACGTTCAGGTTTTCGCCAAGCATAGAATAGAGGTAGCAATCCAGCTTTCTCTTGGCTACGATGCCGGAATCCTGCATTTTGAGCGTTCCAGAGGTGGTATTTCTGGCATTGGCATAACGCTCTTCGCCTATATCTTCACGTTCCTTGTTGAGTTGCTCAAATACTTGTTTAGGCATGAATGCTTCGCCACGCACTTCGAAATTGGCAGGATAATCTCCTTCAAGTTTGAGAGGAATAGTACGAATGGTTTTGGCGTTGTTGGTAATATTATCACCTCTCACACCATCTCCACGGGTCACGGCTTGTGATAATATACCATTTTCATAAGTCAAGCTCAGCGCTACGCCGTCGAATTTCAATTCACAAAAATACTCGTATGATTCGTCGTTGAGCCCTTTGGCTACTCGCTTGTCAAAGTCAGCCAGGTCTTCCGCGGAGTAGGTATTGTCCAGCGAAAGCATTCTGTATTTATGATATACCGTTTCGAATTCTTTGGTGATGGTACCTCCAACGCGTTGTGAAGGAGAATCAGCGTCCTTAAATTCGGGAAAGTCGCTTTCTAGTTGAATAAGCTCGTTGAGCAGCTGATCAAACTCGTAATCTGGTATTTCTATAGTGTGCTTTTGGTAATAAAGATCGTTATGGTATTTGATCTGCTTGGAGAGTTCTGCAATTCTACCTTGAGCTTCTTCTTTGGTCATTACCTGCTTGGTTAAGTTCGTAAATCTAATCAAAGTGCGAATTTTAAGGAAGTGTCTGATATATCAAATAGAGGAAATGTCGTTGCAGTGAATAGTAGATGTGGATGCTTTTCAGCTACAATGGCTGGGCTAGAACGACTGCGACATAAAAGGAATGCAATCTATGAGAAGACCGAGAAGTTAATATGAGCCTGATTATCAAGGGAATTGGACAACTCACTCGAGAGAAAGTGATCATCGCAACATGCTTATTCATATTGTTTTGGGCTTTCAAAGGCTACTTCTGGGTTGGTCTCTTTTATAATGTCATCAAGTGGGTCATTCTGATATTTCTTTTACTGGTATTGGGAATAAGATCAGTCAGAAGCAGGAGAGTCTTTCTAACCGCATACATCATTTTCCTAATCAGTCTTGAAGTGCTGATGACCAGATTAAGTTGGCAAGGTACTGCTCGTGTCGACTTGGATTCGACTCAGGAATTAAAAGTGCTTTCTTACAATGTGTACTTCAAAAATGGTGATTACAAAAAGACCTTAAAGGTTATTCAGAATGCGGACGCTGATATCCTCTTGCTGCAAGAAGTAACGCCAGTGTGGCATAAAAGGCTGAAGGGAAAGCTCCTTCACCGCTTTCCTCACCATTATGCCAAGCCCATGACTTCGGCTCACGGTTTAGTCATTTACTCACGTTTTCCTTTGAGAGACACAAGAATAGTCTACGACGAATACAATCAACCTATTGCCATCATAGCTATTACAACCATTGGTAATGCTCAACTGCATCTATTCAATCTTCATTTGGAATCTCCCGCTGTTGCAGTTGAGAACCCAAATGACTTTTTTGGTTTGATGCAAAAGAATTATGCCATGCGCAATCGGTAGTGGAAGCAATTGAAAGATGACCATCTCAATATGATAGATAGTAGAATACCAGTAATAATCGGAGGAGATTTAAATACGACGGAGTTTGAACCACTTTATAGCAGTATACGGCAGGGTTTGGTTGATGTGCACCGAAAAGCTGGAAAAGGGTTTGGTTTCACTTTTCCCAATAGCAGGGAATGGTCGCCATGGCCATTTATGAGACTAGACTATATCATGGTGAGGGGAGAGGTAGAACCTGTACATTTGAAAGTTTTAGAAGAAAGTGGCTCCGACCATTTTGGCATAGTAGCACAATTAAAATTATAAAGCACCTGACTAACCGAACCTCAGTTTGAAATAGAGTATAGTAGAGCTCAGTGCCAGCGTGACGATGTTGGCAACAATAATCGGTGTATTGGATATGATGATGCCATAGGTCAGCCATAGTGCTACACCTAAGCAAAAGATGGAGAACATGAAGAGCGATAAGTCTTTCGCTGATTTGGTTTTCCAGGTTTTTATGGCTTGCGGTAGAAATGATATGGTGGTCAAGCCACCCGCTATAAGTCCTAATATCTCTGTATTTTCCATAGCTTATAAAAGTAAGTTGCCCACTTCTTGCCAGTCATTTACCCGTTTGAAGCGGTTTTCGTTGATGTTATGAGGTGCTGTGAATAGGAGAGGTTCACCAACAAAATTGACCAGGTGTTTAGAATGGTCGTCGATCAGAAAATCAGCGTTGATGATACTCTTGTCACCGCAAAGTACGATGTTCTGCCAGTGAATAAAACTGAAATGTTCTTCCAGCCATTCTCTTTTATCCTTGAGAGAGTTAGGAAATTCCATGGCCGCCGAGACTATGAAGAGTTCATACTTTCCTGCCAATTCAGTCACCACTTCTTTACAATCCTTCATGATCTGCAAGTCTCTAAAGAAACTCGGCCTATAGGGATATAACCTTACCTCTGACAAATGCGCTTCAGGCACACTTTCTACAAAATGTTTTCCTTGTTGATCATCTAAGGAAATAGAAGCATTGAACTCTTGGTTGTAGGTTTGAATGGCCTTGGATAAAAAATCTGCCATTACTTCGTCCATATCAATGGCTATGCGCTGTTTATTCATGCTAAATTGGAATAAAACCGTATGTATTCTTTAAAATTCTGTAAATATTCTGCATATTACAAGTATAAAACCGAAATAAAACGAATAAATACGCAAAAATGCTTAGAGAAGAGCGGCTTAGGTTTATTTTACAAAAACTACAACAACAGCATAGGGTAACTTCTAAGGCCTTAAGCGAGGAATTGTCAGTTTCTGATGATACGATCAGGCGTGATTTGAATGAGTTGGCTGAAGGAGGTCATTTGAAAAAGGTGCATGGCGGCGCGGTGCCCAAACCAGCTACGCCATTGGCTTATGCAGAGCGCATAGATTTTGCCCATGCTGGCAAAAGACGCTTAGCGGAGAAGTCTTTGCCTTTTTTTGAAGATGGTATGGTTATCATACTTGACGACGGTACTACTAATCTCATGCTGGCTAAAATGCTTCCTTTCGAATTGAAAGCCACTATTTTCACTAATGGTCTTCATATTGCCGAAGCATTGCTCGAACATCCCGGAGTAGAACTGATTTTGTTGGGAGGCAAAGTACGCAAGCAAGAGCGATCCATCATTGACCCTGAGGTGGTACACATGTTAGAAAACGTGAGGGCTGATTTATGCTCAATCGGTGCCAGTGGGGTGCATCACAAAATTGGTGTAAGTGCCACTTATCGTGATGAATTATATACCAAGCGTAAAATGGTGGAAGTAAGTGATAAGAACATCATGTTGGCCACTAATGACAAAGTCAATACAGCCAGAAATTATGTGGTATGCAAATATCCTTCGTTAGATGCGCTGATCGTTGAGGACGATATCAAGCCGGAGATATTAGTTGATTATCTCGATCAAGGTGTAGAAGTGATCCTTTGAAGATTAAGAAAGGAGCCCCAAAGTAATACCTCAGAGCCCCAAACTCGACTTAACTTATGCTTATAACTTCACAGAAATGCCGTTTTCATCTTACCATCGCTTGTGCCTGACGGCAAAGGCAGACCCTCACCAACGATTAAACCAGGCAAACGGGACTTTCTCAAAAGAAAGTCATTTCGACGTTAGGAGAAACCTCTCTTGGTTTTAGGTGTGATTATTAGCGAGATAGATTTCTCGTTACACTCGAAATGACCGTTCAGAACGGCTTTTGACACAGTCCTAGGCGACAACTTGACTTAACTTATACTTATAACTTCACAGAAATGCCACTCTCATTTTCCAGTTGCCCCATCAAGCCCCAACCACCGAAGTTATCGGAGACTGCAATCACTATTTCATTATCTCCTTTCTTGAGCGGCAGGTAAACCGAATCGAAAAGGCCAATGGTGCCTAGATAACGATAATCCCTGGTGCGGAAACCATTGTTACCGCTGTAGAGAATTTGGCCGTTGCAATAGACCCTTATTCTATCGCTGTAGCCTAAATTGAGCCGTTTTATTTGTGCTTGATTAGCCTTAATGATCACTTTTGCCAATACTGTGTTCTTCTCTCTTGAGGCTGTCTTTGCTCTCGAAATGTTGATGAGCCCGCCGTGCTCTGCATCTAGCTTAGTCCATTGTTGGGCCGATACGAATTTTTTATCCAATTGAAGCTGCTTGTCCAGTAGCTTCTCCTCAAAAGTGGAAGACAATTGCCATGAGTCAATCATCCCTTCAGGGTTTGCTGCTCTGTTGCTCGTATTGATACTCAATGGTTTATCAGATGAGGTATAAGTGAAGTTGGCGTAGTGAACCGGTGAACGCGCGGCTTTTAAGCCAATGCCTCCTGCTTTAGTGCCGTGCTTCAACTCTGGAATGATCAAAGTAGGTTCTTCCTCATGGTCGAAATACACTTGCGCAGTAGTACCATAAATCTCAAGTTTGACATGTAACCACCTATCGAATGGGTACTCATAGATGGCATTATAACCATTTTGTGGTGCAACTTTCCAACTGGTTTGGCCATCAAAGACTGCGGTGCCCTGATCATGGTATAATTGCCAACCAGAGCGACCATTAAAAACAGGCGTATACTGCATGGCATCAGGGTTGCCCGATTGGTGCGGCCTTAAATAGACCTCTTCGTAGTTCTGACCATCTTCCATTCTGAAAAGGATACCTTGAAACCCACGCCGATCGTCGAGGTATACATCATATTCAATGGTTCCGTTAAGGAAAGTGACATCCTTGAGTATAATAGCACCATTGCTGAGGTAGACACTTTGGTAGCCTTTGAACGGTTCCATGATGACACCTTGCGCTTTGTTCTCCCAGTTTTCTTCGTTGAAAGGAATGACCTGTGCTTTAACTTTCGGGACGAAAAGGGCATAAACTATTATACCTGTAAAAAGAAGGTTGATTAATTTTCTATTCATAATGTAGACGTTTGATGTGATATTGACGTAGAAGACATTACAAACTACGTTGATCACTTTTCCATGGTCTGGTTCAGGTTGGTACAAGTTCGTTCAAGCTTGTTCAAATGCCTTTAGAGACCCATTTTTGTGATATTCAACATGCAAAAGCAGGAAAACCATAGCGAGGAGTATTACTTGAAAGCCTTTAAAACGCTGCTCGAATCCAGGTTGGGGTGGGGAAGTAGCGAACGTTGGCGGCACAGTGATTTCACCGCTTTAAGCGAAAAGATACTGGATGCTACAGGCGTGCAATTGAGCATTACCACCTTAAAACGCGTTCTAGGTAGAATTGAGTATAATAGTTTGCCCCAAACCAGTACCCTCAATGCCTTGGCTCAATACCTGGGCTATGAGAATTGGCTTGCCTTCACCAAAGAGAATCAACCACAGTTAGAAAGTAATACCAGCATTACTCAAAAACCAACCGGTCAAAATAAAGGTAGGTCGAGTAGCATTGGTAAGTTAGGCCGATTTGCGATTGCGATTACCACACTGACTCTAATCGCTTTGTCTTGGGTATTGGTTTCCAGTCGGGATGTACCCCATCTCTCGCAATCGGAAATAGATAAGATATTATTCAAGAGTAAAGCCGTCGCTTACGGTGTTCCCAACACGGTTGTTTTCAACTATGACATTACACACTTGAATGGAGAGAACTTCCAGATCCAACAAACCTGGGATGAAAGAAAACGCTTTGCCATTCCAAAGGAAAGAAAAGAAGCTACTTCCACTTACTATTTACCCGGTTATTGGCGTGCCAAGTTAGTGGTTGATGGTCAGGTGGTGAAACAACATGACATCTATATCAAGCATGATTCATGGATGGCTATGATAGAAAAGGAGCCTGTTCCGCGCTATTTGTCTGCTGAAGAAATGCAATTGGATGGACAACTATCGGTCAGTGAGAATGTCCTGTCTCAACTACACAATAGTCAGGAAGGCCCTCAATTGTTGAGCTACCACTTTGTCAATGATCAGGTCAAGACAGATGGAGATAACTTCACACTCGAAGCCGATATCCAGAATACTTATGAAAGGGGAGATGGTGTATGCAGAACCACCAAAGTCGTTTTGCTGGGCACCAAAGGTGCTGTTGTGATTCCATTATCCATCCCCGGTTGTACTGGTGACCTTGGCCTAATGCTGAACGATGTATTCTTAAATGGTAAAGACCATGACCTGTCTGCTTTAGGTTGCGATTTTAATCAAATTCAACACTTCAAATATGAGGTGAAAGATATGAAAGTCAGTATTTCTCTCAATGATGAACTGGCTTATCAAACTTCTTACAATGAAGCGATAGGGCAATTGGTGGGGCTGCGTTTTAGATTCTACGGATCAGGGATAATCGACAATGTATCCATTTACGATGCTCACAAATCAATGATCTATCAAGAAGATTTCGACCCATCTAATGTATTGGCCCAATCTGTTAATGACTGAAATAACCAGTGGTTAAACTTTAATGTTAGGTCTGGTATTTCCTTTACTTACTAATTGTTATTCCCTATCTTGATAATATCCACCACCTGATACAATCAAAATGAAGGAAGTTCCGGTTAGCTTTCATGAAGGAATACCGAAAGGTTTTCGTTGGCACAACGAACCGGGATCCTATTCGCTTAATCAAGCGTTAACCATTCATACCCAACCTAAGACTGATTTCTGGCAGAATACTCACTACGGTTTTCGCAGTGATAATGGGCATAGTTTATTGAAAACGGTAGAAGGGGACTTTGCACTTTCCGCCCATTTCGAGTTTGCCCCCAAGGTGCAATATGATCAGTGTGGACTGCTGGTAAGGGGTGACGCTCACAACTGGATCAAGGTTTCTACTGAATATGAAAATGAGAAAATCAGCAGGTTAGGTTCGGTAGTGACCAATTTCGCTTATTCAGATTGGGCTACAAATGATGTATCGAGTAAAGTAGGTGCCATGCACTATCGGATAAGTAAACGAGGGGCTGATTTTTTGATCGAACATTCACACGACGGAAGTGATTGGCTACAAATGCGTATCGCTCATTTACACCATATATCGAGCCATTTGGATATTGGCGTGTATGCTTGCAGCCCCAAGGACAGTAGCTTTGTTTGTAAAGTCACACAATTGTATATTAGGAACAATCAATGGTTTCCGGATTAGTTATTTTATGTTGATATTTTCTTATGGCTCTAATATGAGCTTTCAAAGGCTAGCGCAAAGGGTAGAGTATTTGAAATTGGTGACGACGGGTTTTTTGAAAGAACATCAATTGAAGTTTCATAAAAAGAGCCATGACGGATCTGGTAAAGCAGATGCATTTTTCACGGGAGGGGCACATGATCAGGTTTGGGGAGTAGTCTATGAGATTGATCAAAGAAGTAAAACGCTACTCGACCACCACGAAGAATTGGGCCACAGCTACGAAGATCGCTTCGTAGACATTCAGACTACCAATGAAATACTGAAAGAAGTACAAGTATATTGCGCTTTGTCAGCCAGAATAGAGCAAGAATTGCAACCCTATCATTGGTATAAAGCATTAGTTGTACATGGAGCGCGAGAGCATGGTTTACCTAATCATTATGTAGAAATGCTTAGCACCATTCCTCATTGGGAAGATCCGGATATAGAACGAACCGAAAATCACTTTAAGATCATTAACCACAATTCGAGCAGAACAAACCATAAAAAATGATATCCACCATAACATCGAGCATTACCCGTTTTGGTACAATATTGAAATGGCTGTTACTGGTATTAATAGCAGCCTGTAGCAGTGAAAAGAAGGTAGATCAAGAAAAAGGCAGTACTAAAAACAAAGTACTGGTATTGGGTGCAATTCATGGCAACCACCTAAAGAGCGAACTGTACGGCCTGGATGAACTGAGTAGCCTGGTGAAGGCCATCCACCCGGATTTGATCCTCACTGAAATACCACCAGATCGTTTTCCAACAGCAATGAGGGAATTTCAAGAGAAAGATACCATTACAGAATCACGCGTTTCCAGATTTCCTGAATATGTGAATGTCATCTTTCCTTTGACGAAAGAAATGGAATTCAAGATCATTCCAACTGCAGGATGGACAGAGGAAATGGCAGAAGCCAGAAGAACCAAACTCAGGACTATCAGTCAGGACACTGCTCGGGCGAAGGAATGGAAGCAATATATGAAGGCACAACATGATTCTGATTCAGCACTTATGACGCAGGGTAAATCTGACGACCCTTATTTCATCCATACGCAGCGGTATGATGATGCGGTAGAGATATGGGCCAGCACTTACAATGAGTTGTTCAATGAAGAACTCGGTTTAGGAGGTTGGGACAACATCAACAAAGCCCATTATGCCAACATTGAAAAAGCACTTGAAGAATATAAGAACCAGGGTAAAACCGTATTGATCACCTATGGGGCAGGACACAAAGGCTGGTTTTTGAGAGAACTTAGAAAGCGGGACGACATAGAGCTATTGGACATGAAGCCGTTTTTAGATAAGGCTTTGAATGCCAAAGACGATATTTAAGGGATCGTTAATAATTGAATCAACTAATTGGAAAGTGTAGTTATGGCCACTAAGAAAACTTGGACTGATAAGCTAAACGACGATAAGGCTCATAAGGTAAAGCGTCTCGACAAAGATTTCGTAGACATTCATGCTGGTGATAATATGTTGGTCGCTACACCTCAAATCGTAGATGGGTATATCAAACAAGTGCCTGAAGGGAAAGTGGTCAACAACAAAACCATGCGTAAAGACCTGGCTTATGAATATGGTGCTGATAATACTTGCCCCGTTTCTACCGGTATATTCCTACGCATAGCTGCTGAAGCCGCCTATGAGAAACATTTACAGGGCATTCCAGTAGAGAATATCACACCTTTCTGGAGAATTATCGACGAAAACTCTTCACTTGCTAAGAAACTAGCCTGTGGCCCAGAGTTTATCAAAGAGCAAAGAGAGAGGGAGGCAATTGCTTGATGCTTTAGTGTTTGGGTTTAATACTATAAAAGAATAGCGACGAACTGCTTAATGAATCCGTCGCTTTCTATTGTTAAACCACGAAAATTATTCTTTCCAAGTCAGCATGTTTTCATAGGAAGCCTTATCAAAATGCTTCTTGAGTAGTGTTACTAAACCATCTTCTGCGAGAGCCTCGTCCGTTGATTGATATTTAGTGGGAAGCAAGAAGATATTACCGGATCCGCTTCTTTCTGTGGTTACAGGGTTATCTGCCAGTTTTAGAAGTCTACCAGTTTCGTTGACCTTGACTGCTTCAAAAGCAACGAATACTTTTACATTGTCAAAATTGGCACTCCATTCCGGCATTCTGTCTCCAACCACCCCCAGAGCCTCAAAGTCATTCCAGTTAAAGGCGGTCAACTTACCCAAGGGGAAAACGGCAACTGGGTCTTTACCTGGTTTATAGAAGAAATAGAAAGAACGCTTATCATCCAGGTTTGGTAAACTTATACCCCCTGTTTTCCCAATCACATTGTCTTCGTTGACCTTAAATTCATAACAATAATTGGCAGTCTTTCTTCGGTCTCTTTCAATACGTTCAGAATGAGATAGGTTCTCAAGATCTTCTTCGGTTTCTTCTGCTTCTGCGGTTTTGTTGGCGCTGGCGACTACCGTATTTGATTTAGCTTTTGCTGCATAAGCAGGTTCTTTGGCATACCTTTCTCTCATCCGCTTGATTGTCTTATCGAGATAATCAGCCCAGGCAGCCTGCCCTTTATGCTTCCGTGATTTGGCTACGTAATCCAGGCTTTGATCCCATTTTTCAATGACAAAATTCCCAACAGCAAGGTTCGTGTAGATATGACCAATGTTTTTGTCTCCCACTCTGGCTTTTTTGCTTCCAGATACATATTCTCCTGCTGCCTTTTCCCATACCTTAATTGCCTCTTCTACCATAGGTCTTACCTTCTCAATATCGTGGTTCTCATCCAGTATTTTGCCTACTTCTACAAACTTGTTATACGCACCTTCTAAGTCAGCATAATCATGCTTTTTGCCTTTGCCTCTGGCAATCGGGAAGTATTGAGTCTTTATAGGGAAACCGAAGTCATCGTTAATCCTATTACTGAATTTAGTTTTGGCACTTTTGAATAACTCACCATACAACTTTTTAGCCTCAGTACTCTTCGTTTCGTTTGAAGCGCTGACGGCTTCGTTGTAGGTATTATAGGTAGGAGATGTGAAGGTGGATACATCCGCTTTGCCAGCGCCTGAACCTAAAAACTTATCATTTTTCTGGTCTTTAAAATGATAACTAGTACTTAAATAGGCATTGACTGTAAATTGCCCTCCCGTCTTATCAACGTATGTACTGTCATTTACTTTCTGTTTATAAGTCACCTTCTTAACGGCATTGTCATAGCGAACGGAATTGATGGTCATTTTAAAGATGACATCAGCTTCGTTTTCGTTAGTAGCCCTTTCATACCCTCTTAAAGTAATGTTATTCTGTTCTGAATCAGGCGAAATGGGAAGGTTTGCAGCATTGTTAATCATTTTGACAAAGTAGGTCTTTACATTGTCTGGGAAAGGCTTAATAGGAGGTTGAATAAATTCAATTTTTACATTTTTTGTATTTGGTTTTTGAGCGAATAGGCCATTGAAAACACTGGCAAATACAAAG
>JBCBSS010000157.1:0-17775 GCA_039819065.1 Bacteroidota bacterium
TCCGAACACTTAAAAGCGGCGCAGAAAGACTAGATGACGGCATCCGAGAGCGCCAGACTCATTCGGTGCTACTCGAAACCGGTTACACTTTCAACGATAGATTCTCAACCGATTTGTTCCTTTCTTTTGTAAGACAAGAAAGAAGGATCTTTTCACCATTTGGTAATAACACGACAATTACCAATGGTATAGGTGACGCCGTCGTACTCTTCAAGTACCGCGTTACCAACATAAATAGCCGAAACACGCTTCTAATTGGAGCAGGTCCCAAAATTCCGCTCGGCACGACGGAGAAGTTAAGTGATCAAGGTTTTGGTTTACCTGCAGATTTGCAACCGGGTAGCGGTTCTTGGGATGGTGTTTTTTGGGCAAACCTTTCTACTGGTTTAGGAAGTAGAAAGAGTATGAGTTTTTCGCTGACTACCATTTATCGCCTCACTGGTGCCAACAATGACTATTTAGGCTCGGTCAAATACGAATTTGGTGATGATATTCAGATATTAGCAGGTATTGCCGATAGAGTGGCAGTCGGTTCTAAGGTAATTGACCCTTCTTTCTCACTACGTTATCGCAGGGCCGCTCGAGATCGAAACAATGACCAATTTATTGAAGCCACCGGTGGTGAATGGGTGTTTGCCGTACCCTCAATCAAATACTTGGTCAATAATGACTTATCCGCTAGCGTGACTTTAGAACTACCGATATACAGTTTTGTAAACAATACTCAACTGACGCCATCACAGCGCTTTACTTTGGGATTTTATTACCTATTAAACAGAAAAGAGTCATGATCAGGAACTGGTTAATCTTATTTGGTCTAATAGCACTTTCATCTTGCGAGGATGATTTGAATAGAGTCGGTCAAAGTAGATCAGCCGCAACAACCAGTGAATGGCTTATACCCTTAAACAGTGTATTCGACGGTGGCCCGGGTAGAGACGGTATACCATCCCTTACCAGTCCCGATAGGATTATGGCATCACAGGCAGGTTATATATTAGAACCTGAATTGGTAATTGGCTACTATGATGGTGAGACCGCCATAGCTTATCCTCATCATATTTTGGACTGGCATGAGATTGTTAATGAAACGGTTGATGGCTTTCCCATGGCCATTACGTACTGCCCTCTCACAGGCACCGGAGTGGGTTGGGATCGTACCATTGATGGTAGCGAGACAGAATTTGGTGTTTCTGGATTGTTGTACAATAATAATTTGATACCCTTTGATAGATCAACAACAAGTAATTGGACACAAATAGGACTTCAAAGTGTAAATGGGTCTCGTATAGGAACACGTATTGAAACCTTTCAGGTGGTAGAAACGAGATGGTCAACGTGGAGGGAGATGTTTCCGGATACGGAGGTAGTTTCTCTAGAAACAGGTTTTGATAGACCCTATGGGACGTATCCTTATGGAGACTATCGAACCAACCACGATAACATCGGTTTTCCCTTGACGAGAGATGATAGAAGATTGAATAGAAAGGAAAGGGTACACGGCCTGATTATCAATGAACAAGCAAAGGTTTATCAGTTTTCGTCTTTTATAGATGGCAATGTGATTGAAGATTCTTTTCAAAGTGAAGACGTCATTGTAGTTGGCAACCGAGCTAGAAACTTCATGGTTTCATTCTATGCAGCGTTGGAAGACGGTAAAAGACCATCATTTACCTACATTAATGATGGAAGAGCGATCATGGAGGATGATTTTGGCAATAAATGGGATATTTTCGGTTACGCCATCAGTGGCCCAGACCAAGGTGATAGACTGACACCGACCGAACATTTTATGGGATTTTGGTTCTCATGGGGAGCTTTCTATCCTGATATTGAGATTTATGAGGAAGAATAAGCTATTTTAAAATACATTACCTAAACCTAAACCTGGCTTCGGCCGAAGAATACCCCGCAGAGCGGGGTTTCTTTTTTTAACCGGACCTATGTATTAGGTGTGGTGATGAAACCATAAAGCACTTTTAAACAGGTATTTATCAGGGCAATAAGTGAGCTAATGCATGTTTCCGCTTTCCTCATTTTAGAAAGAATTGCATAAGACAAATAGGCATATCGATTGACCATTTGAGATCAGCAATGTATATTGAGGTTAATCATACAAACCCAAAAACCTCAACTACATGGCCGTACCCAATCCCCCGATAGAAATGCTTCCGGCAAACATACCAATGCCTCCACAGTTTGCATCTCATGAAGAAGAGAGGCAATATTTGAAAAAGAAGCTGACCGGTGCTTTTCGCATTTTTGGCAAGTTCGGTTTTTCAGAAGGCGTGGCCGGACATATCACCGTGCGCGACCCCGAGTTGAAGGATCACTTTTGGGTGAACCCTTTTGGCATGTCTTTCAACATTATCAGGCCAGAGAGTTTGCTCTTGGTTAATCACCAAGGCGAGGTGGTAGAAGGAAACTTCCCTGTTAACAGGGCCGCCTTTGCGATACATTCCCAAGTGCATGCGGCAAGGCCTGACGTGGTTGCGGCTGCTCATGCACACTCACTCTGGGGAAAGACATTTTCTACCTTGGGCGAAAAGCTGGCTCCGATCACGCAAGATGCCTGTGCATTCTATGAAGATCATGCACTATTTGACGATTACACTGGTATTGTGAATGAAGTAGAAGAAGGGCGAAGAATAGCGGAGGCGCTCGGTGATACCAAAGCAGCCATTCTACAAAACCATGGATTATTGACCGTAGGCCATTCTGTGGATGAGGCAGCCTGGTGGTTCGTAACCATGGAACGCAGTTGCCAGGCGCAAATTCTGGCCATGCAAACTGGTAAGGAACCTTCTCAAATCAGCCATGAAGTAGCGATGAAAACAAGGGCGGAATTAGGGTTTCCACTAGCAGGGTACTTTCAATTCCAGCCACTTTGGCAAGACATTGCGTTGAACGCTGACTTTTGATTGCTCATTATTGTACATCCTCATTTTTGACATGGCACTGCAAATGACATTGCAGATCGTTTACCTATAATCTTATGGATAAAGCTTCTACTATTATTCTGGCCAGTTCGCTGATCATCATCATGTTTGGCATGGGATTATCTCTTACTTTGGCCGATTTCAAGCGAATTATACAACATCCCAAAGCAGTCGTAAACGGCTTGATTAACCAATTGATATTTCTGCCATTGGTCGGTTTTTTGTTAGCATCGGTGTTTGATGTACGCCCCGAGATAGCGGTTGGCATCATGATTCTGGCTGCTTGTCCCGGTGGTGCTACCTCTAATCTTATTACGCACCTGGCCAAAGGTGATACGGCCCTTTCAGTGACATTGACAGCAGTAGCCAGTCTAATCACCGTGTTGACCATTCCATTTATTGTTCAATTCTCGCTTGAGAAGTTTTTGGGCTCTGAACAAGAAGTGGTGTTGGATGTACCCAAGACCATCGGACAATTGATGGTGATCACCGTAATTCCTATTTCCATCGGCATGTTTCTGCGTGTACGAGCGCAGAAGTTTGCTTTTAGAATGGAAAAGCCGGTGAAGATCGCCTCTGCGGTGGTCTTTGTACTAGTGGTTGCAGGGTTATTGGTCAAAGAGCGAACGAATATCATTCCTTATTTCAAGGAAGCGGGTATCATGGCTTTAATACTTAATGTAGTTACTATGACAATAGGCTTACTGAGCTCTAGATTGTTGTCTTTGCCAAAACGGCAGGCCATGAGTATCGCTATAGAATCAGGTATACAGAATGGTACGCTGGCCATTACTATTGCTACCGTCACTTTAGGTAATAGTGAATTGGGTATTGCTGGTGCCATTTATGGACTGGTAATGTTCTTGACCGGTGGTATATTGATTTTTGTTGGCAACGCCAAAAGCTAGTCCTAACTCGGGTACTTACTAAGTATCGAACACGGAGAATTTACCAAATCGTTTGTTTTCTGTGATACTTTCGTGATACTTCATTAGCATCTTTGTATTGTACGTTAGGAATTCGACATCAATTATTCGTAACTACATTTTATTGCATACACTACGACGGATGTAGTCATTTCATAAGCTAAACGATTTCCCGGAAGCTAGCCACTTCCGGGTTTTTTTATTTCCTTTCGAAAATAGCCGAGAAAGATCGGCTACCTTTTTCTGTTAGCCATCGGCTTTTCATAGTTTATTATTTCGCCCATGTTTCCATATAATCCATGAATTTCACGCAAGACGGGAGATTTTACCACCAAAGGCTCTAGATGACTGGCTTGATGAAACCACAGGAAGTACGTTTCGTATAAGCACGTAATTCAACTCACATCTCATGAAAACTACCTTACTTACCCTGACATTCGCATTTATAGCTCAAATCGGATTAGCACAAGAAGATAACCGTATCTCCACCATTGATTTTGTACAGATTTTAGATGGCAACTCGGAAGAGGCCATATTCTACTATGAAAACAATTGGTTAAAGCTGAGAAAAGAGGCCGTCAAGAAAGGCTACATTGGTGATTATCAATTGCTCAAGGTAGAAAGCACGGACGACGCACCATTCCATTTAATGCTGGTCACTACCTACGCCAACAAAGCACAATTTGACCAAAGGGAGCCACACTTTCAGGAACTGATCCAAGCCAAAGGAGAGCTAAAACTGCTCAATGGGAAGAAGCCAGGTGATTTCAGGAAAGTGATTTTCGCTAAGACCGGATCGGCACCTAACTGACAGCAGATTTAGTAAATCTCAAATAAGCCTGAGAAGATTTCAGAAGCACCGTAGAAAATGCCGACGCCATATGTGACATGCCTGACGGTAAGTTTATTGAGTGCGTAAGGCAAGCCACTGATATTAATGAGGCTGAAACCTGATGCCACAACAAAAGCACCTGCTACAAAGAGGTTAAAGCCGGGCGAGGTTAACAAAACAGCAAGGCCAAGGTATAGTACCACTACGCTTGAAAGAATGACCTTTACCAGGTTCATTTTACTCACTGTGCGACTCAATAAAAAGCCTAGTATGGCAGAGTATATCAACAAAGCTGCTGCTAACAAAGGGGCATTGCCTCCATGCTCGGCAAAGTGCTTTTGAATGTATTTAGGAAAGAATTCTACCAGTAGTGCTTTACCTAACCCCAGGTTCAAACCGATAAGGAGAATGATAAGATAAGTTTTGAAGCTAACAGCACTCTTCACTTCTTGATCCATCAATACCGTTTTCTTGCGCGCCACTTCATTAGAGGACACCCGGTGAAAAATAATGCCCGTACCGGCTATTAATACGCCACCAACTACAAACGTGGTGGTATCCCCAAAGAAGCGAACCATATCTACTACCAGCGGTTCGAGGCCATAAAGCACTTCTGTGATTAAAAAGAGGACGCCCATCACAATGGGTAGTTTTTTAGCAGGGGCGAAGCTCTCTAGCATGGAATTGGCCGGACTGATAAACAGATTCATAGCGGTAAGCCATAGCACAATCATGTAGGGTAGGAAAGGTTTCAACGCGCTCAAAGGACCCGCTTGTATGATCGAAGCTACAATCATGAAGGTCATGGCGGTGGCCGCTACCCCAACTGTGAAAATGGTAAAAGCTTTTCCGTTTTTCTTGAGTATTAGGTCAGCCACGTACCCGGCCAAAGGTGGGATGAGTACAAGCACTAGAGCCTTGGTGATGACGAGGAATTGGGCCAGCTCATTTAAATCGAACTTCTTCAAAAGTACCGGCTGATATTCGTGGTAGGCTATCCAACTCAGCACGACAGCTGCATTGAGCCCCGCTAAGCTGAATATTTCCGGCCATTTTATTTTTTCTGAGGCTGATGCCTCAGTCTGATTCGATAGTGTCATTTAATCGGGTTTTCTTATCTGCTGTCAAGCAAAAGGCAGCTCAACGACCACACTTCTTGTTCAACAGTACAGTAAAATACGGATATAAACGGAATGTTATTTAAAAATACGAGATGTATAGGGTGGTTGGATTTTATGTGCGTATCAACACAAGTATGCAGGAAAAGACAATTCGATCAAGCAGGTAAGGGCTTCACATCAGTTGTATGACCGTTTGAATTCGGCAAAAACCATTTTGTTTTGAAGCAAGTTATACTGGGCCAATAAAGTATATGCGGCCTGCGGCACATAATTGAATCGCTGCTTGAAATCTTCGATCTTAAGGCTTAACTCCCTTACGTAAAATCGAATTTGATCCAGGTTCTTACACCTTCTGGGTGATTCGAAGTGCTGCTCTGTAAACTTCTGAAATTCTTTTTCTATTCTTTTCTTCTCAAAATCACTCATGCTCATCCGGTCGTCTTTCAGTTACTACTATAACTGAAGCAATGAGAAAAAATTGTGCCGAGAATTTCAATTGAATAGTAAGACTCTGAAAATCAGATGATTACTATTCTATTTCGTGGGCTTAAAATGAGATGTCTCAATGCATCAAGAGCGAAAAAGAATGTATGAAAGTGTTCTATAATTCGTCATTAATCACATTCTCGCCAACTGGAACATACTTTTCCATACCTAAACTGATTGATTCAACGGGCTGCGTTACGGTGCCCACGTAGTACCACCTTGCCCTGGCTTTATCAGGAAACAATGCTAACTCAAGATAGCCATGATCCCTTAAATTGGCATATTTCAATTGAGGGTTGATAGGGGAGTTGACAATCTTCTTCTCATGTTCTACGACTATTTCCTTCGAAGATCGCTCGTCGGAGTTGGACGAGTTAATACTTGTGGTTCCGAACTCAGTAGCAATGGCACCTTCTTTCTCATAACTGCCAAATGGGTCATCTGTGACCTCTAATGCCCATGATGAATGTGTGTCTCCGGTTACGAATACAATATTCTCAACATTGTTGGATTTGATGAAATCTATGATTTTGGCACGCTCTCCCGGATACCCATCCCATGAATCCAGGTTGATCTTGAAAGAAGGCCAACCCCAATTGAGGTAGCTGAATATGACTTGATTACCTATAATCTTCCATTTGGCATCAGATGTAGAAAGCCTTTCTTTGAACCATGTCAATTGCTTTTCACCCAACATGCTACGGCTATCATCGGCTATATTCTCAGCTTCGACACTCTCTACTGGCGCCGTTCTACCTTCAAGCCTTTCGTCCATCATGATGAGATCGGCCATGTCACCGTAACTAAATGAACGGTATAATGTTGGGTTTTCTCGGACTGGCATCCATTCATAGTACACTTTTCTGGCCGTTTCCCTTCTGACATCATAGCTACCTTCACCTTCCTGATGATTTTGCGCCCCATCCTTGTAAGAATCATTAGCAATCTCATGGTCATCCCAGATAGTAATAAAAGGATGGTTTTGGTGGGCCGACTGAAGGTCTTTATCCAATCGATATTGTGCGTAGCGGGTACGGTAGTCCAGCAGTGATATGATTTCATGAGGTGGTTGGTGGAACCTACCTGTCGTAGTATCACCATACACTCCTTTGCCATACTCGTAGATGTAGTCACCTAAGTGAATCACCACATCTATATCGGTTAATTCTCCAATTCTACCATAAGCGTTGAAAAAGCCAGCCTCGTAGTTACTGCAGCTTATCACCACAAACTTCAGGCTGTCAACGTCTCCAGAAGGAGCGGTTTTAGTACGTCCAATAGGAGAGTATTGGTCATTGTAAGTGAAGCGGTAGAAGTAACTGGTGTTGGCTTTCAGTCCAGTTACATCGATTTTTACGGTGTAATTACTTTCTAGACCTGTGCTGAAGTCACCACTCTTGATAATAGTACTAAAACCTTGATCAGTAGCTACTTCCCATTGACCAGTTAATGTAGGAATTGAATCTTCTGGTGTCACCTTAGTCCAAATGATTACCGCATCATTAAGCGGGTCGCCTGATGCCACACCATGATAGAAAGGCTTGAGTGCAGGATCAAAAGTACTGGCTAAAGGATCCTCAAACTTGCCATATTGGATGGTTTCATTTTTGGGAGTTGAACATGCTGCGATGATCAGAATACAGGCAGCAAACCACAGATTCTTCATTGTATTTGGCTTTGGTCAGTTTAGAATCCGAAAATTACAGCTAGAAAGCAGCCGAGGACAAGATTAACGTGTTAAGCGTATGTTAAGACTTGAGAGGTAAGACATAAGATAAAAGATGAAAGACATAAGACATAAGACTGGAAACTGTACTTCTAGCTGTCATTGCGAGGAGGTACGACGAAGCAATCTAGTCGATCAATTACGAATCGATGTATATACCGAGTCCTTCTGAGCAGCAACTTATTGACAGGTTAAGCACCGTTTTAGAAACAAAGAAATAAGTAGAAATATGTAGAATTAGGTAGAAATAAGCTCTAACCAGTAATTACACTAAACAGCCAGACCACTTTTAGCACCTTTGGAGACAACTCCAAAGGCCTTCGTTTGCATTTACTTCTACTTATTTCTACCTGCTTCCAACTTCTGATACCATCAATTGATGATACTATCTCAATCGGGCGTCATTCCCTTGCGAACTTGCGTAGCTTGAGAGACTTGGGAATCTCTTTATTGGACAAAAGACGTAAGATAGTGTTGGCTCACTACCAATGACCCTGTACTAGCAACTATAGCTTGCTTCTCAGTCCCCAAATTTCATAAATAGGCTTACCGCTGCTGCTCTTTCCTCGGTGGTGCCAGCCATCGTCTTTTAATTCGAAATCAAAGCTCAGTGATGCCCCCACACGAGCGGAGTTGCGGGAAAAGAATTCGATATTCTCGACGTATTTACCATCTTCGGTAGTGTAGGTGCCACCTCCGGTACCTAAGAACTCCGTAGTCTCGGTATTATAGGCGATCCACTGAAAGCGCGTTCCTGAGAGTATTTTCATAGTAATCCTCGCATTAGGCTGCCGGAAGAACATCTGCCCATTTCTCTCTCGCCCTGTGATGGCCCAGGCACCAAACAACTTACCTGGCTGACCGGTATCCACGCGCTTCCATTCCTCTTTACTATCTATAAAGCTTAATTGCTTATTATCCACTGAGAAATAGCTGGAAACTGTAGTACCGACCAAATCGGGGTTTTCCGTATTGAATTCTATCTTTTCGTAGATGGTATCACCTTTCACATACCAACTGCCTCCAATTGTGCTGATGAATCTCTTTCCAGACTGGTCGAACTTCGCCACTGAGAAGTAACCGTCAGTGACGATACCGATACCCTTATAAGCGCCCTTGTCGTCTTTGTAATCCCTTTGCCAGGCACCAAGAATCAGTTGTTCTTTGGACTGGGCCAAGATTCCGGAGACGATGAAACACGCAAAACATATGGTTGTGATTGTTCTAATCATTATTGATAAAAGTTTTCCCTGTTGAAATTTAGTCATAGGCAGGGACTTAATCAAAATACTGTTCTATCTGCCATTGACATAAAAGAAACAGTGTGTTTCTCGCCCCTTTTACTATTTTGCGTAGCCAACTGCCAAATGAGATCAACATGAAAAAACTGTTAGCCGTATTAATCATCTCATCTATGATTCAAGCCTGTCAAACGACCTCGGAGAAGACCAGCGATTCACAGGAGCCTTATCCTGAATATGCCGGAGAAGACCTAGGACTGACCTATTCGTCTGCATCTTCGACATTCAAGATTTGGTCACCGACTGCAACAGCCGTTTCACTTCACCTATACGAGAAAGGGGAAGGCGATAACCGTACAGAAACCGTGAAGATGGAAAAAGCACTAAACGGTGTTTGGGAAGCCGTGGTTGACCGTGACCTGAAAGGCTTGTTCTACACTTTTCAAGTAGAAACAGAAAGCGGTAAGTTGGAAGAAACACCGGGTATCTATGCTAAGGCCGTGGGCGTAAATGGTTTGAGAGCTGGTATAATCGATCTCGATGCAACTGATCCGGAAGGCTGGAAGAGTTATTCAAGACCTCAACTCGAATCACCTAACGATATCATTCTCTATGAGTTGCACGTGCGAGATATCACTTCACACCCCAGTTCTGGCAGTAGTATTCCCGGCAAGTACACGGGGTTAGTAGAACAAGGTACAAAGAGTCAGGAAGGGCTCGCCACGGGCATAGACCATATCAAAGCGCTTGGTGTAACGCACGTTCACCTTTTACCTTCTTTCGATCACCGTTCTATCGATGAAAGCAACCTTGACTCCGCTCAGTTTAACTGGGGCTATGATCCTCAGAATTACAATGTACCTGAAGGATCATATGCATCAGATCCTTATGATCCAGCGGTTAGAATTAAGGAATTCAAACAGATGGTGAAGGGGTTCCATGAGCAAGGGATTCGGGTCATTTTAGATGTGGTTTACAACCATACTGGTATTACTGAGAATTCTAATTTCAACTTGGAAGTGCCTCAGTATTACTACCGACTGAAGGAAGACGGTAGCTGGTCGGACGCGTCTGCTTGTGGCAATGAAACTGCTTCGGAAAAAGCCATGATGAGGAAATTCATCATCGAGTCTTGTAAGTACTGGGTGGAAGAATATCATATTGACGGCTTTAGATTCGACCTGATGGGCATACATGATCTGGAGACCATGAACATGGTGACAGATGCATTACATACCATTGACCCCTCTATCTATGTCTACGGCGAAGGCTGGACGGCAGGAGAGAGCCCATTGCCAGATTCACTTAAAGCATTGAAGGCTAACGTGCTAGATCTTAAGGCCGTAGCTGCCTTCAGTGACGACCTAAGGGATGGTATCAAAGGCTCCGTTTTTGATGATTTAAGTAAGGCGTTTGTCAATGGCGGGGAAGGAGCAGAGGAGAGTATCAAGTTCGGTGTGGTAGCTTCTACGGAACACCCTCAGCTGGATTACAGCAAAGTGAATTATTCTAAAACTCATTGGTCTAATCAGCCTGCCCAAACCATCAGTTATGTAAGCTGCCATGATAACCATACTTTGTTCGATAAACTGACTATTTCTACAGAAGGAAAGGCGAGTGACGAAGAGATCAAAAAGATGCATAAACTGGCCAATGCCATCGTGCTTACCTCCCAAGGGGTACCTTTCCTTCATGCAGGGGTAGAAATGATGCGCACCAAATATGGCGAACACAACTCTTACAACAAGCCAGATTCGGTGAACCAAATTCTATGGCATTGGAAATCAGAAAACAAAGATGTGTTTGACTATCATCAAGATTTGATCACCTTGAGAAAAGCACATCCAGCTTTTAGAATGGCCACCACAGAAATGATCTCCCAAAACCTCAAGTTCATGGATGGGCTGCCTGAAAAGGTAGTAGCCTACCAAATCAATGGTACAGCCGTTGGTGATGACTGGAGTGAGATCATGGTCATTTACAATGCCAATAAATCACTGGTAGAACTGAATGTTGAAGAAGGAAACTGGACTTTGGTAGCCAATGGAGAGAAAGTAGACAGTGCTGGTATGCAGAACATCAACGGTGGAAAGGTTGAAGTTCCTGCACTTTCTGCGTGGATATTATATAAGTCTTAACGTCTGACTCCTTTTATTATTCTAATCAAGACCTCTTACTATGTCAATTAAGAAAACTTCCGTTTACCTGTTTTTCATTAGCGTCGCACTTGGGCTAGTTAGTTCAACTAGTTTACAGGCACAAAAGGATTATTACCCACCACGTGGTCAATGGGAAGAACGAGATCCCAAATCACTCAAGGTAAACGCCAACAAACTCAATGAAGCCATACAGTTTGCTCAGGCCAATGAATACAGTGGAGAGAAAGATCTCAGGTTGGCCATTCTAAAAGGCTTTGCGCGAGAACCATTTCACAAAATTTTAGGGCCTACTAAAAGAAGGGGTGGACCGGCCGGTGTGATCTTGAAAGACGGCTACATCATAGCCAAATGGGGTGATGTAGAACGGGTTGATATGACATTTAGTGTAACTAAGAGCTATTTATCCACCACGGCTGGATTGGCACTGGACGAAGGGTTGATTAAGAGTGTGGATGATAAGGTGGCGGATTATGTCTGGGATGGTACTTTCAGAAGTGAACATAACCAGAAAATCCGTTGGAGGGACTTGCTGAATCAGTCTTCAGATTGGTCAGGAGAGTTGTTCGGGATATCTGACTGGGCAGATAGACCACCAAGAGAAGGCGGTATTGATGAGTGGAAAGCCAGGGCTTTGAATGAGCCTGGTTCGAGGTTCGAGTATAACGATGTTCGCGTAAACGTTTTAGCCTATTCACTGCTGCAAGTCTGGCGAAAGCCATTACCTCAAGTGATCAAAGAAAAGGTGATGGATCCGATTGGCGCTTCCACTACCTGGCGATGGTTTGGTTATGACCATTCGTGGGTGAATGTGGATGGTAACAAAGTGCAATCAGTAAGTGGTGGTGGTCATTCTGGTGGAGGGCTTTTCATTAATACGCTAGATCATGCACGCTTTGGCTTGCTTTTCCAACGCAATGGCAAATGGAATGGAGAGCAATTGCTTTCTGAGAATTGGATTAAAATGATTCAAGAACCTTCAACAGCTTACGATAGCTACGGCTTTATGTGGTGGTTGAATCAAGGCCCTAGAAGTTGGAAACAGGACGGTGTGTCAGAAAACATCTATTATGCTGCCGGCTTTGGCGGTAATTATATCGTAGTCGACAATGAACACGGCATAGTCGTAGTGACCCGCTGGTTGGAACCTTCCAAAATAGGGGAGATGATGAAGAAAGTGGTGGACGCTGTGAAGTAGATATTAGTATTGAGATATTAGACATAAGAAGAAAGACAAAAGAAATAAGATCAGGATACCATCATTTTGGCTGTCATTGCGAGGAGGTACGACGAAGCAAACTCGAAGATAAGGGAGAGCAGAAACTCGAAATATTTAGAATTAACTAGAAATAAGCTTTAAGCAGTAATTACAATAGTAATCAGACCACTTTGTCGATTTTCTTGAGACTTAATATGTTGGTTTTAAATACATAAAATGAGGTGACGTGAACTGAAGATGTTTAGCAGTTTCGTTGCTCTGGGGAGTTTTCTCCCGACGTGTCCGGGAGGAATACAAGCGGGTAAAAACAGCAAAGGTTTTCAGAGAATTATAAAACACTTCATAAGCTACGGTTTGGTAAGTACTTATTAAAGTAGGTGGCTTTTTAGGTTACTACAGATACCTAGTTGATCATATAAAGAAATTCAAAAACATACTAACTAGTTTGTTTTTATAACATAGAATGTTTTAATTCGTAAAACATACCAATTAGTATGTTCAATGGGTAAAGCTGAAAACACAAGATTCAATATTCTCACCACCGCATTCAATGCTATATACCAACATGGTTACCAGGCTACCAGCATTGATGATATCATAGAGCAAACGGACGTCACCAAGGGAGCTTTCTACTATCATTTTAAGAATAAGGAAAGCATGGGTGTTGCGGTGATGCTGGAGGTAATCTACCCTGGACTTTACAAGTCATTGATAGAGCCACTGGAACATTCGGATGATCCGATAGTCGATATTTATGAAGTCATAGAACGGTTTATGCTGGATACGACCAAGCATCAAATCAAATTCGGTTGTCCAACCAATAATATCATTCAAGAGATGGCGCCCTTGAGTGAATCCTTCAGAAAGCCATTACTCAATACGCTCAAGCGATGGCAAGAAACGATTGCCAAAGCACTGGAAAGAGGAAAATCTCAAGGCAAAGTGGCAGAGGGTGTCGATGCAGATGCAGCGTCTCAATTTATTGTGGCCGGATATGAAGGAGCCAGAAGCTTGGGGAAAGTATTTCAAAATAAAACTTACTATAAACAATACTTAAGCCAATTGAAAAACTACCTGGAGAGCTTGAGTTAATTTTTTTAACCAAAAACATACTAATTGGTATGTTTTGAAAAATAAAGAACATGGAAATACAAACATCAATACCACCCATTACCGGTCAGGAAGCGCTGACCGAGTCACACTCGCCATATGCTGCACTGGTACAGTTTTATCACGCCTTTAATGGTAGAAACCTAGATCTGATGGCAGCGAATTGGGCCAACACTTCAGACATTGCTATGGACAACCCGCTTGGAGGCATCATGCATGGCTGGGAGCATATCAAAGTCATCTATGATCGCATCTTCAATGGGCCGGCAGAAGTCTATGTTGAATTCTACGATTATACCATACATGAAGCGCAAGAGATGTTCTACGCAGTAGGGCGGGAGAGAGGCCATTTTTGTATTGGTGATGATAGAATAGAGCTGGCCATACGCACTAGCAGGATCTTTAAGTGGATGAATAGTGCCTGGAGACAGGTACACCATCATGGTTCTATCGAAGACCCTGCATTATTAAAGACTTATCAAACATTAGTAAAATCATAACAATTAACACAATGGAATATTTAGCAACTACTTACTATGTAATAGGCATCGATATCGTTGTTGCCTTGGTCACCCTGTGGCTTTTGAAAGCAGGTAAAGCCTCTAACACCGTGATCGCTATGACCGGGCTTTTTTCGGCACTATGGATTGGTTTTCTACATTGGGTATTCAGTACTAAAAGCATCTTTCCGCCTGATATGAGTGGCTTTAGTTTTTACCTGATCATTCTAGGCGCCGTATTAGTATCTGGTGTTCTGCTGTACATGTCACCTCCGAGGAAAACCTTCTTCAATTTAAGCCAGGAACAAATCCAAATGGTGCAAGGGCTTAGGGTTTTTGTAGGAGCAGGGTTTCTAATGGAAGGAAGTTTGCGGGTCATACCAAGTGGTTTTGGTATACTGGATGGCTATTTACACATTACTTCGGCCTTCCCGGCATTGATGGCTGCCATATGCTATGCAAAGGCCTATTCTTTCAAGAAAGATGTATTGTGGCTGGCCAATATCGTGGGCATTCTTGATCCCATCATTATAGTCACTGGCATATGCTTTTTCGTCTGGGGAGACATGGGCCCTCATCATAATATGATGTATGTTGTGTTCTATGCCGCTCCAATTATTCTATGGCTACACTTTGTATCGGTTTCCAAATTGATCAAGGAACAATCTACCGAAAAAGTGGGTGCTTCTAAAATAGCTACAGTATAGCCCATGATTACCTATGAAGTAAAAATCACAGTGGAGACAGCGGTAGTTTCATCCTGGCTACACTGGATGAAAACCGTTCACGTGCCAGATGTAATAGCAACAGGCTTGGTACGATCTTTTCAGATCATGCAATCTCGAGATCGATCGAATGAATTCACGTTTCATTATCATTTCGATCATCAGGATGATTTGGATGTCTATAACAAAGACTATGCACCCGCATTGAAGGCTCACCCTCAGGAAAAGTTTCCTGACAAGTTCAAAGCCGAAAGAGCTATTTATGACTGGATCTAAAATGTCGAATCATGAAACACATCATCACCATCTTTCTATTTACTTTTATTTCGCACACTATGTCTGCACAAGAAACATCTACTTTTATCTATGAAATCAAGCTGTTGGAAAAGTATCGACATGTATCAAGCTGGACTGAGCGAGAACATAAAATTCAGCAACAGCATTTAGCCTACTTAGACTCGCTTACGAAGACGGGTAAATTGACCATGGCTGGCATTATTGATCAAGGGCTAGAGGAGCATACTGGGTTTATCATACTCAAAACAACCGACTATCAAGAAGCTTATAGCATAAGCCAGGAAGACCCTTCTATTAAGCAGGGGATGATGACGGCCAGGTTACGGCTGATCAATATTTATTTCAAAAACTGACAGCCAGTTGATAGTGGTTTCGATCATAGTTACGTAATTAGTAACATGCGCCCTGTTCTTTATTTGATTGTGGCCACTATCTTCTGGGGTTTAAACTTTCACCTCGTCAAGATAATGCTACTCGAAACCAACGCATTTACCGCTGGTTTTTGGCGCTACCTGTTCGCGGTACCGGTGCTACTCATCTTCGCCTGGAAAGAACCTTTGCTTCGTTACTTCAAACACCCACAGGCTGTGGTATGGATAGGTATAGTCGGGTTGTTTGGCTTCAACTACTTCTTCTTCACGGGCATGAAATACACCGCGGCGATCAACGGTGCTTTGATCATCAGCCTGAATCCTGTCGTGACTCTGATTGTATCTCGTATCATATTGAAGACTGCGATTACTTGGCTCAATGTCTTAGGTATTCTCATAGCCTTCTTTGGTGTTGTCATCCTGCTCACCAAAGGAAACCTGCTCGCACTATCACAGATAGAATTCAATCAAGGCGATGTATATATATGGATCGCGAACATTCTGTTTTCCATCAATCACGTCATGGTCAAAAAGCATGCGGCTGTATTGCCAGTCAAAGTGATCACTACGTCCTCGGCCCTTGTTTGCTTAGTCTGCTTTGCTATTGCTTTTCCGATCACCAGTCCTATGTCGGTAGGTATGTCAGGTACTTACTGGATCAGCACCATTGTGGTAGGTATCGGGGGCACCTCTATCTCGTTTTACTTATGGAACCAGGGTATCAATAGGCTAGGTGCACCAACCGCTTCTTTATTCATGAATTTCGTACCGGTGTTTGCAGGGCTTAGCTCATTCTTCTTTGGTGAAAGCCTACAGTTCTACCACCTGTTGAGTCTCATCATAGTGATCGTTGGGCTTCTCACTATGAACCTACAGGCAATACGGACTTTTTCGTTGAAGCATCCAAAGACAGCCTAATAATTGCCTTTAGATAAATCTAGCTCCCGATTTTAAGTAAGAGCATGTACTGTGATATAAACAGGAGGGCTGACAAACGCATTGATCAATATATATTTAGCATGTTTCCACTCTTTGGTATGAAGGATCAAGCCAAATAAGAGGTTAATCACAAACAAGGCAATCGCAAAAAACAACACGCCAAGACCATCCCTATAATCCCTTGGCATGAAAGAGGCAGACAAGCCAAACAATATCAGATTAGCTATGAAAACTTTTAATAGTGTCATTCGGTAAATCAATTGACTTTATACCTTTATTTATCTGCCAATTACTTCTATGTTTTTGTGGTAGGCGAATTGCCGGATTGTATTCTTAATGTCTGTCGATACTTCTTGTGGTGCACTGTAGAAAAGTGATTTCTTTTCTTTACCTAGAATGAAGTTAATGCGATGATGATCCAATTCTATCACCTTGATCTTGTCCCAGTTAAGATTGGTTATTGGTCTGAATAAATCAAACTTGTATACGATCCCTTCTTCATCGAAAGCAACGCGCTGTGCTCGCTTAGGATTTTGAGAAAGTAAGATGAAACTTAATATGAAGTATAGGGCACCAATGGCAATGATCGGTACCGAAAGGGTCATTAAGATGGCTTGATTGCTTTTGCCTGTGAGCTCCAGAATGCCGAAAGTAACGAAGAAAGCAGCTGTAGCGATAAAAAGAGTACGGGTGGCAAAGATGGTTTTGAGGTTGTTGCTTCGGAGGAAAATCGTTTTACGCATAGGGCTAGAGTTTGGTTAGTAAAAGAGTAACGCTGTAACGCTGATCTTATTATAGCTTAACTCATTTTTATGTTAGTATTACTATCATACTAACATGATGCAAACTCGAAAAGTTGTTAATCCTTGATTTAGTAATGCTGATTGCGTCAAGCAAGACTAGCCCCCGGTAATGGTGATATTCCTGGAATCGGCAAATTCTCTTACGGTTTTCTTGATCTCGACGGAAACGCTATCCGGTGTAGTGTAAGAGAATGATTCTTTTCTGTCAACAAGCGTAAAATTGATGCGATAGGGTCTTAGCTCTATGGTTTTTATTTTATCCCAAGCAATGCTGATGATAGGTTTAAATACATTGGATTTATAGCTTATACCTTGGTCATCAAAGGCCATGCGTTGTGCATACTTCGGGTTTTTGGTAAAAATGAAGTAACTCATAGTTAGGTA
>JBCBSS010000158.1:0-17635 GCA_039819065.1 Bacteroidota bacterium
CGCCAAATGCTCAAGGCATTATCAGCGAAGCTTCAAACACTAATAAGCAGAAAGGTGTTTGTAAAGAATGTGAATCAAATCAGGGAGGGGGTTAAACCTAGTTTGAAGTTGTTTTTGAGTTGACTTTAGTGCTTTTCTAAGAATTCCAAGTTTTACAAAGCACTCGAAATACTCAAATTGCATGACTTTATAAAGCAACACACAAGCACCGACCATGCTAATTAAAAATGGAGCTGTCTCACCATCAAGAGACAGCTCCTTTTATTTTAACATTGTATAACTGCATAACGCTGCATCAACAATTGAATGCATTATACCCTATCACTTGACTCATGTATTTTACTGACATCGTATAGCCAATCATATCAAAAACCTGAATATTGATCTCTAGCCAATCCTTCATATTGCAATACTACTCTACTCACCACCTAAGGCTACTATCCCCGCCCCAAGCATAAAAAGACCGTAAGCCACCGTTCACCTTTCTCCAGAAATCTTATAAGGCTGTAAAGAAGGCAAATTTAATGAGGGTTTAAACTACTTGAATTTGCTCTCAACCTTTACAAACCGAAAAATTATCACCTATGCGAATGAAAACACTAAAAAGCCTGGTGTTCTTTTTTCTGATGCCTTTTGTAGTCATCGGACAATTAGATGATCAGAGTGAGCCCGACCCATTGGAGGTCAATGTCATACCTCCTGCACCTGAAGCAGTTTCTTTGGGAAAGTTCATTGATATGCCGGTTAATGCCTACACTGGCCTCCCGAAAATTGACATCCCTCTTTACGAACTCAAGTCCTATGAATTGAACCTTCCGGTTTCCATTAGTTACCATGCTTCAGGATTGAAGCTGGAAGAAATTGTTTCAAACGTAGGGGCCGGTTGGACACTGAATGCCGGAGGAGTGGTCAGTCGAACTATCAGAGGCCTGCATGATGAGCATCATCTAGGCTATCTTTCTACATCACCTATCGGCCATTATGATGTCAGTAACTTCTTTGATGTAAGTAGTATTCCTAACACCAGTTTTATTGTAGATAATGTACAACAAAGCAATGTGGCAGGTGATTTCCAATGTCCTGATCCACAAATTGGTTCTACTGAATATTTAAATGTATTGCATGCCAGCCGCGGTTACATGGACCTCGAGCCAGACATGTTCTTTTTCACCCTACCAGATGGTCAATCTGGCAAATTCCTTTTTGATAGGGATGAAAACATGCAATTCATCCCCAAGCAATACACTAATATCAGCTATCAAGACGGGGGTGAAGGTAAGTTCACTACCTGGAGAATTATCGGAAAGGATGGCAGAAAATACTTCTTTGACCTGAGTGAATCCACCACTGCCGCCAATACTTGCGGTGTCGACTCTCCGGTGATAGACGAAGAAACCGGTGCACCCTTGCCTAGAATGGAGGTAAGTGCACCATCTACCTGGAAACTCACCCGTATAGAATCACCGTCTGGAGCCGATTGGATAGAGTTTGATTATGAGGTTGAAACACTTCGATACACACAAGGTGTTTCAGTAACAGACTATCAACGCATTTCAGGTTTTTTAGGGGACCAGCAAGGTTCTGCTTGTGCTAACATCACTAGCGTAAGGGGACTAAGACTTACAACTATCAGGGCGAAGGCCGGATACAGTGTAAGCTTTGTTTACAACGATGATCGCCAGGACCTTGAAGGCGGAGCAGAACTCGATGAGGTCCAGGTTTACTTTGAAGGAGACCTGATCAAGAAACACCGGCTTTCCCATAGCTATGCCAGTGGTGGATCAGACTATGATGAGAGATACCTTATGCTCAATAGTATTCAAGAGTATGGGCAATCAAACGACAACATACCGCCCTATACCTTCCAATACTTCTCATCCATGCCGTTTTTCAGCCGTAGCAGTGCCAGTGTGGATCACTGGGGCTACTATAATGGGGCGGCTAATTTTCTGAAAGCACCAGCCATGATCTATCAAGGTCGCTTTTACGATGGCGCCAATCGCGAGGCCAACCTTAGCGGAAGTAGACAGGGCGTTTTGCGTCGTATTACTTACCCAACCGGAGGTACCACAGAGTTCGATTATGAACTGCATGATTATTCAAACCTGCCTTTGCAGGGCAGATACGAATATGTATTTGGTACTCAGACTTTGGCTGAGATAGAATTTGACATAACGAGTAACGTCAATATAGACTATTCGGCAACCGAAAACTTTAGCATTTCAGAAAGCGCTGAGGTATTTATCAGATATGTATTACCTAACGCTTCTAATGGAGGCATAGGAGCAACCAACTACGGTAACCTTACTGGACCAGGTGTCAATCAGGATTTTCTAGTTTCAGGCACGTCCAATGGTACCCTTCAAAGCTTATCACCTGGCTCTTATACGTTAACAGGTGTTTTTGACCCTAGTGAATTTACTTGGGACCACACCAATCCCCTCGCAGATCAACAATTCAAGATCGAAGTAATTAAGATCAATAAAGCTGAAGATCTTGTTGAAAACGGTTCGTTGAAAGGTGGAGGGCTGCGTATCAAAAAAATCACTCAAAACGGTGCCAATAGCTTTGTCAGAAGCTACGCCTATACCAAAGCCAGTTCTACCGTTTCAAGTGGGAAATTGATGACCTACCCAATCTACGCCTATGAAATTGACTTTGAGAATGCGAGAATGGACGCCTCAGGAACAGGATGCCTAAAAGAAGGTTCAGGGACTTTCTTGGCCCGAACATCTACAAGCAATGTACCCTTAGGTGTGACACAAGGGAGTCATGTTGGCTATGATCTGGTTACGGAGCATCATGGAGCTTTGGATCAGATCGGTGCCGTCTTCAATGGCTATACAGTATATAAATTCTCCAATACTCCTGATCAGCTCAACAGCCCGGGTAGCAACAGTTACAACCCAATCGTACCTAACAAGAGCTACTATTACAAGAATGGACTTTTACTGGAAAAAACCGATTATGACAATGATGGCAATACGGTACAAAAAGTCATCAACAACTACATTTATACAGGCAACGAACTGATTGGCCATGGGTTAAAGATATCCGAGGCCAAAAGCTCTGGATGTTATTATTGCCCCAACCGAATATTCTCATTTAACACATTTAGCCAACCAACCGAAAAAATTGAGCTAGATAACTCTGTCACTCAGGTTTACAATACCAATGACAATGGTTTTCTGGAAACAACTGTAAGCTATACTTACAACAGCTTCGATCAAGTCACGCAGACCGTAACCAATACCAGTCGCGATAACCGTAGCCTCTATACCAAAATAGGCTATCTCGGGCTTAATGGAAGACAGACTACCGAACGAGAGAGGTACTCATATTACTCTGCAGATGGGTTGGCACCCTTTCATTTGGTAAAAGGCCAGAAGGTTGTGTTCGAAGGTATAATAACCAATGACTGGACTGTCTATCGGCCTAAAGAAATTCATTTGGCTACTGATATGAATACATCAGCACCTGAATACGAAAAGCGGTTGACCTATCATAAATATGATGATCTGGGTAACATCCTGTCTTTTGCCAAAGAAGGGGAGCCCAAGAACGCCTTTGTCTGGAACTACAATAACATGTTACCCACAGCGCAGGCCGTAAATGCCACAGCCGATGATATAGCCTACTGTAGCTTTGAAGATGGACCTAGCTCAGGCAATTGGTCTTATAGCGGCACTGGGAGTGCAGTTGTTGCTAGTACTGCCGTGACTGGCGAACATGTATTCCAAAACGCTTCCGGCTCTTTCAATAAAGGCAATCTTAATACTGCTCAAGGATACTGGATTACCCTTTGGGCTAAGGGAGGGGGTAGCATAAGTATAGCCGGGGAGACCTTTCCACTGAACAGCACTTGGCAACTGATTAGTAAACGGGTGAGTGGAGCCTCTACGGTTAACGTAGCGGTATCAAATGCCACCTTAGACGAACTACGACTATTTCCTGAAGGTGCACAAATGACCACCTATACATATGATGTGGTACATGGAGGCATCACTTCCATGATGGACCCCAACGGCATTGTCACTTCTTACGAGTATGACAATATGCACAGACTAAAGTATGTCCGTGACCATGAAGGCAATATTCTCAAGAAAAACGAGTACAGATACGCGCTTCAGGGCCAATAAACATTCCTAATCCACAACCCATTCAAATAGCATTAAAATGAAGGATATAAAAATATTCAAGGGGCTTGTATTGTGCCTGTTTTGGCTGCTTGCCTCTTATCAATCTTATGCACAGATTACCGGACCGTCTTATGTGTGTCCGGGTCAAAGTAATGTTCAATATAGCCTTAACCTGCCGTCAGGAGGTATTGGGCCATCGCCTATAGGAGGCTTGGGAGGAGGAGGCCTGGGAGGCCCGGGTGGTATCGGTGCCGGAAGCTATTCATGGTCACTTACAGGAGCTATGTATTTGTTTCCAAACAACCCCAACGTAACCATTAATTTTGGATCTAATTGGTCAGGCCCTCTGACTTTACGAGTTGATTACAATGATGGTTCCAGAACTACTACTTACACAAAGACGATCTATTTATACAACCCAGGAACGGTCTCAGTTAACAAAACTCAGGTCTGTTATGGAGGTAGTGTTCAACTAAGTCATGGAGGTACAACTGGGTTTGGTTTCACCTGGCAGAAGAAGGTAGGTAGTGGGCCTTGGACTACCGCCACTTCTGCCTACCCTAATCCCTACACCGCCAGTAATATTACAGGTACAACCTCTTTCAGAATCAGACAAAGTAACTCTTGTGGCTCTTCCTACAGTAATACAGTAACCGTTAATGCTTATTCCAACCTTAACCCAGGCAGTATCAACGGGGCTAAGACGATATGCTACAATACCAGCGCCGGTACGCTGGGAAACAGTGCTTCTGCTTCTGGCGGTTCAGGTAGCCGCAAATACCAATGGCAAAGGAAGGTCGGGAGTGGTTCCTGGACCAATATTTCCGGCGCCACTTCTACTAGTTATGGCCCTGGAAATTTGACGGCCACCACTGATTTTAGAAGACGAGTTACGGATAATAATGGCTGTGGTACTAAGTACACCAATACCATAAAAGTAACTGTAAGGGCGAACCTCAGTGCAGGTAGTATCTCTGGCGCTAAAACAATATGTTACAATGGCAGTGCGGGAACGCTCGGCAATAACACCTCAGCCTCAGGAGGCTCCGGCAGCTATAAGTATCAATGGCAAAAGAAAGTGGGAAGTGGCTCTTGGACCAATGTATCTGGTGCTACTGCAACCACATATGCACCTGGTAATCTGACTTCGACTACAGATTTTCGACGTAAAGTGACTGATAATAATGGTTGCGGCACTAAGTATACCAGTTCGGTGCGGGTTACCGTCAGAGGCAACTTTTCATCTGGTAGCATCAATGGCGCAAAAACAATCTGCTATAATGCCAGCGCCGGCACCTTAGGCAATAGTGCTTCTGCTTCAGGCGGTTCCGGTAACCGTACTTATCAATGGCAAAAGAAAGTGGGAAGCGGCTCATGGGGCAATATTTCTGGCGCCACCTCAACAAGCTATTCTCCTGGCAATCTTACCACTACGACTGACTTTCGAAGAAGGGTAATTGACAATAGCGGCTGTGGCACGAAATACACCAACACGGTGCGTGTTACAGTGAGAGCAAATGTTAACCCTGGGGGCATTACAGGCACTAAGACCATATGTTATAATGCCAGCGCAGGTACTTTGGGCAATGCTTATTCACCTTCAGGTGGTACAGGCAGCTTCACCTATTTATGGCAAAGGAAAGTGGGCAGTGGCTCATGGTCTGATATTTCCGGAGCAACCTCTAGCACTTATGCGCCCGGTAACCTGACTACCACCACGGAATTTAGGAGAAAAGTAATCAATAGCTGCGGTGTTAAATATACAGGCGGCGTTAGAATAACCGTCAGATCTAACTTGAGTGCGGGAAGCATCAACGGAGCAAAAACAGTCTGCTATAATGCCAGTACCGGTACGCTAGGCAATAGCGCTTCGGCCTCAGGAGGCTCCGGCAGCTACGCTTATAGATGGCAAAAGAAGGTAGGCAGTGGCTCATGGGCGGATATCTCTGGTGCTACCGCAACCACATATTCACCTGGTAATTTGACTTCGACTACGGATTTTCGACGTAAAGTGACTGATAACAATGGTTGCGGCACTAAGTACACCAGCTCAGTGCGAGTGACCGTCAGAGGCAACTTTTTAGCCGGTAGTATCAACGGAGCAAAAACGGTCTGCTATAATGCTAGCGCAGGCACCCTTGGCAATAGCGCTTCTGCTTCAGGTGGTTCCGGTAACCGTACTTACCAATGGCAAAAGAAAGTGGGAAGTGGCTCATGGGGCAATATTTCAGGGGCGACCTCAACGAACTATTCCCCTGGCAACCTTACTGCTACGACTGATTTCCGAAGAAGGGTGATTGACAACAGTGGTTGCGGTACCAAGTACACCAATAACGTACGCGTTACCGTAAGAGCAAATCTAAGTGCTGGAGGCATCAATGGTTCCAAGACAATCTGCTATAATACCAGTGCGGGTACTTTGGGTAATGCTTCTTCACCGACGGGTGGTACGGGTAGCTTCACCTATTTATGGCAAAGGAAAGTAGGCAGTGGTTCATGGTCTGATATTTCCGGAGCAACCTCCAGCACCTATGCACCTGGCAACCTGACCGCTACTACGGATTTTAGAAGAAAGGTGAGTAACAGTTGTGGAGTTCGATACACTAGCAATGTGAGAGTTACGGTTAGAAGTAACTTAAATGCAGGAGGTATCAATGGCGCTAGAACCGTATGTTACAATGCGAGTGCCGGTACGCTGGGTAATAGCGCTTCGGCCTTAGGAGGCTCCGGCAGCTATGCTTATAGGTGGCAGAAGAAAGTAGGCAGTGGCTCCTGGACCGATATCTCTGGTGCTACTGCAACCACATACTTACCAGGCAATCTAACGTCAACAACAGATTTTCGACGTAAAGTGACTGATAACAATGGTTGTGGTGTAAGGTACACTGGTTCGGTACGCATTACAGTTAGGGGTAACCTGACCGCCGGCAGCATTAATGGAAGTAAATCAATTTGCTACAATGCCAGTGCGGGTACTTTAGGTAATAGCAGCTCGCCTTCCGGAGGATCAGGAAGTTATGCCTATCAATGGCAAAGAAGAATAGGAAGTGGTTCTTGGAGTACCATTCTTGGTGCAACTTCGTCGTCGTATTCTCCTGGCAATCTCACTTCTACAACAGATTTCAGAAGAAGAGTAATTGATAACAACAGTTGCGGTGACAGGTATAGCAATGTAGTAAAAGTAACCGTTAGGGCTACACTCAATGCAGGTAGCATTAATGGTACAAAAACGATCTGCTATAATGCCAGCGCCGGTACCTTAGGTAATAGCGCCTCGGCTTCAGGAGGCTCCGGTAGCCATGCTTATCAGTGGCAAAAGAAAGTAGGTTCTGGTGCCTGGTCGAAAATATCAGGCGCTTCATCTACCAGCTATTCGCCTGGTAATCTGACTGCTAGTACCAGCTTCAGAAGAAGAGTTGTAGATAACAATGGCTGTGGTACGAACTACACAAATACGATAACAGTAACGGTAGAAAATCCTGGCGCGCCTACCAGTGTCACCAACGACTATAGGTTTGGTAGCGGTGTGGTGAATCTTTCTGTTTCTGGTGGTTTGGGTTCATATCAATGGTTTACCAGTAGCTCGGCCACTACTCCAACCCACACCGGAGGCAGTTATGCGCCTAGCATTTCTACCAATAAGACGTATTATGTAAGGAGACTTTCCGCTAACAACTGCTTGAGTAATGGTTTCGCTACAGCAACTGGTTATGTATACCCTTACGTTGAGATAAGTCCTATCAATGACCCATTACTCACCGTTGGGCAAAGAAGGACTTTACAAACTGTAGCAAGCTACCCGGCTTACCAATGGAAGCAAGACGGAGTCAATATTTCAGGAGCTAATAGCGCAACTTATACGGCTTCAGTATCAGGCAGCTACACGGTTTTGGTCACTTTACCCAATGGCCGAACGGATGAGTCAGATCCCGTAATTCTGACTTCTTTATCCAACAAGCCAGTAGCAGACATGGGCCCTTCATTGGACAATAATCAACCCACTGATCCTACAATTGGTGTTGTGAACTATGTCAGAACTTATGACGCTCGTGTGGCTACTACCAATACTAGTCACTTTGAGATTAACAATTTCAACAAAGATCGTGTATCTGTAAGTACTCAATACATCGCCGGGCTAGGACTGCCTGTACAGACCACTGCCAAAAGTGCATCTCCTGTTGGTAAGGATATTGTTCAGCCCATAATATACGACCAGTTCGCTCGTAATGAAAAGGAATACTTGCCCTACACGACCAATAGTGCTACCAACGCCGTGGGTTTCAGAAATGGGGCATTGACGGAACAGTATGATTTCTATCGTTTCCCGGAAGCTGACATAGCTGCTACAGGTGTACCATACATACAAAAGGGATTCGAAACTTCCCCACTTAATCGCATGCTGAAAGAGGCAGCCCAAGGAGAAAGCTGGAAGATGGGGTCGGGACATGAGATTGAAATGACATCACGGACCAATTCCTCAACACTAGATGGTAATATCATATTGTGGACGATCAATTCGGATGGACATCTGGTAAAAGAGGGACATTACAATGATGGTAACTTGATAGTGATGTCAGTTAAGAATGAGCATGATGTAGAAACCATTGAGTACAAAGATTTCATTGGTAATATCATCTTGAAAAGGATAAAAGAAGAAGATGATACCTGGTCTGAGACCTATTATGCCTATGATGACCGTAATAATCTCACCTGTGTCTTGCCACCTCAATTGATGGCAGAGATACCGACTGATTTCGTTTGGAGTAACGTAAACCATCGAAGTTTACTGCAAAGTTGGGCTTTTCAGTATAGGTATGACGATCGGCAGCGTATAGTCAAGAAAACAGTACCAGGAATGGATGGAGCTGTAGCGATGGTTTACGATCACCTTGATCGAATAGTGTTATCTCAGGACCCTGTTCAGCATGAGAACGGTGAATGGCTATTTACTAAGTACGACGAATTGAACAGACCTATCCTTACGGGAATATACCGATCTAATGATAACAGAGCCACACTACAAGCTGAGGTAGATGATCACTATGCGGGTAATGATCCCATGTTCGAAGTGAGAAGCACTGACGTACACGGCTATTCTAACGAGAGCTTTCCTTTGGTTTCCAATGAAGAAGACTACTTGACCGTAACTTACTATGACAGTTACGAGTTGCCTTTCGACTTTGACCAGTTGACATTTACCGCAGTACTTGGCCATAGTGATTATTTTTATCGCACTTTCGGTAATGAGCACCGTATTGAAGGCCAGGTGGTGGCAGGTAAAATCAGAAATCTGATTGACGGGGATTGGTATCGTACCATGAATTTTTATGATGACAGGTATCGCATCATACAAACTATCGCTCAAAATCAGCAAGGTGGAACAGACAGACTCAGTAGCCAATACGATTTCATAGGAAATCTAATCAGGACCTTGACCGAACACAGCGGTTTAGAACAAGTGAGTATTCTTAAAGAATTCGAGTATGACCATCAGAATCGACTTTTGCAGGTGTCACATCAGACTAATGATCAATCCAAGGTAATTATCGCCCAATATCGCTACAACGAGTTGGGTGAACAAGTAGAGAGAAACCTGCATTCTGGTAATCAAGGACAAAACTTTATGCAATCGGTGGACTATCGATACAACATAAGGGGTTGGATGACCCATATCAACGATGCCGATTTGAGTTCTGCCGAGGGAGATCTTTTCGGTATGGAGTTATATTATAACCATGGCTTTGAGCAATTACAGTTCAACGGTAATATAGCCGGTGTGAAGTGGAAAAATGTAACACAAGAAGAGAGCAAAGCTTACGGATACCTCTATGATAACCTCAATCGGATCACGCTTGCTGATTATGTGGAAAAGAATGACCTCGGCCATTGGTCAGCCGGAGTAGGTAACTATCAGTTGCTCATGAAAGGCTATGATAAAAATGGTAACATACTCGGTTTGCAGCGTCGAGGTCTAACCGGACCTACTTTGGAAACCTTCGGTATCATTGATGATCTTACTTATGATTACACAGATACGGGTAATAGGCTACGCAGTGTAACAGATGTGGGTAGTCTGACAGAAGGGTTTAAAGATGGCAACAAGATCGGAGACGATTATACTTATGATGTCAATGGCAATATAACAGCCGATAAGAATAAAGGCATCGCCAACATTACTTATAACTTGCTCAATCTGCCTCAAGTGGTGACCAAAGATGACGGAGCCTCTATCAGGTACTACTACGATGCAGCCGGTATCAAGTTGACTCAAGAAGTTTACGATGCGTCCAATACATTGACCAAGCGTACTGACTACGTCGGCGAGTTGATCTACGAAAATGATACTCTTAAGATCATCCAGCATGAAGAGGGTCGTGTCTTGGCGGATCCGACACAGGACTTTGAGTACCAATACAATATCACTGACCATTTAGGTAACGTGCGGCTGACCTTCACTTCAGTACCGCAGACCACTGAGTACTTAGCTACCATGGAAAGCGAAAACAGTACAGAGGAAGGGGCATTATTCACCAACCTCATCAATACAAGGGTTACATTCCTCGGGGCAAGTCATTCTCCTAATGAAGTGAGTAGGCTCAATGCCAACCAACCTGTAGGTCCCGCAATAAGCTTGAAAGTGGGCGCTGGAGATACCCTTGAAATAGAAACTTATGCTTACTATGAAGGAGGTAATGGCTACGGCAATACAATCAGTGCATCATCTATGATATCGGCTGTGGCTAGTGCCTTTGGCGGTATGATAGGGGGCAGCGAAACGCAGCAAGCCATATTTGATGGTATCAGCCAGGCGCTATCCGGTGCCGGAGCATTAGCCGGTACCAATGATGACGAAGTACCAGCAGCTTATCTCAACTATTTACTCTTTGATGAGCATATGAACTTTGTAGATGCTGGATTTAGGAAAATGAGTGGAGCGGCAGAATTTAGCCAGGAACGTATTCGCTTTAATCCAATAGTGACGACCAAAGCTGGATTTGTTTATGTCTACGTCAGTAACGAAAGCCAGACCTTCAATTGGACTTATTTCGATGATCTTAAGGTTGTGCATAAAGCTTCTGCGGTGGTACAAGCTGATGATTATTACCCTTTTGGCTCAACTTTTAACTCTTATCAGCGAACGAATGGTACTGTTAATGATTTCCTATATAATGGCTTCGAGATACAGGATGAGCTGGACTTTGGACTTTATGATTACCTGGCCAGGTTCTATGATCCACTGCTCGGGCGTTTCGTGAACATTGATCCGGCCACTGATCTAATGAGAAGACATTCTCCTTACAGTTATGCCTTTAACAACCCGATTAGGTTTATAGATCCGGATGGAATGATGCCTCACGATATGAGTAATCAAAAACCACCGTTTGCTCACACAATTGGTAGAGGGTCGAAGATTGCTAAGAACTCTTTTGGGATTAGTGGGATAGAACTCAACGGAGCTGGACATTTTGGCAATCGAAGTTTTTTGAACTATAGTAATAACTTTTCAGTGAGTCAAACATCTTCCCTGAAGACAAAGCTATGGCATACAACACTGTTACGAGTAATGTTCACCTTGAAGGGGCAACCGAATTTAAGAGAGAGTATTTCTCAAACTTCAACAACTGTTAGTGGCAGTTTTAATGAAGACATGACATCGGTGGAAATCACGACCGTTACGGAAACCGTAACAGCGACCATGGAGTATTTCTCCGCAACAGGAGAGAATGAAATAACAAAAGAAGTAACAACTAGTGTTCAATCTTATGATATCAAGTTAAATGAAGAAACTGGCCTTTACGAGTTAATCTCCCCTCAAGGTGAGAAAAGTACAGATACTACGGTCAGCACTTTAGATAGATCGGAGATATCTCGTGAATTTGATATAGCAATAGAGGTGGCTGATGCCCTAAATAAAAAAGATGGAGCGACTATAATAAATAATACGTTCAAGGAAATAAACAAAGCGGGAGAGGAAATCACTAAGCAAGTGATTGAAAGTGCATCAGATAATTGATCTGATGCAGTGCTAAAGGTAATGTTCATATAAACATACTTAACGGCATTCAATATAATAGTGCTAATTGGAACAAGTAAATAATGAAAGCTCTGTTTTTGTAAGGGCTTTCATTGCTTTACCTGCCCAAGCCCCGTTTACCTTTCTTTAAAAATCTTATAAGATTTTAAGTACAGCACAATTAGTATATCAGATTTTGATTAAAGAACCTACTATTAACCTTAACCAACGAACATGTCAAAAAAGAAAATGAACTTAGATACCCTGGAGGTAAAAAGCTTCATCACCAGCTTGAGTGGTGAAAGGACGCATACAGTCAGAGGAGGCGAAAGTGGTATGGCCGAGTGTATGGCTGGAGAAACCGCAGCTGACGAACCAGGATGTCATCCCACTGGAGGGGGTATGCAAGGTCATACAATCCTTTTTTGTGCTAAATCAGGTGTAGAAGCTTGTGATTATTCGAACCCTTGCATAATCATCAATATACCACCCATTATTCCATGAGATAGCTGAAAAGCGATCATTTTATATTCGTACCTAATTAACCTTAAATACAACCGCCATGCCGGCTAACTCAGCCGGTGTGGCATTTTCTTATTCTCGTGTCAAAGTGCTACCATTGATCGACAATGGTTCAAAGTGAATAGATTGAGTATCGTATTCAACCCGAAGTTATAATTAATGAGACTGATCTTATTGTTTTTATTGGCATGCCCTCTAATACTTAAAGGACAAGAGCACGATACCATCAGGGCTGAAGCGATGTATAAAAAGGCCAACCTCCTAACCACTAAAGGGTACTACGATACTGCTATTGATCAATACCTTAAAGGTGCTGAGATTTGGCTGGCTCATGGCAACTGGGAAAGGCACCTTTGGGGGCATGTGGCCATTGTGAGTAATTATAATTCGGCCGGGAGGTTGGATAATGCAGATGGCAAGGCCCTCGAATTATTTCCTGCCATAGCTGATAAACTAGGTGAAAACAGTCAGTTGGAAAGCTTACTGCACCTTGAACATGGTATCACCTGCTATTATAGGAGCGATTATGATTGTGCTATTGAAAGCTTTATTAAAACAGCAGAGATAAGAGAAATTAATTTAGGTAAGAACCATCCCAAAGTAGCCGAGGCTTATAACAACATCGGGATCATGTATGATGAGACATACAATCAAAATCAAGCCATTAGATACTATCAGCAGGCTTTAAGGATTTGGCAAGAGGATCCAGTCAGGCATAAGGCGACAATTGGGGCGGTGTACAACAACTTGAGTATTGCTTATGGGTTGTTATCAGAATATCAAAAATCATTAGAAGCCGCCAGGGCATCTTTGAAAATCAAAAAAGACCTACATGGTATGCAAAGAGTGGAAACCGCATTTGCTTACACTGCTGTAGCGAATGCCCTTCAGAACCTGGAAGATTATGATGAAGCACTTTTAAATTATGAGCGTGCATTAGATATTATCAATGTGGCAGAAGACCCCAAAAGTGGCGCCGTTGGACATACTAGCCTAAGCATGGCTTCACTTTATCTTATAAAAGAAGATTACGAAAAATGTAACGACCTGTATGATGTTACACTAAGATCTTTTGAAAGGACTTACGGAAGCAATAGTATCTGGGTAGCATTGACCTATAACGGAAAAGGGGACATGTACTACCAATCGGAGGACTATGAAAAAGCATTAGATGCGTTTCAAAAATCACTAACTATTAACATATCGGGCTTTAGTGATACTACTGATACATTTCAAAATCCCGAAATCAAAAACTATCTCAGGGCGGAAGAAGTACTTGTATCCATGGAAGGTAAAGCTAAAATCTTCCGAGCATTGTATGATCAAACACATGACAATGCGTATTTAGAAGCCACTCGAGATATATATCTCCGCGTAGATGGATTTTTATCAGAGATAAGAAGCGAACGTACAGACGAACTGGATAAACTGAGATTAGCTGAATCCTTTTATTCTGTTAGCCTGGGAGGTTTAGAATCATCACTGAAGTTGCTTGAGGTAAAAGGAACTGACAAGTATTTGAATGAAGCTTTCCATTTTATGGAAAGAAATAGAAGTAATATCCTGTCGTCAATTCTATTCAATAAAAACGCTGGATTGCCTGATGAACTTATTGACACTTACTTGAAAGAAGAAAAAGAGATTCGGGCCAACCTATCTAATTATAGGTCTATCCTCATATCCAATCCTGCCGATAGTGTGGTGAACGCTGTTAATGATAGCATCTTCGCTTGGGAAGAGCGCTACGAAAAACTTGTCCAGACTTTGCAAGCGCGATACCCTGATTATTACAATTTGAGATACAACATAGGCACATCTAGCATACCCGATTTGCAAGATAAGCTTTCCGATGATCAGGCCTTCATAGAATACTTTGATGGTGACAGCACCGTTTATGCCCTTGTGGTCACCAGCGAAGCAAAACAGTTTTTCACTGTAAATAAGCCCGACGATTTTGAAAATCAGATTGAAGGTTTTAAGAAGTCAATTACACCTGATCCTAACAGCTGCTTCAAGCAAAGAGCCCATGAATTATATCAACTCGTTTTTCAACCATTGGCCGTCATGGTTAAAGACAAAAACAAACTACTAATTGTACCTGATGGAACACTTTGGGGGTTAAATTTTGATTTGCTCATGAGTGAACCCTCCACATCCGAAGATTATCGCCGGTTCCAGTATCTCATTAAAGACTACAATATCAGCTACGCTTATTCTGCAGGACTCTATTTACAAGAGTACAAAAGCCGACCTGACAATACCATTAATAATAAAGTGTTAGCCTTTTCATTTGGTGATGCTGACGGTGATGCTGAAGATCAGGCTTCGGGTGATAAACTGACACTTAGATCGATAAATGATACCAATGAAGACTTACCTGGCAGTCGTTATGAGATAGCAGCCATTTCTGAAGTCATGGAGGGGGACTATTACTATGGGTCGGTTGCAAGTGAGGCTAATTTTAAAAACGAAGCCCCAAAGTATGGTATTTTACATTTGGCATTACACGGGGAGATCAACGATCAAGAACCAGACAACTCAAGGCTTTACTTTAATGCTTCTCAAGACTCTATCCAGGACAATTATTTACATGCCTTTGAACTTTATAACTTAGGTTTGAACGCTGAAATGGTGGTGCTGAGTGCATGCAATACCGGCGAGGGCAAGATCGTCAAAGGTGAAGGTATTATGAGCTTAGGAAGGGCCTTTACCTATGCGGGAGTAAGGAGTTTAGTAGTTACGCAATGGGAAGTGCCGGACCGCTACACTCCGGAAATTATTAAAGGCTTCTATGCTGGTCTGAATGAGGGACTTAGCAAGAATGAAGCTTTGCGTCAGGCTAAGCTGTCCTTTCTCGAAAATACAGACCCGACTACAGCCAACCCCTTTTATTGGGGCAGCTTTGTGCTTATTGGAGATAACAGCCCATTAGAAAATAGCAGAAGTCCCTGGCCGATTGTTATAGGTATACTGCTGCTGGCTGGATTGATTCTTTTCTTCCGTTTATGGTTCAATAAAAGAAGCTTTAAGGCCAGATTAGTCGATTCAATTTAAGCTGAAACAAAGTTTAGCGTTCTTAAAATTCATGCTAAGCTAAGTGCGAGTTTTGCCATTGTTCGTTTGTGTGGCAAATCCAGCTATTTCAAAAGCTGGCTTTTGAAATAGTACTCTTCATTGTTTCAAAAAACCATAGATTGCTAATTAAATTCAATTCGGTACATCAAATATGAATTTTATTTTAGCTACGCTGCTTTTTGTTCCAAGTTTTTCGTTAGGCCAAGCTCCTTCAGATACCACGCAGGCACATCAATATTACCAGGACGGTGATTCACTCTTTGATGCCAGGCAGTACCAGAATGCAATCGTGCAAATGGAACAGGCCTTAGCCTTATTTTCAGAGGCTGAGGTTTGGAGAAGGAGCATAGATGCAGAGATTATAATCATTGAGAGCTTATGGCGATCTTCAAATTTTGAAGAAGCTATTGCCAGGGCTGATAAGCTATCCGGAAGTATTGAATCACAATTGGGGCCTAACAGCAAGCAAGAGGGCTTTTTGAACTTTGCGATAGGCAATATCAAATTTATGACCGGTGATTTCGAAGCCGCTATTGAGGGATACGATAAATCAATAAACATACTCAAAAGTAGGCTGGGAGATGAGCACAAGGACTTGTTAAAAGTATATTACAATCAGGCCAATTTGTATTACTACTCAGGAGATCATGATAAGGCACTTGCTATCTTTGAAAAACTTGTCGCAATCAGAATCAAACTAAACGGCGAGCAAGATCCTGAAATAGCCGGTGATTACCTGGGCATTGGTAGTATTTATAGAATAAAGGGTTATTTCGAAGAGGCTTTGGTATACTTTGAGAAGGGTTTGGCCATTGAGCTAAACGCATTTGGCAAAGATCATTTTGGGCTGGCCGATTGGTATGGCAGTATCGGGCTCATTTATACCAAATACGGATCTTACCAGAAGGCTTTTGATTACTACAGCGAATCGTTAAGGCTACAAAAGGCATTGTATCAAGGGCAACCTAATTTGGCTTACACCTCAAATTATATCAATATGGGTGCGGCTATGTACTACCAGGATGAACTTGATTCTGCTCTCTTTTTCTATAACAAGGCCGTGGATCTTTTCGAGAGCTTACAAGAAGGAACTAATTACAATTTGCTTCCCCTCTATAATAACATAGCCCAAGTACTGGTAAAGCAAGGGTTGTATACTGAAGCCATCAGCAATTTCAAAAAATCACTTACTACTCAAAGGGCCATACAAGAGGATATTTTGACAGAAACGGGTCAATCACATTCAGGTCTGGCTTTGAGCTATACCCTATTGGATGACTTTGATTCTGCACAATATCATTTTGAACGGGCGGTCCGTGCATACAACAAGCTATTTGGACAAAAACATGCGCTGCTGGCACAAACCTATCGTGAGCATGGACATTTATATCTTAAAAAACAGCAAAAAGACAAAGCACTGCATTTTTTTCAAAAGAGTATCCTCTCTGTGCTACCGGATATAGATGAAAACCTATCTGCTGATTGGCAATACAACCCTTCTTCAAAGGCAAGTATCTCATCATATCAACTACTGACCAGCTATTTCGATAAAGCCACTGCGATAAAATCATTATCCGATGAGCAAAAGGAAGATCATTATTTGGATTTGGCATTTCAGACCTACCAGGTATGCGATACCCTCATAGACGAGTTGCAGGATATCCAAATTGACTTTGAAGACAAGATAAATTTCCGGTCACTGATAAGTGGGACTTATGGACAATTGGTGAACTGTGCTTATGAACTTTATACTACATCAGGAGACCGGAAGTTTTTGGAGATGTCTTTCTATTACAGTGAGAAGAGTAAGGCCAGTATTATGAAAAACAATATGATTGATTTCAATTCCAGGAGCTTTGCTAATATTCCAGACTCAATTATCCAG
>JBCBSS010000159.1:0-17632 GCA_039819065.1 Bacteroidota bacterium
TTTCCATTCTGTTAACACCTCTATACAAGTCTAAAATTCGACGTACTGCATAAATGTTGAGTATAGTAAATAAATGAGATAAGGAGTGTATCATCACTCAAAACCTTAAGTTATATACACAATGTAAGGTTATTTCCGAAAAGCGATTTTAATCAGTCTACTTAACGTCTAATTTTCTATTTATAAATTATTAGGTATCTAATTGATCGAAATCAAGTGGGCTGGTGAGGCCTAAATCATGAAACTAGAAGTTTCTTTAGACAACAAAACTGGCATCTCAAGAAGTCTGCTGCTGATCGGAGGGTTATTAATTCCTATAATTGGTATTCTAACAAGAATCAACGAGCCCGATACTTACGATCCTCTCGCGCTAAGATTTGCTATCGGCATTCTAGCCTTACCCACTTTTATACTGAGCTTCTTCAACGAGTTCGTTAAGCGTAATCTCTACAAGTTCTTGTATGTCTATTATACGTTAACAGCTATTCTGTTTGAATTCTTATTGTATGAGAATAATATGGAAGCAAGGTATGTACTGGCCATTTTCATTGTTTTCATAGGTATGAGCGTAGGGTTTAGTCGATCCAAACACCTGAAAATATATATTCTATTATTCAGCGTTTGCACCTTTATTACCGCATTTAGTATAGAAAATCCTGCTACCCCACTCTACTCATTTACGGCACAGTTCAGTGTGCTCATATTCATCAACCTTGCTGTATCGAATACTATTATCAGCATAAATGAAAAGCTACAGCTTAGCAACAATAACTTCTCCGCGTTGCTAGACAGCATCAGTGAGTCTTTCTATCTGGTTGGCACGGATTACAAAATTATCGAATTGAATAAGGAGTCTATTCGCAGTACTGCCAAAGTGGTTGGAGTTACGCCACGAAAGGGCGATAGCTTGTTAGAAATATGCCCTCCTCATGAAATAGAAAATGTCAAAAGGAACATAAAGAAGGCTTTTAATGGGACGACGGTAGAATTAGAGCGGCGGATAAAGTTCGAAGGCAGAGAACAGGAATTCTGGTTCTCAATTAAATATATACCGGTTAAAAACAAGGACAATGAGATTTATGCGGTACTGTTCACTGCACTTAATATCAGCGACAAAAAGTCATCTGAATTAGAACTCAAGACACAGAATCATTTTATCAACAAGCTTCTACAGACACTGCCGCTCGGTCTTCGTATCCACAACATTTCTTCAGATAACAGCTTATGGATTAACAACCAACTCCAGCAACATCTCGGTTACTCCGATGAAGAATGGCAGGCCTATAGTTCTTCCAGATTCGAGGATTTGATCTATGAAAAAGACCGCAATAAATTCATTGAAGCGATTGCAAGCCTACATGATAAATCTGATGACCAGGTATTGGAAAATGATTACCGCATTAGAAGCGCCGATGACACCTGGGTATGGGTCAGGTCTTTTATGACTGGATTTAAGCGTAACGAAGTAGGCAAAGTGACAGAGGTACTGGAAGTGACTGAAAACATCACGGAGAGAAAGAAAACTATGCTTTCCCTGGTGGCCAGCGAAAGACGGTTCAGGGATCTTTTTGAATTAGCACCGGTTGGCATATTTATCTCTTCATTCAGCGGAGCCATAAAAGATGTTAATAAGGCACTTTGCGATACGCTAGGCTATTCAAAGGATGAACTATTAGACAAAAACCTGCGCCAAATAATCGGTGATGGTGGCAATTTCACCGATCTCAAAAAGCTTAAGCATCTCTTTACTGGTAAGGCCTACAAAAGCCGTTTTGAAAAGGAATACATAGGCAAAGGCGGTAAAATCATCAGTACCATCACTGACATTATCATCCTTGAAGAAGAAGGGCACGGCATGTTGCTAGGACAAGTAGTAGACATCAGCCATCGTATAGAAGCAGAAGAGCTAGTCAAGCACAAAAATGAAGAATTAGAGAAGGCGAATACTGAGTTAGATCGTTTCGTTTACAGTGCCGCCCACGACCTTAGAGCACCCCTTACTTCGGTTATGGGTTTAATCAATCTAGCTAAAAAAGAAGGATCGGTAGAAAATATCTCCAGTTATCTTCAAATGATGGAAAAGAGCATCTCCAAACTAGAAAATTTCATTAGCGATGTGATTGACTTTTCTAAAAACTCAAGAATGGGTTTGAATGTGGAAGGCATCAATTTCAAGGAGCAACTTGAGAACATCTTCGAAAACCATGAGTATGCTAAGGGCGCTACCAAGATCAAAAAGTCTATTGAAATTGATTGCGATAGAGACTTTTACACAGACAGAAATAGGTTAGACATTGTCTTGAACAACTTGATTTCCAATGCTATCAGGTATTCTGATCCTAGCAAAGAGTCGCCATTTATCAATGTGCATGTATCTTCTGACGAAGAGGGTGCTACCATTCACATTGAAGACAACGGACAAGGGATAGACGATGAACATATCGATAAAATATTCAATATATTTTACCGGGGCAATACCAGTTCTACCGGATCAGGGTTAGGGCTTTACATTGTTAAGGAAACCATAGATAAGTTAGGTGGCTATATCTCGGTTGATTCTAAAATTCAATCAGGAACGACCTTTAGAGTGCAAATTCCAAACATGCTTGAAAAGGTTCAATAGCACTATTTGATCACATTGATCCAGCCTTTGCAGACATCACTGATTCTCCCTTCAACATCATAATGTAAAATCGTTTCATAGTAGTAGACTCCTGAACTTACATCGTCGGCCGTCCATCCGTCCAGATAATCATCGCTTTCGAAAACCAGTTTACCCCACCGATTATAAACCCTTAGCTCAATACGGTCGCCATTGGATTCGATAGCAAAAGAATCATTCAGGCCATCCTTCGATTCCGGTGTAAATACATTGGGTACCCTGAGTGTGAATATGGGCATGTTGATAACTCGTTCCTCGACACAGAATTCATTACGAGCGAGTAGTCGCACCGGATAGAACGCATCGGCTTCAAACTCATGGATTACTTCCTCCTCTTCAGATGTTGTACCATCCCCAAAGTCCCATAAGATGCTTTCCGCGCCCTCACTTCTATTCTCCACCCTCAAAATGGTTCTTGAAAAACAATCATTGATACGCTCAAAAACAAAGTCTGGTCTTATTTCCGGCACCACGTCTACCTTAACACTATCGAGTCGCGTGCACCCGTTGGCGTCGGTCATAAAGACAAAATAGGTGGTGGTATCCTCAGGGGAAACTAAGGGGCTTGGTTCCGTTGACTGAAAGGTGCTGTCCGCATTTGTCCACTGATAGCTGACACCACCGGTAGCTGACAACCTGAACTGATCACCAAAGCATATCATATCGTCATCTACAACATTAAAATTGCTCTCAAAAACGTCGACAAAGGTTTGAACCGAGTCTATCCCAATACATGTGTTGGCATCAATCGCGGTCAATTTGACTAGGTACCTACCCTCACCTGGATAGACATGCGGTATGAACAGCGTATCAGTTCTAACCGTAGAAGTGCCATCTCCAAAATCCCATTCGAAAAGCTGTCCGCCAATGCTGAAATTCTCAAAAACAATAGTATCAGGGAAGCAAACACTATTGAGTCCCGGAGCATCGAAAGCCAGCGAATTTGTCCTCAGTCTTGCTCTTAGAGATGCCAGGTCAAACTTAAAAACAGCATTATTACAATTCTGACTGCGATTGCTGCTAAACTCATTTGACACATTGAGCGAAGGAAAGTCTCTTACATTTCCACCGCACCCCGCGCAAACGGCGTGGTAAACAATTCCCCGTTTATCAAACCTACTCGTACCACCATCAACATGCGTATTTGACACATTGCCTCCTAGAAAGGTCGCATACAGTAATTCAGAAGCATCGCCTGAAAGTACCATCAAGTAGAAGTCAGAACCGGATGTAATGGGATCAAAAGCATCACTGGTAACGGTAAGCCCATTGGTACTGCCTCCTACAAAGTTTCTCGTTACTTCTCCTACAGTTGGCGTGTTCACCTGCCCACCCCAGCCACTGATATAAATGTTATCGCATTCGCTAACTAGAAAGGCTGTAGGCGAAATATCAGGTCGGTTGGAACCTGAACCAAAAACAGTTGAAAAGACCGTTGTGCTGAGGTTATTAGTCAGCTTGTGTATAAACTGTCCTCCGGCTGCCTCGCTGAAAACATTACCCACAACCGGGTAATTGCCCTGGGTTTGTCCGAAGAGGTAGACATCCTCATTTACATCGAGATCAATAAAATAGGCCTGATCATAGCGAGTGGTTCCAATGTACGTAGCATTGAGAATGTCTTCACCATCAGCTGATAGTTTGGCTACCCAACCATCAACTGAACCTGAATATGTCGTTCGCAGCCCATTTACACCTGGAAAATTGGTGCTAGTGGTTCCACCGGTCAGGTAAATATTGTTCGCTGCATCCAGTTTTATAGAATACGCAGCGTCTGTTGCCGAACCACCCAGATATCTACTCCAAACCACATTGTCAAGGTCAGGTTCAAGTTTTACCACCACTGCATCATGAGACCCGCCGGCAAAGCTATTGATACTTTCTGCCGGTAGAAAGTCATTAGAAAGCGTATTGGAAGCGATATATACAAAGTCGTCTTTATCCACGATGACATCACCTCTCAGTTGATCACCGTAATTTCGGGCAATAGGACTCTCTCGTTTTGGTTCAACGTTTAAGTTACCCTCTATGAAATTGACCCCGTCATTAGCACTTCCACCTAGATAAGTAGACCCTAGTATCGAGTTTCCATTCTGGCTCAATTTGGTCACAAAGAGGTCTGAACCGACCTGAAACCGTATGGCGCCTATTGGTTCTACATCTGTACCACCGCTAAAGGTCGAACCGTTGGTCACCGGGAAATTAGTAGAACTGGTTGCTCCGAGTATAATCAACTCTCCCTTGCTATTGGCTACAAGGCTTTGAGGTGTTTCGGTGCCATTACCTCCTAAAAATGTAGCATATAATAGCTCAGAACCTATAGAATCAAACTTCAGAATGCCCATATCCCACTGCCCTCCAGCATAGGTATTCTGAGCTGGGTTTACCAAAGGAAATGAACCGATCACACCGGCTGGAGGAGGTGCATTAACGGTAGATACCATTCCGCCAGAATACACATTTCCCGACTCATCAAATGTGGCTGTATTGCCCCAGTTGTCATAAGTAGAGCCTGAATAAGCCGAAAAGATCAAAAGTGGATCGATGATAAGATCATGGCAGTCATCGTACCCTAGCGGAAAATCAAAGCTTAATTCGTTACCATTTAGGACAAACTGGCAAACCACAGGTACTTTTTGGCCATCTATAAATTGATAGGCATAAGGTTTCTTTTCGATCACCTCATTTAAGCTGGTTTTCAAATACAAGCTACCTTGCCTGAGTTCGATATTATCCAAACCATTATACTGAAACCGGATATCATTAGGGTCTCCTTCGGGACTCACCACCAAGTCATACTTAAGCGAACCTTGAGCGTTGTACACTTCCATATCTATTCCATAATATAGACCTTGGTAGTTTACCTTGTAAAAAGCCTTGGCATCACTGCCCCATCGATTAGGGTCATTGCCTATGAAGTAATTATACCGGTGCGTAAGCTGTTCACCACCAACAAGACATACATCTGGGTTATAACCTAGAAAGGCTACGTCATAAACATGATAATTGACACCTTCATGGTCATGCCGGTGGCGGGATTCCCTCAGGCGAGAAATGACATCGAAACCTTCCAGATTGCCATGATTATGCAAGTGGTGGAATTTGTCTCGGTCAGAAAATTGGTAGGTGAATTTATTCTTGAATAGATAAAGGTCTCCATGGGTTATGGGGGCCGCAAACCTGACTTCGTCGCGCCATTGATTTTTATTTTCTATGAAGTGTATTCCAGCATGGTGTGGCGTCCCACCCGTAAATGCTTTCAGGCTGGAAGAACAGAGAAGAACTAGAATAAAGACCTTAAAGGTTTCTTTCACGTTTCAATTCAGTTTGGATTAAACAACCGACTCATCATTGCTGCCTGAATCGGGCTGCCGTCATAATGGCACAACGTACGACCACAGTATAAGATACAAACAGCAAAAAAGCTGTCGTGCAGGCCGCAAAGTACAAATTACCTACATTGAATACGCGCAAGAATTGCTCTACAGTTGCCTAACAAAGATAGTAGCCATATCAACTTTGTCAAGCCGTAATTTGGGAAAAGATACTAATAGCCTAAACTGGTAAAGTATGAATCAAAACATAAAAAAATGTCATATCGCAGCGCAGCGAAGATATCTCTCTAATCAATGAATCAGCTTCTACATTTTTCTATGCGCTTACCTAGAAAGATCTCTCTCAAGTTCGAAAAGACATTTTTTTATGTTTTGATTCTACGTCAGCTCAAACTGAGACCTTTGATTAAATCTCCTTTCTCAACACTTCAAGTGGGGATCGATTCACTACACTTCTGGTGTTGAACCACCCTACCATCATAGTCAATAGGATGATGCCTACCCAGATATACAGTAAATCGGGGAAGTCTGGTAAAAACGATATCTCAAAGAAGTAAATAGCCAGTATGTAACCGGATATAACCGAAAGTAGAATGCCTGTCAAACCAGCAAAGAAGCCCAGATAACCGTATTCGATCAATGTCATTCCGGTGATCTGTTTTTTCAGTGCTCCGATAGTTCTAAGCAATACGTTCTCCTTGAGGCGTAAGTATTTACTGTTGATCACCCCACCAGCCAATACCACTAATCCGGTAGCTATACTAAAGAGCGCCATGAATTGAATCACAAAAGCCACTTTGTCAAAGAAGTCATTGATGGTATCCAGAATGAGTGTAAAATCGATCAACGAGACATTTGGATATTGAAGTACCAACTCTTGTTGATAGCGCGCCGCCTGTTGCTGATCATCGATTCTGGTAGTCAACACATAGAATTGAGGAGCCCGTTCTAAAACACCATTGGGAAATACGAAGATGAAGTTAGGCGGATCTTTGGGCCATTCTACATCTCTGATACCACCGACATAAGTGGTAATGGGAATGCCTTGTACATCGAAAACAATAGTATCTCCAACACCTACTTCCAAAGTCTCATGCATCCCTTCTGAAATGGTCACGAATATAGAATCGCCAGGGTTCTGGACGCTATCTTGAATATCACCTTCTATAAGCTCCTCAGAAGCTATCAAGGAGTCACGATAGGTCACACGATACTCTCGCGTAATGGCCCAGTTGGGAATAGCATCGGTAGTATCATTCTGAATATCAGTTACTGTATTACCGTTGATGCTACTGATTCTACAGGTAACAATAGGCACCAGTTGATTGATAGGCAGCTCATGCTCATTGGTTAGCTTCACAATGCCGTCTTTCTGTGGAGGTTGAATATCAAACAGTATGGTATTCGACTGGTTATCCTGTCCCACAAATTCTACCTGGTTGAGCAGGCTGTCCTGAACGATATTCAAGGTAGAAACCAAAAAAGCACCCAAACCAATGACTACCACAAGTACCGTAGTCTGGTTATTAGGCCTGAAAAGGTTAGACAAACTCTGGCGCCATACAAAACCCCAACCGCTTGGGAAGAAACGCTTTACCAAATACATGATCGTTCTAGCCACTAAGGCAAGACACCCGAAGGCCAAGGCTAATGCCGTGAAGAAGCCCACTCCCGTAGTGATACTGTCTGACTGATAAGCGGCAAATGCCATCGGGAACAGGATGATGAGCAGAATAGTAACAATCCTGGTCTTAGATACCTTCTTATCCCCTTTGAAGTCCGACCTTAAAACAGTGAGCGGTGGCACGAATCGCACGCTGACCAATGGTAGAATAGAGAACAATACCGAAATCACTAATCCAAGTAATAAGCCTTCTCCCACCGCCAGCCAGGCAATAGAGATATTGATGTCCAGCGGTAAAAACTCTTTTAGCACCAGTGGCAGTAAGAACTGAATGGAAAGACCGGTCAGTACGCCCAGCGCGCTCCCGATGATCCCCAGAAAGATCGTTTGGATGAAGAAGATATTGAAGGCCTGCCATCCCGACGCTCCAATGCATCTTAGTACGGCGACCGTGGCCCTCTTTTCCCTTACATAGATATGTACAGAGCTGGCTACACCAATACAACCTAAGATCAAGGCAACGAACGCCAACAGGTTAAAGAAACGGTTCAAGTTGCGGAAGCCTTCCCCCAGCCCTTCTTTACGGCTTTGTACCGTTTCAAAAGAGTGTCCAAACTTTCTGATTTCTGGCTTTAACTCTTCCAGAATTTCCTCTGCATTATCGTCAGAACTGGCTTTGAAATATCTTTTATACCAAATACGGCTACCATATTGTACTAGTCCGGTAGAATCAAGGTAGTCCAAGGAAATGTAGACTGATGGTGTGAATGAGGCCGTTACACCGCTGCTACCGGGTATCTTTTGCACCATCCCAGCGATCTTGAATACCTTATCTCCTATCTTCACCGAGTCGTCGGAACTGACTTCAAACTGTGTAGCAAGGTTGTCATCGATCATCACCAATGGCTCTTGCTTCATTTTTTCGTAAGCATTGGTTGGCAGCGTTTCTATTTCTCCGTAGAATGGAAAGCCTCCTTTCAATGCCACTACCCTTACCAACCGAGTCCTGCCATTATTCATGAAAAGCACCATAGAAGCCATGTCAGCCTGATAGGCTTGCTCTGCACCTACAGAATCAAAAGCGGACTGGAGCTCGTTTTCAAATTCCTTGTTGGCATTCACCACCAAATCAGCCCCCAGCAGGTCTTTGGCCTGATCATCGATATCGCCTTGCAAATTGATATTGAATGAATTGATAGCTACCAGTGCTGCGATACCTATGATGATAGAGGAAATAAAAAGGAATAGTCGCGAAAAGTTATGGCGTGCATCCTTCCAGGCCATCTTCCAGACCCAGCTATCTTTCAGCAGGTTCTTGCGCTGCTTTTTGATTTTTATGATGTACTCCATTATTCTGTTTCTACCAGCCTTTGATCTGAAACTAACCTACCACCTTTTAATTGCACGATGCGGTCAGTCAATCGCGCCAGCTCCATATTGTGAGTAACGAGTACTAGTGTAGTGCCTTCTTCCTTATTGATATTGAATAGCAATTCTGTCACTCTTTCTGCAGTTTCCTCATCCAGGTTACCGGTAGGCTCATCCGCGAAAAGGATCTTTGGCGATGAGATAAAAGCCCTGGCCATGGCTACGCGCTGTTGCTCCCCTCCGGAAAGTTGAGATGGATAGTGCGTCATTCTTTCACCCAAACCTACGCGGTCTAACAGGTCTTTGGCTTTGGGCATAACACCCTTCTCACCACGCAATTCTAAAGGCACCACGACATTCTCTAGCGCCGTCAATGTGGGCAGTAACTGGAAATTCTGAAATATAAAACCCACATGTTGATTGCGCACATACGCCCTGTCATCTTCGTTCAGCGCGTTCAGTTTTATATCGACAAGCGAAACCACACCGCTGGAAGGAACATCCAAACCGGCACATAATCCCAAAAGGGTCGTTTTCCCACTACCGGAAGGCCCCACAATCGCGATACTCGATTTTTCTTCCACTGCAAAGGACACATCGTCCAATACAGTCAACTCATTTTCTCCGGTCTTAAATTTCTTGGTAAGGTGTTCAACAGAAAGGATATCAGACATGCTATCTTCTTAGTAACTAATCAGTAAATAAAAGCGTTTTTTAGAACAAATGGTTTTGTATTCATGGCAAAAGATCCAACTTTTGGTCTGAAAATTGATCTTTCTACCATAGAATAAAGTTATACGTTAAAATGCCCAAAATGATAAGAAAGTTTTTCAGTGTTGTAATGCTAACAGGAGTGCTGGCCATGTTGACTGCATTCTCAAGTAACGAAAAGACCATTATTTTCTTTGGTGATAGCCTCACTGCTGGTTATGGACTTAGCACCGATCAGGCCTTTCCTGCCATTGTGCAAAAGAAACTGAAAGAAGATGGACTTGACTATAACGTGATCAATGCAGGGCTAAGTGGCGAAACTTCTGCCGGTGGTCTGAATAGAATCGATTGGATACTGAATAAGCCTGTAGATATCTTCGTTCTAGAATTAGGTGCCAATGATGGACTTAGAGGTTTACCGCTTGACCAGACCAAAAGCAATCTGCAAGCGATCATTGATAGGGTAAGGGTCAAAAACCCAAATGTGAAGATCATCATCGCGGGTATGATGGTCCCTCCAAACCTGGGTAAAGAATATGCCACAGAATTCAGCAAGATTTTCCCCCAATTGGCCAGAACAAACAACGCTACTTTAATTCCATTCCTGCTAGACGGCGTGGCAGGTGACGAAAAACTCAACTTACCAGACCGTATACACCCTAATGCCAAAGGCCATCAAATAGTGGCTGATAATGTTACTAGGGTTCTAAAGGACATTATATAAATAAGTACATAGTATTGAGTAGCTAGTACGTTAGATAGGTGCGTGTTGAAATAAGTGGAAATAGATAGAAGTAAATGGATATAGCATGTCATTGCGCGGAGTGCCGAAGGAACGACAAAGCAATCTCGAAGTTAAAAGAATTACGAATTTCAAATTACAAATTGGGTTCTGGCTGTCATTGCGATGAGGTACGATGAAGCAATCCAGAAGCTATCCATAGACGACAGTTGAAAATCAGCAGCAAGCAAAATCATACCATCAAATCATCATCTTATCAAACCCGTCTTTCTGAAAGAAACTCATTGGGGGGGGTAAGCACGGCTTAGCCAAAGAGCATATAATCAATTGATGATATCAGACATAAGAAGAAAGACAAAGAAAACCGGACTTCTGGCTGTCATTGCGAGGAGGAACGACGAAGCAATCTTGTCATAGGTAATAGACTGGGTTTTGTGCCCTTGTTTATCTCAATTGTATTTCTAGATGCTTCTGACTATACCTACCGATTAGGGCGATACCTGACCAGAGAGCGGTCAGCGAATTGAATAGCTACAATAACTACTATACCAAATAGCACCATCAATTTATTTTCCCAGAGGTAGGACAATGAATTCCATTTCATTTGTACACCTAAGATCACCATCAGGATGATGGAAACTAAAAATATGCCTGCTGTAGAAAGTATTAAGAAGAGGTTATCCTTAGAACGGCGCTTGCTGGTTTGCAATTCCTCTACTTTCCCGACTACACTATCCGCAAAAGACGGACTTAGTTCGAATTCAGGCATTTTGTTCAGGTGGTTATATACCTCTTTATACAAACGCCCCTCAGACTGATTAGCTGCTAACTTCTCGCCGGCATCAAGCTTGTCCTGAATTTCTTTATCAGATAGAGATTTCATAGAATTTCCTCCTTTCTAATATACTTACTTAACTCGTTCTTCAACAGTTTTCTTGCCCTAAAAAGATAATTCTTCACCGTGCCCTCAGGCATATCCGTGATTTCACTGATCTCACTGCAGCTCATTTCATCCAAATGATACAATGTCAGTACCGCTTTGTAATGTGCCGGCAGCTGATCAATTACCTGGTCCAGAAACTCCCTGGTATGATAGCTTGAAAAAGCCGATTCGGGAGTGTCATGTTCCACGAAATAATCCTTATGATCCCCTTCCAGGTCATCAATATGCGTTCTTTTCAGGGGTATGCGTTTTTTCTTTAAGTAGTTAACGCTTTGCCTGTAAGCAATGGTCGCTATCCAGGTAGACAGTTTAGAGGCGAAGTTAAAGCTGGATAGCTTTTGATACACCTTCAAGAATACATCCTGACACAGTTCTTCGCGGTCATGATGGTCTGGAATAAGCCTTCCTACCATATGGGCTACCAGCCTTTCGTTACTTTTGATGAGTAACTTAAAAGCTTCCATATCACCATTCAAAATCTGGGCTACCAGCTCGCGATCTTCTGTCATTGCACGGTTAGACATGTATAATAAAAGAGCGGTTGCAATCTTTGATGGTTTTCTTCATTAATAGTAGAACTCTCTCCACAACAAGCTGAAAGTCAGCAGCATAAGCATTTGATATTTACTTAAACATTTTTTTTCAAAAAAATTTCAGCTTTACTGCAACCGACTAGCTCAAGGTGCTTGTCTAATGGGACAAACAATCAAAAATAATAAGATTATGGATTCAGCACTTAGTGAAGTACTTATGCCCATCAGTGTTCTGGGAAGCATGACGTTGGGAACCTATGTATTGGTCAAAACAATAACAGATTACATATTGAAAAAGAAAATGATTGAAAAGGGCTTCGTGAATGATGAGACGCAAGCCATTTTCAAAGAACAACAAGCCTCCAATCTACTTTCACCACTAAAATGGGGGTTGATTATCTTTTTCGGCGGGCTTTCTCTGATTATAATGGAATACATTCCGGTGAAGCATAATTCCCCCCTACCCTTTGGGCTTGTGGCCTTATTTGTCTCATTAGGATTTCTGACCTATTATTTCATCGCAAAGAGGGAAATGGATAAAAACAAACCACCAGAGTAGCCTCTGCTACAAAGCACCCAGCCAATACCAATAACAACAAAAGCATCTCCTCATGATCAAAAACTATATCAAAGTTGCTATACGCAACATCCTGAAAAATAAGGTATTCTCCTTCATCAATATATTCGGCCTGGCCGCAAGCATGGCCATCTGCTTGGTAGTGATTATGATGGTCTCTGACCAACTCAGCTATGATCGTCACAATAGCAAACAAGACCGCATTTACAGAGTCGTTGTACAAGAGCTCGACGACGATTTTCCCTTCAGACGAGCTACCACTCCCTTGCCTTTGGCTAAAGCCCTGAAGGAAGAATTCACCGGTGTAGAAAAAGTGGTTAGAATACGAAGAGGCTTCGGCAATGGGTGGGTCAAAATTGATCAGGATGTCAACATTCCCGTAGGCGGTTTCTTCGTCGACCCGGATTTTCTTGACCTTTTCGAATACAATTTGGCGTATGGTGATAGGAGTAGCGCATTGACTGAGCCCAATGCTATGGTAGTCACAGAGGAAACCGCACTCCGGCTTTATGGCAAAACTGATGTAGTAGGTAAGATCATTACTGTGGGAGAATTGGGAGACTATAAGATTACGGGAGTACTTGAAGAGACTACAGACAAGTCACATATCAAATTTGAAGCATTGGCTTCTATGGCCACGGTTAAATTACTGGAAGCAGACAGTGTGTTATCCCCATCACTAGACAAATGGAATAACACCTCTTTCGGGTGGAATTACCTATTGCTCGCTAACGGCACCAGCCCCGCAGATGTCGAAAGACACCTTACTACCCTTAACGAGCAACACTACACCGAAGAGGACGATGCGAATCTCGAATTCTTTCTACAAAACCTCACTGACATCAACCCTGGCCCCATGATGGGCAACCAAATCGGCCCAGGCATGCCTGATATAGTCGTATACTTTCTCGCAGGCCTGGCACTGATCATTATGCTTTCTGCCTGCTTCAATTATACTAACCTTTCAATTGCCCGGGCTTTGACCAGAGCACGTGAAGTGGGCATTAGAAAAGTATCGGGTGCATTTAGACGACAGGTGTTCTTTCAGTTTCTCAGCGAAGCTGTGATCATGTCACTGTTGGCATTGGCACTATCATTTGCCTTTCTGGTATTCTTAAAACCAGCTTTCCAACATCTCAAACTGGCACAATTCCTCGAATGGGATTTAGGAGCCAATGTATATACTTATCTCACTTGTTTAGTATTTGCTCTCTTCGTAGGCCTTATGGCAGGCTTCTTCCCGGCACTATTACTTTCCAGGTTCCAACCTATCAAAGTGCTGAAAGACCTTAGCGGTATCAGGTTGTTTTCTAAAATTGGTCTGCGTAAAGGCCTGCTGGTAGCGCAGTTCACGCTCTCATTAGTTTTCATCATTTCGGTCACGCTGGTGTATCAGCAGATGAAAATGATGATGAGCGCCAACTACGGTTTTGAATCCTCTCAAATCGTTAACCTCAAGCTTCATGACACAGATTATAAGGCTTTGAAGAATGAGCTTTCTCAATACACAAGCATCGAAAATATCGCCGCGTCGTCTCACATCCCGGCAGCAGGCATTAGTTCGTCGACCACCATTAAGGCTAATCTGGAAGCCGAAGAAGAAAGTATCAACTACTTCTCCGTAGATGAACACTATATAGATAATATGGGAATCAACCTAGTAGCCGGAAAGAACTTCCATGCTGAAAATGATAAAGCGAATGAGTCATTGATTATTATCAATGAAGAGGCAGTAGGACATTTTGAATTCTCTGATATAAACGCTGCCTTGGGCGAGGTTGTATACACTAACGATTCATCCACTATGCAAATTATTGGTGTGGTGGAAGATTACAATCACGAGGCGCTCATGGTAGAAATAGCACCCCTTATCTTAAGGTTTTCTCCGGAGAGATATACGCAGCTACAAATTAAGGTCCAAGGCGATCCGGCTACGGCCCTTGCCGATATCAAATCAGCGTGGATCAAAGTAGAACCGGAAAAGCAAATCGACTACAAGTTCATGGACGAGGAAATCAAGGAATTCTATGAGATTCTACTCAGCGACATCGTCAATATTGTCTTTTTGATCTCCACGTTAGCGATCATCATTGCATGTCTGGGCCTACTGGGAATGGCTATTTTCACTACCGAAACAAGACAGAAAGAGGTATCCATTCGCAAAGTACTTGGCGCCAGCGAGAAAGTGATTGCCTTGCTTCTATCCCGTGGTTTTCTGGCCTTACTTTTAATAGCTATCGTTATATCGGTACCAGCAGCTTACTTTCTGAATAGCTTATGGTTGCAATTCTTTGCCTACCATATAGAAATCACTTTCTCTACCATTTTACTGGGTGTCCTAATCACGGCACTACTTGGGTTGGTCACTATAGGCTCTCAAACCATTCGAGCGTCACTAGCCAATCCTATTGAATCGTTGAGAAAGGATTGACATCGATAGCTAAAAACATAATTAAATAGTAAGTGGAGTATAGTACAGATCCTTTGTTCCGTGCGTCATTGCCCGGTTTATCCGGGCAATCTCATTTTTCCAGGCGAAAGTATTAAAGGAGTTAGCTACTAAACACAGTACCTGTGATCATCACACAGACCTATTTTAACAAATACAGTAAGGAGGAAATCAAAAGCAGAGATAAAGTTTATTCACCTATGTTCGAATCCAACGTAATGAAAGTATCAATTGGATCAATGTTATTTTGTTGCTCAGTAATTTGGGCGTATTCGGCAATCTTGGAAAGATTGAGTTTTTGTAAGTATGTACCATTGGCGCTCTTCCATACACCTTCGATGCTTTTAGCAAAATCGTCTTGCTCGTGTTTGAAGTAGGCTTCTATAGTAGCCACAAATACATCTTTTTCATTGAATACATAAATACCAATCCCTTTCATATCGTAGTCGGCGCGGCCGTTAAATACGAATACTTCTCCGCTTTCTTCTAGAATGTAGGAGCCTGAAATGAGATGATCGTTGAACTGTAAATTGAATTGGATGTTACCCTTGTCGGCCAGCTTACCGGAATAGTAGAAGAGACTGTTTTGGGTTTTAATATCATCAACCTGAGCATAAGCAACACTCATAGACAACACAAATACAACACAGATAGATAATATTAGCTTCAACACAATTACTTAAAGTTTAGGAAAAGTCATCAATGTAGATGACGCTATTTAAATCTAAAATTACTGAAATCAAAATTAAACCCGACGAGTAGCCGGTCAATGATGAATGAGTAATACGTACAAAAAAGTAACTGATTGATTCTTCTAAACTATACAAAAAAATGTATCATAATGTTCATTATGGTTTGCGAATTCTTTGATTTATGAGCCGTAAACCTTCGTGCAATAAAAAATTGAAGGTCAGTTGTAAGGTTCTTACCTTTAGCCAGACTATTAAAGAAGTACCTAATAGCATTCGTGAAAAGTAAGGAAGAAGCATTTCTGGCACTCATCGATGAGCATCAAAACCTGATCCACAAGGTGTGCAGTATTTATGCCCATTCTGATGATGATCATAAGGACCTATTCCAAGAAATCTTACTACAACTGTGGAAGGCCTACCCTTCTTTTAAAGGCCAATCAAAACTAACAACATGGATGTATCGGGTGGCACTTTACACGGCTATCACCTCATTCAAAAAGAAGAAGCGAGCTGAAGACTATCAGTTAGAAGAACAAGCTCAGCAGGTCATTGCCAGCTATGAGTCTACTGAACTGGAAACCAATGATGAAATCCGGCATTTGTACGCATCTATTGACCGGCTCAATGCCTCAGAAAAGGCGGTGATCATGCTCTTTCTGGAAGAATATCCTTACAAAGAGATTGGCGAAATTCTGGGTATCACCGAAAACAATGTGGGAGTGAAGATGAGTAGGATAAAGCATAAACTCAAAGGCATGCTAAAAACGTATTGATATGGAATTAGAGGAGCTTAAAAAGGCATGGAAAGAAACTACTAGTGAGAAACAAGTAAAGCTGGCGTATGACCGTTCAGATTTACATCATCTACTGGAAACCAAGGTGAGGGATACCCTGAAAAGCGTCAATCGCAACATGCTCAGTGATGCCTTGGTGATGGTAGGCACGGTAATTATGTTCATTGCCCTGGTCTTTATTATTGACCTCAAAGCAAGTCTTTCGATTAGCGTGACCCTCGCAGTAGCAGCTTTGGTGTTACTGCTCCATTACCGGGTCAAATACATCCTACTTAACAAACCCAACCTGGCAATCAATGGTATCAGCATGGGCCTGAGAAAGATTATCAAAGGCCTGCGTATTTACATCACCACATATAAGATTGTCCTGCCCCTTTTCGCAGCGGCGCTTTACATCATGGCTTTAATCAATATTGACATTTATAGCCATGGTTCCCTCCAATGGAACCTCCCCTTCCTGACCAAAGCTGCTTTATCAATACCTCTAAGTATACTTATGTATTACCTAACCCGTCAGTTGGTTAATCGGTTGTATGGTAAGCATCTAAAGAGGTTGGAAGAGGTGTCTGGGGAGTTGGGTTAAACTGCATTGACTATTTGATACGTTGAAATAGAACGTTCTTATTAGGGCAGTTCATTGTAAATCAGGAAATACAGTTTCTTTCAATCTCTATTGTATCAATCAGGTAGAGGAGGAATTACTTCAACCTTATCCTTAATGTTCGATAAGTTTTGTGGAACTTCTTCAATCATCTTATTATACTCTAAGAAGATCAATTGGATGTTCTCCATTTCGTTATAAGATGGGGCAAAGTTTTTTAATTGATCGCAACCACGTATGTGTAAGTACCTCAATTTCTTCAGTCTTGGTATAAAATCAGGAGCCTCAATAATCCTGGGGTTTCTACTTATCTCCAAAGCTTCCAGATTTTGAAGATTACGCAAGCTTTTGGGGTAGTCTATTTCTCTATGCCCGTAAATAGCAAGTCCTTTCAGGCCGGTTAAATTCCCGAGCTTATTCGAAAGATGGGAGCCGTCCAAATAAAGTATTTTTAAATTCTTCAATTGACTTATACCATCATATTGAAATTCGGTCTTAATCTCAATACCGAGTACCTCTAATCTAGGTAGGCTATATATTTCCTTGTAAGGAGTTTGATCTCCATAGTAATTATCCAATCTCAGTTCCTTTAATCTCTTAA
>JBCBSS010000160.1:0-17632 GCA_039819065.1 Bacteroidota bacterium
GGCTTTTCAGCAACAACTATGATCTTATCAAAGAATCTTTCAGCAAATATCAAAATAAATACGCAACAGCCTATTTGGCCAAAAGGGATGATGAGGATGCTATTTATGGCATAGCGAAAAATTTGAGTTATTCCAATTATCAAATCAGAATGCTTGCATACAAACGCTTAATTGAATTGAAATCAAATAAATATTTATCCGTAGCCCAATCTAATTATGATTTTCTTTCGAAGAACAAGTTGACTTCCGATACTGACTGGGGCTTAGTTACAGATTATGAATATGATGCAGAACTAGGTGTAGATGTGCCATCAGGTCAGCACTTAGAATTTGATACACGTACGTATTGGGAGAACAGAGAAAAAACATTTCATCCTAATCCAAATAAGTACTCACCTTTTTATCATTTCATAACATTCAAAGATTCATGAATTTAACATCTGTCGTATTTAGTCTGGCACTTACTTTATGCTATTTTAACTGCTTATCTCAAAATCCTTACACAAGGTTTAATATATATCAAGACCTAGCCTTTAAAAAGTATCAAGATAGGGACTTTGAGTCAGCAAGATCTACCCTTCGTAAAATGAATGAATTAATCATCCCACTCAGGGATGATGAAATAAAAGCAGAAGCTTATCGAGAAATTAATAAGTTGTATGGTGCGATTAACCAACAAGAGGAAAATTGGGATAGCGCTGCATATTATTTCACGCAAGCAATAAAATATGATAAGAAAGATGTAAATAACTATATGCAGAGAGCAGATTCTTACCTAAAACTGTTTGAATATGAAAAAGCCATTGAGGATATCAAAATAATCTTAGAAAGAGAGCCAGCAAATGCTCGATATCACTACCAACTATCATACGCCTACCAAGGATTAGGGCTTCTTGAAAAATCCATGCAGTATCTCAATTCTTGTGTCGATTTAGGATTTAGTCAGGCTGTTGCTGTTGAGTGGGTGAGAGCCCTTAATTATATAGGTTTGCAACAAAATGAAAAAGCACTATCGGTAGTAGAAGATGCACTTATTAAAAACTTAGGCTTTTCTGATAATTTCACTTTTCTTAAAGGAGAGCTTTTATTTCTAAAAGGCAACAAAGAGGCATTAAAGATTTTTGAAAAAATGAGTAGCAACGACGAACTAAAGGCTTTTAGGCTACTTGCTTCAGTTTATATTAATGAAGAATGCTGTCCTGAAGAATTATCAAAACTGATGACACCTGAAGACTACCAAAACTCCTATTGGCTTTTAAAATATTATGCGGCAAATAAAGACATTGATCGGCTCAATGCTCATTTTTTAAAAATGATAGAAAATGACTTAAAGACTCGTGGTAAAATTTTAACAGATCCATACTTATTAAGCATTGAAAACTCGAAATTCCAAGAACTAATTAGTTCAATAAGACCTAAAGATTAATTCTAGTATGAAAAAAATGATTTTAGTACTTTCATGTTTAACATATTTTTCATCTTATGCACAAGTCTCTTATGAAGATTTTGACAATAACAAGTTGAAATTATTGTTCCAAGAGGATTTCCACGATAACTCTGGTTGGACGCCTAAAGGCGAGCATTTCAGATTAAAGGTGAAAGATGGAATTGCAGAACTCAAAAGCAAAGGATATCCTTATAGAGTCGCGTATTTCAATGAATCAATCCAGCTTCCTGAAAATTGGCAAACAGAAATTTTTCTTAAAATAGTGAAAGGTTCTAATACGGTTCTTTACATTAACAATTCTAAAATCAAAAACCCTAAAGAAAGAAATCTGATCAGGATTCAAAAAAATGGACTTCTTAGTCTTTTGGGTAGTAATTATGACGAAAAATGGGCGAAACTCTCTGGAAATTTAACTCAATCTGGCATGAGTATTTTTACAGATATGGATCCTGAAAAAGGAATTTCAGTGTTCAAAGATGTAGACTTCAATAAGATTACCATCAGAAGATATCAGGAAACAACTTACGTCTTTATCAATGAAGTATTTGTTGGATATACTGAAAACTTTGAAATGCCGAAAGCAGGATTCATCGGCATTGAATCAGGTGGTAACAGTGGAATAACTGAATTTGATTGGATTAAAATTTGGGAATTGGAAAATCTGTAAGAAGTTTCATAACCTGTAAATTAAGGAAATCACTCAATTCCTAACTGAGTAAAAGGCAAAGTGCATAATACGTTTTACATAATTGAATAAGCTATTCAATAAAATTTTCGGAACAAAAGGCTAAGAAATTGGTGTGGGAGCTATTCTTTATCCAGGTAGGATATTAATGGAAACACAAGATAAAGTCAGGTCAGGTTTTTGGGTAACTACTTACCAAATAACATTTTCTGAAATAGGAATAGACAGTAACGAATTTGGCAAACTACTTATCAAGCATTTGAATTTATCTAAAACTAGTTTAAGTGACCCAAAACAGAGCGATTACAAAACTTAACAGGAGAAATATTAAAAGCAACTGGTCTGAAAACAATCAAAGAACAAATGAAAGATGCCAAATATGTAGGCATAGCAAAAAAGGAAGATCAAATCACATTCGAACCTATCATCAACGGTGGAGCGACTGGAGCTGGTAGGGGATATAGTTATTTCGAAAATAAAAATGTAACAATTGATTCAAATTCAACGGCGGAAGAAATAGGACTAACACTTCAGGCATGTTGGGGAAAATGCCAGTAAAAAACCGTGTATAACATGTGCCATGAATGGGTTTTATCAGCTAAGATATTTCGTAGGGATTGAGAAGTTAGCCGTAAGAAATGAACTTAAGAAAAGGCTATTTGTAAGACGAGAGATGAGTGCTTTCTAATCATAACTAGGAGTTACAGGCAATGGACGCATCTAAAGAACTAGTCATATAAACTATGTAGATAAAAATTAAGAGAATAGAAGTTGTTCTAGTGCCTCTCCGAGTAAGAATGGTCAGTGGCAAAACACTTCAAAAAAATATGAGTTGGAAAAGTTAAAAATGAACAGGAAAGATGTAGGTAATTACTACTTGTATGGTACCCCATGACTTCTTAAAGATTCTATTGCTAGTAGGGGTTATTCAGGGCTTCATCACAACCATTCTATTATTCTCTTTTAAACCCAGAATCTATGCGAATAGCATCTTAGCATGCATCATCTTATTGATCTCTTTGGCTTGTCTTAACTTCTATTTCATTGAGACCATAACGGATTATAGCCCCCCTTTAAAAGTTTTATCAGCCATAATTCCTCTAATCATAATTATGCCGCTGGGGCCACTTTGCTATTTCTATGTTAAGGCGATACGCTATCCAGAATTTAGGTTAAGCAAAACCAACAGACCGCATTTTTACAGCATAATCATCGACCTCTTTCCCTATTTAGTGGCGACGACCATTCTCATTGGAAGTTATCTGGGCTTTATTAGCGTAAAAAGTAGTCTTCAATGGGAAACTTATATTGACTACTATTTTATGTATTCCGATATACCTCGTTGGATATCATTGAGTGTTTATTTATGGCTTAGTTATCGACTAATTATCAACTTCGAAATTCCAAAAAAGGAATTATTAACCATAGGTTGGACGAAGCGATTCATATCAGGAATGTCAATTTTCGCGGCGCTTTGGTTATTCCACTTGATTCCTTATGTAATCCCTTCATTATCTGAAGAATTATTAACTCATGTGGGCTGGTATCCTGTTTACATGCCTTTAGTGGTATTGATCTATTGGATTGGTATCAATGGTTTAATAATAAGCTTAAAAGCGCACCCTAAAACCCATAAAAAATTAGATGATAGAACCGCCAAACAAGTACAAACTGCTTTAGAGGGTGCCATGCTAAAGGATAAACTGTATTTGAATCCACAGCTTAAGCTTAATGATGTGGTAGAACATATTGAAGTGCCTCAAAAGACAGTTTCAGCCGTTTTAAATCAACACTTGAACATGTCTTTCAATGAGTTCATCAATTACTATAGAATTGAAGAAGTAAAATCAAGGTTATTAAGCCAGGATTCGGAAAAATTAACTATTACGGGTATTGCCTATGAGTGCGGTTTTAATTCTCAAGCAACATTTCAAAGAGTCTTTAAAAATGTAACTAGCATCACTCCTAAAGAATTTCAACAAAAACTGGCTACGACAGGTGAAATTTGACTCTCAAAACTAGATTTGAATAGATTCGAAGGCACATTGATAGCTTTTTTGCAAGAAACTAAAATTATGAAAGCATCAATTTTTGTGGTCTTATTAATGGTATGTTCAGTTTGTCGGTCTCAAACACTAGAGACCAAGATTGCCAACGTAGAAGACGGATTGACTTTTCCAATGACCGTTCCCTATGGAAAAGAAATCATTAAGAAGAGTATTGAACAACGATTAAAAGAGCATAAAATACCCGGAGCCAGTGTAGCGATAGTAAACAATGGAAAAATTGAATGGTCGAAGGCCTATGGTGTTACAGAAGAAGGGAGCTCTAATCCAGTAACAACAGAAACGCTATTCCAATGTGCTTCAATTGGTAAGGTAATTACAGCACTCGCCGTTTTGAAGTTGGTAGAAGAAGGTAAAATTGACCTGGACGAGGATGTCAATAATAAACTTCAACGCTGGAAGATTAAAGAGAATGAAAGCACAGCAACTCAAAAAGTAACACTCAGACATTTATTATCACATTCAGCAGGACTCACAGATGATTACGGCTTTTTAGGCTATGATCCAAAAGATGAAATTCCGACTTTGCTCCAGATCCTGAATAATGATCCTTCAGCCAATACCAAAAAAACTTTGGATATAAAGACATTACCCGGCAAGGTTGAAAGGTATTCGGGAGGTGGTTATCTGATCATTCAATTGTTGATTGAAGATATTAGCCAATCTTCATATGCTGATTACGTGCAGCAACATGTCTTTGACCCTCTTCAAATGACTAATTCCACTTACGATTATCAGCCTGATAAGCATCTTGAAGCATCAATTGCAGCAGGCCATCGTTCTAATGGGAAAGTATTAACCAACAAGAAATATAATATTTACCCTGAGAAAGGTGCTGCAGGTCCGTGGACAACAGCAGAAGACTTGGCGAAATTGATTATTGGCATTCAAAACGCATTGAATGACGAAGCGAATCCTATACTGAGCCAAGCATTGACAGAGGAGCTTTTGACCGCTCAGATAAACAATAAAGGTCTGGGAATTAACCTGAAAGGCATCGAAAAACCAGAAGCTTTTTGGCATGCAGGCCAAAATCTAGGTTATACGGCTTTGTTCTATGGATTAACTGAACGAGGAAATGGTGCGGTCATTTTATTGAATACCGATGGAGGTGAACGGGTGATGCAGGAATTTATAACCAGTGTAGCGCATGAATACAATTGGCCGGTCATGAAGACCTATCAATCTCTTGAAATCTCTAAGGAGCTTCAGACTCAATTAACCGGCAAGTACATCAATGCTGATCAATCGACAATATTATCAATTGAGCAAAAAAAGGAGTCACTCGTTGTTAAACCCTCTGGCTCGAAAAAAGGATATCGGCTGTACAAGATTGGTGACAATCGCTATACCTTCAAAGACGCTCAGGATTATTACAGACTTTCTTTCAACCTAGAGAAGGATAATGCTACGCTGGTATATGCTAAAAGTATAGGTAAAATGATCGAATTGAAAAAAATAGAATAACTATGTACAATGGAATATTAAAATGAACCTGTCAGTCGGTCCTGACTGTCAGGCATTCTACGTATAAGGTAGCCGTCGTATATAAATTTACTAGATGATGGAACAGGTCGTACATCAATCAATTTCAGACTATGTTTTCAAACCGAGAAAGGTCAAACTTTGGATTGGCGCTTTTGTGCTGATTATTGGCCTTTTCGTCTTGCAGGATTATTTGTACAGCCAAATCAGGGAGACGGGGTTTTATATTTCTGAGTCTTTACTTTACAACAGTATTTGGCTCTTTACAGTGCCTTTGACATTTTTAGTGTTTAGACTATTATCTTATTTTCAACTCAATGGTAGGGTTCAATTGACTCTTTTTCTTTTATTAATAAGCGGTTTATTCGTTCTACTACACATTACCTTATTCACTTCTTTTTTTGTCTCGGTTAGCTACTTGGTTTATTCGCCTTCACATCGATTCATACGCATTTTCACTTCTGCTTTATCAAATGAGTTTGGCATTTTGGCGATTTACTACTTTTCAGTGCCTTTTCTATCCAAGCTATTTGTGAAACCTGCCCAAGAGGTTTCAGATAGCGATAGCTACCACAAAAGTATTAAGCTTAAAAAAGGACTTAAAACCATTTCGATAGACATACAAGCCATAGCAATGATGACTACCGATAAGCCCTACACGATGTTCATTACAGATAAGGAGAGTTTCTTTGATCACCGTACATTGAAAGAATTGCAAACTATTCTAGACCCAACACAATTCATCCGGGTCAACCGTTCTACCTTAATCAACAAATACTATATCCGGGAAGTCATATCAAGAAAGAACGGTGACTATGATGCGGTGCTTCGCAACGACAAAACTGTTCGGTTAAGCAGGCACTACCGATCAAACTGGCAGAACCTACTCCACTAAGGGCTGATTTCACTCCACTGAGTATTTTCCGGGTTGTAAGGCTTTAGCTCTTTAACATTTTATCATAGTTTCAGCTCAATAATCATTCAAAGAGATATTAGCTATGTATGCAATGAAATGTATTAGACTAAGTTTAATGCTCGTGTTTATCGGGTGGTTTTTCTTAAATAGTAACGCGCAAGGACAGGTAGACCCGCGATGGTTGAATAGCTGGAATGAAGCCAATGAAATGATACCATCAAAAATATCATCAGTGAGCAGAATTGCCCCGGAAGATGAGCCGGGCAAACCGTTGATAATACAAGGAAAAATCTTCAATCCAGATGGTACACCAGCTAAAAATGTACTAGTACATGCTTACCATAGAGACGCACGAGGCTATGACTTCGGGAAAAATGATAGGGAGTTAAGTACCTGGAGGTTGCAAGGTTGGGCAAAAACTGATGAGAACGGCAGTTTTGAGTTTAAGACCATTAGACCAGCCGCCGATCATATTAGTCGTGAAGGACCACACATTCACTTCACCACGTTATCAGCGCATTATGGTCGGCAATGGGCACCAAAGGTGTTTTTTGATGATGATCCTCTCTTAACAGCATCCCAACGAATGCGATCCCAAGAAGCTGGAGAATATGGATGGATTGCTGAAGTGGAAGTAAAAGATGGGGTTCAATACATTACCGTAAACATTAAGCTTAAGGAGAGCGGCGACTTCTAAAATTTTCCTAAGGTCAGAAGAAAAGCTGGTAAATAATGATTGTAAACTCAATAGAGACCGCCTCAAAAGCCAGTGATTCCGACCTGTCCATTGGTGGAGAGACAATGTATGATGGAGGTGAAAGAAACAATATCCATCGTGCTCTGGAACTGCGCGATCGCCGCGCTCATTCTTCACTCGCGATGACAGTTCTGAACAATAATCCACCCTGGCGTGAGAGTTACTTTCTTGACTGATTTGAATATTGAATTTTCCACTCTAAAGAAGCAGAATGAAAAGTAAGACCACCAGGTGGAAACACCTGGCTGCACGCTGTCTTCTGATGTTATTGTGATAGGATAGTAATGGTCAACCTGATTGGCTCTCATCTTCTAGCTTAGAACCATTAAAAACTGACTGAATTGGGTTCAACATGTATAGCAAACAAACACAATTGTGTTTATTTGAGCATTACTTGTAAGCTTGGTTCAGCCAATGAAAAAATACTTACCAATAATTCTTACGCTATCATTTATCAAACTAATAATTCAATGGTTTGGGAATAGAAATTATGGTTTTCATCGTGACGAACTACTTCATTTATCAGTAAGTGAGCATTTGGACTGGGGGTTTATGGAATTCCCACCGTTGATCGGTGCCATTGGAAAAATATCATATTGGCTTTTTGATTATTCACTTTTAGGCGTCAGACTTTTTCCAACCCTTGCAGGTGTCGCTATCCTCGTACTATGCTGTTTACTGGCCAAAGAGCTTGGCGGAAAGTCGAAAGCCATTTTACTTAGCGGAATTTGCGTATTGGCTTTTCTTCCGTTTTACAGAAATCACACCTTATTTCAACCCGTAGCATTTGACCAGCTATTTTGGACACTTGGGTTTTACTTTATCATCAAATTCATAAACGCTCAAAATAAGCAGTTCCTCATCCTGTTGGGCATAACTTTAGGTGTAGGGTTAATGAACAAGTACACCATATTAGTTTGGGCATTCGGGCTTTTCATTGGTTTATTTTTCTATCAAAAAGGAAGTCTATTTAAAAACAAATGGCTTTATCTCTCTGCACTGATTTCATTGTTAATTTTCTTGCCCAACATTGTATGGCAAATACAAAATGAGTTTCCACTGCTAAGGCATTTGCAGGCATTAAATGAAAAACAACTGAATGACATTGACCCTTTAGTATTTGGGCTTGAACAATTAGATTTTCCATTCACGCTGATCATCAGTCTTTTTGGCATCGCTGCTTTACTTTCAGATCAACATTTAAAAAAATACAGAAGTGTTGGAATGGCGGCGATAATAATCTTTTCTACCATGTGGCTTCTCAATGCAAAAGCTTACTATGTTTTTGCAATTTACCCTGTTCTGTTTGCCAGCGGAGCGGTCAAAATAGAGCGCTTATTATCCAAAAAGCCAGTTTGGGTTTACGTAATTGCTTTTATCACCTTGGCACCTTCTCTCTATTTTATTCCAGAAGCCACACCATTACTACCTATTGAAAAATTTGTTGCGTATAAAAGTCTTGAAGAAAAGAATGGAAGGGTGGAGTTGACAGGAGATTATGCAGATATGTTTGGTTGGGAAGAGCAAGTAAAGTTGGTCGATAGCGTATATCAATCATTAAGCCCTCAAGAGAAAAAGAATTGTGTTTTGTGGGCAGAAAATTATGGAGAAGCAGGAGCGCTCAAAATCTTAGGGAAGCAGTATAATTTACCAAATCCGATAAGCAGACACGGTAGTTTTTGGACTTGGGGCTACGGAAACAAAAATGCGGATGTTTGGATTAGTTTAGGTAATGAAAAACCATCCGTGGAATATGTTTTTGAAGAAATCGAATTAGTAAAGATAATCGCGCATAAATATGCTATTGGAGAAGAAAATGGAATTCCCCTTTATCTATGTAGAAAACCGAAAGTGGATATTGATAAATGGTGGAATGATTATGAAAAACACATTTTCGACTGAAAAAAGGCTAGTGAATAACAAAGTGTGGAAACAATAGCAGTTTAAATGCTGAATAAAACAATAAACTATCAATAGCCAAACATGAAATTGAGTATAAAAATGGTCGTCAACAGATTGAAGGGGCAGTTTTATAAGCCCTTGTACCTGGTATTAGCCTTCGTGGTATTATGCAGTCACGATCTGTATATAAAAATGGAGACCTATTTCTTGGAACCAAATCAAGAAGCGACCTTGAGTCTTTATAACGGCACCTTTGAAAATAGCGAAAACATTATTACACGAGATCGTATGTTGGATGCCTCTTTTGTTGCTCAAGGTGAAAGAGTGGCCATCAACCCAGACCAATGGAAAGACCAGGATACTACCATAACACAATTGACTTTTAATACTGGTGAAGCTGGAACTTATGTTGCAGGTGTTTCTACTAAAGCCAGGAACATAGAGCTCACTGCCGATAAGTTTAATAGCTACCTCGAACACGATGGTGTTTTGGATATGCTCGAATATCGTACTAACAATGACCTATTAGATCAAGATGCTGTAGAAAGCTATCAAAAACATGTAAAAGCCATCTATCAGGTAGGTGATACCAAATCAGATGATTGGCACACTGTGCTAGGTTACCCCATCGAGTTTGTTCCACAGGCCAACCCTTATGAAAAATACAGTGGTGATACGTTAGCAGTAAAGCTGTTATTAGATGGTGAACCGCTTCCCAACCAGCTGGTATATGCTGATTATATCAAGAGTAATCATAACCATGGTCATGCACACGAAGATCATACACATGATCATGACGGAAAGGCACACTCACACGACCATGCACATGATAACGATGATCACCATCACGACCATCAAGCGCAGTCAGAAGAAGGGCACACCCATACCGGCGGTCAACAGTTAAGAACCAATGATCAAGGCTCAGTCTTGGTAAAACTGCCGGAAGATGGTGTATACTACCTGAGAACCATTCATATGGTTAATGTTACAGATAGTGATGAATTAACCCATCAATCTAAATGGGCCACATTGACGTTTGAGGTGACCCATAGACATGATGCAAGCACGCACACCCACGATGACCATGATCATGAAGATGGAATTCCTACCTGGGGCTTTGTATTAATCAGCTTGCTGGTAATTGGGCTGTTATTCTTCGTCTTTAGAAAAAAGGATTAATGAAGCCTGCAAACGTAAAACAAGGACTGTTTCTGGTCTTATTATTCACTCCGCTCTTAGGATTTGCCCATGATGTGACAAGTGCCGATCAGGAGCTTTTACGCAATGGTGGTTTGTGGGCTTACATTCAGGTAGGTGCGACGCATATGCTGACAGGCTATGACCATTTACTTTTTCTAGCTGGTGTGATATTCTACCTGAACACTTTTAAAGACATCTTAAAGTTTATCACTGTGTTTACGTTAGGGCACTGTATTACCTTAATAGGAGCGACGTATGCTGGAATTACAGCTGATGAACACCTGGTAGATGCAGTGATCGCCCTGAGTGTTTTATACAAGGGTTTTGAAAACTTGAGTGGTTTTGAAAAGTTGAAGGTGAAATCACCCAATTTACTGTTAATGGTAGGCCTGTTTGGGTTGATTCATGGCTTTGGACTTTCTACCCGATTGCAGTCCTTTGATATGGGGCAGGAGCAGCTTTTAGCAAAAATTCTGTGCTTTAATCTGGGAGTAGAAGTAGGACAGGTGCTGGCGCTCATACCGATTGTTTTCATCATTACATTTTCGAGGAAGTACAAACAGTTTCCTGCTTTTTACAAAGCAGTGAATTGGTACCTGGTACTAGCAGGGATAGGTTTGTTTGCCTATCAACTATACGGCTATTTTCACGGGCATTGATCATTTGAAAAGTGGGTGTTGAGGGTAATGCAGAATCACATAAACCTAACCAGTAATGGATTAGGTGATAAAACAAAAGTATCAACGGCAAAAGGTTAGCTCTAAAGTGAAAAGCCAGTGTATACGACTGGTTACAGCTTTACTTATTAAAATTGACCAGTAGTTAACACTAAATGCCTTAGCTGGCCACGCTCATGATTAGAGCCAAGCTGATCATGATAATTGTAACACAACAAGAAGTTATTCGTCTTTGAATAAAACCATAAGAATGAATTCCAAAAAGAAAGTCTCCAGGGTAGCCGGTGCTTTGTATTTAGTGCTGATTGTTTTTGGAGTTTTCGCTGAGTTCTTCGTCCGTGCCAAACTAGTGGTCTATGGTGATGCCGAAACAACTCTAAATAATATAAGCAATTCAGAACAGTTGTTTAGAACTGGGTTTGTGTTTGACTTGCTAATGCTTTTGGTCTATTTCTTTTTACCAATGGCTTTATATCACCTATTGGCATCAGTGAACAAAAAAGTAGTAGCGATAATGGTACTGTCTGTTGTGACTGCCGTTGCTATCATGTTTGTAAACATGCTTCACTATTACGTGGTCATTATAGTATCGGATAATAAAGACTACCTTACTGCATTTGACCAAGATCAAAGGAATGCGCTAGGAATGGTATTCATTTACTTGTATCATAAAGGCTATATGATTGCACAGGTATTTTTTGGGTTATGGCTTTTACCCTTGGGATACCTTGTCTTCAAGTCCGGTTTTTCCCCCAGGCTTTTAGGAATACTCCTCATAATCGCTGGCTTAGAATGGATGTCAGATTCTTTTACCTATTTTCTGTTCCCCGAAGTGAGTAAAATGATTTCCCCCTTTATTTTGATCTCAGCTGCTTTGATAGAGTTCTCTTTTTGTTTTTGGCTTTTAATAATTGGCCCAAAACGGCAAAAGGAGAATAGCAAATAAAATGCGGCTGCATGGCAATGTATAGCGTATATTCACGCCGGAGGCAGGCAACGTGTTGTAATCACGGATGTCAATCGGAAGTAAAAAAATGACGACTGAACTAACCAACAGAAAGAACCGTCTTGAAGAAAGATTAGCAAGACATGGAATTAAGGAGCTTAATATCCAACACTTACCTTATTTAGAGTTTGATGACAAGAAATTCGCTACTCCGTTCGAAGCAGGTTGTAGAATGATGATATTGTATGCAGTTGCATACATTGCGTCAGAACCTGGTGACAGGGAGGCGGTTACAGAATGGTTACAGAGAGAAAAATTGTGGAATCATGTTTCACCTTCCGAACAAGAATTGTTTGAAGGAAAAGTGACAGATGAGCAAAAATTAATAGACTTTTCCTGGCAAGGAGAATGTGCTTATATTCTCGCTTGGGCTCTAAACCTAATCAAAGAGACACCAACTCCAACTGAGCAAGTAGATGACGAACAACTCGAAAACTTTATGAATGTTGTTCCTGCTCTCGGTGAAGAATTGGGTGGCTTTCTGAGTGATTTAACCTATCGTAATACCGCTGAGATCTATGATGAAAACCTGTTTCATGAACTAGTGACCACCTACTTTAGAGACCTTATGTTTAGTGGCAAAGAGGACGATTCCGATATTGACGTAAACATTTCATTTCTAAGACATCAAGCACTGAATTGGCTGCGAAGATTCATGGACATTGAAGAATGGGACGAAACAGACACATCAACTTAAAAGAACACAAAGTGAGTTATCTACACAGACTACACTAGCAATGTAGGATATTTGCCTACTTCACATTAATGACTTAAATGCTCCTGTTCTAGTTCTTCCCGGATCGTTTTAAGAAGTTGACCCCTGTTTTCTCTCGCTTGAGTTAAGAACTCCTCACTAGCTTCTGTTTCTGAGTCGTACATACCGCTCCATGCAATGATATCAACCATGAAAGGCAACATATCTATACCCTTTTGAGTGAGGCTATATCTTATCCTGGACTTCTTTACGTCATCCTCACCCTTCTGAATAATACCTATTTCTTCCAATTGTCTGAGCCTTGTGCCTAGTACACTGGTTGATACCTTCTCACCTGACTCAAGAAATTCATTATAGTGCCGCTTTCCTTTGAACATCAAGTCGCGAATAATCAACAAAGACCATTTATCGCCAAAGTGTTCTAGTCCGTAATTGATCGGGCAATGAGATCGTACCTCCATGCTGTAAAAATAAAAAGCAAAAATTAACTTGCATTATCAAAGTTAATATTTAATTTAACTTGTGAAATCGAAGTTAAATTTCTCATTAACAAAATTCACTATTATGACTGCAATGCAAGTATTTCAAGCCTTCGGTGAAGGGATTATGTCTGGCACAAACGCTTGGCAAGAAGTAGTATCCAACGATGTAATCTTTACCGGGCCAGTGGATCAGGTCAAAGGCATAAAAGCTTTCGCCGATCTCAATGCAAGATTCTTTCCTCTGGTTAGGGGAGTGGAAATGAAACAAGTGGTGGAAGTAGGAAACTTCGTCATTACACAGGTAGAAATGCAAGTGGCCACTCAGGCTGGCGGTGTTATAGCGTTGGATCTATCAGAATGGTATGAGATCAATGACGGTAAAATACAAAGTATCAAAGTCTATTATGATGCGGAGGAATTTAGAAAAGGAATGAAAGCCGCTTAAACTACCAATCATGCCAACACTAAAGAACACCATTATCATTGATGCTGCCATAGAAAAGATATGGCATGCACTCTCTCAAGTAGATCAGCTTGCCGTATATGATCCATCGTGTGAACGTTCTGTTTCAATAACCAAGGAAAACGCTGGAATTGGTGCTAAACGAAGAGTAGATATGACCGACGGTAAAAACTGGTTTGAGGAAAAATGCACAGTATACGAAGAACATCAAGACCTGAAGTACGAATTAACATCGTGCTCATTTCCAGTGCTCAACCTTAATCATCAATATAGTTTTCGAAAACTGAGCGATGCAAAGTATGAAGTCACTCAAGTTCAAAACTACAAAATGAAGCATGGTATCCTCGGTAGTATCATGGCTATAATGATCAAGGCTAAATGGAATAAAGGAGTGAGGGCCTTCCTAGGTGGGCTCAAGCAACATGCTGAAAATCATTGAGTAGAATGTCGCAATGAATTTTTTAGGGCATGCTATCGCCTTAATGTTAACCGTTCAGTGGAAGTAAAAAGTTGCTCATCAAAACTGTTTTGATCAGCGGGCTAGGCCACTGATCTGCTCAAAGGCTGGCTGAAGGACACTTGTACAATCGAATACTTTTAGGGATATTTAATAACCCAGCTTAAGCAGGATGGTTGGGCTTTCTTGTACGTTAGCATGACATGAAAAACTTCTCATTGGTAGTTATATTATTGATAGCGGTTAGCTGTGGTCCAAACAACGATCACACCAAGTTTGAAACTCAGGAAGACGCTAAGACGGATTACCAACCAAACCCCAAATCAATTGAACTGAATAATAAGGCGCTCGAAATCACCACATTTAATTTTGATGACTCAATAAAAGTTGACAGTGCCATTATGTTACTGGATCAAGCTACAGCGCTTGATTCACTGTATTTTTTAGGTTACGTCAATAAAATCATGTTCTTAATGATGAAAAATGACTTTTCAAGGTCCCTCGAAACCAATCAAAGGATTAGAGAATTAAGACCGAAACAACCTAAATGGATAATCCAAAGTGCTTTAATATTTGAACTTTTAGGTGACCTGGACAAAGCCAATACGGAATATCGAAAAGGGATCAAGGCATATGAAAACATGCTCGACTCAGAAACTAATCTATCTTGGGAGCTTGAACTGGAATTTGCTCAAAGCCTGGTATTGGCTAATGACTTTGATAGAGCTCAAGACATTATCAATAAATTGAAGAAAGAAAACCCAGACCTGGAATTCTGGGAGGCCTTCGAACTTCAAACGAAGAACGAGTTGCTTACATTAATGAATGGTAAAAGACCATGACATAGTACTCGTTATATCGGAAGGCGATGCAATTTGCCACGTCGCAAATCGTGAATTCTACCTTTAAAAATGAGCGAACTTGGACTTTACATGAGGGTAAAATAAAATCTTATGGCTTTAAACACCTTTATTTGCTATAATTTCACTAAACTTCAACAATCATTACAAACCAAAACAATACACCTATGAAACGACCAATAACATTTATCGGACTAGCACTTTTGACGATCACGCTGGCTTTTACAAACGTTGATAAAAAGACAATTGTAATTGATGTCAGTCACGGTGGTCATGACAATGGCATCACGATAGACGGGTTTAGTGAAAAGGAAATAGCACTCAATATTGCCAATAAGATCAAAGCATCGAATAAGAACTCGAACGTCGAAATCATTTTGACCAGGGATACGGATCAGTTCTTATCGCTAGGTGATCGTGTAAAACAGATCAACGAGCTGAAACCAGATTTTGTCATTTCACTGCACGCTAATTTATCTGATGACCTAAATAAGAACGGCACAGAAATATTCATCAGCGACAAAAACAATCAGAAAGAAAAGTCAGGGGATTTAGCACTTAAATTACTGTACAGCTTCAACGATGGTAACGTTACTATTAAAAAAGCAGATTTCTTCCTTTTAAAAAATGTGGAATGCCCGATTGCATTGGTTGACCTCGGTTATCTCACCAATAAAGACGACCTGCAAATATTGACCAGCGAAAAGGGACAAACCCAACTCGCTCAATCGATATTGAGTGTGATTGAGTAACAGCGGTCTACAACGTATATGAGGTTATCTCTGCCTATGTGTAGACTGTACCTCATATGCAACCTATTGTACTTAGTTAGAATACTGCTTCTTTTTGAATTTTTTATTGATCATTTTCCTTTCCCATCCTGCTCCAAACCAATCGAAAAATTTATATGCATATACTGCCAATACTGCTATACAGGGAAGCAAGGACAATAAAAAAATAACCCAATTGGATGAATCATTAATATTAATTGCATTAATGAAGGGAACGAACAAAATCATGACAACCGCAATCAGCAGCCCATAAAAACCTTTAACATGTTGAATGTACGCTTCTTCTTTTCTAGCCTGTTCTATTTCCACCTTCTTATCCGAATCAACAATGTCTACCTCAAAAACGGCTGCCAATGATTTCAAAGACTCTAGACCCGCATTTTCTCCGTTTTCGATTCGTTGAATAGTTCTTACGCTTAATCCGCTCATTTCTGCCAGTTGTTCTTGTGACCAATGGCGATCCAGTCTCATTTTTTTAACCTCTCTCAAATTCATTATTTCAGCATTCATTTTTTCGAAATTGTTATGATGTCAAATTATTCAACAAAGTTATACAATGGGGTTTTTCTGTGCTTGAAGCTCATCAGACATGATAGCGACAGCTATGTGACAATCACCTGACATCAATTATTGCGTACAATGATCAGGTGTAACATTTAGTATAAAACCATAGTGATTTTGAGCCACCCTAGCTTTTTTGCTTTATAGATGTTTTGCCAGATCCATGGCTTGTTTTCTGACTAATAGAAAGTAAAATACAATTTGTAATCATAGGTATGACGTATCCGAAACCCCACATTATATCAAGAGCTACAATTCACGCTGTGACTGTATAAGTCTATCGGTTCATTTTCAACTTTAAAATTATATGGAGAAACGTTATTGCATCATTAGGGTTTTGCGCCAATGATATAATTTGGTACATTCGACTTTGCCTACGGACTCCAATAATAATCTTCACCTCAATGAAATCGCCATTAACTATACTTGCAGCTATGTTACTCTTCACTGTTTCATTAGCGCAGGACGGCAAAAGGAGTATTGGTCTCCAACAGGATACGACCATTGCTCAGAAAATACCTTTTGACAACCTTGGTACATATGAAACGATCAAACAAACTAAGGTTAAACGGCTGGTAGGAGATAATCGAATCCATATCTTACAGACATTGACAAATGACTCACTGGATCTGAGGGTCATTCAACGACTTAGTGAGCATGCGATCCACTACAACCTGTTGGTTCGCTACAATGCAAAAGAGCCATTTAAAATGTTCGATTTAAAATTCCCATTTAATGACACCTTTTTAGACGCTATAACTGTCAATCAGCTTGCTGACAAGCAACTATTTGTATTCCACTTTGAAAAGCATAACAAATGGGGCTCAAATTATAGAAGGGGTGCTTCTTTCCATACCGGGAAGATGATTCTGTATATGCAAGACGATCAACTTTACCGTAAATATTTCAAAGAGTATGAGGAGTTAAAAGAGGTAGATAGAAGGACAGGCACATCCCTTGAATCTGTACAGCATCAAACGATAGGCATCGAAAGTGAGCGAGTTAGCATTTCATATCCGGATCGAACCCCACCCATACAACTCCTATATAGATTTGACCAAAATGCGTTGATACTTAACACAATTGATTAATCATGTTGAAAAATAGGCCCTGAAACCTATGACAGTCCTTATTGCCCTGGTTGTTTGTAGTGTTCTACAGG
>JBCBSS010000161.1:0-17566 GCA_039819065.1 Bacteroidota bacterium
TTCTCGATTAGGATACAGCATTGAAAATTTGTCTAGTAACAAATTCCCGGTACCTATTATCTGATCAGAACTAGTGCCATCCAACTCAACCATATTATCACCGGACTTTAACGTGCTTACTATCCAAAGCTTCGCCTTTTTATAGATTTCATTTTTACTCAACAACTCTACTTTTACTACTTCTGTAAAAACAACCCTATCATGTTCATCTCGAGGAAGCCCCGATTGGCAGTAGGTAATTGAAGGTAAGACTAATAAGACAATAATGGTTCTTATGGTTCTCATACTGTATAGCGTTGTGGTCTTTGAACCATAAATTTATATATGGACTGAGACCAAACCTATTTTTCATCGGTACTTTTGAATCTGGATTGTAGAATATGTGTCTGCTCTTCGCCGAGCCATGACTGCAAGATTAAATGTCAATACTTTATTAATAGGACAAGCGTAACACTCGACGCCAATAAAATCCTCTCAGAAGGGCATGGTAAGAAATGGGAATTGGTTCTTCGGCCTTAATAGATAAAATAGCCTCGATATAAGGTGTATCTCAAAAATCAAACAACTCTGACATAGTTACTTCCAAGCCTTTGGAAATCTTGTAGAGCGTTGAAACAGTAGGATTTTTGCCTGCAGTAACAATCTTAACCAAGTTGGATTTGTCTATGTCACTGCGCAAAGCCAATTCCCCGAAAGAGATGCCTTTCTCCTTTCTGATCTTATCAATTTGGTGACCTAAAGCCTTGAGGAATTGCTCATTATCCGACATTGTCCAATAATGAGGTTTTTGTTGAAATTTATCGGTGGCATAAATACCACCGATAAGAATTATTGACTATCTTAGAGTCATGTCAATTTCATTCTACAATGATGATAAGGTACTTAAAAAGCTGGAAAGTCTTTTTACCATTTCATCTCCAAAAAGATTAAAAGAAAGTATCTCCTATGTTTTCTTTCAATACTTAATGTCATCAAAGTCTTCGCTACCTGATGATTTCCAGGAAGTTGCCTCTGACTTTTATTTTTTGATTCATTTTCTTCAAGAGGTAGGAGATATCAATCGCGAAAAGCCCTGTCAGGGCGATACGTTAATAGAAAACAATTCATAGTGATTCACCAAAGCGCCGTAGGTGCGACCTAAATACTAAACACGCGATGAACATACGGGTCGCACCTACGGTGCTTTTCTTAATAGCCGGGTTTTTTTAGTCTATAAACGGGACATCCCTACGGGATTTGGTTGTTAGCGAAAAGTCCGCCATGCTTGTAACTCACTCACTGTGACGCCCGAAGGGCGGTTAGATTATTGCATCTTTTGTGCTCGACGCCAATAAGATTCTTTCAGAAGGACTGTATTGCGAAAAGCATTGAATCTTGCCTACTGAGAAATTGCCTACTGCCAACTAACCAGCTAGATGCTCACCTCCGCACTTCTATTGATGACTCTAAGATCACTGCGTCTTATTCAAAACGCTATCAATCATAGGTACAATCTTATAGACCAGATCATTAGGTATTGGAACGGTGAGATTGTAATGTGCGATCTTCCATGCTTCACCATTCTTTCTCAACACACCTGTACCTCGACTTGGGCCTAAGTTAGGTGTATCTAGTTCTTCATCGAACCATGCTGTTTTTCCATCTTCTGCGAAATAAACGAAGCGGTTTTTTGGTGTGAAGCTCCAAGCTCTTCCTCTATCAAAGTAGGGCTTACTCCATGGTTTGAACTCAGCTACTGTCCAACGTTCCGTGGCGTCAGTACCCATGAAGATAGAGGTGCTATCTTCGAAGTGGCCGAAGTACCTTTCAAAGTCTGCATCTGCGGCGGCTTTATGCCAGTCATCCAAAACAGCATCAACCACTTCTCTAGTAGGTTTGGGTGCTTGAGCAACTTCTTTTTCTGCTTCTTGCGGTTGGCATGATACCATCGCAAATAGGCTCAGAATGAGTATGTAAATGCTATTTTTCATGGTCTTATTCTTTCATTAGTTCATATCCAGGATTGATTCCCTTTTCTATGGCAGGGATTCCTTCTTTACTCATCCAAACCGGCATATCGGCTCCTTTGAGGTAGTGATCAAAGTATTGCTGCATGCGGATGTTGAAGTCTCGAATATTTTCCCATTTGGTAGGCCAGTGAGGTTCTCCATTATAATTGAGCATCCAAGCCGGTTTGCCCAACCTTCTTAGCGCCACGAAAAACTCAATGCCTTGATACCAAGGCACATGGCCATCAGCATCATTATGCATCAGCAGCAATGGCGTTTCTATCTTATCAGCAAAGAATATAGGGCTGTTTTCTATGAACCTGACCGGATACTCCCAAAGGGTTCCACCTAGTCGACTTTGTGAATGTTCATACTGGAACATTCTACTCAAACCTGTCCACCAGCGAATACCACCGTAGGCACTGATCATATTGGACACCACGGCTCCCGCTTCTGCTGCCTTGAACATGTTGGTTTTAGTGACCAGGTAGGACACTTGATAACCGCCCCAACTATGCCCCTGTACGCCAATGTTGTCTTTATCAACAAAGCCTTCTTCAATCAATGAAGTAACACCCGGCATAACTGCATCGTAACAACTCTCTCCCGGATAACCAGTGCGATACACGATATCAGGAATGAATATCAAGTATCCTCTACTGGCATAAAAGGATGGGTTTACTATAGAACGAATAGGTACAGCACCCCAATGTGCATTGAGGCGGTGCGAATTTCTTTCGTAGAAATACACGATCATCGGGTACTTCTTTTTGGGATCAAAGTTCTCCGGCTTGTAAAGCAACCCTTCTAAGTCCTCACCATTCAATGATGTCCATTTGTAAACATCAACCGTACTCCAGAGGTAATCCTTTTGTTGTGGGTTGGCATCACTGATTGTGCTCTGCTTCTTGAAGCTCAAGTCAGAGGTGATAAGATTCGGAAATAGTTGATTACTCTGTTTTGAAAACACCAATTCATCAGCGTCGTGTGCCTTCATCGGAGTGTTGAACGAATAGCTTTCTTTTAGGAGTTCTTTCAAACCTTTTAGGTTTTTAAGAGAAGCATAGCCTTCGTCTCTGGTCACTTCATTGAACATAGAAAGCAATACAAATTTGGGATCAATAGCCTGCTCCTCCCTGTCCAAGTCGAGGTAGCGATATCTCGTTTTGGTATTTCGTCCATTAGTCAGGTTTGCCGGAGCTACCGCGCCTTGAGGGTCTACCTTCCAGATATCATATCGGTCATACACCAATATGCGCTGATCATCCTTGGTCCAGCCAGCCACACCATAGGCTGAAGGAGGGTTAGGCATATCATTGAGCTCATTGCTCATGTTAGTACCAATAGCTTTCGATACATTGACGGCCTTTTTGTTCACCATAGAATAGGTGTACCATGAAGTATCGGCAGCGTCATACCAGAAGAGGTAATCACCATTCGGAGAAATATTGGCCGACCCTTTTAAGTCTTCAATAGCCAATGTTTTGGCACCTGTCTTCAGATCGATTGCATAAACATCCTGTCTGCGTGGAAAACCTTCCCATGAAATGTATTTCTGATACTTAAGATTAGAAATGCCAAGTGCCACATCTGCATCTCCTTTGTTAGTGGCAGTAACCAACGGGATATCCAAACTACCAATCTGAGTAATATTTCCTGATTGCGTATCTAGAATAGACAAATAGCTTTTCTTTCTATCCTGTTCCAACTCTATATTTTGTTGGGTATGCAATCTGCCATTCTGATAATTCCAGATTTCAACTTGAATAATTTCTTCCGGTAGCAAAGTAGTGTCTTGTACTAATGGCGCTGGCGATGTGCCAAAGAATAACCTCTGACCATTATCAGAGAAGTTCAATCTGCCATTTTCGTTGACTACCCACCCCGAAGATAAGCCTGGCGTACCTGATGCTGCTTTCACTCTTGCCGAGTCACCTCCCGTAGTCCAGTACCTTAACTGAAAGTTTCGGATCAACGCTTTCGTCGTATCCAAATCAGATAGGAAACTTGCTTGGTTCCCGGATTTGTCTAATGCCAATTGTTTGTATTTACCCTTCGCCCGGCAAAGTGCCTTTATATTCTGAGCTTGTAAGTCATTATAATAAACTCCCGGCATGGTGATGGAGTCTTCTCCGGAAGTATGATAGAGTAATTTCGCTCCCTCTTCGGCCAGCGCGTATTCCAGCACATACTTGAGCGTGTCCTGCTGACCCGTCGATAGACTCCTCGTTATGAGGTGATACCCATTTTCGTCACTCACCTTTTTGGCTTTCTTTGGCTTGACCACCTTTACTGTGTCTGTCTTGGTAGTATCCTTTGGTTCAGGTAGCTTCTCCTCGATTTGGTAGGTAATAAAGCCTGACCATTTCTCAGGTACCTTAAAGCTTTTCACCCTTGGAATCTTGGTTAGGGTTTTGGTGCTCAGGCTGTATATTCCCAGGCTATCCTTGGGCAGTTTATCTTTCTTGGTTTTGATTCTGCGCAAGGCATTCACACTATCTAGCTGAGGTTTGATTTTGAAGATCACGTATTTGCTATCCCAGGTGAAAGAAGCACCAATGCCTCTAGGAATGGAGGCTAATTCATCACCAGCATGTGTTTTGATTTTTAGCGTGGCATCACCTTTGCCGGGAACAACGTGGTACAAGACGTACTCTCCATCGTTCGATATTTTTTGACCGTTGATTCTATTCCAGGTATCGAAATCAGCATGGTCAAGAGGTCGTTTTTGCGCTTGCACCGCACACGTGCACAGCATGAACAGGGTAAAGAAGGTCAGATGGTAAAATTGCTTCATCAGGTTTTTATCATGGTTCGTTGCCGGAAGATAAAAAAAATACGGGTTAGTTGAATAGACATAAGAAGAAAGACAAAAGATGTAAGACCTGTGTACATCCCTGAATTTCGGAGTCGTTGTGATGAGTGAGGAACGAGCGAAGAAGCAATCTCGAAGATAAGAGAGATTGGAAATTAGAAGTTAGAAACTGGAAATAGTTAGAAGTAAATAGAAATAAATTGTCTTGTAGGTATATTAACAAAATTCGATCATCAATCACCGCATCAAACCGTCAAATAATCAAACCATCATCCCTGTCCTCCTGAAAGGAACTTAGTGGCATCGAGCACAATAGTGATTGTGAGTATATGATCAATTGATCATATGCAATTGTTGAATAGCACAAAAGCAACTTTTTACTAAGCTAGGACAGTCACAACTTTTAGTCCTAATCCTGCTGAGCGCCAATCAGGCTCTTTCAGAGTGACTGATAAAAAAGGTATAGAGCTTACTCCGAATAATTTATTCACTCAAAAGAATAGCAACACATCGACAGAGAAAGATCCCGATGTGATCGGGATGACACGCTGTAGCTAAGGTTATGCTCAAGCAACACAAATAGCAATCGAACACGATATTTCAAAGTGGCAGCCTTGTCATTCTGGCTGTCCCCCGCTGGCGGGGGTAGGGGGTGGATAAAAAGTAATTAGATTACTTTGAGTAATCTAATTACTCGGAAGATCGGATCACCACCAACCACATACCCACAAATGATTGCATCCAATATCATCATTTGATCATATAGCTATTCGTGGGGACTCAGACGGAAGCTAGGAAGAGATTCCCCGGATTCGTTCATACGTCACGAACCGGAGAAAGGGGGTGGACAAAAAGTAATTAGATTACTCTCAGTAATCTAATTACTCGGAAGATCGGAGCACCACCAACCCACCTCCACAAATGATTACATCAAATAATCAAACCATCATACCCGTAAGGGTTAGCCGGAATCCATGCGTCTTGTAGTTGCATTCAGCTAAATCCATGGATCAAAACATTTTCAATATAAAAGACAAGGTGATTCTTATCACCGGAGGTACGGGTGTTCTGGGCAGCTCAATGGCCAAGGCCGTAACTAATGCAGGGGCTAAGGTAGCACTGGTAGGAAGAGATGAAGCCATTAGCAAAAGCCTTAAACAAGACCTTGAGGCACAGGGTGCCGATGTGCTCAACTATATGGCCGATGTGCTCAAGCCGGAAGAAATGGATTCAGTCAAGACAGATGTTCTACAGAAATGGGGAAAAGTTGACGTATTAGTCAACGCTGCCGGAGGAAACATGCCAGGCGCTACTGTAGCTGAGGAAGGTAGTATAAATGATCTTTCGATAGAAGAGCTACGGAAAGTGATGGAATTAAACTACCTCGGTTCTGTCATACCTAGCCAGGCGATGCTTGAGACTTTTATCACACAGCGATCTGGTCACATCATCAACATCTCATCCATGTCGGCACAGCGCCCACTTACCAGGGTGATGGGCTATTCTTCCTCAAAGGCAGCCATCGATAACTACACGCAATGGTTAGCGGTAGAATTGGCGCGTAAATATGGCGAGGGGCTGAGAGTAAATGCCATAGCGCCCGGGTTCTTTCTGACTAAGCAGAATAAAACGCTATTAACTAACCCTGACGGTACACTTACCGACAGAGGAAAAACGATCATAGCACATACACCCTACGGCCGGTTTGGCGATCCTGATGAATTGACGGGCACTTTGATTTGGCTATGTTCCGATGCCTCGAAATTCGTGACGGGTACGATCATCCCGGTAGATGGTGGTTTCAACGCGTATTCAGGAGTATAAATGAGTTTCATTCAGACATTTCGTTGGTTCGGTTCCAAAGACCCTGTTCAACTCCTACATGTGAAGCAGGCGGGTGCGACAGGCGTGGTTTCCGCCCTCCACCACATTCCCAATGGTGAAGTATGGACACTGGCCGAAATAGAAAAACATCATCAACTGATCAAGCAGTCAGGCTTAGATTGGGCTGTGGTAGAAAGTATCCCGGTACATGAAGCCATCAAAACGAGATCAGGGGATTACCAAAAATATATTGCCAATTACCAAGAGTCTATCCGCAATCTTGCCAAAGCAGGCATCAATACGATATGCTACAATTTCATGCCTATTCTGGACTGGACTAGAACAGACCTGGCTTATCCTCTTGCTGACGGCAGTTTCGCTTTGCGATTTCAGAAAGCGGCTATGGCAGCATTCGAATTATTCATCCTCAAACGCAAAGGGGCTGAAGGCGATTATACACAATTAGAAAAAGAACAGGCTACCGAGTATTTAAATCAGCTCAATGATACTGATCGGAAGCAATTGACTGCTAATATCATTGCCGGGTTACCGGGATCTGAAGAATCTTACTCTGTGGATGATTTCAGAGAGATACTAAAAACCTATGATGATATTTCCGCTAATGACCTTAAAACCAACCTGATCGATTTCTTAAGAAAGATCATTCCGGTGGCAGAGGAATGTGGTGTGAAAATGGCTATTCACCCGGATGATCCGCCCTACCCTATTCTCGGCTTACCGAGGGTAGTAAGTACTGAGTCAGACATTGAAGCGCTTTTCTCGGGTGTGGCATCGCCAAGCAATGGACTCACTTTTTGTACCGGCTCATTTGGCGTGCGACCTGATAATGACTTGGTAAATATGGCACAAAGCTTCGCGGATCGCATACACTTCGTACACCTACGCAGTACTAAGCGAGACGAATTGGGTAACTTCTATGAGGCTGACCACCTGGATGGTGATGTAGACATGTATGGCGTGGTCGAACAGTTACTGCTGGAAATGTCAAAAAGAAAAGCACAGGGTCGTCAGGATTTTCACATTCCCATGCGTCCTGATCATGGACATCAAATGTTGGACGACATTCAGAAGCAAGTCAACCCAGGATATTCTGGTATAGGAAGATTGAGAGGACTGGCAGAGATCAGAGGGCTGGAATTGGGGATCAAGCGAGCACAAGATCTTGACATATAAGTTGCTTCTTGTTAGTAGGAGATCAGTTTATGAAAAAATTTCTCGACGATAACTTCTTACTTGAAAACAAAACGGCGGAAAGACTCTACCACGATTACGCCAAAGAACTGCCTATTATAGACTACCATTGTCACCTTCCTCCACAAGATATTGCACACAATCGCCAATTCAATAACCTAACTGAAATATGGCTGGAAGGTGATCATTATAAGTGGCGAGCTATGCGCGCCAATGGTGTAGATGAACGGTACATAACGGGCAGTGCCTCTCCAGAAGAAAAATTCAAAAAATGGGCTGAAACCGTGCCTTACACGCTTAGAAACCCATTGTACCATTGGACGCACCTGGAGCAAAAACGCTATTTCGGAATCGATCAGATCCTGAATGGGGAGTCTGCTGGTGACATATATCAGCAGGCCACCTCTCTATTGCGAACACCAGAATACAGTAGCAAGCAGTTGATCACCAAAATGAAAGTAGAGGTGATATGTACTACTGACGACCCGGCTGATTTGCTGGACTGCCATGAACAGATCAAACATGATGGTTATACAGTAAAAGTATTACCGACATTCAGACCGGATAAAAGCTATGCGATAGAAAACGCTCAGGCTTACAACACATATCTGGATCAACTACAAAGCAGGGTCGGTTTCGAAATAAAAGGCTATAACGACCTACTTGATGCTTTGGAGAATAGAATTGGCTTCTTTCATAAGCTGGGTTGCAGGCTTGCCGACCACGGGCTAGAGGAATTCTACCTGGTAGACCAAAATGGACAAAGCGTTGAGAAGACTTTTGAAAAAGCCCGGTCTGGTTTGGAGTTAAGTGAGAGAGAAATCAGACGTTTCAAACAGCACACACTAACAGAGCTGGCAAGAATGTACCATACGCGTAACTGGACTCAGCAATTTCATCTGGGAGCGTTACGCAATACAAATACGAGGATGATGCGTAACCTGGGTCCCGATACAGGCTTTGATTCTATCGGAGATTTCTCTCAAGGTGTGGCTATGGCGCGATTCTTCGATACACTGGACAGCACGGATCAACTAGCAAAGACCATTTTATACAACCTTAACCCAAGGGACAATGAGCTGGTCGCCACCATGATTGGCAACTTCAATGATGGTTCTGTAGCCGGCAAAATGCAATTCGGCTCAGGCTGGTGGTTCCTTGATCAGAAGGATGGGATGGAACGGCAGATCAACGCCCTTTCTAATATGGGCTTATTGAGTCGCTTCGTAGGCATGCTTACAGATTCCAGAAGCTTTATGTCTTACCCGCGCCATGAGTACTTCAGGAGAATATTGTGCAACCTCTTCGGACGCGATGTTGAAAATGGTGAGTTGCCGGATGATATATCACTGTTGGGCAAGACCATTCAGAATATCTGCTACCACAACGCCAAGGCGTACTTTCAATTCGATCATTGATACTAATATCTAAAGCAAAAAACCATAATGAGTAAGAAAGTTGTAGAGGCTATGGCAATTATTCAAAAGTTACGATCTTAAACGTTCGATGAAGTTTAGTAAAACCGCTCTTGCTTTAGTACTCACTTTCCTACTGTTAGGGTGTCAACACCAACAGAATGTCAGGGTATTGCGACTGGCACATGGTTTAGACACTTCGCATCCCGTTCACCAGGGCATGGTACACATGGCCGAGCAGTTGAAGCAGGTATCTGCCGGAAATATGGAAATTCGGATTTACCCAAGCGGGCAATTGGGTTCGGAGCGTGAGTGCCTAGAACTACTACAAGTAGGCAGCTTGGATATGACCAAGGTATCTGCTGCAGTAATGGAGAACTTCGCTCCGGTCTATCAAATACTTAGTCTGCCTTATCTTTTTACCGATAAAGAACATGCTTACCAGGTACTTGATGGAGAGATCGGGCAACGATTTCTAGAACAAGGCAGTAACTACCGATTGAGAGGCTTATGCTTTTACGATGCAGGAAGCCGCAGTTTCTATACTAAGGATAAGCCGATCACCAAGCCGGAAGATTTAAAGGGTTTAAAGATCAGGGTACAAAAAAGCCAGACGGCCGTGGATATGGTCAACAGCCTCGGTGGTTCTCCAACTCCGATCCCCTGGGGAGAATTGTATACAGCCCTTCAGCAAGGAGTGGTAGATGGAGCGGAAAACAACCCGCCAAGTTTCTATCTATCTGGTCACTATGAAGTTTGCAAGTACTACTCGATCAATGAGCACACAGCGGTACCTGACGTACTTCTAGTCGGTACCGGCACATGGGATCGCTTGTCAGAAACAGAAAAGGGCTGGCTCAGTGAAGCTGCTAAAAGGTCAGCACTATTCCAACGTAAGGTATGGCAGCAATCGGAACAAGAGTGTATTGCCAAAATGAAGGAAGAAGGAGTAACGGTAAGTTATCCTGACAAACAAACCTTCGCTGAAGGTGTGCAGCCTCTCTATGACCGCTTCGCGAATAATGCTGAGTATTCTAGCATCATTGAGGACATCCAGCAATCAGTTAGTAAACAGGAGGACAAGGGTTTATGAAGGGCATATTAATGAATGCGCTGGAAAAGCTGCTAGTGGTACTGGTCGGTGTGATTACGATCGACGTGATTTGGCAGGTAGCTTCCAGGTACATCTTCAATAACCCCAGTAGTTTCACCGATGAATTAGCCGGCTTTCTATTGATATGGCTTGGGTTATTTGGAGCAGCTTATGTTACTGGCCGTGACGAGCATCTGGCCATTGATATCCTACCCCAAAAACTAGAAGGAAAACAAAAACGTCGTTTACAAATCCTCATTTATGGTCTTGTTATCATTTTCGCCTTAGCAGTGATGGTGGTTGGAGGTATCAATCTCGTATATCTCACCTTTTTGCTTGAACAAAAATCGGCGAGCTTGCAGGTACCGCTAGGGTTTGTCTATATCTCCATTCCACTGAGTGGCATACTGATTTGCTACTTCTCATTAGAATCCATTCTCAACCTACAACCGGCTAAAGCTTAATGGACAGTATAGAAGTACTTATTCTGATTTTAAGCTTTGTGATACTGCTTGGTATTGGAGTACCGATTGCCTACAGTATAGGACTGTCGGCTATGATCACGCTCTTAGTCAGCATGCCCTCTCTACCGGCTTTGACGACACTGGCTCAAAGGATGGCTACTGCGCTGGATAGTTTCTCGTTATTGGCTATTCCTTTCTTCATTTTGGCGGGTCAGTTCATGAATAGGGGCGGTATAGCCACCCGTCTGATAGATTTAGCCAAGGTATTAGTTGGAAGGCTACCCGGTGGACTTGCTTTCGTGAATATCATATCCTGCATGCTATTTGGGGCCATTTCCGGCTCGGCCGTTGCAGCCGCATCGGCCATCGGGGGCTTTATGGTCGATAGAATGGAAAAAGAAGGTTATTCTAAATCATTCAGCGCAGCCATAAACATCACTAGTTCTACTACGGGTTTGATCATACCTCCGAGTAACATTCTGATCATTTATTCACTGGCTAGTGGCGGGGTGTCTATTGCTGCGCTCTTCTTGGCAGGCTATATGCCTGGTTTGCTGTTGGGTATGTCCCTCATGACAGTAGCTGGTGTTTGGGCTTACGTTAAAAAGTATCCGGTTGGGCAGACTGCTGGCTTCCAGGAGTTTACCAGAAAAACGTTACGTGCTTTTCCAAGCTTATTATTGCTAGTCATTGTCATTGGAGGAATAGTAAAGGGAATCTTCACTGCTACGGAAGCATCTGCCATTGCCGTAGTCTACACGGCCGTATTAAGTATGGTGTTCTACAAAGAGGTGAGGTGGAAAGATGTGCCGGGTATCTTCATAGAAACATCCAAGACGACAGCGATTGTCATGCTGCTGATCGGCACCTCGATGGGTATGTCTTGGGTCATGTCGTTTGAAAACATCCCTCAAGAGGTAAGCACTGCGTTGATCACCATCAGCGACAACAAATATGTGATTCTACTGATCATCAATTTGATACTGCTTTGCGTCGGCATTTTCATGGACATGACACCAGCTGTATTGATCTTCACGCCAATCTTCCTTCCGGTGGTCGAAGACCTTGGAATGGATCCGGTTCATTTTGGTATTGTCATGGTGCTGAATCTGTGCATCGGATTGTGTACACCTCCGGTAGGTTCGGTGCTTTTCGTGGGTGTGGGCGTAGCCAAAATATCTATCCAAAAAGTGATCAAGCCATTGGTGCCGCTGTTCTTAGCCATGTTGCTGGCTTTGCTTTTGGTCACTTACTTTCCTGAAATCACTCTATGGCTGCCTAGGTTGTTTGGGTTTTAGTGTTTCTCTGGATTAAGGTATAAGCTGACCGATCGAGCGCGTTTGCAACGCGTTCGTCTTTTTATTAATAGTTCAATCAGGTTTTCCTGGCGTCATTCTCCGGTTTTCGACGTAGGAGAAAATCCGGGGAATCTCTTCTTAGTTGAAGCACGCGTTGCAAACGCGCGCAAACGAAAGGTATGGGTGCTACCTATCGATTTTTGGACGCTTACCTGCTTATAACGACTAGATCGCTTCTTCTCTCCTACGTCGTTCATCGCAATGACAGGATTTGTTCGGGTGTGTTCGGAACAAAACGCCAGGTGCTTCCACCCGGCGATAAATTTTCTAGGTTATGTTCTTCGAATACTGCTATTTCCCTGTATGATACCATTTTGCCTCATATCAGACATTGCCGCTGATTCATGACTCAAGATGTCACTTAATGACGACTCTTCGCTTCCACCGATTAGTTTGTTCGTGTGATTTAATTGATACTTTCTAAATTTTTCTAGATTCATAATGTTTCGTTTTATGTTCCAACGCTCACTAAGAATAAAAAGTACTCTATAGACTGAATTATTCCCATTAACGAGGGTTGGGGGTGGAAGAAAAGTAATTAGATTACTCTGAGTAATCTAATTACTACCATAGCGCGAAAGTTACGTTCGTGCCTACCCTATCGAGGGAAGTGTGAGCCCGATCGAGCGCGTTCGTGAAGTTGTAAGTAGTTCAATGGAAACTAGGTCGAAGCACGCGTTGCAAACGCGCGCTAACGAAACTAAAGCATGAAGAAAAACCGCCAGGTGGAAACACCTGGCTACACATACTTGCTTATAAAGACTAGATTGCTTCTTCTCTCCTGCGTCGCTCATCGCAATGACAGGACTTAATCGGGCGCGTTCAGCTGTAAAACGAACAATCCTGTTCGTTTAAAGAAGCGAACAGGATTGTTCGCTGTACAGTGAGGATTGCATCAATTGATTATATGTGCCCCAAAAACTAATGCCTCACTAGCGCGAAAGTTACTTTCGTGCTTACCAACCCACACCTAACTGCACTTAAATTCTATACCAGTCTGCTGTCGGGGTAAGACCCAGCATTAAAGGTCATATGCTATATGAAATACACATTTTTATGCGTGATTAGCGTGTTGCTGCTCCATGGATGCACCTCACCAGAATCTTCCTGGCAGTTTAATGTCAAAGATTACGGTGCTACCGCGGATGGGGAAACACTAACGACGGCAGCAATCCAGCGAGCAATTGACGAAGCTCATAGCAAAGGTGGTGGTACAGTTTATTTCCCGCCTGGAAAGTACCTCACGGGTACACTCATATTCAAAGACAAAGTTTCTATTCACTTCGAATCCGGCGCAGAATTGATAGGCAGTAAGCGTCTGGAAGATTATCCGGGTGAGAAGAAATCACTGATTGTAGGAGATAACTTGGCTGATGTAAAAGTATCAGGAAAGGGTATTATCAATGGCAACGGTGAAGCATTTTGGGATGAAAACTATAAGGCATTGGAAAGGCCCGAACCATGGATCTTTCTCAAGAATTGTAGTAACCTAACCATAGAAGGCATCAAGTTCATTCAATCGCCTAGTCATGTGATCAGATTGGAAGATAGTGAAGATGTGACCTTTGATGACATTACCATCATCAATGATTTTCGGGGCCCGAATACCGATGGTATTGACATTGTAGATTCAAAGTACGTGACCATTTCCAATTCCTTCATTTCTACCGGGGACGATGCCATCTGTCTTAAAACAAAGGATGAATTTGTAGAGCATGTGGTCGTTACTAACTGTATTCTGGAAAGCGATGATGCCGCCATCAAATTTGGGACAGGTTCAAAGGTAGGAACACGGTTTTGTACTTTCTCCAACATTACCATTAACCGTACACGATATGGCATTTCGCTGTTTATGCTGGATGGCGGTATCTACGAGCACAATATTTTTTCTAACCTGACCATAACCGGTGGTTCCCGGCACCAACATGAATATCCCATTTTCATAGACATCGACAAGCGCGTGCCAGATCGACCTTATGGCAGGGTAAGGGACAACATATTTTCCAATATCAAAATCGTGTCTTCGGGAAAGATTCTGGTGGCAGGTCATCCTGAAAGTAAGATAGAAGAGTTGGAATTTGACAACATCAGTTTTCATATTATTGAAAACACTGATTTCTCGTCGGCTAGAAAGCCAAGAGGGAACAAGAATTACCCCAAGCTGGAAACCAGTGAAGATCTCTCTCCCGAAAATGGCACTTTTGTATTTGGTCATATAGAAAATCTCAGCCTAACCGATTTAAAAGTGACTTACGAAGAGGGAGTGAGTTCAGAGCGACCAGTGTTATTTACCAAAGCCATAGATCAGTTGGAGAGAAGGGATATCCGAAACATTAAGCCTAATTAACTATGCCTGAAAATAATATATCACGTAGATCATTTGTAAAGAAAACGGCTATGGCTTCTGCCGTGGCTGGAGTGCTTCCGCATGTAAGCGCATGCCAGGAACCTGAGCAAAGAAATGGTGATCGGCTGCTCAATGCCTATTACTTCAGGGCTCATATGTACACACTAGTACCCAGACAGGTGAAAGAGGACTTGAAATGGATGGCTGATATAGGCACCAATGTAGTCTCTGTAGCTATTCTGGAACAAGACCTGAGAGCGGCGGTTGAGAATGTTGAAATCATTACAAACGAGGCTAATAAGCTGGGCATGGAAGTATTCGTGGTGCCATCACGCTGGGGTGGTTTACTGGCTGGCGCTCCAAAAGTGCCCAGCGTTTTCACCATCCAGAACCCACAGACCTGGCTTCTAAAAGCTGATGGCTCATTCTACAAGGACAGAAATGTAGGGGTGCACAGCAGCGTTCACTATGACGAAACGGTTGACTTTTTCAAAAAGTCGATTGACAAAATATTCAAATTGTGGAATGTAAAAGGCATCATCTGGGATGAGCCTAAAATCTACGATAAGAAAGATTATTCTGAAGCAGCCAGAAAGAGCATAAGTGATATCGAAGACGGCGCGCAACACAATGCAGCCTTCTCGGGATTCTTTACCAAGCTCAATCAATACATCAAAGAAAAACACCCTGAGAAAATTACTAACCTATTCGCGTATGCCAATATGCCTCAGCATGTGATTGATTCGCTAGCCACCATTGAGGACTTGGATTATTTGGGTTGTGATGGCAGGCCGTGGTCGGCCGAAGATGTGGGCGACGTGGAACAGGTAGGCAAAGTGCTGATTGGCCCGGGGCAAAACTATCTGAAGTCCGCCAGAGATAGTGGAAAAAAGGGATTGCTACTGATAGAAAACCATAATATGTCAGCCGAGAATAACAGCCTCATGGATCGCCGGCTTCCAGAAGTATTGGCATTGAAACCTGAGCATTTGATATATTACTATTATCCCAGAAACCTGGATAAGCCAGATGAGAACATGAAGATCATTTCTAAGCATCTTCAAAACTTTCGATAGCATCCCATGAATAGCAGGATACTCAAAGTACACCCAAATGATAATCTGATCGTCGCCCTTGATGACCTAAAAAAGGGCGACAAAGTCAGGTTAAATGGCGCTGAATATGAGATCAAGACCGACATTCCTGCCAAGCATAAGTTCTTCTCAAATGACATGAATTCCGGCAGTCATGTGACCATGTATGGCGTGGTAGTAGGATTGGTTAAAGAGAATGTGAGTACAGGAGAGGTAGCGACTATTCAAAATGTAGCGCATGCTACCTCTGATTATAAAATAGCTGAAGGAAAGACCCATTGGCAAAAGCCAGATATCAGTGCTTTCCGAGATCTCAGTTTCAATGGCTATCACAGGGCCGGTGGCAAGGTCGGTACAGCTAATTACTGGCTGGTCATTCCCCTGGTATTCTGCGAAAACCGCAACCTGCAAGTGATCAAAGAAGCCATGTTGGAAGAACTCGGGTATTCCTATGGCAAGTCTTACACTTTGGATGTGCGTAAACTAGTTGCTGAATACAAGAATGGCGTTAATACATCCAAGCTGCTAGAAGAGGACATTATCATAGACGCAAATAGGCAGCAAAGCAGTAGAATCTTTCAGCACGTCGATGGTCTTAAGTTCCTATTCCATGAAGGTGGTTGCGGTGGCACACGTGAGGACAGTGATACATTGTGTGCGTTACTGGCAGGATACCTTGACAATCCTAATGTGGCGGGGGCCACAGTATTGAGCCTGGGCTGTCAGAATGCTCAAGTGCAAATCCTACAAGAGGCCATTAAACGCATTAACCCAGACTTCGATAAACCGCTCTACATCCTAGGACAGCAAGAGAGCAATTCCGAACCAGAGTTTATAGCCGAAGCGGTCAAAAAAACCTTCATCGGCATGGCTGAAGCCGATAAAATAGAACGAAAACCTGCTCCGCTCAATAAGCTGGTTGTGGGTCTTGAATGCGGCGGTTCCGATGGGTTTTCGGGCATATCGGCCAATCCAGCCTTAGGGTACTTCTCTGACCTGCTCGTTGCACTGGGCGGTTCAGTCATTCTATCCGAATTCCCAGAACTCAATGGTGTGGAACAAGAACTGATCAACCGCTGTGAAAGCAAGAAAATTGCTGTCAAGTTCACCAAGCTCATGGATACTTACTCCCAAAAGGCCAAAGAAGTTGGTTCTGGTTTTGAGTCCAACCCTTCTCCCGGCAATATCAAAGATGGCTTGATCACTGACGCCATGAAATCGGCTGGTGCCGCCAAAAAGGGAGGCACCTCTCCTATTGTGAATGTGCTGGATTATACCGAGCAGGTCACAAAGGCAGGATTGAATCTACTTTGTACACCAGGCAATGATGTGGAATCCACCACCGGCCTCGCAGGCTCAGGGGCAACCATCACTCTCTTTACTACTGGCCTTGGCACACCAACCGGCAACCCGATAAGTCCCGTCATCAAAGTGGCAAGCAATTCTAAGTTGGCCGAAAGAATGCAGGACATCATAGACATAAATGCGGGTACGATCATAACCGGACAGGACTCTATCCAAACCAAGGGAGAGGAAATTCTACGCTATGTTATTCAAGTAGCGAGCGGTGAGGCCATGCCACATGCAGTGCGTCTCGGCCAGGATGATTTTATTCCCTGGAAGAGGGGTATTTCTTTGTAGGGTGGTGATAGTCCGAAAGTAACTTTCGAACCAGTGAAGGATAGTGATGGAAGTTGATTCAAGAAAACTTCTCCCTTGCTTACAGGAATCATGCCCTCATCATTAGGTACATTGAGCATCAACCTTTCCGGGCAAAATTGAAGTTCTGGCTTTCTTGGCCTTGAGAAAATTGCGTTAAGAAATTCGGTGAAAAAGCCGGCCAAAATTCACACTGTTTGAAGCCCGACGTAGGAGGGTGAGTTTGTGAATTTTAGGCGATTGAACTGAATTTTAGCCTATTTTATCACAGCCTTGACTTTTTTTGTTTCATTTTTT
>JBCBSS010000162.1:0-17335 GCA_039819065.1 Bacteroidota bacterium
ACCTCTTTTGTATTTCTTTGCCAAAGAAATACAAAAGAGGTGATTGTTTAGAATTTATGTTTAATCCTAATAGAAGGTTGGGTGTAATTATTACAAATATCTACAATAGCCACTATGATTTGACATTAACCGACATAGACACCAACAAGGATTTAATACTAGACAATTTCAAACAATGCTCGGTATTTGGCACAAAAGAGGGGTCTGTTGAAGACACAAGTTATCTGGTCAATGTCAGAATGCTAAAATCGAATATTCTTGATAAGCTTGAAACCGTTCGGTTGATTGGAAACATTGAACTTAACAACATGTTTGACAATGATGGTTATGGATACCTAGATGGCTATGATGAATTAGAAACCTATTTTGACAATGAAATCAAGATAAGAACCGAAAAAACCAAAAATGCCAACAAGTTTCCCAGTCTAGGCTTTATGTCGAGGAACCTGTTAAACATTAATCTTCTTCAATAATACATCATAACTAAGGGTATTAATGAATGGATTCTATCAGTAAGGATAGTTTAACAGGAAGAGGAAAGTCCAAACAAGTTTTGAGTTTAACTATGTGCAAGTCAAAAGGTTCGTGCTTTTTAATTCCTACTCATCTCTGCTGGGTATCGATAATAATTTAATCAGCTATTTGATGATTCTTTAAAACTTCAAAATGAATGGGATTCTGAGCAGACCTCATAGCTTTGGACGACCAGCCTTTTCCACCTAAGAAACAACCTTCCATTCAGTTTTATTTCTTTTTCAAAATGTTTAATGAAAATTGCCTTATATGTATATAAAGTTATTTTATATATAAATATTACTATATTCATAGTCTACGTTTTACCAAAACCAAACTACTATGAATAAGAAAAAAATAAGCCTGACCAAATTGAAGGTAAAAAGCTTCGTCACTGATTTGGAACACAACAATTCAGATACGATCAAAGGAGGTAATGGATTTTTCACCATATTCAACTGTAACACTTGTGGCGCCTCTTGTAATTGCTCCAATGGCTGCGGTGGTGGAAGTGGCACCAGCAGTGGAGGCGAAACCTGCCAAAACACTGTGTAATAGTAAGTCTCAAGGTTTCATGAGACTACTTTAAGCATTGATAGAAGAGGGACGCGAGTATGCGCTAACCATATAAAACAGGAAAGGTATTTAGCACTCAACGTTCTCTCTTCTCAGCCCGAGAGATGCCCAGTATGTCAATATGGAACCTCCATTTGTAATGATTGCATCTACACGGGGGTAATTCAGTGCATTATGTTTGATGACTGGACGCCAGTTAGGGTGACAATCCAGACACCAAAGCGACTTCAGACACTTGAAACATCAGAATACAAGATCGGTCGTATCGTGTTTTCTGCGGTCTCACGCTGGTGAAATTATCCACTCATCGAAGTAGCCTGCAGTTCACCATTCACTCAGGCAACGTTTAAAGTCAGAATTGCATTACCAGACTATGCAATCAATGATAAAGATGCTCATCCTGATACTTTTCACTTCACTTACCACTCAGGCACAAACCAATAAGACAAAGATAATCGAAGGTTTTGTAGTCAATGCCAAGACTAAAGAACCCATTCCATATGCCAATATTGGTATACTTGACACGGAGATAGGCACCCTATCTAATAGAGATGGAAGCTTTTCTATTAAAATGCCAACGGAGTATGAAAGTAGAAACCTCCTTTTTTCATCTATCGGCTACGAAAAGAAATCGATACGGATCAATACGATTAAGACATCTGAACCCTTAAAAGTTTCCTTAACCGAGCGCATATCAAAGCTTGACGAGGTCACCATTTCGTCAGAGAAATTCAAGAAGGAAAAAGTACAGCTTGGCAATGGAAAAAGTTTGTTGCTCAATGCCGTCTTAAGAGGTGATTCGACCAATGCAGGAGCGGCCATTGCCTTGCTAATCGACCGAAGTCAATATCCGGATCACACCTTCATTCATGGTGCTTCATTACATATCGGCAAAAACATCATGCCTTCTTTTAAAGTGAGGATGCGGTTGTTGGCCATTGACAGTGCGAATGGGCAAAAACCAGGTGACGATATATTTTTTGAGCAGATCATCGAAGAATCGTCCATCAAAAAAGGCTGGATGGATTTTCCATTTCCGCCATCAATTCAAATAGAACAAAGTGCTTTTTACTTGACATTCGAATGGATATTGACTCGAAAAGAAAGGGTGGACATAGATGATAAGTACGCGGAATATCTTGAGCTTTACCCGGATAGGGTAAGCTATGACACTGCTATCATTGATGGTGAAGTGATCGTCGATCGATTGCTCCCCAAAGCAATTGCCGGTACTTATTTTGGCGTTACCAGTTCCAAAAAAGACCGGGAACGCTTTGTCTGTTATGCAAGAGGCAATAGTTTCGGGGAATGGGAAAGGATGGGTGATATTCTATCAGCCAAAATAGTACTGGCCAACTACCCACAAACCTCAACAGCTACGGAAGAAAGTAATGAGGACTATTCGGTTGCCGATGCCATAGATCAGTGGGCAAAAGCATTCAAAGCAGAACAAAACATTCCCGGCCTACAACTCGCTGCAATGAAGGGTGACAGCCTGTTCTACTCTAATGCATTTGGTTATTCCGACCAGACCAATAAGACAAAGGCTAATACAAATACTCAATTTAGAATAGCCAGTGTATCCAAAACGTTGACATCGGCGGCGGTCATGAAATTGGTGGCAGAAGGTAAAATAGATTTAGAGGAATCTGTGCAGCATTATGTCCCATCGTTTCCACAAAAGAAATATCCGATCACTGTCGGGCAGCTTTTGGGTCACCTTGGCGGTATCAGGCACTACTATGGAATAAGCTGGGAGAAAGAGCTATTCATTCAGGAACATTACAACAATGCGACTGAAGCTATGGTTTTATTCAGCCATGACAGCCTGGTTGCGGAGCCTGGAACTAAGTTTGTCTATTCTTCATTCGGGTACATGCTTCTGGGAGCGATCATAGAACGTGTAACTAACCGGCCTTACCTGGAATACATGAAAAAGGAGATTTGGGATCCACTGAATATGGACTTTACTTATGGGGATATTGCCGATAGTGTAATGGCTCATAAAAGCAAGTTTTACTATTACAATGGCGAGGAGGCTAAACCATACGATTTGAGTTATACTCACCCATCCGGAGGATTATTATCTACTGCTGAAGACTTAGTTAATTTTGGATCGGTACTATTGGATGGTAAGCTTCTTAGTCAACCCATACTCGACCAAGTTTTCAGTACACAACATACATCTGATGGACAACCTACCGGGTACGGTCTCGGCTGGTACGTAGGAAATGATTTCAACGGCAATGAAGTTTGGTATCACGCTGGTGAACTACCTTCATCGGGTTCTATGATTGTTATCTATCCAGAGTACAGGTTGATCATTGCCGTGCTGGCTAACTCGCCAATCATTTCAGATAAGGACGACGGCTTTTCTAACGAAATACAGCGGCTTGGCGAAATGATTTACAATCATAAAGGATGGCAATGAACCAGTCAACTTAATAAGGGATATTTCATTCGACCCAAAAACGGTATCTGTTAATGTCACCATTTGGGAATGGAAGAAAATCCCTCGACTTCAGGCTTAGACTTTAGTATTTTCCCCTCAAGCCGGGTGGCTTCTACTTTTTCCATTGCGGTCGGGACTCAAACAGCAAAATTTTCGTATGCTCATCAACTTTAACCGCCTTGAGGTGAAATTAAATCTACCGGCCTTCAACCGGTTTGTTACTTAATCATTGGTTGTTTTAGTGAGCAAGGTCTCTCGCATGCTGTAAAAGGCATTTTTTTAGGTTTTTGTGCCAAACTTTACTTGACTTAAACCAGTCTCACCTTATATTAACAACAGCATAAAATGATGCTCAAAGCATAAAAGATTCTTCTTATTAATGAAGCATTTAAAAAGTAAGGTGGCGGTCATTACTGGTGCTGGTTCCGGGATCGGAAGATCTTTGGCTATACAGCTGGCACAAGAAGGGTGTATCGTGGCACTGAACGATGTCAATGAAGATTACCTTGCTGAGGTGGCTGAATTGATCCAAGGTGAGGGTGGAGAAGCTTCTATACATGTGGCCGACATTGCGCAGCGCGAAGCAGTCAAACAATTCAGTGAGGAAGTAATAGAGCGTCATGGGCGAATTGATCTTTTGATCAATAACGCCGGTGTAAGCCTGGCTAGGGAAGATGTACAGGATACCAGTTTGGATTATTGGGATTGGATCATGAAGGTCAATTTTTGGGGTACACTGCACTGCATCCACTTTTTCCACTCCTACCTGCAGCAGCAATCCGAAGCACACATTGTCAATGTCTCCAGCGTCTATTGCCTGATGGGGGTGGCTAGAAGAGCAGCCTATTGCGCTTCCAAATTCGCAGTGAGAGGACTGACGGAATCAATGGTGCATGAGTTAAGAGAAGGTGGCATCAAGGTTTCGTTGGTATTACCCGGTGGAGTAGCTACCAGAATAACCAGTCATTCCAAGGGGCACAAAGATGCCAAGGTGCAAGAAGCCTTATCCCAGTTGCATAACCGCACCGCACGCAATTCGGCTGAATCAGCAGCAAGGACTATAATCCGTGGCATCAAGCGAAACCGCAAGCGTATTTTCATTGGTGCAGATGCCAAGATACTGGATCGCCTGGTACGTCTGTCTCCTCAGTTTTTTGGTAGAATCATCAACCTGGGAATCAAACGGGCAGAAGCAAAGGCGGTTCAGAAAATTAACCGGTCAAATTAGGGTTGAAATAATCTTTAATGCCGCACATCTCTTTGCTCACCTCCCACAACCGACTTGCAGCGCGTTCATCATGAGAGCTTGGAGATGATGCTACGGGTTTTGATAGATACCAGAACTTACCACTTTCATTTTTAAATTCGGGAGAAGAAGCCAGATCAATTTGGCACTTGGCGCCGTCAGCCGGTGATTTAGAAATGAGGCGACGCAATCGCCAAGCCAGTGCATGTAGAGAGTTCGTGGCCTTCACACCTATGTCAGTGTAGTTTGTGCCAGGGTCCACGCAATTAACCTTAATACTATACTTATTTCTAGCTGCAAGCTGACTATGCAGCTCATAAGTGAATAGCACATTGGCCAATTTCGATTGGTTGTATGCTTTCAACACGCCGTAGTCCTTGCTTAGGTTCAGGTCATCAAAGTGGATAATGCCGCGCCTATGATTACCCGAACTCAGATTGACCACTCTGGCGGATTCACTGGCTTCAAGCCCTTCCATTAGGACATGGGTGAGTAAAAAGTAGGCCAAATGGTTCACTGCAAATTGCGTTTCTATGCCGTCTTCAGTGGTGGTATACTCTGAGATCACTGCGGCGGCATTATTGACCAGAACGTCTACCCTACCCCATCTTTGGATGATCTCCTCGCCTACAGCACGTACCGACCGCTGTGAAGAAAGGTCTGCTTGTAAAGTAGTGACCTTATCATTGCCAGTCGCTTTCTTGATGACGTCCACTGCGCTTTCACCTTTAGAGGCTGAACGACAAATCAGTATGACCTCTGCGTCCTGACGGGCCAAATCCTTAGCCGTTTCAAAACCCAAACCTGCATTGGCTCCGGTAACTACGCTTATCTTGTTTTTCAATACAATCTTATTCTACTTATAATGGATCAGAAAGATAACGCATCGCCCCTATGCTCCCAAACGTCTTAGCGCTTCGTGGGGATTGCTCAAAACCCACCATTCATTTTAAGGACTGGTTATAGCATTTTTGTTTCTTGATACTCTTCAAGAGCAAAGCTGTTTATTACAGATCAAATAAGTCCAAAGACACCGCGTTGTAATCAGGTGCTACTACTTTAAAAAAAGAATTATTTAGCACTAAATAATAAGATTTAAGCATATACTAAATCACACTCCATGATAGATAATAAGACCTATTTCACCAGCCTAACAAAATATATACTCTCTCTATTGGTCTGCTTAATCTCCTTCCATTCTATCGCTCAGCAAAAAGACCAAAAATTAGATTCAATCGACGGCGTTTATATCCCAGTAGACTTGTATGACTGTTTTGAACAGATCAACTCATTCTTGGGTGATTCTACAAAACAACAAGTAGCAAAGTTGAGTGATGAAGACTTCGCAGGAAGGTCACACTTTGGACTTGGTCTATGGATGAGAAATAATTGGAGTCTTTGGGGTGGATCCAGGCTTTCCAAGTATTTTAACGATCTCGGGATCCATCACCCTGATGATATGTCCGGCATTATTCTGGACTCTTATCACAGGCAGTTAACTGGAAAAAAGATTGAGTTGAAAAAGCAAATTAAATACTACCAAGGTTACTGGAAAGAGGCAGAAAAGAGAATGAAAAAAGAGCGGCTTGAGGTTTTCAAGGAATACAATATTGGGGATACCGTAGATTTCACATATCGCTTTGATTACATCAGTGAAGATCAAGAAAAAGCCTATGAGGATGATTCTTGCATTGCTAAGGGGATAGTAAAATCGAAAAACAGAAAAACGCTTGAGCTCCAGATTGAACTTTTGATCGCATGCGACCCTAAGGGGATCATCATTTCTGAATGGGAAACCAGAAATAAAGATGGAGAGATAACTGAGACCGGAAAAGACATTATGATGGAAAAGGAAGTGCTTTGGACTGACTTTGAACTTTGGTATTGAAATACCAGCTTATTCGTGCCTAGGTCGGCTAAAGTAATGTCAAAAATTTACATATCCATTATCTAATCCTATGTACTTTAGTAATCTGCCTGACTCTATAATTAGCATGTATCTCCGAATACAATAAACACCAAATGAAGAAATTACTATTAGCCCTATGCATTCTGGTTTTCTGCAGTTGTGGAAAACAGAGCTCAAATTCCACTCTGGCAGATGATTCTGGCAAGGTGAAATTTGAATGGGATTTCAGTAAACAAAGAACGTTTGTTTACTCGTTTTCCCAAACGACAAATGGCGAAAGCAAATTGGACAAAGATTACCCTGCCGAAAAAGCCGATATGACTGTAAATGGCTATTTAAATATCAAGGTCAAAGCGCATAATTTGGCTGACTTGAGTTTTACTGATGTTAAAATGAGTACAGTACTTTTTGATACCCAAGGGTCGCCCACAGATACTGTTACGAATGAAATGCCCATCACTGCCGTTCAGGATATGAGGCCCGATGGAAGTTTTAGAGATACTAACAGCGACTTGACGCTTGATATTCTTTTTCCCCTACCTCGTAAAAATATAGGTAAGGGAGAATCAGATCAAATCCCCATGCAAATGTATATGAACGCCGGTGCGACCAGACTTTCTGCCAATGGGTCTCTTGTTTTGACATTCATGGGTTATGAAGAGGTAGACAGCGTAAAATGTGCAGTGTTCAAAGGTGACATAGATGTTTCTCAACTCGATGTCCCTATAGAGTTAAAAGAGGAATACCATTTTTCTACAGAAGGTAAGGCTACCTATTACTTTGATCCTGAAAACGGATATTATATTGGGGCAGATATTAATATGACCTCTAAAACGCTCATAAATGATACATTAGAAGGTAGGGACAGTTTCAATATATACCAAGATCAGAGCTACAGCAACACTTATAAAATGAGGTTAGCAAGAATAGAAGAATAACCAATAGGCACCTACGATAGTTAATACACTTTACACGATGTCAGCGCTAACTATAGCCATTCTACTTACTTTTTCCGGACTGGTTGTACCACAGGAATCACTGATTAATTCGGAAATCCTAAGCGTCAACTGTGATGAAGACATGGATCCGTATAGGGTCAATACGAGGCTCACTGCTGATTCGATAACTGCAAATGGGCGGTTAATTAGTTTTACGACTACAGCCACTTGTTGTGTTAGTTTTGAACTAGAGGCCCGCAAAGTCTCGGGTGATGTCAAAATAAGCTTGAAAGAATACGGTGATCCATGCGAATGTATTTGCGCTTACGATTTCACTGTGCTTCTTGAAGATAAACTAGATACAGTCACCAAATTCTACGTAGGGATAAAGCCATTGGAAAAGGATATTCCCGGGTTAATGCCTTTAAAGAAGAGGTACTTCGTATTTGAAAATGATACCACTGGTTTTGATGATGAAAACGGATTAAGACAAGGGTTTGTAGTTTTTAAAACGAAAAATTTGATCAAAAAAGTGTATTACAAAGATGGGGAGTTCATCAAATTCGAAATTTGGGATTTGAACAAAAAACTAATCAAGACCGAGACGGACGAAAGCAAAATACTGGACTACTAAAATATGCAGCAAAAAAGTCTATCATGTTGTGGTACATGCCACACCTTCACCGCCGGGCCGGTTAGTCATAAAGAAATGATATGATACCCCGGATACTATTCACTATTCTACTCATAACCGTTTTTTCAGTGTCTAAATCATGTGACTGCCACTGGGCTGGTGGATTCATTAAATTCAAAGAGTTACTAAGGCAGGAAACTGATGAAGTGGTGGTGGCAAAGGTAAAGGTAGATAGTCTTTTTGATTTCTACGGTCAAACACCGGCCAGGATGAGGGTGTCGATTGAAAAAGTATATCAAGGTAAAATAGCATCGGATTATGCCATCATCATTGGTGACGAAGGTGCGTCATGTTCGGTATCGCTGGAAGAGTTTGTGGCGTGGAAAGACTGGATAGCGATTTTATATCCCTATGATACTCAAGAAAACAAATATGAATTAATAGCCTGTGGAGCATCTTACTTGAAAGTTGAAGGGGACGAGGTAATCGGAATCGTCGCAAACAACGATTCCCGGACACCAGAAAGAATGGCACTCATTGACCTGGAATCCAAACTGACATCTTCACAGGGCTCGTCATGGATGATAGTTGCCCTGATATTACTTGCTATTGCTTTCATCATCTTACTCCTTAAAAAAGTAAGACGTCAATAATGCTAGAAACGCGTTAAACTAGCAACAATCGAAGAGAGAATGTCGATCACGTCAAAATTGGTGAATGAAGTAAACCAATTGGTAAAACGAGACTTCACCTTTTTTCATATCTTAAGCGCTTAACCCAATCCGCCAAATGAAGCAGTTTTTTATTCCTATAGCCTTAATCCTTTTCTATCACCATTCCGCTGAAGCCCAGCAAATCCTTGACAAGCTCAGAGATGAGCTACCTAAAACTGTAGAAGGGCTTGAGTTAGCCAACACCCCTGAGATATATGGCAATGGCTCCGATGCCAATTTAGTAGCCAATTATAATGATGATGTTGACACCTATTTGAATTGCACCTTTACAGTTTACAGCGATGATATCTTCAACAGACTCAAGAAGGACCTCGCCAATGCTCCAAAGTCATTCGAAAATGATGAAATGAAAATCATGGCTTTGGCTTTGAACAAGCGGCAAGGCCAAGTGACTTTTCAAAAGCAGGACGGCAAATTCGAAGGTAGTGTATTGGATGAACCTAACAGCATGCTCATCACATTCACTGGAGCGGGTATAACCGACAAGCAAAAGATCAAAGACATATTGGAGAAAATACTTTCAGTATTGTAATCCTCCAGATAGACCCCGCCCCTCTTATTGATACTCATCAAAAGTTAATATTTTCGAAAACGTTTTTCAGGTCCTGAGCCTAATGCATATCTGGGCTATTACGAATACTAAACACTAAAGATGAAATTGAAACTGACCATACTCGGCTTATTACTCACTGCTATCAATTGCCTTGCACAGGCGCAGCATACGTTTTCTTATGCAACACCAGAATCGAAAGGATATTCAAGCCAGAAGCTGGATGTGCTTAAGGCACACTTAGCGCAAAGTGGATCATTCTCCATGATCATCATGATAGACGGCGACATCATTTTTGAATGGGGCGAAACGGATAAAAAGCATTTGATCCACTCCATGAGGAAGGCCATGTTGAATTCATTGTATGGTATTGCCATCGCCAATGGGCAAATAGATACCACCATGACCTTGAAAAAACTGAATATCAATGATATTGAACCCAGTTTGAGTAAGCGCGAATTAAACGCAAGGGTGGCTGATTTACTGAAATCAAGGTCAGGGATTTACCATAATGCTGCAGCCGTAAACAATGCCATGCTCATTGACCGACCGGCGCGAGGCACACACCAACCTGGGGAACATTATTATTACAATAATTGGGACTTCAATGCTTTAGGAGCCATTCTAGAACAACAGACAGGTGAAAGCATCTACACGATGTTCTACGAGCAAATTGCCAAACCTATCGGCATGTTGGACTATGAAGGCAAGTACGCTTCAATAGACGGTGAGTCTGAAGCATTTGATCGGCCAAATACCGATGGATATTATCAGTATGAAAAAAGCCAATCCAATTATCCGGCCTATCATTTTAGAATGTCAGCTCGTGATTTGGCGCTGTATGGGCAATTGTACCTGAATTATGGTAATTGGAACGGTAAACAGATTATTCCTCGAGAATGGATCGATGTGAGTACTAAGCCCTATTCCATCTACAGCCCTCAATACGGAAATGCTTATGGCATGCTTTGGAGAGTAAGGGTACCGGGTGAAAACACCAAAAGAAATTCCTTCTTCCATACAGGGTTAGGCATCCATATGTTGGGTGTTTATCCGGATTCAGGCTTGGTCATGGTGCATAGAGTAAACACTGAAGAAGATTTCGATTACACCGAAGGTGATTTTTACAAAATGCTTGGTCTATTGTTTAATGCTAGAGAAAAGCAATGATCTTCTCTTAAGCAGCATTCAAAAAAACGTACTAACTAACGATGAAAAGAGAAGTGCTTGTTTTGACCGGGGCTTGTGGCGTAGGGAAATCGACCATTGGTAAGCTCTGGGCAAAATCAAAGTCAGGCGTATGCATTGAGAGTGATTATTTCACAGAATGGATTCACGATGAACACCCTATCTCGACCGACTATTTTCTCAGCGTCGAGGAAATGATAGCCGAATTGAGCTGGAACACCTGCCGTGAATACCTCAAAAATGGATTTTCAGTGGCGATAGAAAATGTTTGGACACCCAAAGGGCTCACAAAACTACAGGAAGCGTTTATGTCAATCGAGTTGATCAGTAAAGCTAAGTTTGTATACCTGAAATGTGATTTAGACCAAAACAAATCACGGGATCAAAAACGATCGGCAAGCAATCAAATGAATGAACGCGTCGGTATAGTACGAGAAGAGCTTGAGCAGTATCAATGGCCGGAATTCGTTCATACCATAGACAGCAGTTCGCAAACTGACATTCAGACGCTGAATACGATTCTATCGATTTAAATCTGCGTGGCGGGCATTCTAGCACGTAGAAAATCAATATAATACCAGAGCGCATTCGTAATTTCTACCAAATTCCTATCTTCGGAACCAATGTTAGACACTTCGCTTAGCTCATCTAATTTCTATTTCTTGATAGCCGTAGCGCAAGGTATTGTATTATCGCTACTGATCATCTTTAATCGCCCCAGAAGAAAGCCGAATACTTATTTAGGCGTCTTGATTTTTCTTTTCTCATTAGCACTTTTACATCTGATATTGGAGGAATCTATTCATGCGTTCAACTCCAAGTTCCCGGTTCCTATGGAGTTCAGTTGGGCTTATGGCCCATTGGCATACCTACACATCCTCCATATCAAAGACCCGTTACGAAAGTTTAAGAGAAAGGATCTGCTTCATTTTTTACCTTGCCTGATATTTGACGTACTGCTTTTCACTATATCTTTTGTGTATATAGGCAACAACATGGACTGGGCTCAACAAAACATACCTTTAATACAGTCAATTGCCTTATCCATCATTTCCTTAAGTATCGTTCAACTCGCCATATATTCTTATTTTATCTACAAAGAATCGGTTGACACCAAACCCGTACTGAAGGAGTTCGGCCAGGTAAGAAGATGGCTTTCCTCACTGATCCTTTCCTGGTGTATCGTCATTGCCTTTTTCATCATTGCTATTCCAATCGGCCTCATGTTCATTGAGGAGCTGGATGAGAATTCTGAATGGCTATATAAACCACTTGGCGCTATAGAGACCCTTATGATTTACATCCTTGGCTATTTGTACCTGATGAAGTACAGCAAAGTGATAGGGGACTACATGGACAAAGTCAGCAAGTTCAAATTCTCGGCGAATGAGCTAGACGACAAGAAAAACGAAATACTTGAAGCGCTCCGACAGCAGGAGCTTTACAAAGATCCGAAGATTACAGTGGCGAAACTGGCTGGGCACTTGGGTTGGCCCATCAACAGCGTTTCCAAACTAATCAACGAAACACTTCAAACCAATTTCAATGATCTGATCAATCAGTTTAGGGTATCAGCTTTTAAGCAACTTGCCGTCACACCTGACAGTAAAAAGTATTCAATTCTAGGTTTAGGGCAGGAAGTCGGATTTAGCTCGAAAGCATCATTCTACCGGGTTTTTAAGAAAGAAACTGGTATGACACCCTCAGAATTCATGAAGTCTCAGGCTTAAAAAGTCTCACATGGTCATCTGAGACCTACCCAATTTTCATGTATGGCGCATAGAAAGCACTTTTGGAGAAAACCCAAACGACATGAAAAAGCATATACTAACAACACTGATTGGATTACTTATTAGCTTCTACTCTTTTAGTCAATCCACATTGGCAGATGTTGAACAGCAGGTATTTCAAACAGACAAGAACATGGAAATTGAAGGTGAGGTAGGTTACTTGCAAGTGCCTGAAAACCGGAAAAACCCTTCCAGTAGAAAAGTGAAAGTCAAATACGTCAGGCTTAAGAGTTTGGCAGCAAACCCGGGTAAACCGATTGTTTACCTTGAGGGAGGTGGCGGTTCAGTCACATGGCAGGCGGAAGACCCGGATGCGCTAACCGATTGGCTTGACTATTTGGAAATAGCAGATTTGATCTTCATAGACCGTCGTGGCACCAATGATGAATCACTCATATATGTATGGCAAAACGAATTCCCAGAGAACTTCTTTGTCACTGAAGAAGCAGCTAATCTCCATTATAAGAAAATGGTAGAGGCGTCGCTCAAAACCTTTGACGAAAGAGGAATTGATGTCACCGGGTATACCATCGAAGAACACGCCAAAGATGTGGATGATTTGATGACAGCTTTAGGGGCAGAAAGCTATTCAATGGTTGGGTTTAGCTTTGGTTCACATATAGGCATGACTGTCATGAAGCTATTTCCGGATAGAATAGAGAAAGCCGTTATGATCGGTTCGGATGCCCCTAATCAATCCCTCAACTACCCAAGGTACCTGCATGAGCACATCAGGAAGATTGCAGAGATGGTCAAAGCCGACAACGCGTTAAGTCAGACTGTTCCGGACTTCGAAGCACTGGTTAACCGGGTAATGAAAAAGTTGGCACAAAACCCTGTAACCGTCACTATTAAAAACCCACTGACAGGAGCAGATATGGAACTGAAAATTGGGGCATTTGGGCTTGCTCTTATCCTACGCCTTGATATCGATGATTACAATGACATTCCGATCATTCCAAGATTACTCTATACGATAGAACAGGGTGACTATAGTATGCTCACGTGGTTTGCCCAGAAAAGAGTCGTCTTCAGCTTGGCCGTACCAGGTAACGGGATTAATCAACAGCTAGCGTCTGGTGCCAGCACATCAAGGTGGGCTCAGATCGAAAAAGAGGCAGGAGAAAGCATTTTCGGAAATGTAGTAAACTTCCCTTTCTCGGCAGCTAAACCGCATTGGGTTTCAAACCCACTTTCTTTTGACCCCTCTGCCCCATTGCGGTCAGATATTCCTACCCTGTTTATCACGGGGGACATGGACTGCCGCACGCCGGTAGCGCAAGTTGAAGAGACAAAGAAAGGCTTTAGCAACGCAAAACACATTATAGTGAAAAATGCTGGCCATGAACAAGCCATGTGGGATGATGAAGTTGCCAACGAAATGATCCCCAATTTCCTAAAAGATGGAAAAGTTAAAAAAACCGATGCCTATTATGGGGATATTGAATTCATAAAGGTGTCTGGTAAGGCCGAAGGCCACCCCTCAATCGAGTAATGCGCGATAATATGATTAAGGGATGTGCTTCTAACTGGCCGTTTGAAAACAAAGTCCAAGGTCAATCCAGCCTTGACCTGATTAATGAAATCAGTCCGTCTCGATCTGTATTGGCCTTGACTATAAGTCCTTCGGCTATGGCCAGCCCACCCTGATGCTTGTCCGACCAAACGATCATCTCTATTAAAACCGGTATGAGGTCTTTCCCTTTTTCAGTTAACGAATACTCCTTCTTGGTCTTCAGTTGTTCATAGACCTTCGATACTATAATGCCATTCTGTTCTAACTTTTTCAGGCGATCCGAAAGAATATTGGTGGCAATACCTTCCTTAGAGTTAATGAAATCCTTGTAAAATTTCTTGCCTTCTACCAAGTCTCTAATAATTAGAAAAGTCCACTTGTCTCCAAAAAAATCCAGTGCATAACTGACAGGACAGTCTGATCTCATGAATCTTTAATTTATTACTTGCAATTTGCAAGTGAGTTGGTATATTTGTTTACTTGTTTTTTGCAAGTAAACAAATATTTGAATTTAAAACCAAAACAATGGATACAATAAAAATTAGTTTCGATACCCTTAAGAAAGATAGTTGGTCTGATGAGGAGGTCAAAAATGTGAGCTTGGTAATAGACTTCGTCCAACTGCTTATGAATGATCACGATTTTGACAATGTGCTGAAGAAATTTGGGAACCGCCACTATCACCAACACAACCGAAGTATCCCGGATGGCATAGACGCGCTGGTAAAATACATAAAAGGTTTCTCGAAGAAATTTCCCGATTATGCCTACGACGTCAAACACATTTATGCTGATGGTGATTATGTTATTTTTCACTCACAAATCACAACCAATAAAAAAGACCGAGGCAACGACAAAAAAGGGATCAATGTACATGACACCTGGAGAATAGAGAACAACCAAATCGTAGAGCATTGGGACTCCCTTCAGCCTATGAATGTATTTATGCGATTCTACTTTTGGTTAACGGGTGGAAAAATCGCCAATTTCAATGGAGTCTACTAATTACAAGATCAATATATAACGCCTGAGGCCATTTTAAACTGTTAGGATAGAACGCAAGGACGGCACTACGGGCGCACTATGTGAAAATATAAGCGCACTTTTAAATACTTAAGGGCGATTCTTCCAGTAAGCCAAACCAGTCCGGTCCTCAAGCATTTTCCCCATCTACTCATTTTGTCTTCTGACTGAATTATTTCATCATCTGTTTGTATCAGAAGAACGGCTTTGCTAGCTTGTTTTTCGAACAGTGAAATGCAGAAAATGCACCTTTAGCTGTTTCATCGTTTACAACCTGAAACAACACCTGATGGATCAAGAAAAAGCTTTCTCCTTACTGAACAGGCAGCTTACCGATATCCTTGCCAATGCGGAACGCATCATCAATGGAAACGACTCGCCAGAGGAAATTGAATCATTCGCCAGATATTCGAATGAGCTCAAAAGATATGTGAACGAACGCATTGATAACCAGGAGTTCATTGAAGCCACCAATGGGATACCCGATGTTAATTATCAAAGAGCAAGAATCCAGTTGTGGCAATACGTCATTCTTCCGTCTTGGTGGATTAGCCTTTACAAGGATTATCAAGCCAGGCAACAAACAAAGGAAGAAGTGAGCATTGTTAGGGGGAAATATGCCAGCCTCCAGCTTTTGGCCAAAAGCCTGTTACATGAGTACACAGATAAAGGTCAGTAAACATTAAAATCGATCCATGAAAATCATGTGTCTCAATGGATGGGGAGGAAAGCTATATGACAAACTACTTCCCTATTTAGCATCGAACAATCCGGATATTCTTTGCTTGCAAGAAGTTGTACACAGCCCTAAGACCAACAAAGATTGGCTTACTTATCGGGATGGTGATCATATACTTCCACAACGGGCTAATTTTTTTCGGGATGTTGAAAGTGCGTTATCCGATCATATAGCCATTTTTTGCCCAGCCGCCCAAGGCGTTTTATGGGATGAAGACATCGAAATTCCTTCTCAATGGGGACTGGCCACTTTCGTCCGAAAATCCCTTCCTACCATAGCGCAGTCACAAGGGTTTGTACATAAGTCTTATTCCCCTCACGCATACGGTGAACACCCTAGATCTCGTAGTGCACATACGATAAGAGTATTTGATTATGAAAAGAATGTCCCAGTCGTTATTGCACACATGCATGGTTTACGTGACCTGAATGGGAAAATGGATACTCCGGAGCGCGCCCAACAGGCTCATAAACTAGTAGCCATTGCCACGGGCATAGCAGAAGAAAATGACCCCTTAATTGTTTGTGGGGACTTCAATGTAGGCCCAGATAGCGAAACGCTTAAGATATTATCACAGGTGGGGCTAACTGACCTGGTCACTACTCGCACCACAAGAGGAACGCGCACGTCTTATTACAAAAAGCCTAATCGGTACGCTGACTATATGCTAGTCAATGAAAAAGTCCAGGTTTCCAGTTTCAAAGTGGTCTTCGAGCCTGAGGTGTCTGATCACTGCCCTTTGGTACTTGAAATCTAAAATATTGAAAAAACACCCTTTAAAAGCTGAGATTAGTGAACGCTGAGAAAGCTGAATTCAATAGGATGCATTAACTTTAAACAGATTACGAATTTATTTGAAACACTAAAATTAAGAACAACCCATGAGAACAACTTTAATCACTATTTTCAGCTTGGTCATATTGACAAATTTGAACGCCCAGATACAAAAAGGTGCCATTTTAACGGGCGGAAGTTTCTCATTTAATGGAGACAGGAATACTGAAGAATTCTCTCCTTTCGGCAGCATTGTTAATGATGAGCTTAAAAACAGTTTTATAGCTATCAGACCCCAAATTGGCTTTTTCACCAACGAAAGTACACTAATTGGTATAGGCTTGGCTTATGAACGTTCTTCTTTTGAAATACTCAACACATCCGGTGGAACAACATCCACGGATTTTACCCGAAAAGAAAATGCTTTTTTCATCAATCCATATTTTGCCAAGTACAGTAAACTTACAGATCAGCTGTATTTCACCACCTTCTTTGATTTTATGGCCGGATTAGGAACTGAAAAATTGGGTGAGAACGACGAGATAGAGAACGATGTATTTGAGCTGAGGTTTAGCGTATCTCCCGGCCTTACCTACTTCGTTTCAGAGAAATGGGCGCTGCGGGCACAAATTGGCCAACTATTTTATGAGTGGAGAAGAGTGGAGATATCACCAGACAATGGAGATCGGGTAAACAAGGATAATAGCTATGGTTTAAATTTTAACCTTAATACTTTCACTATTGGTTTCCAAT
>JBCBSS010000163.1:0-16931 GCA_039819065.1 Bacteroidota bacterium
CTTATCATAGATCAATTTTTTAGCGCGCTTGTTATTTAAACTTTACAGCGTCAAATTTTTAAAACTTAACCATAGCAATGAGAAACTTCGAATTATATGTCCCGACCAAAATGGTTTTTGGTGAAGGGCAAATGACTAAACTGACTGACCTGGTACCCAAAGATAAAAGAGTGCTGATGTTGTACGGCGGTGGTAGCATCAAGAAGAATGGCGTGTACGATCAAGTGACTGAGGCATTAAATGACCATGACGTGGTAGAATTCGGTGGGATAGAAGCGAACCCAGAATACACTACCTTACTTAAAGCATTGGATGTCATTAAGAAAGAGAACATTGGCTACATGTTGGCAGTAGGAGGTGGTTCCGTAATTGATGGTACCAAATTTCTTTCGTCCGCAGCATTGTATGAAGGAGACAATCCATGGGATATTCTAGCCAATAAGGTCAGAACATTCAAAGGCTTGCCATTCGGTACTGTTTTGACTTTACCTGCCACAGGTAGTGAAATGAACAGCGGAGCTGTGGTAAGCAGATCTGAGACTAATGAGAAATTAGCCATGGGAGGCCCGGGGCTATTCCCTGAGTTTTCTATCTGTGACCCTACCGTAGTGCGTACTATCCCACAAAGACAATTGGCCAATGGTGTGGTAGATGCCTACACCCACGTTTTAGAACAATACATGACCTATCCGGCAGATGCCCCGCTTCAGGATCGTTTTTCTGAAGGTATCTTGCAGACTTTAATAGAAATCGCTCCGAAAGTAACGTCAGATCCAAGCGATTATAATGCGGCTGCCAACTTCATGTGGTGCTGTACAATGGCGTTGAATGGTTACATCCAAAAAGGAGTGCCAACGGACTGGAGTGTGCATATGATCGCTCACGAACTTACGGCCTACTACGGCATCGATCACGCTCGTACATTAGCTGTTATTCTACCGAGCGCCTATACCAAGCGTTTCGAACAGAAAAAGGATAAGTTGGCACAATACGGCGAACGTGTATGGAATATCACTGAAGGTACTACCGAAGAGAAAGCCAAAGCAGCTATTGAAGCCACTGAACGCTTTTTCAACTCACTCGATATCAAGACCAAATTGAGCGAGTATACTGATGAATATGATGGTTTTGCGCAAACTGTAGCAGAAAGCCTGACCAAGCATGGCTTAACTGCTCTAGGTGAGCACAGAGATGTTACGCCGGAAGTAGCGGCAGAAATCGTCGAAATGGCATACTAGAACATTGAAGTAGGTATTGGGTAAACATAAATTGCTTTGCCCAATACCGACCAATTTTGATTTTGCTAGGAACATCTAGTGCATAAACGTTTCTAATTTCTCTTCGCCCAGTGATGCAAAGTCCGTTAACGCTGTACCAAACCTTTCCGCCTTTGGATATTCGAAGCTTACCGATTGCACCTTAAAGATCAGATCTTCTACGCCGTTCGGTATTCCCTTTTTATTGATGGTTTCAAAGTCCGGGTAAAGAGGGGCTGTATTATCCCAGTCAGTATAAGCAATTAAACCGACTTGAAGCGTTTCAGGTAGGTCAGGTCTCACCCACTGATCCAGATACTGCCAATCCTCACCTTCATACTTGTAAAGCATAGTAAAAAGCTCTCGAAGCCGAACGATTCTAAGTTGTACCCACTCAGGTTTAGCAGGATAAGTGCGTAAGGTTGAAATGCTTTGATAGGTTGTTTTAACTTCAAACTGATGGTTTCCTGGTCTGTCCGCGGTTCCTGTGGATAAGAATAACCAGTTTTCATGGCCAGGCTGCCATGTGCTGGCCTCAAAATGAGATGGTTTACGAACCATCAATCCACCTAGCGAAAAACTCTGATTTGGTGTTGCATTATTGACACCGGAGGCCTTGACGTGAGCGGTCGCCTGGAAATCTCCGGAAATCTCTTTATACAATAAGCCTCCGTATACATCTTCATACCAGCTACTGACATGAGGTTTAATCACCATAAAAGATTGGTTTTCCTCACTGTCGAATGCTAGTTCATGCCAACGGTCGGGCCAACCGGGTATGTCATTCTTTTTCCACCCTTCAAGATGAGATGAATTTTCAAATTTAAATGCTAGTTTTTCCGAGCTGCCTTTTAAATGCAAAGGACTCGTTTGTGTTTCACTTGTAGACATATTGCGCTTTGTTTTTAGTTGGTAATATCCTTGTGTGAAATATCACACCTTCGGCTGGCCTAGGAGGTTTTCAAAGGTAGTTGCAAGGCAAAGTCAGGCGATGTTCAAAAGCGCATCATCTACGGTATAATTATACTCGTCCGTTATATTGAATCCGATATTGAAGCGGAGATAAGCCGGTTTGAATTCTGAAAAATTTACAGAAGTGAGAAGCATCTTTGAAAGAGAGATGGTACCCAATTTCCGAGATGGATAAGGAGGTCTGAGCAATAAGGGTTTTTGCTTCTGTCAATATGCGTTGTTGAATGTGGTGCAAGGCGGCCTTACCAGTATTTTTCTTAAGTAACTCACTTAAATATCTTGGTGAAATGTTGAGGCTCTCGGAATAATCTTTAAGCCGGTAGTGCCTGCCCAGGTCTGTTGATAACATCAACATGAAATCATTGATAACTTGATCCTTGTGGTTGGTAATGGAAGATTTGACTTGATCATCAAGGTATAATTTGCGCACTTCAAGTAGTAACACCTCCAGGTATGCTTTGATGAACTTCACATCCGTTTGGTTACGATTGTGATATTCATCGTAGATTTTTTCGTAAAAGAAAAGCAAGGCGTTACGCTGTTTAACCGTCAGGGGTATTACCGCATGGTTACTAAAAGAGAAAAAAGGAAAGTCAGAAAGGAAGTTACTGTTCTTATGACCGATCGAAGCAAAACTGTGGGTGAAGAATATAGAAAAGCCAATGGGCTGAACAGGCGGTAAATGGTAACTATGCGTTTGATAAGGGCCTACAAAAGTGATAAAGTCTCCTTGATAAGTCTGTTCGATATTGTTGATAGAGCGCTGATAATCGCAGTTGGTGATAATCGTAATATCAAAACACTGCCGCTTATGTGGCGGTGCGTATTTTAAGTTGGAGGGTAGGGCATCCTCATGCCTCATAATGAAAACCTCGTCAAGCTTTGGAGATGCAGCAGCTTTTGAAAACTGCATTACTTCCTTGGGACCTTCTAATAGGGGGATGGTTTGCATGAATCTATTTAGGGTAGCATTGACCAATTTACCGGAAAACAACCAAAAAGAAGGTATTTCGCTTTTACTGAGCTAACCATTCAAAACATTTTTTTCCATTGGGATCAAAAAGTGTTCCCTTATCGATGACCATACGTTATATGGTTAAACTTTTAACCATAGCCCATGAAACACCTTAGACCCTTTGTCATTGTAGCAATAGTGTGCAGCCTCTTATTTGGCTGTTCTAGTGATGATACAGAAACCCCTGTACTCACGACAATTGAAATTACCTCTCCTTTCGGTAGCCAATTGATCCTCGATGAAACTGCCCAATTCTCTGCCCGCGGATTGGACCAATCAGGTCAGCCTATTACTATAATGGTTGACATAACCTGGACGGTAAGTAATGCCAATGCTAGTATTAACAATACCGGGATGGTGAACACGCTAGTGGCTGGGAATGTCACAGTCACGGCCAATGTAGAAGGTGTGGAAGGTTCACTGGATGTAGTTATTACGGATATCTTCACGCAGGATTTTCATATCTACGTTAGCGACGCAGGTAATCTTCAAAGTCCTCCCTGGCAAATATTGAGATATGACCAGAATGGCCAACGACCGCGTGTTTTCATCAGCCAGAGACTGGCTTGGCCACAAGACATCTTATTTTTAGAAAGTAGAAATGAGGTGATTGTTTCTAACTTGAACAGTGGTAGAATAACTAGATATGATGGCGATACCGGTGATTATATTGACGACTTTGCCATCGGCATAGGAGGTCCTACTAGAATGAAAATTGGCCCTGATGGTCTTTTATATGTATTGCAGTGGCAAGGCAATGGCAGGGTTCTACGCTATGATCTGGATGGCAATTTTATAGATGAATTCACGAGCTTCTCTGTCAGCAACAGCATAGGTTTAGATTGGGATGATAGCGACAACTTATATGTGTCATCATTCGATGGCGCTTTTGTCAGGAAGTTTGATAGCAATGGCAATGACATGGGCGCTTTTATCAGCAGCAACCTACAAGGTCCCACCAATATATGGTTTGATAATAATGGCGATTTGCTGGTCAATGATTGGAACGCCGGGGTCATCGCCAGGTTTAACGATTTGGGTGTGTTTCAAGATAATTTTGTTATCGGACTGAATCAGGTGGAAGGTATAGCCTTTCTACCAGGAGGTAATTTTTTAGTGGGCAACGGTAATGCTACGGTGAAGGAATTCTCTTCAAACGGTGCCTTTGTCCGGGATTTCGTCACCCGCGGTTCAGGCGGTTTGATACAAGCCAATGCCGTGGTGAGAAGACCGCTATAGCCTAACGCCTCTTATAGATTTCTACGTTGATTTGACGGTGTAAAGTAAAATAAATTATTGATATAGTTTTATTATGAATTAATTTACCGCTGTTTACACTATGCTTCCATTCCTATTCTCAATTGTGAGGTAAAGCGTGTTAAACGCAGGAATGAGTAACCCGAGGACGCCAAAGGCCACTTCAATATCATTTTGGGGGCTGTCTCAGAAGCTGTCTTTTCGACCATAGGGAGAAATCTTACTCGACTCAAAGCACTGATTATCAAGAGAGTAAGATTTCTCATTGCATTCGAAATGACATTAAAACGGGCTTTTGAGGCAGCCTAGGCCACTTACAGCTACTTTTGACTGCCTCGGGAAAGAAGGTAACGAATAGCCAAAAATGATCAAGATAGGAGTAATTGGAGATAGTATTGACCGGACTTTTTTCCAGCACTACCCCTTGTTGTTGGAGCATTACATCTGCATTGATAAAGATGGCTATGTGGAGGCAGAATTTGGCCGCGAAGACCTCATTGATTGGATAAAATCTGAGCGTGGCCCTGATGAACAGATTTGGGCTACCGACACGACCAGGATTATCAGTATTTTTTTACAGTCCTTAAGCGCTTATGGAGATATAGTATTAAGCATAGCGCAGGTACCACAATATCCTGAAGACAGTGCCATGAAAGCGCTAAACACCTCACTAGAATGGATGGAAGAAACGGTACAGCCGGATTATGTGCATATCAATTTCTCAAATCAAGAAGGTAGGTATCAAAAGGAGCAAAATGCATGGGTTGAAAAACTGAACCAACGAGGGTGTAAAGTAATATGCCCTGCTGGTATTCCGCCTGCCTTTCCTGCACAACTTGATCAAGTCATTTCGGTGGCTGATCAAGGTTTTATAGAAGCCGGTTTTGCCATAACTAAACCTGATATCATCATCGAAGAGAAGCACGTGCCGGTATATGAAAATGGCGGTTGGGTATATCATGATGTTTCTACCGAAACGGCCAGTGCCATGGCCTTAGGCCAAATACTTAAGCAACGCATACAAGCCTTGCCACAGGATGGTGGGCCATTGGTTGAATTACCGGATCTAACTGACCTCAGCTTTCCAAGCTATGGACAAGCGGGTAAAGCAGAGCAGCCAATGGTTGCTGGCAAACCAAGTTTCATACTTAAGGTGAGAAGATACCTTCGATCAATGGCTTCACGGATGATACTCCCAACGGGAAGAGTACCAAGAGCAATCAAAGCCACACGCAAGCTAAGCTGCAATGGTGATGGTCAAAATATCGCTCCTTGTCACTTTAGAGTAAGAAGTGAAAAGCAACAAAATGCCTTCATTTGCGGCGCTTGCGGATGTGGAGATTCTAAAGATGTCTTAGTGGATGGTGATGTTCCCAAATTTGAAAAACTCGACTACCCTTATCTTCATTGTCCTGCTTGCATGCCTGGCTTCTCTAATTATTTGCCTTCCGAAAAAGAGTGGAAGCCAGATCAGCGCAAAACAACGATAGAAAAAGAAATCGGAGTAGAGGCCTTGCTAGAACAGCAACACCAACAACAAGAAATTAATGAGCGCCTACAAAAACGCCTCGGCTGGTTGAATTGGATTTGAGCCTCGTCCACCGAAGCTTTAGCGAAGGTGGGCAAGGCTACCAGTTAGCGCGCGTTTGCAACGCGTGCTGTTGACCAATCACTTGTTGCAAGCATTTAAGCGAACGCGTTGCAAACGCGCTCGATCGACACAGATGATGGTCTGAGCTATAGAAATGTCACGCGGCTTTAACCCATGACAAGTGAATGACTTGATCAATGTTCATGCTGTAATAGAAACTGTGCTATTGTTTTCAAGGGTATGTTTTGCCACGCGGCTTCAGCCCGTGGTAACCTTTAAGCAAGTAATGAGGCTTTAGCCGCTAAAATCTTAAGCCTATGCCACCATCAGTTAAGCTAAACTGTAAAAACAAATTATGATTTTGTGAATGCTCCGCATACTTGCGTTATTGGCTAAAGCCTTTTGCAGGAATGGCTAGGTGCCCATGGCAATTGAAAACTCCAACAAAGAAGATAACCCTCAGTTAGCGCGCGTTTGTAACGCGTGCTGTTGATCAATCACTTATTGCAAGCATTTAAGCGAACGCGTTGCAAACGCGCTCGATCGGCAGTCTAGTCAAGGGGCCCTTAGTTAGACCCAAATTCCAAGCCCAGCTTATCCTCTACCAGAGACCATAATGGCCGATCTGTGATGAATATAGTGGCTGATACCCGGTTTCCTGTAAACGCTCGCAACTCACGATCCTCTGTCGGATACAATATGACCTGATAAGTATTATCCGTAGCGCTACTTTCTAATGATACCAAATGCACTCTGGCTTCAATGGTCAGTTCATCAGTGATGGATATTTTGGAAAGATCTCCCGTTTCTATAAAAGACACCTCAGAGCCATCTGCATAGAGCACCAAATGATCTGGCTTAACCGTTCCACTCAGGGGTATTTTGAAGTCCAAGGTGATATTGAAGGTGATAAAATATGCTGCCGTACCCAAGATCATGAAAAGCCCTATGGAGAATAAGGCAATCCTGGATATGATATATATGCCAGGATGTTTGGGATCCTTCAACTCCGGCAGTTGATAAGTACGCTTCATTGTCACTATTTCGTTATTCGATTTCATCTTTGATTCGGCTTAGTCTGTTTCATTAATTATAGATGTGTCGTCCGTGGTTAACGATACCATTTCTCTGAAGGTATTATTGTGTACCACCAACTCATTGTAGGTGCCATTGGCTTCGATCATGCCACTATCCAACACGAATACCTCATCGGCTCGCGTAAGATTCTTGACACGATGAGTGACCAAAATGGTGGTCATGCCATGTCGTTTAGTAAAGGTCGTCAACCGGTCAATGAGCTTGGTTTCAGTATAGAGGTCTAGGTTAGAAGTGGCCTCGTCCAGAATCAAAATACGAGGCTTCCGGATTAGCGCTCTGGCAATGGCAAACCGTTGCCGTTGACCTCCCGATAGACTAGAGCCCCATTCGGATATCGGTGTTTGAAAGCCTTCTGGAAAAGACGCTATTAACTCGCCGAGCTGAGCCGTTTCAATGACATCATTCATGTCCTCTTCAGTAATACCGCTTAATCCTAAAGTGAGGTTTTCCCATACCGTACCTCTTATCAATTGCACCTCTTGCCATACCGTGGCGATTTGCCTCCTGAAGTCTATTAGAGGCACATCTTCAAACGCTTTGCCATCGAATAGAATGTTACCTTGGTTTGGGCTTTCGAATCTACTTAACAAACGTAGCAAAGTGGTCTTGCCCGACCCACTCGTTCCTACAAGACCGTAGAATCGCCCACTTGCTATCCTTAGGTTAATGCCCTGAAGAATAGCCTGTTCTGGCTTATAAGAGAAGGAGATATCCTGCAATGAGATATTGCCTCGGAGAGGAACCTTAATCGGTGGCGGAGATTTGTAGGCCATGGCCGGGTCTTGCTCCGGTATGGTGTCAAGGTACTCGAAGACACGGTTTAGGTTCACGGCCGAATGCTGGAAGCTTGTAAACAAATTGACCATCATTGAAAACGGCCCGTACATGTATCCGATGTAAGCTGTAAACGCGACAAAATCTCCTAGGGTCATTTCACTCTGAATGATGTACTTCCAACCCAACCATGTGAACAAAGTAGTATTCAAAGCGGCCAGTAAACGGTCCGAGATGCCCAAGGCAGAATTGACCGTATGCGCTCTCAAATGTGCTTTTAGTGCCTTCTGCTGGATGGAAGCACCACGCTTGTAGTTGTAATGCTCCAGACCAAGCCCTTTGAAAGTACGTATTTGGTTAAGCACCTCCACTTGCAACGCATCGAAATCCGCTTGCGCCTCAGCTACATGCTGCCAACTGCTGCGCAGGTATTTGCCTGATAGAAAAGTGATCAGACCAGTAATGGGTATGGCCAAAATGGCTACTAGCGCTAGCTTCCAGTGTAGAAAAAATAGGAAGGGAGGCACCAGCAGCAGAAAGATACCCTGCCCGAAAAACACCTGTACGGCATTGACAATGGCATTCAGTGCATTTTGCCCATCCATAAAGCGGCTTTTGACCTCTCCAACCTGATGTCGCACAAAGAAGGAGGTAGGCAAGTGCTGCAAATGATTGAAGAAGAACAAGTTGAATACGCCATTCAGCTTGGTGCTGATATAGGAGGTATAATACCCCAAGGCGGTATCAGCTAAAGTAGAGGCTACAGTGACAGCTAGAATGCCAAACACAATCACTTCCATTAAAGTGATACTGCCAGTTGGATATACCGAATCGAAAAGCAACTTACTCAGAAACGGTGTCACAATAGCAAACAGCCCTATCACTGGCCCCAGTATGATACCTTTTCCTATCAGGTGCCAATAAGGCTTAATGAGCTTGATCAGTCTGAGAAAGTAACCGAAAGACTCTTTGAGGCCTACATTTTTTCTATGCTGTTGGTCGTTCACGTTTTAGACCCTTGGTTATATTTTGGTTTTAATATGTAGTCAGGTCAAAAGACCTGACGGTTTGAGTGCTTTAGTATCAGAAGCCGGGTGGAAACACCCGGCTTGCACGACTTGTGTTAATTGTCATTTCGACGTTAGGAGAAATCACCGCCGGCTGTAAACCTGATCGTAGCGTCCGCTACGATCCACATCCCCACATCCTCCTAGAACCGCACAAGTGCAAAACATCTTCAGTTTGTGTGATCCCATTTTATCTGTTTTAGTTGAGTGTTCCCGGGTGTTTCCACCCGACTTACACACCGCATTGTTCTTTAGTGCCTTTGAGATTCTGTTGACCTTCACTACAACGTGTCATCTCAACAAGTCAGGATCTATCTCTTTCCAAGTGTTGTACCTTGACCGGAGAGAGATCCCGACTTGTCGGGATGACTGCCTTTTGACATTGCCTCTTTTATGATAGACCGCAACCTTCTCGTCTGCCGTAGCAACTGCGAAGGCAGATCACACTGGCTTCGTCTCCAATACGCGATCCACTCGGAGCTGCTTCACTATTGTAGTGGCTAGTGCTTCTATTTCTTCCGGAACAGAAAAGACCTTGATGCCGGTTAGCTTTTCTACCTTGGCTTTAGCCTGTTCGATCATCTCATCTCTCACTTCCATGAAATAGGTCTCTGTCCAACGTGAACCCTGTATCTTTCTACCGCCCATGATGGCAAACGCCAAGACTTTAGATCTCAGGTTTCGCTTTTCCCGGAGCTCCTCAAGGTATTCGAGGGTTTTTGTGATGGTCTCCATCGACGTATCAACCGACATGGTCAGAATGATATAATTCGGCTGAAATTGGTGGTAGATCTTGGTAGAAGCGTTGCCCTTCTTTGTCTTGCCAGGAGGAGAATAAATCATAGAATTCTGGCCTCCGGTGAGCATAAGATCGCTTTTGGCCTCCAGCTCTTCCTGAAGCATACGGTGCATGGCCAGGCGATGCATTTCATCTTCATCCTCAGCACGGGAGAACCCAACATCTGCACCCACTAAAGTGCCCGTAGGTTCTGTGGCAAAATGCGAAACAGTCAGCTTATCTTTTAATGCTTCACGCAAGTAGATCTGCGTGGTAAACTTACCCTGTACCGTATCTGTGCCGAAAATGCCTAATGTCTTTCGAGGCCTAAAAGCTCGGTATTTATCAACATCATCTTTAGTGATGTTGAAATCCTGCACATGAACCTTATAGAAATGACTGGTATCCTCGGTGCCATCGAATATGTCGGTGTATTTCAGTACATCATCGTACAAAGCAATCACAGGCATTTTTTCAGCTTTAGCCCGTTGCATTAGACGTTTCAAGAACCTGACCTCTGACTCGAAGTTCAACGAGCAGGTGAGTACTAAAGCATCAAAATCCAAATGGTCAATGGCTTCGATATCATTGACTACAGGAATAGAAGTCTTTTCAGCATAGATGTAATCAGAGGCATCTTTCAATTCTACCGTATCGTCAAATACGACGGCCAGTTTGAAAGATAGATTGTCATGGAATCGTAATAAGCTGTAAGCCTCTTTGTTGTATTTGAAAATAGCCACCTTCTTATCCTTTAGTACCGCTTCCAGTTCATCTTTTTTGAAAATGGCATTGCTCTTATTTACATGGTCAAAGTCTATGCTGATGTTCTCTTTGATATCCCATACATCTCCAAGCTGTTCCGATAGTTTGGTATAGTCATACTTGGCATGAACTCGCATATTGTTCATGGTCAGCATGGGGAGGCCGAAGTCTGGTGTTCTAAAGTGTAAAGGAGGTTCTTGCGCATTTGGAACTTGAAAGACATGATCTGATTCTGGGTGTAGCAAGAAGTATTGGCCATAAATGTAGAGACCACCTTTTTCATAAAGGGTAGGTTCTAATTTGACATGTCTCAGTTCTTCCAATGTCAAGTCGTCTTTGCCTGCCCTTGTTTTATACACTTCAAGCATTGGCTCCTCCCTGGGTTTTTCAGTAGTAACATAAGCAAAGAAGTGAAGGAACGGATCCACAGGGAACACACTGATCACTTCTTTCTTTTTTAGCGTCACTTGGCTCATGGTGCTTTCGTATTGTGCCAGAAAGGATTCTTGTGCTCCTGGCCACTGGGTAGGATCTTCGTGCATGAAGATGTAATCGCTGCCAGAAAACAGCTCAAACAAAGCCGCTGCTTCTTTATCCTGCTCCAGGTCAATGTTGGCTTCAGCGAATTTGATCATGGCGTACATCCAGCAGTTTGCTTCTGCCATCCAGGCTTCACTGTAGAAATCGTACCCCCAGGTAGAATAGAATAGCTTAGGTAATATCGGTTTAGTCGCTAGCATTTTAGTTTCGTTAGGTTTAGTTGGCGTATAGGGTTCGGTGCTTGAGTTAAGCTTGTTTTCTAAATTCAGCCCCGACAGCGGGGAACACAAATAGCGCTTGACTCTACGGCAGAAGTGCCGCATTACATGTACACTTCTTCTTTTTCGAATTGATACTGCATGAGCAGGGACAGCCATTCTACGCCCTCGTGCCACCAGTGTCCAAACAATTCTGTATCGAAGGCTACAATGAAGGTTTTACCATCATTGCTGAAGCCACGATTGTCTTCCAGTATCTTGTCAAATGCCACGATGTGTTCTCTTAGTTTGCGAGAAGCTGCATTCCTGTCATACAACGTCTTGAAGCCCAGGTCGATGTCTTGGCCGGTGATGGCAAAGTACTTGTAGCCTGTCCAGGCATTTCTGGCTTTACCGGTATGAACTTCCACACCAATGTGTTTGAAATACTCAGGTTCCATATCCAGACCAACATCCCTGAAGAACTCTCTGTAAGGCCCATCAGAAGGGAAGGTAGTATCCGGTGCTTTCCATAGGTACATGGAGAGGCGATAATCATGGGCATAAATGTCAAGGTTATTGTGTCGATAGATGCCACTTTTGTCAGTACCAGTATAAGCACCGATACCTGGAACGGTGAGGGCGGTTGCACCGATGCCATGTTTCTCCATATATGCTTCAGTTCCTGGGAAGTAGGCACATTCTGGCATCCAAAAGCCATCGGGCTTTCTATCAAAAGTCTTTTCAAATTCCTCAACACCACGTTTGATCAAATGATCTACGGTCTTGCCTTCGAAGAAAGGTATGAAGTTATGGTAAGGGCATGAGGTCCATACATCTATACCCTTGGATTTACGCTGGAACAAGTCTTTGAGGTAGGAGGCGATATTTCTGCTTTCCCAGAATACCCTGCTCTCTTGTACACGTCTCAAATAGAAATGGGCCATATCGTGAACCAATCTGAGTTGTTCATCCGATATATCCACTTTGTTTTTAAGAAAGCGATTGTACTCGTGGGCGCTTGAGGTGCGTTCTACTTCGTAAGTCCCAATCTTTTCCATTACATCCAGGTAGTCCAAATACCTTTGTTTGCCCTCCACCAGTTGGTTAAACAAGCAAGGTGTCATGGAGAAGATCATCTTTTTGCCTCCTTCTACCGCTGGATTCCAGCTTTCGAACGCCTTGAACAATGGAATATAGGTTTCGGTAATGGCTTCGAACAACCAGTTTTCCTTTTCCTGAAATATAGGCCCATCATTCAGCACATAGGGCATATGGGTGTTGAGAATAAATATTACTTCCTTATTCATAAGTTTGGTTAGCTAAGACACGAAATCCCGAACAACTGGTGTCCGGGATTTCTATTAAATTTTACTAGATAGCAGTTAGGACGATTAATCCTCAGGATATCTATCCTCGCAAAACGGCGAAGAATCCTCGCTACAAATAGAAGGACTAGCCCAGCTTGGGCTTACATTTGATGGAGACCAGTTGCTTTCAGCTAAAGCATCAGGCTTGATGTGGTCCATCATTGACTTGATGTTTTTTGATGAATACTTCATGTTGTTTTTTTAATTGTTTTTAGATTTTTTTAAGCAATACGAATGTAACTTTTCAAACCTTAATTAGCAACTTGCCATGAGGCTGAAAAATACCAGGGATCAAACATTTACTTGAATCAGACTGGTCATTCTTTTGATAATCAAATAGTTAAAAATCATAAGATATATAGTCAAAATGTCAAATAAATTTTACTAATAAATCAATTTACTAAGGAGATATCTCGCTGTGCTAAGAACGGCCGAACACACTCGATTGGTGTGTGGTAACAGTCGAGTTGCAGTAGGAGTCCATTGATTGACAATACAAGCGATAATTTAATCTATATATAATGCAATAAATTGCCTACGCAGAATAAGCGGTTATTTGAAAATACTAATAGGGTATTGAAGTTTGATGAGGGGGTAGGTAATAACGTAGCCCAGTGCGTGTTTGGAATTACCATAATGGCATTGGCTATGCCTGTAATTTGATAATACGTTTTAAATGTTTGAGAGAGCTTATTAGATATAGTCATAACCAACTTAGAACGTCATTCTGCCAAGAATCTTATTGGCTATGAAATCTGGCTGGCTGATTCGAAACATACCTAATAATCGTGCTAATCAAAAAATGGTGGAGTCTAAGATGGACTTTGACAACTTGCCAATAGGTTTCTTCCAGAATGACTGCGGAGTGGGGTTACTGCTCCTTTTGGTGTTGTCACCAAAAGGCCAATATGGACTGACTGATCTCATCATCAGCCGCTCTCAATGTTACTTGTAAAGATCATTGAGGTCATTACTCGTTAGAGACAACTCCATCGAGAGCGGGTAAATTACATGCACATTGATGTAACCCAAAAGAGCAGACCACGTTGTACTACTTTATTAAAACTTCAATTAGATAAAAATATTTATTTATATTTACTTCAATTAGATAAAAATATCATTTGACAATGAAGAAAAACCGGCTAGGGGAGTTACAGGAACTGATTCTGATGACAGTGATCGTATTACAAGAAGAGGCTTATGGTAATGAAATTCAGCGTGAGCTCGAAGACCGCCTTGGCGAACGAATGAGTATGGGGGCTATACAAACAGCTTTGAAGCGTATGGAAGAAAAGGGTTTCCTCACTTCCGAGTGGGGTGAAGCTACCAAGAAAAGAGGCGGGAAGCGTAAGCGAATCTATGCTGCTACACCATATGCCAGAGAAGTATTGGAAGAAATGAAGGAAATCAGGTCGCAATTGTGGAATGCTATGCCCGGCCTGGGTACTAGCCAAGCCTGATCAGTATGGGCAACCAAATAATACCACCTAAATGGCCGATCAACTTACTGAGGCGGCTGATCAAACCGGCATATATGGAAGAGTTCGAAGGCGACTTGCACGAGCGGTTCGAAGACAACCTTTTGCAGTATGGTGAAAAGAAGGCAAAGCGTATTTATATCAAAGAATCAATCAAACTCATACGACCAACTTTGATGAAAAGCTGGGGAGGGGATTACAAATTAAACAGTTACGGTATGTTCAAGCATCAACTTAAGATCGTGTGGAGACAAACGATCAATCAAAAGCTTTTCAGTACTATTAAAATAGGTGGCTTTGCCATTGGCATAGCAGCTTGCTTACTCATTACATTATATATTATTCACCAGAGTAGCTTTGATCAACACTACCAAAGACAAGGAGATATTTACCGTTTGGCCAATCAATGGTCAGAACCGGGCGAAACCGGTTATTGGACCAATGTGCATGGGCCACTTAAAGAAATACTAGAGGGGCACATTCCCGAAATGGAAAAGGTGGCCAGGGTGGTTTTATGGAGTTGGGGTGATGCCGGTGAAAACCAGATCAAAAAGATCGATTCGGATTACAACTACTACGAAGAAGGTTTCCTTTATGCCGATCCTGAATTGCTGGATATTCTGGAAATACCGATGGTGTATGGCTCCCACGAACAAGCTTTGGTAGCGCCCAATAGTATGGTCATTTCAAAACGAAAAGCAGAGAAGTATTTTCCTAATGAAAACCCGGTAGGCAAACGCTTTATCCTCAATAATGATCCTGAGAAAACCTATACGATAGGAGGAGTGATGCAAGACTTTCCTTTGACTTCTCATCTGCAGGGTGATTTCATTTTGACCCTAAAGGATAGAAAAAAGGGGCCGGGTACCACTGGCTGGTGCTGTACGAATTACCATCTATATACCAGGCTCATACCTGGAGCTGATAAGGCATCGGTAGAGCAAAAAACGGTAGCCATACGTGATACCCATGTGATGCCAAGGCTCCGGGATATAGGTGCTTCAGGGTTAGAAGAGATGAAAAAATATCAGACTTATTACCTTCAACCGGTAAAAAACATTTACCTGAATCCCGAGGAGGTACATGATGACTCGTCGCATGGGTCAGATGAGCTACTTTGGATTTTTGGGATAATTGCGGTAGTAGTCTTAATTCAAGCCTGTATCAACTTTATCAACTTATCGACAGCCAACGCCATAAAACGGGCCAAAGAAGTCGGCATGCTAAAGGTGGTTGGTTCTGTCCGATCGAACTTGATTTCTCAATATTTAGTGGAATCAATATCCTATACACTTATGGCTACCCTATTAGGTTTACTGCTCGCCGTGGCGGCCTTGCCCTTTTTTAACTGGTTGGCAGATGTTTCACTGGTATTGCCATGGCATTCCTATTGGTTTTTGCCACTTCTGGTGGCTGTAGCTATATGCGTTGGCTTGATTGCCGGACTTTACCCTGCATTCCATCTATCATCTTTTCAGCCTATTGAAGCACTCAAAGGAAAAACAGGACACAAATCGAATCGACCCATATTGCGAAATGGACTAATCATATTTCAGTTCACTACCGCCATTGTATTGATCATTGTATCACTTTTTTCGCATCAACAATTCGAATATCTCATGAATAAGGCTATTGGCTATGAGAAGGAGCAGGTGGTTAACCTGATGGGGCTGGAAAGCATGAGCGAAGACAGGCGTAAGGTACTCAAATCGGAATTATTGAAACTACCGGGTATTGAAAATGCCTCTATTAGTGATTTCTATCCAGTTGAGGGAAGCGCCATTCATAACCGTTTCTTTTGGCAGGCTGATCGCAAACAGTTGGATAATCGAATTGAGGCTGCCTATTGGATTGTGGATGAAGATTACATCCAGACTATGGGAATGGAGATAATCGCAGGAAGAGATTTCATTCAGGATGCTAACGAAACCGGTGTGATCATCATTAATGAAAGCATGGCAGAAGCGCTTCAAATAGAAAAGCCCGAGGGACAGCCTTTGATAGATATGTTTGACGTAGAGTATAATTTGATCGGGGTTGTCAAGGACTTTTATTTTGAAACGCTATTGGAAGAGGTGCGGCCGCTCTGCATGGTTATAGGCAAAGGTAATTCTACGATATCGATTAAAATTGATGCTACGGATGTCGATCAAAGGCTCTCTTCTATATCTTCCTTATGGTCGACCCTACAGCCCAACCAGCCTGTACGGTACGAGTTCATGGATCAAAACTTTGAGCTGATGTATGCCAACTTACACCGGGGGAGGACCATGCTGACGCTTTTTTCTATTCTTTCTATTATCTTGGCTTGCTCCGGGTTATTTGCCATTTCATTATACCTGATTGGCCAAAGGAGCAAGGAGATCAGTATCAGAAAAGTACTAGGTGCGGGAACAGGCATGATATTCTGGTTATTGGGTATCGACTTCTTCAAACTGGCGCTCATAGCGGTGGTGCTGGCCATGCCAATCGGCTGGCACTTCTCCGAATCCTTGATCGAGCATTCTGCCAACCGCATTCAATTGTCCTGGTGGGTATTCGCTCTAGCCGGTTTGGGAGCCTTGATCATTACCCTGGTCACTATTAGCGTAGAATCCATCAAAACCGCACTCGCCAATCCAATAGACAAGTTGAAAGGAGATTGAAAGGTTGGATACAAATGATCATACGAAGTGCTTCATTGTCCCCCGCTGGCGGGCAGGGCTGTTGCATTCTAGATTAATAATTACTTTAGTGCTCAACTTTAATATTATTAGATGGAAGAAAGAAGCCT
>JBCBSS010000164.1:0-16824 GCA_039819065.1 Bacteroidota bacterium
TTTAAACATGGAAGGCCAATTCTTAAAACAGACGTCACCCTTTTGTTATTACAACCATGTGGCAGTTTTTGAATGTCCACCAAATGACCGAGAGATTGAGACTTCTTGGCTATCTAGTTGCTATCATATAAATCCAAAAAAATGAAACGAGGAAAATTACTTTTCGCAATTATCTGCCTTTCTATTTATCTATTTAGTGCTTGTTCTCCCAACCCTGCTGACAGCGAGGAACACAAACAGTTAGTAAAAGAGCATGAGGCCATGAAAGCCGAGCACGAGGCTATGGTGAAGGCCCATGATGAAGTCAAGAATGAGCATCACGAAGTATCTTCATCACATGCAGAAATGGTTACCGAGGAAGATGCACTTCACAAGGCGATGACAGGCAAAGGTGACGAGATATTGGCTAAACATGATGAAATCATCAAATCGCATCAGGAACTATTGGCCAAGCATGAGGAGTTGGAGAAAAATCATGCTAGCGGAAAGGTGGATGCCGAAACCATGATGAAAGAGCACGAACAAATGAAGGCAGATCATGAAAAGATAAAGGCTGAGCATGAGACGCTATTAGCTGAACATAAGGAAATGAAAGATGATCATCATATGGTGATGGAGAGTCATGAGGAAACTGAGTCAGAAGAGGAAGGTACGGAGGAGAATTAGTTTGGTTTTGGACTGAAAGACAGTTACGAGCTCTGAGGCTGTATCAAAAGCCTTTCTGAAGGGTCATTTCGAGTGCAACGAGAAATCCATCTCTTTGATAGTGAGCATTTTAAATAGAGATAGATTTCTCCTAACGTCGAAATGACTTGTTTTTGAGACAACCTCAATCTGGCGCGAAAGTTACTTTCGTGCCTGTGACTTACTTCAGGTATATGGTATTTCAGAACGACAGTTTTGAGCCTAAAATTAAGACCGCCAGGTGGAAACTCCTGGCTGCACTGTAACCTCTACTGTTCTTACCCCCTTGTATTTCTCCTGACGAGTCGGGAGGAAACTCCTCAGAACTACGTAACTGCGAGGCGGAAATACCGAGCTATGATACTATAATGTTAGAGGCATTATCTTCTGTCACTTCCTATAGCTAATAAGATTCTTTGCTTATGATGTGTTTTTATAATACGCTGAAAACCCTTGCTATTCTTACCCCTTTGTATTTCCCCTAACATTAGGGGAAAACTCCCCAGAATAACAGAACTGCCAAATGATTTCGACGAACGTCATCCAATTTTGTGTATTTGAAACTAAAATATTAAGTCTCAGAAGGACGCTTTCGAGGTGTTGCATCCGATGTTCTTCGCTCGCAGTGGCTGAAAGCTATGCTAGAAGAAGCCCTACACCGAATGTGATGACAAAGAGCAAGGTGGTGAGGGCCATTTGCTTTAAATAGGGGTCTAGCTTTCCGGCTTCTTTGTTTGTAGCAATGGCGAAGCCATTTCTGAATAACAGGGGGACGGTTATTAGAAATAGGAATTGCCACGGTGAGTTAAACTTTGTAATGGAAAAAGCGACGGCGCAGCCTATTCCAGCCAATAAGAGAAACCAGTGGTATTTTACGGCGTTACTTCTCCCAATTCTGACAGGGATAGATAATTTACCGGCTTTCTTATCAGATTCTATGTCTCTAATGTTATTCACGTTCAGTACTGCTATAGAAAAGAACCCACAGCTCAAAGCTGGCAACGTATACCAACTATCAAACGAACCGGTATGCAGGTAGAACGTACCGAGCACGCCAACCACTCCGAAAAAGATCAACACTGATATATCTCCTAAACCGACATAGCCATATGGTTTACTCCCGGCAGTATATGCTATAGCGGCCAGAATCGATAAGATACCCAAGCCAAAGAAAAAGAGGAAGGTTTCCCAATTGAAACCTAATGACAAATAAAGCAAGCCAACACCACTGACCAGGGATAAGACGATAAAAAGCGCGATGGCTTTCTTCATAGCCGACAGCGATATAGCTCCTGACTGCACTGCACGTGAAGGGCCTTGCCTTTCAGCGCTATCAGCACCATTCACAGTATCACCATAGTCATTGGCCAGGTTGGAAAGAATCTGCAAGAATATCGTGGTGAGCGCACATAGGGCAAACACACCTCCTTTGAAATGATCAACCGAAGCGGCCAAGAAGCTACCCATGCCAATGCTGGCTAAGGCTAGCGGCAGAGTCCTTAGCCTAAAGGCACTAATCCAGGATTTAACTGTAGTGTTTGCCATAAACCTTGCTTTTGAATTTAACAGCAGCCGTTCCTCAAAGTTTGGTATTACATTCTTTCAGGTACATCGATACCTAGAAGCCCCATAGCTTTTTTAATGGTAGAAGCAACAACACCTGAAAGTGCTATTCTAAAAATCCGTTTGGCTTCGTTCTCTTCTTTAAATATGGTCACATCATGATAGAAGCGGTTATATTCCTTGGCTAGTTCATAGGCGTATTGTGCAATAACCGCAGGAGAATAATCCCTTGCCGCTTGTAGCACCTTGTCTTCATATTGGACTAGCAGATTAATCGTTTCAAGTTCACTAGGCTCTAACTCCTGAACATCCTTTAAGAAGCCATCATTAGGTACTAGATTCATTTGAGCCGCGGTTCTTAGAATAGCGGAAATACGAGCATGTGAATACTGAATAAATGGCGCCGTATGTCCGTTTAACTGTACCGACTCGGACGGATCAAAAAGCATTCTTTTCTGTAGGTCGACTTTCAACAAGAAGTATTTGAGTGCACCCAAACCGAGTATTTCGAACAATTCTTCAGCTTCTTCTTTACTTAAGTCTTCTATTTTGCCTAGCTCTTTGGTTTGCTCCTCTGCCGCTTTAATCACTTCTTGCATGAGATCATCAGCATCTACTACCGTTCCTTCACGTGATTTCATTTTCCCGGAAGGCAGGTCAACCATGCCGTAGGAAAGGTGATAACACTCTTTGGCCCATTCGAAACCTAATTTGCCTAGAATCAAGAACAATACTTTGAAGTGATATTCCTGCTCATTTCCTACGGTATATATTTGCTGAGCTATTTTGGGATAATCGCGAAAACGAAGAATGGCTGTTCCGATATCTTGTGTCATATACACGGAGGTACCATCGGCTCGAAGCAAAAGCTTTTCATCTAACCCTTCGTCTTTCAAGTCTACCCAGACAGACCCATCATCTTTCTTGAAAAATATGCCTTGCTCAAGCCCTTTCAATACTTCTTCTTTTCCTAGAAGATAGGTTTCTGACTCATAGTAAAGCTTATCAAAATCGACGCCCATCTGGTTGTAGGTAGCGTCAAACCCTGTGTAGACCCAGCCATTCATGGTCTGCCAAAGCTTATATATCTCCGGGTCTTTTTGCTCCCACTGGCGCAAAAGGCCTTGAGCTTCTAATAAGATTGGTGCGTTCTTCTCTGCTTCTTCTTTGCTTTGGCCCGTCGCGACCAGCTCAGCTATTTCTTTTTTATACTCCTGATCGAATTTCACGTAGTAGTCTCCTACCAGCTTATCTCCTTTCAAACCTGTTGATTCGGGAGTCGCGCCATTACCAAATCTGAGCCATGCTACCATGGACTTGCAGATGTGGATGCCACGGTCATTAATGATTTGTACTTTGTGTACTTTGTTGCCGTTGGCTTTGAGTATTTCAGCTACTGAATAGCCTAGAAAGTTATTTCTCAGGTGACCCAAGTGCAATGGCTTATTCGTATTAGGTGATGAGTATTCTACCATCACTTCGCGACCACTGGCAGGTAATACACCATAGTCTTTCTGCTCCCAAATGTTGATAAAAACGTCAACCCATACCTTGTCAGTAAGGGTAAGGTTCAGAAAGCCTTTCACCACATTGAAATCTCGCACAATTGGGGAAGCATCCTTAAGATGCTCACCAATAACCTTGGCAGTCTCTTCAGGGCTCTTTTTGGACATTCTAGCGAATGGAAAACAAACGAGGGTGTGCGTTCCCTCAAAGTCTTTTCTGGTTGGTTGTAGTATGACGTCCTTTGCAGCAAGGTCGGCATCAAATAGTGCACTAAATGCCTTCGAAATATCTTGTTGCAGTATCTCCTCTATGTTCATTTTCAATTCTAATTTCTTTACTCTCTCTTATCAGTCGGCCTTGGGCAAGAATATCTCGGCGATCATACATCTGGCGCTTCCACCTCCCAGTTTTTCAATCGTATCTAAAGGGCTGTGGATGATCTTGCTTCTGTGTTCAATTCTTTCAATCTGATCAATGTCTAGTGAAGCGTAAGCCTGACTGGACATAACGGTGTAAATCTGACCACTGCCAGATGCCAACTGAAGTATATTGCCTGCAAAACTATGCTTTTGTTCTTCACTAATCAAAATTACTTCTCTGCCTGATTCGGCTATCGCATTCAACACTTGATCGCGTTCTCTTGAGTCATCTATTGCATCAGCACATATTACAGCAATATTTTCTCCTATCCCCATCAACACGTTGGTGTGATATATAGGGAGTCGCTGGCCATCTACCGTATGATATGCCCTGAAAATCATTGTCTTATAACCGAAGACTTGGCAGAAATCTTCGAAGACGTGTAAATGTGCCCTTGTCGATATCGAAATGTAAGCTTGCTTGTTTTTGCGGTCGAGCACCATGGCTCCGGTTCCTTCCAGAAACCCACCTTTATCCTCATAGTGTGAGAAGTCTTTTATTTCAGTGATTTTAAGATGGTAGTCAGTAGAGAGCTTTTCCAGAATATCATCCCTTCTTTCCGTTCTTCTATTCTCTGCATACATCGGATAAAGTGCTACACGTCCATCCTGATGAAATGATACCCAGTTGTTCGGAAATATAGAATCTGGTGAATAGGTGTCGTAGGTATCTTCAAATACTATCACGTCAATGTCATGGGCTCGCAGTTTATCTACAAAGTCTTTAAACTCTTTGAGTGCCTGTTGTTGAGCCCATCCCTCATGGCTATCTTCATGGGGCTTCATATAATGGTTATCCACACCGGTTTCTTCATTATAACCAAAGTGAACAGGTTGGATCATCATGATCTTTGATGTAATCTGTAATCGCATAGCGTTATGCCCTTATTAATGGTAAGGTAGAACACCTGAGTAGGCCCTCCATTTTAGCTACTTCCTGATACATGATTTCTTCTACCTCAAACCCTCTCCTTCTCAATTCATTATTCAGACGCTTGAAGTTGCGCTCTGATACAATGACCCTCTGGTTGATAGAGAATACATTAGCATTCATTTGATACATCTCTTCTCTTTCTACCTCCACCAGGTTGGACTGCCCAAAAAGTGATTGCAGGAATTGATAATCCTCAGCATTCTTAAAACCATCTTCAAAAACTATGGCCTGATCTCGTCCAATGGGTTGAAAGCAACAATCGAGGTGTAAGGTGTTTAGTCTGGGATCTTCATCTGACTTGCTTAGCTCGAAGGCCTTTACTCTTTTGTGAGGAAAAGCAGCTTGCAGAAAGTCTAATCCTGCCGAGTTGGTCCGACTGACGGTGTACTGGTTGAAATCTTCTTCTTCTGAATAGCCTATGAAAATGTAGTCTTCCCAAAGCACAACGTCACCTCCTTCTACACTCACTTCACTTGAAGGAACAATCACCTGTTCGTCAGGTATTTGATCTATGATATGTTGGATACCCTCAATCTCTCGGCCACGCTGCTGTAGCACATTGGATTTCACGAACACGTTGTCAATCACAAAACCTATGTCCCTGGAAAATATCTGGTTGTAATGTTCTATCAGGTTTGGGCGAAATACCTCCACGTTGTGCTTTTTCAAGACTGACTCGAACTCACTTATCTCGCGCACCAAACGCTCTTCCTCAGGAAAGGTATCATTAAGGATGTTTTCTATTGACTTAGGGTCATATGCTTCCTCAACTTTTGGTGCACCTCCAAAACTTTCTGCTGTACCTAAAACGACTGCCTTAAGCGGTGCTGTTTCACTACTTACATTTACTTGTAACATACTTATATCCAGATATTTATCCAGAAGAAGATGTTCGAAAAAATTCCAAACTTACTTGCTCCCTTGTTTGGTTTTATTCTAAAAGTTAACGCGACTTGCTAAAAATTCTAAAATACAAAAATAAGTGAGGCGATGTATAAGTATATCTGGTCTGTTTCGGTGAATGAACAAATTGATATCTGTGTCGTTCTTTAGATATTTTCAACGGTTGTTTTCCTTGGAAAATTAAGCCATTATTGCGTGCTCAAAAATCGTAAAATTCATTTTCATGACGTAAATGAAAAGGTATATTGATCTAATTGACCAGACCTTTGACTTCCCGACACCGGAATTCAAGGTCACCAATAATGAACTTTGGTTCAATGAAGTCCCGCTCATGGATATCATCAAACAGTACGGGACACCCTTGAAAATCACCTATCTTCCTAAAATCGGTGAAAAAATAAACGAAGCGCAGAAGTTGTTTAACGGTGCGATTAAGAAGCATAAGTACGATGGGTCATATACTTATTGCTACTGTACCAAATCTTCACACTTCAGCTTCGTCATGGAAGAAGCGCTGAAACACGGCGTACATATTGAAACCTCTTCATCATTCGACATCCCCATTATTCGCAAGCTTCATCAAAAAGGGAAACTCGCGAAAGACACATATATAGTATGTAATGGCTATAAAAGGCCCCTATATACACAATACATTACCGAGCTATTGAATGATGGGTTCCATAATTGTATTCCGGTACTGGACAATCTTGAAGAATTCAACATTTATGAAGAAGGCGTAAATGACACCTATCAACTGGGTATTAGAGTGGCAGCAGATGAGGAACCTAATTTCGAATTCTACACCTCACGATTAGGCGTAAGGTACAATGACATCGTCGATCTGTATAAGAATGGCATTAAGCCTAGTAATAAGGCTAAGCTGAAAATGCTGCATTTCTTTATCAATACAGGCATTAAAGATACTGCCTATTATTGGAGCGAGCTGAGCCGATTCATCTTCAAGTATTGCGAGCTCAAAAAGCTTTGCCCGGAGCTTGATACCATAGATATTGGAGGGGGCTTCCCCATCAAAACGTCCATGGCATTTGAATTTGACTACCAATATATCGTAGAGCAAATTGTCGAGAATGTAAAATGGATCTGTGGTAAAAATCACGTGCCGGTGCCTCACATCTTCACCGAATTCGGAAGTTATACGGTAGGAGAAAGTGGAGCAGTACTCTATTCTATTCTCGGGGAGAAATTGCAGAATGACAAAGAGCTATGGTATATGATTGATGGCTCTTTCATTACCCATCTGCCAGATGCATGGGGGTTGAATCAGAAATACATCATGCTGGCGGTTAACAAATGGGACGATATTTATCATAAGGTCAATCTGGGTGGACTGACTTGCGATAGTATGGATTATTATAACTCCGAGGCACATACTTCGGAGGTATTCTTACCAAAGATCAATGGGGACAATGAGCCGCTTTTCATAGGCTTTTTTCATACTGGAGCTTACCAGGAATCCCTTGGTGGTTATGGAGGGATACAGCACTGCCTCATTCCCGCCCCCAAACATGTCTTAGTCACTAAGGACGGACAGGGAAAGCTTCATACCGAGCTGTTTTCTGATGAACAGACTCATGAAAGTATGCTGGGGATATTGGGGTATAAGGAATAGCAGGTTTTAAAATGAAAAAGGCACTCTGATAGCGCGCGTTTGCAACGCGTGCTTCGAAATGTAGTAGATCCAAGATGAAAAAGGCACGCGTTGCAAACGCGCGCCAGTATGACTTATCTCAGCAAGATTCCCAAGTCTCCCAAGCTACGCAAGGTCGCAAGGGAATGACGCTAGATGCTCATTCATACGTTTATTTCTACTTAATTCTCCCTGCCTCCAAGCACATACCCAACGCCGAATCCTACACCAAAGTTAGAACCGAAGAAATCTTCGCCGGTTGACTCTTTCATACTCACTTGTAAGTCGAAAAGGAAATTATTGTGAATGTAGTGCGCACCTATCCCACCACCTACTTCATTGAAAATGATATTATCTTTTAAGGTAAGGGTTTGGTTATCAATCGTCTCCTCCACTTCAATCCCTAAATTATATCGCCCAAAAGTGAAGAACGGATAGAATTGTATGTCCTTATTAGCATTTAATTTATACCCTACCATGAAGTTAAACTCGCTCGCTTTCCTTCTGGCGATGGCACTCATATCCTCAGAGATCAAACTCTCTCCTTCTGTGTTGAAGTGCTTCAATAAAGATCCTTGAAATAAGAATCGCTTTGATTCCATATTGATCGAAGGGCCAACTCCGATAGAATTGATTTGTGCCACATCATTAATGGTACCCTGAAAGGTATTTTTTTGGTTGAGTTTCATCGATGTACTGGAAACCCTAACCGATGGTATGAACTGGGCATAGCTATTGGAAATAGTTACCAGCAGTATTAATAGTCCGATAAGTAATGATTGTCTTTTCATGTCTCGCTTATTTAAGGTTAAGAGTGAAAATTTATGACGAGACTTAGACAAAGAGGGTGCCAGTATTCATTTTCTTTGAGTACACCCCTGAAAATACCGGGATTCAGTTAGATGAAATCAGGCATATAACTAACTGATTATCAATACTTAGCTAATTAGGGAAGAATAATTTCAGTGGCGGTGAGCAAATTTTCAGATTCGAAATCTGCTATTGAAGGTGGATCATATTCACCAACCTGAATGGTTTTAAGACCAACCTTTTTTGCGGGTATAATGTCCCTCTCCTTGTCGCCGATCATCCACGAGTTAGCCACATCAGTTTCGAATTTAGCCATCGCCTTTTCGAACATCAATGAGTCTGGTTTTCGGGTCAAAGATTCTGTTGTGATAGGGTGATAGGGGCTGTAGTAGATGTGATCAATGATGTGCCCACATCGTTCTTGCAGGTATTGATGGCACGTGTTCATTTGCTCCCTGGTATAAACTCCTTTGGCTATTCCGGATTGGTTGGTAATAACGACAAGGAAATACCCCGCATCTTTCAACTTACGCAGCCCTTCGATAGCGCCATCAAGTATAATAAAGTGATCAAGGTCATAAGCGTAGTTCACGCGATCCTTATTCAATACACCATCACGATCCAGAAAAATACATTTGTTCATACCAACAACTTTACGTAAGCCGCAAAGCTATTGAACTCACAAATATTTTTGATGCCCGCTGTATAAAAAGTCCTATATCTATTCAGGGATTTTATTAGATTAGGGGTTTAACAATTTCTTAACATTGGACTGATGAATGACAGCCTGGTCATAGTACCGACTTACAATGAAAAAGAGAATATTGAGTCTATTATCAAGGCGATCTTCACCCTATCCAAACCTTTTGACATCCTAATAGTAGATGACAACTCACCTGATGGCACCGGGGAAATTGTAAAAAATCTAAGGGACGAACTTTGTGGGCTTGAAAACGATATCGGAAAAGATATTCATATCATTGAGCGAGAAGGCAAACTCGGTCTCGGCACCGCTTATATCTGCGGTTTCAAATTCGCACTAGAGAAAGGCTACGATTACATCTTTGAGATGGACGCTGATTTCTCACATGACCCTAAGGATTTAATTAAACTGTACCATGCTTGCTCGGAAGAGGGAAGCGATATGGCTATCGGATCACGATATGTGACTGGGGTAAACGTAGTAAACTGGCCTATGGGGCGGGTAGTCATGTCCTATTTCGCCAGTATTTTCGTGACTTTCATTACTGGCATTCCCATTAAAGACACCACTGCAGGATTCGTTTGCTTTAGAAGGAAAGTACTCGAAACTATCAACTTAGATAAGATCAAGTTTATCGGTTACGCCTTCCAGATAGAAATGAAATTCTTAGCCTGGAAATTTGGCTTCAATATTAATGAAGTTCCCATCATATTCACAGACAGGACAAAAGGCGAATCCAAAATGTCCATTGGCATCTTTAAGGAAGCCTTCTTCGGGGTAATACAGATGAAGATCAATAGCTGGTTCCGCAAGCATCACCGCGCCTTAGTCGAAGCGGATGGACTTGATCGGGTCAATGCGTGAAATGACCAGCGTTGGCAGAATAAGAATAACGTAGATAACAATCAAAGTAAGCACGTTCAACCCTATTATGATATCCCAATTCCAACTGATCGGTACATGGCTCATGTAGTAGTCCTTCGGGTCAAGCGGTATTATATGGAAGAAATATTGAAGCGCGGAAATGCCTAAACCGATGCCATTTCCCCACAGCAGCCCTTTACCAATCAGTCTCAATCCGCTGTAGTTAAAGATATTCCGTATCAGGCCATTGGTTCCTCCTAAAGCTTTGACTACACCAATCATGTGCGTTCTTTCTATGATGAGAATCAAGGTGATAGAAACCATATTGAGGCATATCACGAAAAGGATGATTACCAGAATAAGATTGACTTGATTACTGATGAGGTTGAGCCATTCGAATACCTGCAGGTACTTATCACTCACTTTCTCCACGAAAAGATCATAGTTGAGCATGTCTTCCAAAGCATCTTCAGCCTGATCTACCTTATCAATATCCTTGACAAACACTTCCATTCCCCCGGCAAGGGTATCTGCCCAGTTATTGAGGCGACGAATAAGATCGATATCCCCAACTATGAATTTATCATCGTAGTACTCTGAAAGATTGGTTTCGTATATCCCTTTCACATTGAGACGACGTACCCTGGGAGGGTTTTGGAAGAAATGCACCGTGACCCGGTCTCCTACGCCCAACTGAAGTTTATCTGCTATGATTTTACTCAATAGAACGTCTTTGGAATAGGTAGAATCATTAAAATCGATAAACTCCCCTTCTATGATGCTCTCTCCAAAAACAGATGGGTTATAGCTGCTGCCGATACCTTTGAACACTATTCCGAGCACCTCCTTCTTGGTCTTGATCAGTCCGGCTTTGTGGCTGTATTCCTGCACATGCTCAACATAATCATACGCCTCGTGATTGGTATAAAGCTCATTATTCAAGGAAATGGGTTCTTCCTCAAAGGAATTATTCAAGGTGTACTTGGTCACATGCAGGTGAGCACTAAAGTTGTATATTTTTTCTTTGACCGTTTTCTGAAAGCCTTTTAGAATGGCAAAAGAAAGGATCATGGTCGCCAAACCAATCGCAGTACTTCCTATCGCCATCTTGTAGATGGAGGAAGAAAAAAGGCTACCACGGGCTTTGGAAATGCGATTAGATATAAAATATGGAAAGTTCAATCCGCTTCTTTTTCTTTCGAAGCGGAAAAATAAAGAATCCTAAGCCTTTAATCCAACATAGTGATGGTTATGCGATTAAAATACTAACCCAATAAACTTGGGATTGATGTTCTCATGGATACAATGATGATTAAGTTGGCCTGAAAACATAAATCAACGTTAATTTCCGATTGAATAAGATTTATATTAGCGGGAAAACGCGGAATTGAAACTGCTTATGAACATCAAGCCTCTTATTCTATTAGCCGCCATTCTTTTGTCCTGCCAGGACACTTCGGGTGAAAGAGAATCCAATCCAATCGAAAAGTCTATCGTTGTCGGTGCAGAACGCATGGATCTCTATTTAACCGATCTAAAGGATAAGCGTATTGCCTTAGTAGTTAACCAAACTTCTATGGTGAAGGACGTTCATCTGGTCGATACTCTGCTTAGCCGAGGTATTGATATTGTGAAAGTATTCTCGCCAGAGCATGGATTCAGGGGCACGGCAGATGCTGGAGAGGCAGTCTCTTCCGGGATTGATCCAACTACAAAGCTTCCTTTGGTTTCGCTTTATGGGAAAAATAAGAAACCCACGGCAGAGCAGCTTAGTGATGTGGATGTGGTGATATTCGATATTCAGGATGTAGGCACAAGATTCTACACATATATCAGCACCATGCATTATGTGATGGAAACTTGTGCTGAGCAGGACAAATCAGTCATTGTATTGGATAGGCCAAATCCTAACGGCATGTATGTTGATGGGCCGGTGCTAGAACCCGAGCACAGTTCGTTCGTGGGTTTGCATCCTATTCCTATTGTGCATGGCCTTACTGTGGGGGAATTAGCCAAGATGATCAATGGAGAAGGCTGGTTAAAGGATGGGTTAACGTGTCAACTAAAAGTGATCGAAAATGAGCATTACAATCATTCTAGTGAGTATAGCCTTCCCATCAAGCCCTCTCCTAACCTACCGAATGATGAGGCCATAGCGCTTTACCCATCTTTGTGTCTTTTCGAAGGCACCATTGTAAGTGTAGGGCGAGGTACTCCTCACCCTTTCCAGGTTATTGGGCATCCCACCAGGGGATTAGGGGCATATACCTTTAAGCCCGCATCCAACGCAGGTGCTTCGCGCCCTAAATATGAGTCAGAACTTTGCTATGGCAAATCGTTTGTTAAATCGAAGATAAAACGTGAGTTAAACCTCGGATACCTGATCAATTCTTATAAACTACTCAGTAAGAATGGTGATTTCTTCAATAACTATTTCGTGAAACTGGCTGGTACGTCAGACTTGAGGAAGCAAATAGAATCCGGGGTGAGCGAGCCCGACATTAGGGAGTCTTGGCAAGGAAAGCTGACACAATATAAGACCATTAGAAAAAAGTATTTACTGTATCCTGATTTTGAATAGTAAATGGCAACAGAGGAAAAGAAGATCACAAAAGCAGAAAAGGTAGCTGAGATCACAAGAATATTGGAAGAGCTGTATCCGGAGGTACCGGTACCGTTAGACCATAAAGATCCTTATACATTATTAGTGGCCGTATTGCTATCGGCACAATGTACGGACGAACGCGTCAATAAAATCACACCCAAGCTCTTTACTCAAGCCGATAATCCTTTCGATATGATCAAAATGACGGTTGACGAAATCGCTGAGATCATCCGTCCTTGTGGGCTAACTCCTATGAAGAGTAAAGGTATTTATGGGCTTTCTCACATTCTGATCGACAAATATGGTGGAGAAGTGCCTCAGGATATGGAGCTATTAGAAGAGCTTCCTGCTGTGGGTCATAAAACGGCTTCAGTGGTCATGTCTCAAGCCTTCGGTGTTCCTGCATTCCCGGTAGATACTCATATACATAGACTAGCCTATCGATGGGGTCTTTCTAACGGTAAGAGTGTAGTGCAAACCGAAAAAGATCTCAAACGCCTGTTCCCCAGAGAAAAATGGAACAGGTTGCATCTTCAGATCATATTCTACGGTAGAGAATATAGTCCGGCCAGGGGTATGAGCTTGGAAAAGGACATCATAACGAGGAAATTTGGGCGTAAGAGCGTCATCAAAGAATATGAGAAATAGCATGCAGGACTTGAGGATCATTTTTATGGGTACGCCGGAATTCGCGGTTGCAAGTTTGGAGATTCTGGTGAAGAACAAATTCAATGTCGTTGCTGTGGTCACAGCGCCTGATAAGCCCAAGGGGCGTGGTAGGAAACTGGCTACTTCACAGGTCAAGGACTTTGCGGTAGCACATGAAATACCTGTACTCCAACCTACTAACTTAAAGTCTCCCGAGTTTCTGGAAGACCTCCGAAGCTACAATGCTAATCTTCAAGTAGTGGTAGCTTTCAGAATGTTACCTGTGGCGGTCTGGGATATGCCAGCCATTGGCACCTTCAACTTGCATGGCTCCTTACTCCCGCAATATCGCGGAGCGGCACCTATTAATTGGGCCATCATCAACGGGGAAAAAGAAACGGGCGTGACCACTTTCTTCCTTAAGCATGAAATTGATACCGGCAGCATCATCTTCCAGGACAAGGAGCACATCCATGACGATGATAATGTGGGCACGCTCTATAATCGATTGATGCAAAAAGGAGCCGAATTGGTGCTCAAAACCGTTCAGGCTATAGACGATGGCAACTATCCTGTGGTACCTCAGGAAGAGCCTGAAGTGATGCACCATGCACCTAAGATATTTAAAGAAACCTGCGAGATTGATTGGCATCAGCCCGCTAAAAAAGTGAGGGATTTTATACGTGGCCTTGCTCCATTTCCTGGGGCGTGGACTACTATTGAAGGGAAAGTATTCAAAATCTACCGGGCTGAATTCGCGGAGGGTGACCACCCACAACTTAATCCTGGAGAATACTACACAGATGCCAAGAAGTTCTTGCATATGAAAACGGCTGACGGCATGCTAGCGATGGAAGAAATCCAGATGGAAGGCAAAAAGCGCTGGACGATCATCGACTATCTATGCGGGGATCAGCTATTGAAGGCGACAGTATGAAGAATTTGAGGTTTAAGATCATTCTGGCAGCGCTCAGTTTTTTCGTTTTTTTCTTCATTAGCATCTTTTTGTATCCTCATTTTCTCATGATTTCACACTATCAACTTGATCTTGAGAAAATAAATATAGTTACGACTTTTAGTACGCTTACTGATTCATTTGGTCAAAGGGATCAGTTTAGTTTCGCCATAGCCATTCTACCAATTTTGTTCTACACCTGTTTTCTAATTGTTCGCCCTTGTAACCTCAAACAAAGAGTCTGGATAGTATCAACAACACTCTTTTCAGGAGTGATCTTTTGGCAATTAAAAGTATTATGGGCGTATTTACTGATCAGGAAAATAGATTATTCATACCGGTCTTCAGAGGTGAAACCAGAGATCAGTTTAGATCAATTTCAGTTTTCGCTGTTCTTATTAATTGGATTGTTTACTGGCGCAATAATCAATACTGTTGTGTTCCGCTTAAAGAATTTCAAAACAGCTAAAAAACGAGTTGACATTGATGATGTGATAGACAGCGAGTTACGGTGAAGCCGGATGTTTCCATCCTTGGGTCTGGATTAATTAATGTTAAGTGTCAGGTCAAAAGACTTAGTTATACCCTATCTGACGTAAAAATCACTGGGTAATTATCCGCTATCTGTTCGGAGATCAGCTATTGAAGCCAACGGTATGAAGAACTTGAGCTTTAAGCTATTAAAGATTAGTACAATCACAATAGTCTAAGACTCTATTATCATTGCATCTTCTGATCCCAAAGAATTAATCAGCATCAAATTCAACTATTTATATGCCTCTTCATCTGTGTTATCATCCAAAGGTAAATTAGTATTGTTGTCAATTAGATAGAGTGGCTCTCCTTAATCCAATTCTTTGTTTATAACAAGCCTTAATTACACCTTCCCAGTGGTTTTTATAATTTTCTTTCTCCTTTATTGCTTGTTTTAATTTAATTACTGCGTCTTTGTAAAAGTTGTCTCTGAAAAACCCGCCTAGCGCACTCTTTAGAACTTCTTTACTCGTAAACTCCATTGTCCATTTTTTTATGGTACATACCTAGGGGAGGCACTAATAATTTTATATCCTGAGGGACTGTTCGGGTCTGCATTAGAAGTAATCTTGGTTTTATTTAGTGGTCGAACCTATTCTTCTGGGAAAAGCATGTCCCACATAAGCCATTTGATCTCCTCAAAAATTTCATCTTCAGTATCTCTTTCATCGTAGGCATAAAAACCAACTTCTTTAGCCGCTTTCTTCCACTCCCATTCAGGGTCTTTGATAGCTTCAGATATTTCTTTTCTGATCAAATCGGTATACTCTTCCCCACTAGACTTCAAAAAATTCTTAAAACGTTCTTTATAACCTTCTTCTGATAACCCGAAATCAATTAGACATATAGACAAAGCTGCTTTTATATATTGATACTTTTTCATATTAATTCGGATACATTGCTAGTAAATACCACGAGCTAGTGGCACTATCACGCACATAAAATGCTTTCACCGCGTGAAGAGACCCTGTCGAAACTGGTGTATCTGTCAAGGGTGAATTAGCGTTCGGATGGCTCATCCCACTTTTACCTGGTACAGTAAAACCGCCTCCAATATTATTTCCAACTCCACAGTCGTGTTCAACGGGAAAACTATTCTGACCGCTTGTCTCGGCTGCTGATTTAGCCGAGTTATATTTAGGCGTTCCCGCCCTACTTCACTTAATGCATTTTTAATGCTTGCAATATCTTTAAATTTTGTCGATTTAGGAGGAACATAAGTTGCTGCACTACGCCTTCTAGTTGACTTTGAGCCATCAGGAGCAATACCAATTGTTGCACGTTTTTATAATGCTTTATCCGTAACATCTACTCCATGTCGCTCTAAAGCAAGTGAATTAGAATTAACCTTGAATGCTGAAAGATCATCGGCATCATATCCCGAAGTATCAGGCGTACGCTTCATCTTTAGTTCTCCGCCATCATCTACAAGCTGGTAACCGTTTTTAGGTTCGCCTATCGGGGTACCGTCTCCATACTTTTCAGGTAGCACGTTCCCGTTCTTGATCTCAGCAACCTTAGCTCCATCTTCATCTACTAAATCAAGTTACCATCTGCATTCTTAGATAGCGTAGCACCTCATGCATCCCAATCACCCACATTCTTCAAGAACTTCAGATCTTTCCGTAATGCATCTTCAGCACCAATATCATCCACCTTCCTCCAAGCATCCACCAAGGCCGTACCATGAATGAAAACATGTTTTTTCCACCCAGAGTTTTCTTGATGACATCTTGATTTTTGAGGAGAATGGAAATTTAATTCAGTACTTTTTTGACATTTTTCTTTCTCCAAGTCCCTCAAAGAACTTGCTACCGAAAGTTAAAAAAATGAGCTTTGATTTTGAGGGGTTTCTTCTTGAAGATAAAGCAAACCTACCCAGTTTTGTGTTGAGGATTCTTCTTGATAGTTTTGTGACAAAAACCTGTTTGAAACTCCTCATTGACAAATAAAGTTTTTGCTTCTGGCTGATTTGGAATTGAACCAAGATAAACAAAAAGAATGGCTAGTAGGTATCTAAGAATTTTCATTAGCCGTCTCTTCCCGCG
>JBCBSS010000165.1:0-16674 GCA_039819065.1 Bacteroidota bacterium
CAACTCAGCAACAAAGAGATTGCGGCCATGAAAAATGTATCATTCAACGGTGTCAATGTGGCAAAGAATAGGCTGAGAAAGAAAATGAACCTTGAATCAAACGCTGCACTAAGTCGCTTTTTAATGAGCTTCTAGTCGTTACCCTTAGCTGAGATTTCCTTTATTTCATCATTCCCAATGACAAGGGATTGGATTAATGCTCCGTTTGACACCATCAATCATAAATCACTGATAATCAATTGTTTCAAATAGATGCTACGATTTTGTAACCATTAAATCATAAACTATTCTGTACGCGCAAGATTAATTACAGCATATAAATTGAGTTATGAAGTATGAGCAAAATCAACAAGTCTATTTTCTTTACCATTATCCTCTTAGTTTCCTGTCAAACAGCTTTCGCACAGCCAGAAACGGAACTTCAAAAGTTGATTGCCAACGATCGGGCATCCACTGATTTCTTTGGTTACTCGGTGTCCATTGACGGAGATTATGCCATTGTAGGAGCATTTAATGAAGATGAAGATGCTACAGGTGGCAATACTCTCGGAAACGCTGGTTCTGCCTACATTTTCAAGCGTACATCGGATGGTTTCTGGCAACAAGAAGCGAAGCTAGTAGCCAGTGATAGGAATTCAGGTGACTTTTTTGGCTCCTCCGTTTCAATCAATGGAGATTATGCCATTGTGGGGGCATCCAATGAAGATGAAGACGCAACAGGCGGCAACACCGCTAGTACTGCCGGTTCGGCATATATATTTGAAAGAACTGCTAACGGCACATGGGCGGAAACAGCAAAACTGGTAGCGAGTGATCGGGCGACAAGTGATCTTTTTGGCGATGCCGTATCCATCGACGGAGATTATGCGATTGTCGGTGCACGCGCAGAGGATCAAGATGCTGATGGTGGGAATTTCCTAGACAATGCCGGTTCTGTATATGTATTTAAACGAGCTAGCGACGGTACCTGGAATGAAATAACCAAACTGGTAGCGAGTGATCGAGCACCATTCGATAACTTCGGTGCTTCCGTGGCGATTGATGGGAATTATGTGGTTGTAGGGGCAAACTTTGAAGATGAAGATGTAAATGGAGGAAATACAGCCGATGAAGCAGGTGCTGCCTATGTATTCGAACGAGCCAACGATGGCACTTGGACTGAAGTAGCCAAGTTGGTAGCCAGTGACCGCGCTATGAATGATTTCTTTGGTTTCCCAGTATCTATTTCCGGAGACAGAGTTGTGGTAGGTGCTCATCAGGAAGATGAAGATGCAGTAGGGGAAAATAGGTTGAGCAGGTCTGGTTCGGCTTATATTTTCGAACGATCCGCAGACGGTACCTGGCAGCAAACTGCTAAGCTAGTCGCCAGTGATCGTGGTGCTGCTGACTTCTTCGGTATATCAGTTGGCATCTCCGGCGACTATGTTGTGATAGGAGCTTTCGAAAGCGAAGATGAGGCTATTGGAGGAAGCGTGGGAGCTGCCTATGTTTTCGAACTGTCTGCAGATGGCGATTGGACGGAAAGTAAGAAATTGATAGCGAGTGATCGTGCTGAAGATGATGAATTTGGATTCGCGGTTGCGATAGATAGAAGCAACGTATTCATTGGGGCCAATAGAGAAGACGAGGATGAGAACAATGACAATACCGCTAATGCCGCTGGTTCGGTATATGTTTTTGAACTGCCCATGACCCAAGATCCCGTGACCTCAGTTCAGGAAATAGCTAATGTGACCATTCAGGCATTCCCTAACCCCACCACCCAAAAAGTGAGTATCGTCATGTCTAATATTAACCCTTCAACGATTGTAGTGAATGTGGTAGATTTCATGGGCAGAACGCATCTCGTCAGACCTGAAATGGATCAAGGTATATTAAACATTGAATTACCGGATGCTGCCGGTGTCTACTTGATCAAAATATTATCCCGCGATGAAATAATACATAGTGCGCGGGTGATCAAAAGGTGACTTATTTGTAGTAATGAGGGGTTATTTTGAAAAGCGAAAACCTTAGTGAAAACAGTCTGGAAGAGGTGATTTCAAAACTATTCTGGACTGTCTGCCAAAGTCTCTCTTAGCTGTCGTTTCGATCACGACGGGTCGGGAGAGAAATCTTAGCCTCTCTTTATAATCACTTTGAATCAATGAGAAATCCTACTAGTACGAGTAAGATGTCTCCTTCGTCGACATGACAGCTCGGATTTGCCCGGCTTAGTCGTTTGTGCCTGCCTACCGGCAAAGGCAGGTCACTACAAACGACGGCGAAGATGTAATTTGGATGGTGTAATTCTTACCCTCCCCAAGTCTGACAAGCCAGACTTTTGAGGCCGTCTCAAAAGCTGTCTTTTCGACCATCGGGAGAAATCTTACTCGACTCAAAGTGTTGATTGTCAAGGGAGTAAGATTTCTCATTTCATTCGAAATGACATTAGAACGGGCTTTTGAGTTCGTATGATTGAAAATTAAACTTCGGGTTGGTTTTCACAAATAGGTTTGCCTATTACAGAGTGATAAACCAAACCCCGAAGCTTATGAGTAGTATCAATTTACGAAATAGATTTGAAGGGACGTCGATTTATGTAGGGATAGATGTCCATTTAAAGAGTTGGAAGGTGAGTATTTTCAGCCAGGAATTTGAGCTTAAGACCTTCACCCAGTGCCCTGACAGTAAGGTGCTGATGGATTTTTTACGGGATCATTACCCTGGAGCCAATTACCATTGTGTGTATGAAGCTGGTTTTTCGGGTTTTTCGACCCAACGGGTGTTAACTGGCCTGGGAGCAAAGTGCTCAGTAATCCATCCTGCCGATGTGCCCACTTCGGATAAAGAGAAGAAACGAAAAAGTGATAGGGTTGATAGCAGGAAATTGGGTAGAGGTTTGAAAAATGGAGATCTCCAGCCTATATACATTCCTGATAGTATCATAGAACAGGATAGGGCTTTGCTTAGGACACGGGACAGGATCGTACGCAATAAAACAAGGGTAAAAAACAGGATCAAGTTTTTTCTAATGTTCTTTGGTAAGGCTGTTGATGATGACTTTAAGGGGAAAGTTTGGTCAAAAAAGTTTATTGATTGGCTCACTAACCTTCAGCTAGGGGGTTCAGCCAATCACGCTTTGCAGGCTTACCTTTCAGAATTAGGCCACCTTGAATCATTGGAAAAACAGCTTAACGGCCATATCAAAAGGTTGTCCAGGTCAGGCAGGTATGCCAAGAAGGTAAAACTGTTGATGGGTATCCCTTCCATAGGCTTGACCTCTGCGATGATCCTACTTACCGAGATAGGTGATATTAACAGGTTTAAGTCGCTTAAATCACTATGTTCTTATTTTGGCTTAGTCCCCAATTCAAGCAGTAGCGGTGAGTCATCATACATAGGGCGCATGACCAGAAGGGGCAATAGTTACTTGAAATTCATTCTCATCGAATGTGCATGGACAGCGATGAGAAAAGACCTGGCCTTGTTGCTAACTTATAAATCGGCTATCGTACATACTGAGCCAAACAAGGCAATCATTAAAGTAGCAAGGAAACTATTGAACAGGATCAGGTATGTACTCAAAAATGAACAGGAATATGTAATTGGGGTAACCCAATAAACCTATAAATTAATAGTTACAGGAAAACGCAAGAGGCTGTCTGTGACATCCGGAATACAGGAATGATCACTATTTTGAGTTTGCGTCCTGTCCCTATAAAAGTAATAGCGAATTTGTGACCCGCTGACCATCAGCGGTGTTCACTCATAGAAGAGTAGTTTATAGGATCACAGTGGGGGTTATTGAAATATGGAAAACTAAAAGTTTACCACATTCCAACAACCCTCAATGATAACGGTATGCCTAGATCTTAAGTGAAAACTAATTTATCTAAACTGAGGCTTGTTTTTCAACATAGAAGACAGCCTCTTGGGGTGGGTAAGACAACAGAATTGTCTACAACATACTTGACAAATAACACTTCGTACACACTTACATGTCATTTCACCTCGTACGATCCCAATTATTAGGCCTCGAAATGACCGGTCAGCAAGGTTCTGCGGCATGTTGATTTTACCGGATTGGCTTTAGAGTTTCCATGGCACAGTTGGTTTCATGATTCGTGTGACTAGCTCTTGATACCATTCTTGCCCTCCAATGGCTATGGTAAAGAGCATAATGAATACGAATATGATTGATAGTATGATAGCCGGGTGTTTCAGTTTCTTAAGTCGGTATCCTACAAAAAGGACAACCAGAATGAATACTGAAATGCCCACGTTTAAGCAGGTCTGTACATCGAGCCCGGGCACTTCTCCGCCCGTGATTAAAATCGGGAACATGATCAGTCTTACCCAGCCTGGCATTAACCCAAAAAATAAGGTGGATAACATCCAAATGGCATGTTGTTCTGTGTCTTTAGCATTGATAATTGCCATGATTACAGCTAGGCCAAAACCTAAAATCTGAAGGCTTTCAGTGAAAACAAGACCATAAAAGAAGGCGGCCGGGAGTACGGGCTCGAACCCGCCGATGGCTCCAAAATATACGTTGGTAGGAACAATGGATAGAGCGGAGAATACAACCGCTCCGGCGAGGAATATTCCTACCATCCCCCACAAACGATGAGAGCCCAGCTTCCCATGTGTTGCCAAATAAGGCTGAGAAACCATAAGGGCATACCATGCCATGGCGGACAGCGCATGGAGGTGATAGCCCCAGGGTTCAGACAGCCAAGTCATAAAGTACTGAGGTGTAAATCCGATAATGATGATGATCCAGGGAATGACCATCCATTTATGGGTATTGCGGTATTGTTGTAAAGTCTTATTCATGATTTTCAATATTGAGTTAACCTTTCATCATCGCGCTGAAAAGGCTTTGGAGTACCATTGTTCTACCAAATGGGCTGCGACACCGCATAGGGCATTAATGTTAGTTACAAAGTGTAGGCTCGCTGCTTGTCACATCCTGTGGAGGCTCAAAGAAGAGTGATTATGCACGAAATGGCCTTCCTTATCATGGCAATGATTGACCGGTGAAGAGATGCTGTGATTGAACATTCCACTATTCGATGATCATTTTACGCGTAAGCACAATTTCATTGTTTACAATGAGCACATAGTTGAAAAGACCTTTCCCAATCAGGTTACTGGATATGCTCAATTGACCATTAGAACCACTAAGCTCATTGGACGAATAAAGTTCATTGCCTTGCAAATCGAAGATCATGATTCTAGCATTTTCTGACTGCTCAGGTAGCCTGTACGCTATTGTGGTCTCATGTTTTGCAGGGTTGGGGTGATTGCTAATACTGAATTCATCAGGGTATAGCAGTGGATTGCCAGTAGCAATTTGCTTTTGGTCAGCAAGGTCTGAAATGGTTTGCTCGATTTGATTCAACCGATTTTCATACAGCGTTAATAACTCCTGCTTGTGAGCCAACTCTTTAATGGCTTCTGTCAAGACGGGAATGATCTCTATGTAATTGATAGCCAAGTAGCCATCCTCGTCTTCTCGCACAAGCTCTGGCAATACTTTTTGCAACTCTTGGGCGTAAAAGCCAAAATGTGTCCCCTCGCTAAAATTCTTATCTGCATATTTTGGCTCTTGTTTGAGTTGATAGGATTTGCCGTCCATGGCAAGCACTTTTTCAAGTGAAGAACTGATCTTTTTGCCTTGCTTTTTGAACCGTTTGTCGGAGCTTATCCACAAGCCAGTAGCATAGGCGTCTCCATTTACGAATAGTCGATATTTACCCGGATTGATGGTGCCAAGCCCTATGCTGCCCGAAGCAAAGTCCCCAAAAATGAGAGGAACTTTACCGGCATTGTTAGCGATAAAAAGCTTATCTGAGCTTGTAAGCGAACGTCCTGCACCCGGGCCAATGAGGACATTTCCATTGCCGTTTGCATTTTGACCAGCCTCATAGCCTATGAACAAGTTTCTCTGACCTTCAGCGTTTTGGGTGCCGGACTGACTTCCTATGTAGACGTTGCTTGTACCTGATTCATTGCTAGATCCTGCATTGGAACCCAAAAATGTGTTATGATCCCCCCCAGTAATGAAACCTGCATAATAACCGATAAAAGTGTTGGAAGAACCTGATCTATTAAAGTTACCAGTCCTATATCCCATAAATGTATTTTGATTGCCTTCGGTATTCAAGTAACCTGAATAGCTGCCATAAAAAGAATTTCCATTGGCGATGTTTAGGACTCCTGAGCGAAAACCTGTGAAGGTATTATTACTACCTTGGTTTTCATTTCCGGCATTACCTCCAATGAAGGTATTTTCTTCTCCGGAAGTGTTAACAGTCCCGGTGTTGGTTCCCAAAAATGTATTCCAGCTTCCAGTGGTTAAGAGCCCTGAATTAAAGCCGCAAAACACGTTACATACGCTACCATCTGAATTTGTTCCGGACTTGTAACCAATCATAACATTATAGCTTGATGACATGGTGTTGTGACCGGCGAAATTTCCTAAAAAAACATTGCTTGACCCATGTATTTTATCACCGGCAGCGGTACCTAGGGATACATTGGCACTACCGCCATTTCCGGCGTTATGACCTATGGATGTATTATTAGCGCCACCATTTCCGGCGTTGGCACCTAAGTTGGTATTTTGTGCGCAGAGTAAGCTACAATTAAAAAGCAGGCAAATGAAGAGAATCTTTTTCATGATAGTTTAGATAATTAATTGAAACTGTTTGTCTTTGTTGAGCTTTTAGTCTGAAGCTACAATGGCCAGAAAAAAAGCGTTTACTTAAATCTCCCAAAAACACACACATATGTAACATCTGCGTTTTGAGCCCTCAGAAGCCTATTTTATGGCTTTGTTTGGGAGATAGTCTTCACATGTTCGAACACTAGGGGTAGTTCAATGAATGTGCTTTTCGCATGCCAGGCAATCAATGGAAATGACAGCACTTCCTTTATCATGGTACGTTCGTCTAGTTGACTTTCGGTTCTTGCTGTGTTCTACAGTGAATACCCCCGCCGCCCCAGTTGATAGGCATGGCATCGTAGGTGAAGATTTCGCGGTTCGGGAAATACTTTTCTAAGAGGGTAAGCAGTTTTTCGTCCTTCTTTTTCTCGGACATCGGCATGCCTTCTATCCAATACTCCGAGGCAATCACTACGCCATTGGTAATGGTGAAATTGGCATATTCCAAAGCGGGCACCATCACTATGGAGTCCCCCAACGAGATGCCTTCAAGGGCAGACTCACTAAGAAATCCGTAATAGAGCGCTTCATCCATCTGATAGGGAAATCCAAGGAGTGAATAGTCGGGAGCTTCAATGGTCTCGATATGGTAAGGTTTGCCGTTAGGCTGTCTCGCGGCTTTGAGCTGTGCCAAATTTTTTTGGAAAACCTCATAATCATACGCCAACATGCTGTTTTTATCCCGATCTTCTTCGGAAATGACAGTAGCCAGAATGGTTGTATCATTGAGGAACCGTGTGGTTACGTCAATGTGGCCGTTTGCGCCTTGACCAAAGAAGTTATCTATCTTCATTCCTGGTTTGTCAATTAAAGGAAAATCATCTAGCCAGATGATTTGCTCTTTGCCCAGCTTATTGAGCAGGATTTGCCCTACTTCCTGGATCGTCCTATCCGGATTACGTTGAGTAGCCAATGCTTTATAAGCGATAATGGTGTTGGTATTCACTTCAATGGCCCCGCCTTCGAAGAACAGGCCTGTCGAATCTTTTTGATATCCTTTCAGCTCCTGTAGAGTATTAGACAAAAGTCCTCTGAGATCTTCATCACATCCTGCGTAGATACCACCGTAGCAGCTCCATTCAAAGTCTAGTATTTTGTTTTCTTGACCATCGGTGATAAACATCAGGGGGTCGCGCATCCAGGAAGACCAGTATGGGAGTTTGACCCACTCAATACTATCCATATTGGCGCCTCGTTCTTGGAGTTGCTTCATGCCTACTTTCATCAAGGAATCGTTATCATAGACCACTTTCGTTTTTACATGCTTTGCTAGTGTAGCAATAAGTGTCAGCCTCGCCTCTTCGCTTGGAACCCCCCAGGGCTCAAAGTTGAAATCAGTCCAGATGGCTTCATGAGGCGCCCATTCGGGTGGGTAGGTGAATCGGGGTGCCTTTTTTTCAGAGGTGCTGCAGGACATTACTATTATGGCGAGAAAGAGTAAATAGTGTTTCATTTTAAGATTGATAAGATTTTAGTTTCACTTTGGTTGTTGCTGCGTTATACAATGGATCCCGCCTCCATACCAGTTGAGTGTTATGGCATCCATCTGAATGATTTGTCGGTTAGGAAAGAGTTCTTACAAAACATTGGCAGCACTTTGATCGGCGATCTTAAGTTCTATAGGCAACCCGGGCTTCCAATATTTGGCTGCTAAGACAGCTCCATTAGTAATAAGGAAATTGAGATATGATGACGAGGGGTAATTCTTTAGGGTATCCCCTACTTTAAACCCCTTTTTGAAGAAGTTTTCTGCCCAATCGGTTTCCTCTGTAAGTATTACCCCTCTAGATAGTAGGTCCAGGTTAGGCATGGGGATTCGTTTGATATGCCAGGGTTTCCCGTTGGGTTGTTTTTGATTCTGGATGTATTGATAATTTTCTTCTAGTGCTTCACGGTCCAATTTACTCAGCGGATTAGTTCTGGCTTCTTCTTCAGGTATTTCTCCCAACAAAACTGTGGAGTCGTTAACGAACCGGCAGAATTCATCGATGTGGCCATTGGCCCCTGCGCCGAAGTAGTTATCTATTTGCGGCCCTTTGATAGAGAGATCGGTAAAGATGGAACGCTTCAACCAGAGCATGTTGGTCTTGCCGAATGTGGCCAGAAAGTCCCTTTCGATTTCTGCCAGGGTCTTATCTTCATTTCTGTCCAAAGCCATTTCCTCAACCGCCATCATGGTTCCGTTTCCATTGGCCTCTAGTGCCCCACCTTCGGCATAGGTAGTAGATTGACGTACTAGCTTGATGCCTAGGGTATTGGAAAAGTACTGGCCATATCCATCTACATTGGCTACGATTTGTGGTAATGAATCAACATTGTCAATTCCTCGGTATACCTTAAACCAATTGTAAGCTTTCCACTTGAAGTCTGCGATGCCCAGAGATCCGTCTGTGCTTTTAAGGAAAAATGGGCCTGGGTCGCGCATCCATAGAATGGTATCAAAGTGTCGAATGAACTTAACGGAGTCAGAAGGAATGCCAAGCGCATCCATCCGGTAAGCGAGTAGTGCCTCAATGCTATCATTTAGCACCACCATCTTCACCTTAACATGGTTTGTGAGTTCATCAACTACTTCCAGCAAAAACTCATTCGCGTCGAGATGATCCGGATTATCACTCCAGGCCACCCATACCGCTTCTTGCGGAGCCCATTCTGGGGGGAAGGTGTACCCAGCTTCTTTTTGCTCTATTTTGCTTGCACAAGAAACGGTAATAACTGCTAGAACTGTTACCAGGTATTTCATATTGGATGTTTTGGTTGTTATCCTCATTAGTGCTGTCAAAAGTTTCAAAACCGTTTTCTTAGCGCGTAGTTTTATCTAGAAGAACCATTACTCAAAAGGTGGATGCCAATTCCAATGCTTTTTTGGGATGAATCAACAATACCTTTTCATCTTCCTCTGATTTCGTGGAGGATTTGATTATGATATCAATTACCTCTTGCGGCTTCAGCTGCGGATACATAGCTAAAATTTTACCTGCCAGGTTGGCCACTTTTGGAGATGATGCGGAAGTACCAGAGAATGCCATTTTTTCTCCGCCCGGCACATAACTTTCTACTTCACACCCATTGGCATAGACATCCACACTTTTACCTTCGGTAGTAAATCTTGCTTTTTTTCCTTCTGTATCAACCGCCCCAACGGTAATCAAATTAGGTAGATTAATGCTTGAGGGATAATCTGCTGAGAAATCAACATCATCGTTTGTGTTTCCGGCAGCACAGACAAACAAAATCTCTGGTGCAGATTCGAGCGCTTTTTTAAAGCCATTATAAGCTCTGGTGAAATACAATTTTGCAAGTGCTTTCCTTTCTGTATCGTCTTTACCTATCCCATTTAGTTCAATGGATTTAAGGGTGTTTTCGTAGCTAGACCCCCAACTCATATTTACCACTCTCACATTGTTCTTTTTGAAATAATCTACAATTTCCATATATGCCTTTGCCTTTCTTTGAATCCCCTCTTCAGTAGGTGGGTTGGGAATAGCTTTATGCCCAAACGTCAATCTTGCTGACAAAATTTTCGCCATGTCATTACCTGCTTCAGCCACTCCAGCCACATGGGTTCCATGCAGATAATTCATGAATAAAATCACTTTATCCAAATACGACTCTACATCTTCCGGTTTAATCTCAGACATATATTTTCTCATACTACTGGCTTCTTCTGATGCTACATTGGCTGTCAAATCCATGTAGCCTTTTGCAAGGTTCTGATACAGCCCTTTGTCTTCCATAGTATGTGCTATCTGTTCCAAATAGTTGGCATCTTTGAATGCATCTATGTCATAAGCAATACCATAAACATCATCTACAAAGCCGTTACCATCCGTGTCTTTCCCATCAAATTTTTCCAGGGGGTTTTTCCATTGTTTCTTTTCGGGAAGTACAGGTGTATCCACACCTGTATCCCAAATACCTATAATTACGGGGGCGTATTTAGCATCTTCAATTATGGTGACTTCTCGCTCATTCCAAATATTAACCTTCTCGGTATCCTTAATATTTGCCGATAACACAGTTTGATAAGCCGCTTCAAGCGCATCCTTATAGGGGATGTAGTATTTCAATACAAAGTGAAAGCCGATCAATTGTATGATTAGGTTTCCTGGTATTTTACCTTGGTTATTGTCCAATGCAGGTTGAACATCACCGGATGCCATTCCTAAAAAAAAATTCCTGCTCGCGTATTGGCTTCTTCCTTTTAGATATTCAATATCCTCCTGTACTACTTCGAAGTCGGCAGCACTTAATTTGGTAACCAGGAAATTTTCAATCGTTGTTTTGCTATCATCAAGTTCCTTTTTACTGGAATTCATCAGCGCATTTAGAAGAGCCTCTGATTCAATCTCAAACATGATTTCTTCTGAAGGTTTGTCTGCAATCAGGCGTCCTTTTTCAATGTATGCCAATGCTTCGGTGTAATTACTTTCAATAATGTTGAGCATACATAGCTTGCCATAGTATTCACGCAGTGTTGCGTTTTCCCTGATATCAAAGTTTTCCAGATCTTCCAACAGATCGTTCTTTACCAACTTAGAAATGTTTAGAATAGCTTCATCATTTTCTACAAAGCTTTGAGCATCTTTGATTTCAATGGCATAGGAGTGCTTGGGCAAATCTTCGGCCTTAGTTATGACTTGTTTTTCTTGGGCACTGATGATACCTGATGATAATAAAAGCGCTAGTGTTAAGTGAAAAAAGAGTTTCATATTCTTTAGTTATTAAGTGGACAGCAGTTCGGTTTTTGATAATTTTTATTTTCCTTCTTTGTGATGTACAAGACTGGTGTGATGATTAATGATTTTCCATGAGTCCCCTTCCTTACGGAAAACCCTCAAATGGTATTTTTTTCGTCCTTCGTCAATCTGCATCGAGTGTACTACTCCAATCTTTGGGGAGAGGTAGGTAATCTGATGCGACAGTGACGGATATGGTGGATTAGTGTTCTCCTCCAAGCTAAAGGTCTGATCGAGGTACTCGATAAGGCTTTTTTTGATATAAATGACCTTACCTACCTCATCGACCCAGTGAATATTGTAGGAATAATCCTGTGCGGCTAAGTTGGCATCTCTTGACACCCACCCTTCAACGTAACGGTCAAGGGCATCGTAGATCATTTTACTGTCTCGTTCTACATTCTGGTCTGGTGACTGAGCCAGATTGACTTGAGCGGTGAAAATGGAGATTAGTAAAAGAAGGGTTGATTGCTTTTTCATAAATCTGACGTTTCGTGATTAGCGGTACTCGTAGAGGATTGTGATCAGGATGACCACCCCACCGAGCACCATAAGAAAGCCGGCAAGGCTTGGTTCATTTTTAAGGGTATAGTTGCCTTTCATGATGGTATTGATGACGCTGTAGTCTAGTTTTTGAAAATCAAAGATTTGGGATAGAAGGCATTCCACGCCCAGTTATACGCCAGGGTACCGGGAAGCATATGGCCTGCACTATCTTCCGCCCAGGCGGTTAATCCTGATCGGTTGAAGTGAACCGTTATACTCTGGTCTGCTATTGAGTAGACTATAGGTGATTCCTCCGTAAAGAGCGTTTCGAATGGAAAATAAATAGACGAATCCCCCACTTCGAGTCCAAATCCTAAGTTGTCAGATTGGTGATGATCAGCCATATGGAATTTACCATCGGTAGGCTTCCACGAAGTATAGCGGGGTTTTGAAAACAGTAAGGATGGCCATATTGCACCTGTGGTGTCTTTGTTGATAAGTACTTTTGTGTCTGGGTATTCACCTTTCCAGTAACCCCAGGTGGTTTGAATGGTGGGAAGTAATTCCAGCTTGGTGCCTTTAAGTTCGCCGTGAATCGCCTCGTTCGATAGCTGATTCCATACAGACCGCGTTTTGCGGTCTACCATCAATAGGTTGTTATCGATTAGTGCCCTTCCAAAATCGAAGCCCAGCGTATCGCCCTGGATATTCCCGGTAAATATTTGAGCTGAACCTACCAATGCACACCATGTTATCAGGTACTTTTCATCGTGCAATGAAAAGTTGGCTACCTCAAATCCTTCTAAATAGGTCAAAGGAACAGCTACTTTCAAGTCATCGAGTGTAATACCCAGCACCAGATCAGCAGCGTCAAGTGCTACATTTGCTGGGTCTCCGAATTCAAGTTTATCCAGGCCACTATTTACAGGCATATCGTAGCGTTTGGGCTCCTGACCAGGCCATTCTTGGGCAACCAATTCGATGGTTTTGGTATCTTCTTTAGAGGCATTTTCAACCGTTTCAGCATGCTCTTTAGGTGCACACGATATCATAACCGCCAGCACTACACCAAGGAGAATTAAGCTTATGGTTTTCATTCTTTTCATTATTAGATGTTTGTTAATCACCCCTGATGGAGCATACGCTTGATCTGTCTGATTCAGCTTTTTACATGCCATGTGCTAATGTTTCTTTAGATCTCAATGGCTGCACTTTCCGATAGGTCATAGATCGCCAGAGCCATTCAGCCGGGCCATATTGGTACTTCGAGAGCCACCAGTTACTGAAAATGATTTGGAGAATCAGTATGCTGATACCGATAAGGGTGAAGAAAACAGGGCCTATATGCCCAAATAATCCCAGACCGTAGCTTTGAAAGGTCAGACATCCTATCAAACTCTGCATCAGGTAATTGGTCAGGGCCATGCGTCCTAACGGTGCCAATACTTGAAGCCTAGGTTTAAACTTCCCTTGTTGATATAACAGGACAATTCCGCATGCGTAACTTATACCGAGGGCCGGTACTCCGAATGCGTACACAATTGGTTCAATGATACCTGCAGGTGCCATAGCATAATAAGCCCCGGTGGTCATCATATAGGCAAGTGCCAAATTGCAGGGGATCCCGACGAGTGCAGACCAAAACATGATTCGTTTCAACTGCCCTCGCCGTTGTGGGATCTCTGCAAACCACCTGTTTTTAGCGATATAAAAGCCAACTAAAAACATGGCAAACACCTTGAAAAACCGCCCTGTAAAGATTAAGTCAGGATACCTGCCGAATACAAGACCTCCAAAATTTGTAAATAGAATTTCGCCGAAAGTCCCAGTTTGATAGGTGTTAACAATTTGTGCAAACATGGCGGCCGCACCAGATTGATCGACTGGGGGTGCGCCCTGCTGCTGATACCATATAATACCATACTGAATAACCGGCACTACGGGTAGGATGAATGACAGGCGCAGTAAGGTTTTACCGCTACTCTTGCGAAACAATATGAGTACGAAACCTAGAATAGCATATACCGTGAGAATATCCCCGACGAAGAGGAAGATGGCATGGAATATGCCAAACAACAGTAGTATGATCATTCTGCGGCTTAACCGGCCAGCAAAGGGTTGGTTTTTATCCATGGCGCGTTGGATTTGCAGGCCAAAGCCGATTCCGAATAACATGGAGAAAATAGAATAAAACTTGCCTTCTGTTACGAAGTGGATCATCCAATTAAATACTTCCCCTAGGTTATGAAAACTCAAACTGGTTTGCTGCTCAGGTGATAGAAACCAGTACCCGGAATGGTAGGCCATATTCGCGATCAATACACCAAGGAGTGCGAAGCCTCGGAGTACGTCCAATATTTCAATGCGTTCGTAAGATTGTGTGGGTTGCATAGTTGATTGAGTTAAGCAGTAAGTTTTTTAAGCCTTCGTTTGTACCTTATAGCTAAAAAAGTGGGGAGTAGCGCGATCAGAAGTCCAAGGAGAAATCCCTTTCCACCCACGAAAACGATCGCCATATTACTGTCTATATCATGACGGTGGTTCCAGATTTCGACAATCTTTCCATCCTTGATTCTGAAAACATTGATAATAGGGATGCTACCAGTACCAAACATGATCTTAGACATGAAAGACTCAGCCTTATAGTTTGCGGTCCATCGGGTTGCTACCAGATCACCTTCAGCGATCTGATAATCAATTGTAGAATTCCACGAGCCGCCTTCCCAAAACCTGTCTGCAATGATTTTCTGCTCAATGGCGGGTTCAGTGACTCCTTTTCTATCACCGATATCATGAACCACGTATTCCTCTGCGACATATTCCGCGTACTTATCCGTGTTGTTGGTGAACCATAAGTCTTGATAGAATTGCAGTGCGATCTGCTTATTGATCTCTTCTTGAGATGGCGAATCAATCACATGATTCAGCGTATCCGATTGAGCGAATAATGTTGCGTTAATTAATAATAGCTTAAGTACTACGGTTAATTTTTTCATAATAGAGGCTTTCGGTTTTATGGATCGTGCTGTCCTGATGTATCTACTGCTGCGGTTTGCGCGTCTATTGGCGAGCCGCATTTTTCTGGTAGGTTATTCTTGAAGAAGGAGCGTCAAACCTTCTTTTAAATGGTCTAAAGTCTGATTATGTCCGCCGTCAAATGCTTTGACTGTTGCCTCCCGGGATTCGAGAAACTCAATTTCTTTATCGGTTAACTTTCCGACGCTCTGGTCTTTTTTTCCATGGTAGTAGATGACATTGGATAAGTTCGTGTCCCGCAGTAATGCTGTATATCTGTTATGACCAAAACCAGCCGCTATTTTATTTAAATTGATAGTGCTTAACTCACCAGGTTTTTTTCCGATTATCACTGTGCTTGCGTCTTCATCAAAAGTGGCTTCAATACCTTGGGAAAAGGATTGCCAGACTTTTTCGGTCATATCCAGTCTACCGACCATAAAGAGGTATCCATCCGCTATGTTTCCATATTTGGCAATGAAATCCATCCCTGCAAAAGCGCCGAATGAGAGACCGACAACGTACACTGTCTTGTTTTCAGATTTAAAGTAACTGACCAAATCTTTCAGCATTCTGGAGCTTTCCTTGTCGATAGCTTTAGCCTCGTCGAATGAAATTTCTTTTTCTGAAAGCTTTTTAGGGTTCAGCGTCTGAAACTGATGGATATTAATGATGAAGTACTTGCTTTCATCCAGCCCCCCTACCCTAGTAAAGATGGATTTAAATTCTTCTGTCAAGAGATTCATCATTGGACCTATCTGAGTGTGGATGATAATGGTATCACTTTTCGGGTTACCGAAGGAGTAGCCTAATCCTCGCATAGACTCCGGGATGTTTTCGTAGTTAATGGCGACCTCCCCGCGCTTTTTAGAAGGTTTCACAACGACCAGGGCACGATAATTACCTGCTGCATCTACGAACATCAGAGGCTTCAATTTTTGTTGCATGATCAACGGCATGACCTCTTGTAAAGTCGTTTTAGTGCCATCTTCAAAATAGACAGGATCTAAATCCACAGGTGGTGGATTTTTCATTAACTCACTTTGAGAAATTAATTGTAAGCTATCGGGGATAAAGGGGTAATCCTGAGCGTTTACAACCGTAAATGTGAATAGACAGATGATTAATGAGTATAGTGTTGATTTCATGTTTTGGGTCTTTAATTATTCTGTTCAACCTCGATGTTTAAGAGATAATTGTGGCTGATGAGTTGAAGCTAGAAATAATTAAAGCAGGTGGGTTTTACATATCTCCCAAAAACTATCAGATATGTAACATGTGGGTTTAAACGCCTTTTAAGGTGCTTTTCTATCTCTAGAACTTTAGGAAAGTTTAAAACTTTCCTAAAGCTTTCAGATCGCTAAAAATCAATTAGTAATGATTTGTCTTTCGGTTCAACAGGTTCAAGATGAGCATCTTTGACTCCTCTTAAGCCTCCAAACCATTGCAGAATTTCTTCTCGATGTAATTTGGTTGCTTTGGAAGAGAATAGGGTATGGTACGAACTATATTTCCAGTCTACTATTTTTTGTCGGAACCCATGATGTACAGGGTTGCTATGAATGTAGACTATGACTTGAGTTAAATAACGCGAATACTGGATAAGAAACCTCAAAAACCTGCATATCGAATAAAATGAGATATCCTTCTTTTTTCGAAGCTTCTAAACTGTTCAAATGCAGCGTTTTGAGCTAGAAAGATTTCTCGCTTCGGTCGAAAAGA
>JBCBSS010000166.1:0-16502 GCA_039819065.1 Bacteroidota bacterium
ACAATTATGGCAACTTTCAATGTACCCACCAAAGACGAAGTAAGTGAAGGCAACAAAGCAATTTTTGAAAACCTTGAAAAAGGACTAGGCTTTGTCCCCAATCTCTATGCGACTTACGCATATAGCGATACAGCTTTAGGGGATTACCTTGCACTGCAGAACAGAAAAAGCACCCTAAAAGCTAAAGAAAGAGAAGTGATCAACTTAGTAGTAAGCCAGGTAAACGAATGTGCTTACTGTTTGGCTGCTCACACTGCCTTAGGCAAAATGAATGGCTTCACTGATGATCAAATCCTTGAGATTAGATCTGGTAAAGCTTCATTCGATGCCAAGCTTGATGCTTTAGCCAAATTCGCAAAAGATATCACCATCAACAGAAGTAAGCCTAGCGCCGAAGCATTAGATAACTTCTTCGCAGCAGGTTATGACAAAGCTAACTTGGTAGATACCATCGTAGTTGTCGGAGACAAAGTAATCAGCAATTTCTTGCACGGTGCCACTCAGGTTCCTGTAGATTTCCCTGCAGCACCTGCGCTTGAAACTGTACACGCATAATAACATACGATGGGTCGAGGTATCGACCCATATTACTAATTAGATTGATAGAAGGGTTTAAAGGAATCTCTATTCTTTGCCACTATAGGCGGAGATTCCTTTTTTATTTTAAGTGAATTGGTCTTTCCCATATTATGATTAAGATCATGTCACCGGGTTAAGCGAGCAGCAATTTTCGTCTCTTCCAGTCACTTCAAAACACCTCAGTATTATGGCAGATATATTAAAATTCTATGGCCTAGACTGGATGGCCATGAGCCTAAGCCTGTTAGCGGTTTATTTTCTTGGTAATAAGAAAAAATCAGGTTTCGTATTTTTTATATTAGGCAACACACTATGGCTATACGTAGGTATTTTTTTAATGGGAAGTTACGGTATCGCCATTGGTAACCTGGTTTTTCTGTTCATCAACACCAGGGGATTTTTTAAATGGAAAAAACAAAAACATGAGCAATCATCTTTTCAGCCCACTCAAAATAAGGGGAATGGAGATCCGAAACCGGATCGTTATGTCCCCAATGCAGCAATACAACAGTCCTGAAGGTATAGTAGGACAATGGCATTTGGTACACCTGGGTAGCCGGGCAGTCGGCGGCGCAGGGATTGTGTACTCCGAAGCCACTGCAGTTTCTCCGGAAGCAAGAAGCACTTATGATGATGCAGGCATTTGGAATAACGACCAAATGGAGTCCTGGAAGAGTATAGTTTCCTTTTTACAGGAGCAAGGCTCCAAAGCAGTCATGCAACTGAGCCATTTCGGAAGTAAGGGTAGTCGGTCACATCCTACAAAAGGTTGGAAGTATCAGTCTCCGGGAGATGGTGGATGGCAGACAGTAAGTTCGTCGGCAGTGGCTCCATTTCGTGGTATGGCTCCACCTGTGGCGCTTGACCACGAAGGTATTGAAAAAGTAAAGTCAGATTTCGTCAACGGGGCCAGGCGTGCGGTAAAGGCCGGATTCGATGCCGTGGAGATACACGCTGCGCATGGATACCTTTTTCACCAATTCTACTCTCTCATGGTCAATCAACGTGATGATGAATATGGCGGTAGTTTTGAAAATCGTATCAGGCTTTTGATAGAAACCGTTCAAGCGGTTAGAAAAGAAATCCCTCAGCAAATGCCTTTATTTGTACGCATCTCCGCCGTTGATTACCTGGACGATGAAAAGGCCTGGCAACTTGAAGACTCAGTCAAGCTAACCAAAGTACTAAAAGAAAATGGTGTGGATGTTGTCACCGCCTCAGCCGGTGGTTTTGTGTTCTTGGATAAATCCAAGGTGCACCCCTCCTATCAGGTACCATTCGCGGACAGCATCAAGAAAGAAACAGGTATCCTAACCGGAACCGTCGGTATGATCACTGATTATGAACAGGCCAATGAAATCATAGCCAGTGATAAAGCCGATCTGGTAGTCATCGCTCGCGAATACCTCCGCAATCCATATTTCGCCATTAATGCAGCCAAAGCTTTGGAGATAGAAACTGACATTCCATGGCAGTACAAGCGGGCTTATATGTGATCAGTCCTGGAATAACACTTTTAAGGGCATATTTACAGGCAAAGTAGTATCGATGAGATCATGAATGGTTATTTTTAATTCGGTTTAACATTAAAAATCATGAAAAAAATAACCAGAATGTGGCACGGCATCATCAAAGCTGAGCATGCAGACGAGTATGTAGAATATGTCGAGGCTACCGGTATTCGGGAATACAGAAATGTCACTGGCAACCTTTCAACCAAAATATTGAGAAGGATCGACGGTGACATTTGCCATATCTGGACAGTCACGGAATGGAATGACATCGAAAGTATAAAGCAATTCGCGGGAGAAGACTATGAAAAGGCCAAGTACTATCCGGAAGATGAGAAATACCTATTAGAATTTGAAGAGAAGGTCACTCATTATAAGACCTTTGAATATCATTAGGCATTAATCAAAGCGATTTTTAACTGCAACCATTTCAGAGATAATGCTTAAAGCTATCTCCTTTGGATGTCTGGCGCCGATATCCAAGCCTACAGGGCCATGAATTCTGCTGATTTGTTCCTCATTAAAGCCAGCGTCACTCAATCTTTTTCTGCGTTTCTCCTGGTTTTTTCTGCTACCAAGGGCACCAATATAGGCCACATTAGAATTCAGTAGCATCTCCAGCGCAGGATCGTCTATCTTCGGATCATGTGATAACACAACTGCGTAGGTATTCTCATCCAAATCAATTTGTGGTAATACCTCCTCCGGCCAATCCAAATGAATAGCAGAAGGTTGGTTCTGGAAGCGATGCGTGTCGGTGAAGACTTTTCGCGGGTCAATGACGATAGTTTCGAACTTGAAAAAGTTAGCTAACTCTACCAAATCAACAGAGATATGAGCGGCACCAATGATGATCAGCTTGTCTCTGGTAGGAAAAACTGTGGTAAAGAATTCCTTTTCTCCATGGGTAATCAATTGGTTTTTGCGGTGCTGGTAGGCAGATAAGGCCTGTTCTTTAAGTTCCTGGTTCAATTCCATTCCCAGTTGCCTCCCATCAGAAAAAACCAGCGCGTGTTCAATTGAGGATTCAGCAAGACTACTGACCAATACGCATCCTTGGTTTTGCTCTACTGCTTGCTTCAAACCCTTCCAGACAGCTTGCCCTTGCTCATTGTCAAAGGCCATGAATTTTTCTACGATCACTTCTACCTGACCACCGCAGGTAAGCCCAACCGACCAGGCATCTTCATTAGAAACGCCGAAGCTGCAACGTCTTGGCTGGCCGTTATCTAGCACGGCAAAGGCTTCTTTCATTACCGCACCTTCAATACAACCTCCACTCACAGAACCTATAATCTCCTGATTACCAGTAATTGCCATAGAAGAGCCTTCAACCCTGGGAGCCGACCTCCAGGTTTTTACAACCGTGGCTAAAGCAAATTCTTTTTTTAGATGAACCCAGTGGTCTAGTTGAGTGAAAATATCCAGCATGTCTTGGTGATTCAATTGTAAGTACTGAAGTTATAACCCACCGACAGTAATTACAAGTAAGTGTTGTTCTTGATTGAAAATTTGGCCAAAGAGGCCAAACGACCTTTAGGTTGCTGTCGTTATCAATCAGACCAAATCGAAGGCCTGGGCGTATTGAGTCATTTGAGCAAAGGTTTTGATCTCAAGTTTTCTCTTGATATTCTTTCGGTGCTGTTCGACAGTCTTTCTACTGATGAAGAGCTTATCAGCAATTTGTGGATTAGTCAGGCCCATGGCTACGTAGCGCATTACTTGCTTCTCACGACTGGTCAGCTTGGCAAAAATATGCCGGTGCTTGCGCATAAAATCCTGCTCGTCAAAGATGCGCTGCAGTTTGTGCCCCAAGTAGCTCATTTGCTGGATAGGCTGCGCTAATGCCAGAACACCACGAAAAGATCCTTCTATTTTCGCCAAGGTAAAGCAGGTAATGTATTGCCCTTCCCTATCACTCCAAATACGCTGAAAATCACAATACACATAATTTTCATCACGCTTTTTAAAGAGCTCCATCAGGCAGGGATACAAGGTGCGCTGGGATTCTGGATGAATGTATTTTTCGAGGAATGAAGATCCGATTTCCTCAATGTCTTCGTTTCCCATACCGACTAACTCTGAGCCAGCCGGATTGACATAACTAATCGTCAAATCTTGGTTTACGACGTAAAAGAAAGTATGTAACTGCTCTCCCACTTCACTTACCGTCTTCTCTTTCTTGGCAATCAACTGATCAATTATAAAAAGATTTGCACTTTCCTCTTGTACTATTTCATGATTAAAAGCCATAACTATCAATGAAAGGGTGGGGTTGTAAGAGAATATTTTAGAATATTAAAAATTTTACTTACCAAAGTCAAGAATTCAGGCTATTAAAATATTCTTTAAACAACAATACTTTGTAATCTTAAAATTGTGCACCTTTCATATCAAATCTATCACTACAATCTATTATTTATATATCCCCATTTCTAGTGATACTTTTCTCAGCGTAGTCTTACGACCATTACTATTTCTTTAGATTTTTTCGACCAGAAAATGATTTGCGCGTTTTTACCTTACTGGCTATCAGGCCTTTACTGACCGAGAATTCGGGTCATTTAAACGACAATTCTGCGACTAATGACCGTTAATTCCCTAACTTCTAGATTCTTTTAAATGAAAGTATGTTAGAAGGCACAACCGTTGATAGTATCGGTTAGAAAAAATGCAAGCAGAGCAATCAAATGACGTAAGTAGGCAACTGGCTATCAGGAAAGTAAACTGGTACGCCGCTTCTGTTTTATTTGTACTGATATGTCTTAACCTTTTCATCGCCATTTACATCCAAGGGCGATCACTTCCCAACGGGACTACCAGGATGATCGCTCTAATGGTCTTTCAGGGACTTAGCTACTACCTTTCTACCAAGGTCAATTATAAGATTACCGCTTTCATCACTGTCTTTTCGTTTTATGCGGCTTTTTACCTGTACCCTATCTCACCGATAGAAACACGCCCCACTCAAGATCTATTTCTATTACTCTTCATGATACATGTGTCATCGGTAATACCGTACATGACTTACCATATTGTCAAAGACAAAATGTGGATATTCGGTTGGTTAGCCGTGATGACCATGACTTTTGTATATGGATTGAGCACGACGCTCAACCAACTGCATGCCCTGGGTTACGAAGAGTTAGGGTCAATCTTCAAGATAGAACCCATGCTCATCTTCGCACATTTAGGCTCATTGGTATTCCTCCAGTTCGTTATTTACAACTACCAGAAAAACCAGCAATTACAGAAAGAAGAAATAGAACATGCCAACCAGGCACTTAAAGAAAATCTTGAGCTAATCAATGCTCAAAAAGACTCATTACAGGAGCAGAAAGAGGAATTGTTTCTTTTACAGGAAGAGCTATCCGCCACTAATGATCAATTGGAACTAAAGGTTAGGCAAAGAACAGAACAATTAGAACAGCAAAACGAATTGTTAATCCAATATGGTTTCATGAACTCCCACCTTTTAAGAGCTCCGATTGCTACGCTGAAAGGGCTATTCTATGTGTATAAAAGCAGTCAGAACAGGCAGGAAAAAGAGGAAATACAGATCCGTATAGAACAAGTAATCCATGATTTGGACAATATATCCATGTCGATCAAAGAAATGCTTGACAAAGAGGAATCCGGTAAAATGGAAAAAATCAAAGAGAGGGTCAGGCAGATTTACGGAAGCGCCAGTATCTGATACTCATTTCAGCATCATTCTTCGTCTTCAAATAGCGCTCTCAGCTCTGCAAAAATTTGTTCTACTTCGGACTTCATCAACTCAAAAGCATCATCATGCTTAGTGTTGTTGATATAATGCTTCCAATGCTTGTCCGCCTTCTTGATTACCCTTGGTGTTATATCGAATTCAGTGTAGTCCAATAGTTGCTTGGCCGTTCTACTGACCTTGTAACTTCCAAAGAGAAAAAGCCTGAATATATTCACAAACTCCCCACTGCAATCAAAGCCCTCTAAAGCTTCGACCAATGCACCATTGCGATGCTTATTCCGGTCATCGTTGATGGCTTCTAACAATGGTTTTAGTGCATAACTGTTATCTTCTATCGAAGCCAGTGTTCTAGCCGCTAAGTGTTGCGTTTCATCACTTTCAGCGTACAGCAACTCTACCATCTTGTCCATCAAATACTCCCCGCCTATTTCGGCCAATTGATCTGAAACCAAATAGGCATCGTTCTCCTCCTCGTCTTGTAACCTTAAGATTAGTTGATCTATCGTTTGTGAATTTGTCTCAGACATAGTTATGATCTGTTCTATTAACCCATGCGCGGCTGAATGCTTTTATATACCTTCACAAAATGATTATAGCACCATGGGTATACTTTTAACTGCGGACAAGGTAAATGAAGTTTTCTCGAATTTGAAAGCTTCAAGTCTTAATTATTCATTCGATACAGAAAAGCACCGCTTTGAATTGACCGGTGAGGCTATTAAACAGAGCGCTTTTCTAAGGCTTCCCATTACTTATGGCTACGATGAGGTTGAAGGTCGATTAGTAGAAAGATCAATAGCTGTGGTTATTATCCTAATCCAATCTGGAAGCGCAGCGGTTGGTCATTTTCAGGATGATGTTGCCGTAGACCATAAAGTATTCAAGTCTTATATGGTTAGAAAGAAGCAAGGTAAAAGCCAGATTAAGTACCTGAATGCCAAGGGGAAGTCTAAAGCTGGTTCAAGAGTAAGATTAGCCAATACCGTCAATTTCTTCGAAAATATCAATGAAAGGCTGACCAGCTATTTCGAGGGGAATGAAATAGATATGATTGCCATGAGTTGCTCCAAAACGCTTCTGCCACTACTTTACAATTCTAAAGTTCAACCACCATTCGAGAAAAAGGATCATAGAATATTTAGAATACCAAAGCACATTCCTGCACCTGGACATGATGTGTTAATGGATACGCATGCATTCTTGCTCAAAGCGGAGCTAATTGCAGAGAACACCGACGAGGCATTCATCAGATCGCTAATACCCTAAACCGTATATCCCGTGCATAACGGTTGAGCACCTATTGTTAGGCAAATCTGAGTTTGAATCCTTTTTTAAAGAAAAAACTCAAGATGAAAACGATATCTACATTGGTGATTATAGCTATAGCCCTGGCCAGTTTCACCGGAATCAAAACAGATAAGAGAAAGCTCTCTTCATTCCAATACAAAGGCAAAACTTATCATTACGCGGTTCAGTTGCCCAATGACTTTGATCCGAAAAAGACTTATCCCGTTTTGATAGGTCCATCGGAGGTACAAGGTGATGATGTACAAAGTTTTTACTGGCGAGACACAAAAGATACTTATGGTTGGATATTAGTAGACTACCAAATCTATGATGCTGTGAATAGAACGGGGGAAATCAAAGCCTTAATGCAACATCTCAAATCTCAGTACAACATAGAAAATGGAAAATTCCATACCGTATGCTTTAGTGCCAATAGCGCAGGCATTTTCAATTTAGTGATGGCCATGCCCTCCTACTTCAGCGGCATCACTGGAATGGCAGGTAACCCAAGTACTACGGACAAAGAGAAACTAAAAAAACTTAAAGGAGTGAAAGTTCAGTTTGTGGTCGGCGACAAGGACAGCTATTGGATGAGTGCTGCTAAAAAGAGACATGCCATACTCAAAGAAATTGGTGTTGACAGTCAAATAGAAATAATACCCAACGGCAGACACGTGTTGAAAGAACTAATAGGCAAAGGCTTCCTCAACAGAGCTGATCGATTGAGGTGATATTCCAGGAAATGAATAGCCACTACCATTGCTTCCAGATTTGTTGAGGAAGTGATCCAAAGGATAAATTCCGAATTGCTCACCTCCACAAATGATTATAATTCATATCATCAATTGATGATATCAGATTGGCTTAACAGTAACTAGGTTACTTTGAGTAACCTAGTTACTATCAGTGCTAGATATATCATCAATTGATCATATACATATTCTTTTTGAGATGGGTTGAGTTGTAGAATGTGGTCCTAAAAAGGAGCAGGAGCAATGCCGTAGTCAGGACCCGTAGGTATTCAGAAAGGGCCTTAATGACAGGAGTAGCCGCTGTCATCGCGAACCCGACGAAGGAGGTGAAGCGATCTAGTGTCTAGGTGCAGTTATGCTTTTAGGGCTTTCCTTACACTCCAAGATTGCTTCGTCGTACCTCCTCGCAATGACAGGGGTAAGGATAGTAACGAGGTTACTCAAAGTAACCTCGTTACTTAATTTCAGCATAAATACTTGACTAGTAATTACTTAAATATCTATACTTAAACTAACAAAGCAATAACCTCTCTCTCAATCACTTAGCTTCTCTTTGCCTATCTGTCATTCTCATCCTTGTGTAATTTTGCTCAAAATATTTGTGCATTTTTACACATTATTATTTGACATTTTAATCTATATTGTACATATTTACATCATATTCAATTATCTAATTAGTGCATTAATACACATAATCATGAGCGAGTTCGAGAAAAAGAGAATTGACAAGGAGTTTTCAAAGTTTACCAAACGCAACTTCGAGGCGCCCAAAAAGTGCAGGAATATCGATCAGATCAGGTTCTACGTAAGGGAGCTTTCTATCCAGATCGATGAGTTCAAAAGCAAGTTCAACTACGTGCCTAACAATGCTTACACCTTGCTTTCGCAGTACAATGCTTTGCAGAACCAGATGGTATTCGCAGACTTCAAGAATAGGTATTAATTGATTATCAGGAGGTTATGAATTACATCCCCTCCCCTATTGAGTTTAAGTTCCATCTTATATACAGTGCCACGGCCAACAAGTCCGGGAGAATGCAGTACCATAAAATCAAATTAGGTGAGTACAAAGAGCGCATCTCTCGAACCGAGTTCATCCGTACTTTCAATACCTCCAAAATACTGGCCATAAAGCCGCTGCCCTCTCACCCTGACTCTCCTGTCTTTCAATTGGAGTTCTATATTTAGCAACTTCATATTATCCCAAATTACACGATAGGTAAATGCCGTTTAGATAAGCATTGATTTAGGTTGAACCGTTCAGTTACCACACCTTTAAAGGCGTGGTATCGGGTTAGGATCTTACTGACGGCTTTTAGCCGCTCAACACAAAATTAGTATTTCCCGTTTGACCAAACCGTTTCACCCGGCCTGCTTGACTTCTGGCTTAAAGATTCTAATATTGAGAGCCTTAGCAAGGCGTTAACTTTGCTTTAGTATTGTTGTTGGGGCTAAAGCCCGGCTGGCTATGCCTTGTCCTAACTATGGCCTAAAGGCCATAGCAAATCCATATACCAGTTAAAAGAAATGCAACTAACTAAATGGCATTGAATCTGGGATTATTAATCATCTTAAAGTTTTGTAGCTTTCCAATCTTATTTGAAAGGTATGATTGTGAGTGCGGACACTCACAACGGCTAAGCAACACTCATATTAGAAAAGGATTTGTCAAAGCGTGTAATCATTTGTGGAGGTGGTGCTGCGGGTTTCTTTGCCGCCATTAATATTGCCGAGAAACACCCTGATTACCGGATTACCATTCTGGAAAAGTCCAACAAAGTACTGAGTAAAGTAAAGATATCCGGAGGCGGTAGATGTAACGTGACCAATGCACGATCTGTACCTTCCGAACTGGTCCAATTCTACCCGCGAGGAGAAAAGAAACTTTACAAATCATTCAGCCGGTTTTCTACCGATGACATGGTCGATTGGCTCGAAAAACATGGCGTCAATACCAAGGCAGAAGATGACTTGCGCATGTTTCCGGTTACAGATTCGTCTCAAACCATCATCGACTGTTTCTTGAGGTACATCAGAAAGTATGGGATTGAGCTAATCAAAAATACCGGCGTTACCAACATTGAAAAACAAGAACAACAGTGGCGGCTGACAACACAAAACGGCACCAGCTATAAAGCGGATGTTGTGGTCATGGCTACCGGTTCATCCAATGCCAGTTGGAATATGCTGAAGCAGCTTCATTTTGAGTTAGAGTCGCCTGTACCCTCCCTATTTACTTTTAACATCAAGGATGAAAGGCTCAAAATGTTGCAGGGTCTTAGCTTCCCATACGTGCATATCAAAGTGGCAGGTTCTAAGCTAGAAGAAAGCGGCCCGTTGCTTATCACCCATTGGGGACTTAGTGGCCCGGCTGTCTTAAAGCTTTCGGCTTGGGGTGCCCGACATCTCGCAGCGGTCCAATATGATTTCTCAATCATAGTCAACCTGCTGGACGGTGAAAGTTATGATACCTGTCGCGCCATCCTAAATGAGTTGAAACAATCCAACCCTAAAAAGAAGTTAGTCAACCATAGCTGGCAGGGCATCCCTAAACGCTATTGGGAGCAGCTTTTGACCTTTTGCCAGATACCTGAAAGTACCATCTTCGGACAACTCTCTAAAAAGCAAATCAACCGAATCACGGAAGAGTTGACCCAAGCCCATTTCAAGGTAAAAGGAAAGAGTACCTTTAAAGAGGAATTTGTCACCTGCGGTGGGGTGAAAATCTCGGAAGTAGATCTCAACACCATGGAGAGCAAAAAGCACCCCGGCCTTTACTTTTCCGGCGAAGTGTTGAACATAGATGCCCTGACCGGTGGTTTCAACTTTCAGGCCTGCTGGACTGCTTCCTGGATTATATCCGAATCAGTATAACCCTTATTGGGCCTGAGGCTTCATGATCATGGGCAAGCCATGATAACCGCGTTGCATTTTTTGATATTCGGATTTCACGAACGGCTCAATGTGTTCCGAGAACTGAAATGTATGCTCATCTGCCGCAAAGGCCATCAAAGAAGCTTGTTTCATGATATTGGCTATTTGGGCGCCGGTAAGGGCAAAGTGTTTGCTCATTTGCTCGACCAGTTGTCCGTCAGGCCAATTGATACCTGCTGGTCTATAAATCTCCCACAGCCTTTCCCGTTCTTGCACATTAGGAGCCGTCACCATGATCTGCGTTTGTATTCTACGTGAAAATGCATCATCCAGGTTTTGCGGATAATTGCTGGCTAGTATAACCAAACCAGAGAATTGCTCCAGGCGCTGCAATAGAAAGGACACATCCAAATTAGCATACCTGTCTTTGCTGTCGCTTACCTCCGAACGTTTACCCATAATGGCATCGGCCTCATCAATAAACAGAATACACTGCTCCCCTTCTGCCCATGAGATAGCTCTTTCCAACTCATCAAACACCTTACCCATATTCTTGGAGGTTTCACCAATGTACTTGGACACCACTTGAGAGACATCGAGCTGGTAGGTCTTTAATCCAGTGTGTTGACCGATGGTGGTAGCAATCAATGTCTTCCCTGTTCCAGGGTCGCCATGCAGCAATACAACATAGCCGGATTTGAAATGTCCGCCCATGCTCTGATCGGTTATAAATTCCTGGCCTCTTTGGGCAAAGGCAATGACCGGTTTTAACTGATCAACCACGTGTGTCGGCAGCACGAGGTCAGCAAAGTTCATTTTACTTTCAAGCAGCGTAAGTGGTAGTTGCTGATTCTCCTCGGGCTTGGGCATTTCACCCCCCATAAAGTATCGCCAAAAAGCCGGTTGCAAGTTGACCACCAAGTTCTTCCATTCATCTGTGATGTCACTATAGCCAGTCCTCATGGCCTGAAAGCTCTTGATATCTATGCCCCACTTGGCCAGTTGGTGCTGCCGCGAACGAAAGTACATTTGATATTGGGCTTGAACATGCAGATCGGTACCGCCCAACAGGTACAATAAAGTCTGTAGGGAAGCTATAAAACGCTTTCCATTGGCTTGGGTCTGCCCGCCAATAAAAGGCGCTACCAAGGGGTTCCGGCTAAGTTCTATAAAAGGATAAAGGATAGCGTCATTAATACTGGCTGACATGGTAAGTGCAAGCAATATTCTGTCCTGAACATTCAGTCCCTGGGTATTCACCCATTGCCCATAGTGACTCTCCGTCGGCAATGACGGCATCTCGATTTCATGTACTAACAAGTCTTCTATGCCACTTTTCTCTTGAGGCGATAAACATCGGTATCGTATCACCTGAAGCAGCCAATTCAATTCGAGGTATACCGCTTGTTCATCCGGTGTTCTGTTGTCGTACGGATCTATATACAACAGGTCAAAATAGTGGTCTAGAACGGAAGTATCTTTTTGATCTTCAAATTCAGCTATTTCAGCATTTAGCATTTCAGTGAAATTGTGCCCTTCTATTGGCTTAGAGGCGGTTTGGTCTTGCATCTGGTTGTTGTTTTTAGAGCGAATTAAATGGTAAGGTTAATGTAATAAAGTAATTCTAATAACAGTTATTGTATAAAAATGTTAATAAATATGCCTTAGCCCTGAATCATAGAATAACTAACAACCCATCATGACAGAACAAGAATATTTAGAACGACTCCAGCGTATAGACTCATTGGATGAAGAGGAGTCAATTTTTGATGAGTTTGATACAGGAAACAAGCCACTCACCACGGCTCGAGCGTACCTTTTAGGCTTTACTCCTTTTGAAAAAAAGGACGAAAAAAATAAGGAACCTCCCAATATGCTGACGTGCACCATACTAGCCAGCCGTGCCATGAAGCATGACGATGCCACTGATTTATTTTTGCAACAGGTCTTTTATCTACCTGACAAAAAATATAGCCAATCTGTAGGACTTTATTGGCCGGATGAGAAAGGGAACAAGAGTACCGATTATATTTTTAAAACCGGTAAAAACACTCGTAAAATTGATTTAGCCACTTATTTTCAAATAAGACGGATAATAGACAAAAAAATAATTTATGATGTAGATACACAAAAAATCTTTTCTCTTAATTATCAAAAAAAACCTACCCCTTTTAGTCTTGAAAAAACAATAAGTTATCTTATAGAAAATGTAAGGTATATAAACTTGGCAGTGAAATTGGAGTCCCTCTACCAAAAATTAGTCCTCTTACCGGAAAACTACAGGGCCCAAATTTCAAAAAAATACAAAGGTGGCAAATGGCTACAAGATTTGGATAGACTACTTGAAGTTCACTCAGAACAAACTAGGGGTGATGTAAGCGTCAGATTACGTGAAATATTCAAAGCCCTAAAAGTCATTACCAGTGTTGGACAACATAATTACCATGAACAAAATGTGGTTAGAAATACCCAAGTAAAATCACTTAGGAGCTTCTCACATACTCAACCAACTGGTAGTAAATCATCTCCCGAATCTGTTCAGATTATTATGAAGGGAGCACCTGCTGATACAGTTACTATCAACTACGTCACTTCTTTTAGTTTACATTCTTCCGACCCCAATACACTACAACGAATTGTATCCAGTGAATGGTTCGTTATAGAAGACCCTATTATTTATCCACTGACCGGTGGTGTTCATGGACCGGTAGGCAAAATGTCTGTTTATTTCAAAAGATATAAGGAAAAGCATGAAAGCATCTTGAGAGCCGAATGGCACCGTGCTGGCTATCATACCGTGATTTGCGCAATTCGTTTTAGCGATCAGCCCAAAACTCATTATTATAAGTTCAGACAAAGGGTATTATCCAATAATAAGGAGTATACTCAACCTACTTCGGGCCTTGATCTACAAGAGAAGAGCGCTTCTGTTTATAGTGATTTGTTACATTTTGAGCCTCAGGCCCATCAAATTCGTCTGAAATTATTAGAAGAAGGATATTTAGGCCTAGATAAAGGGGGCATAGCGGATTACAAAGCTACATTACCTCATGTGATGAGAATGAGCGGCATGATTAGGCAAAGAATTCTGGACAAGCAACGGAAGGGAGCTTTAGGAGCATTTGAAGAACAACGGTTTGAAAACTTAATCCAATCCAAAATATCCAATGGTAAAAACGGTGACCAAAAAGTAAGTACGTCTTTAGCAAAAGACTTAACTAATGAAAAAGAGTATTTCTCTTTAGATACTCTTAAAAGGTTTTATTGGACTCTCAAAGATCGTCACACTAAGAAGATTACCTACTCTCTGGGTATAGTGTCTCTAACTGTGCTGGCGAATACGTATGAAAAAATAGATATTCAAGAGGTATTAGATAACTTAAAACGTATCGAAGACGATAGGGTGGAGAAGACAAAAAAACTTACTTATGAACAACTGGTCATATTGCTAAAGGATTACCGTAAGGTGGTAAATGCCATTGATCAATTCTTACTGAAAACTCTTAGAAAGGGAAATGATGATGATAGGCTTAATGAGGCCAAACGTACCAAGGCTTTGAAACTTGAAAGCATATCAGGATCATTTCGTAGGATAAGGGAGGTATTTGAAAAACACCCTGACGCCCTGACACTTCCTGCGATTTTTTACCCGGATGCCACTAGTCTATCTCAAAAACAAGGTGCCGACTCCGATACGCTGACCAATGAAAATTACCAAACTGATGGTTACCGTACATACTTTTATCTCTACAAAGAGAAAGGTTATTGGGTATTACGTGATGCTTCTCAACAGTCCGCCGCTACCAATAAGGTAGCCGCTAATGATGAGGAAGTTCCTTACTTGAAACAACTCGAGGCTCTATTTGAGTACACAAAGGCCAAAGAACGTTTTCCAAAAGGCGTGATCAAATATCGTTATCCCGTAATGATAAAAAAGGAAGGCCGTAAAGAACTGACCTACAAAGGGGCTTCACAAGTAACTACCGCAGATACTTCTTTGGCCGAATGGCTAGCCAAAGCCGGCATGTTCGTGGGGCTTACGGCAGCCACTCTTGCATCATTGGGGACAGCACCTATGATAGTCTCGGGATTTGTAGTAGTGGGTGGAGCTCTTTCTGTAACGAGTGGTGTACTTGAGCTAAAGGACAAAGACGCACAAGGACGACTCAAGTCCAGAGATTTTGTAGTCAATGGATTGATGATTGCAGCTGATTTGGCTACTATGAATATGGGGGGCGGAAAATTTGCCAAAGCGATCATTAAGATACGAGGTGGAGATAAGATTGTAGGCACGAACGCCATTCGGTTAGCGAATTTTGAAAGGTACGCGCTCAATGCATCAAAACTAACGGGTGGAACTGCTTTATTGGTGTTTACTGATGAAGTCAGACGCCAAATGAAAGAGTTGGACAAGATACCTAACGCAAGAGAACGCCAAATGGCCTACATGCGCTTCTTTGGCACTATGGCTTCAATGTTTGCGATACAAATAGTGGCAAAAGACCCTGAGCGTTATGAAGGGAATAAAATCAGTAAAAACCTGGAGCCACCTCAATCAAATGAAATATCACCCCAAACAAATCGGTCACGAAAAATTAAAGAACCCTCAAAAACCGTAAAAGAGTCAAAACAGACGAAACCTTTCAATATACCAGAAAAGAAGGTTGATTTCCCTGATGGTAGCTTTGAGGCTGGCTTAAACGAGAAGCTTGAAATGGAGCTAAACATCCCTGTTTTAAGGGAAATAGCTGTCAATAAAAAAATACCCTTACCAGAATTACTTAAGAAGGTAAAGCTGGAAGAGTACGGCCATGTGTGGGTAAACATTGTGGATCGGATGGACGGTCAAATGTTTTCAGATCGAAAGTTTTTGAATGATATCCAAAGGCACAAACAATATGAATCTCTGGCAGCCAGATACAAGTATATAGCTGAAGAGGCAGCAGATATGGCAGGTCATCTAGAAGGCAATAAAAGAAAAGCTTATATAGAGAGCTATCTGGCCAAAGAGTTCGTTGCCAAGGCTATTCGTGGAGATGAAATTCAAGTCAATCCCAAGATGTTGGAAAAGATCTGGGAAAAAATTCGTCAGTTTTTACAGCGAGTAGGCTTCCAAATAGATAACACCTCCACTGATCTCAGCAAAATGTCGCTGGCAAAATTGATTGAAAAGGCCAAGCAAGAACTCGATAACAACGTGACTCCAGTTTCTCGAGAAGATCTGATTGCCTTTTTGAAAGGTGAGAAAGACACGCTCGAGTTCAATCCAAGCTCAATATTCTATGACAAGACAGCCAAGGGAAAACCTTTGGTAATGCATAAATGGTATGCTGCAGTAGCAGATAATCCTGGCGCTTGGAAAGCTTTTGAGAAAAGATATAATAGCTTGCATAACGACGAGTTAAAAACTAAACGTAAAAAAAAGAATCAGATTATAGATAAGTTCAATCTCATTCAAAGTGCTAAGCTTAAAAAAGAGATTAATCCTTCAGAAGCAAATGAGTTATTAGATTATTTATTGGTAAGAAAAGGGTTGGCAGCTACCCAAGACATAGGTAAGCAAGTTCAACAGACCCTTAAAGATATTTGGTTGGAGAAGCAAGGGGTGTTTCTAGAAAGCAGCAAATTGTCTCATACTCGAAAAAATTTAATACTACTTGATGAGGGAAAAAAGCTCGAAGAGGATGAGTATAATACAGTCATTAATTATATCTTAAAAAATCCCGAAGGAGGAAAGAATGTTAAAACAGTAGACAAGTTGATGGAATTGGC
>JBCBSS010000167.1:0-5000 GCA_039819065.1 Bacteroidota bacterium
GAGAAATCTTACTCCCTTGATAATCAACACTTTGAGTCGAGTAAGATTTCTCTCGATGGTCGAAAAGACAGCTTTTGAGACAGCCTCTTTTCTATTTTTAGGAGTTTCAATTTCCAAGCCAAATGGTTACATTTAAATGAAGAACACTCCTACAAAATGAGACGTATATCAATACTATTGGTCAGCCTCATCATACTGACCTCAGAGGCAACTTTTGGACAGACTGCCGAATCTGTTCTGAATAATTATTTTGCCAAAACAGGTGGCAAAAGTAAAATATCAGCGGTAAAGAAGATCACATCCACCTTTAATGCATCGATGACCGATGCATACGGCAATGTGACCAATGGATTGGTAATACATTCTGTCGGCGAATACCCTAATAAATCCAAAGTAACAATCACTTGGAATGGTCAACCGCTTAGCGGGCAAGAATATGACGGTGTCAAAGGTTTTATGTTTAACAACGGGGTTAGGACGCAAGTGTACGGGGCAGAATTAGAGGAAATGAAATACAATTCCCTTTTTCTACCAGAACTGTACAGTCGACAATTAGGTGTTAAGCTTCAGTTTTTGAGTATCTATAACTACCCAGTCAACTACCGGGATTATTACCAAATTCAGAAAACCCTTCCTAACGGTAAGGTCAGTATGCTGTACTATGATGTGGAAACAGGCTTATTAGCCCAAGAAGTGGATGAAGCAGGTACATCTTATACTCAGTTTGCTAACTATAACTACCAGCAGGGCATCTTGGTCCCTCATACCGTGACTTTTGTTAACCCTCAAAGCACTATAGTAGCCAATTTGGTTTCTGTCAACTTTGAAACCAGTTCAGTTGTAGCCAACAACGATACCCACGTTTCTCATACAGACTCAAGAGCTGATGATGATGAGGGACTTGATATTTACCAAAGCGAAACCAACTCTGAACAAGATCTAAGTAACGTATCAGTTAAAGTACCGAAGAACGAAAAGCGCATAGCACTCGTCATAGGCAACGCCGATTATCGAAATGGGGGAGAGCTAAAGAATCCCTTAAATGATGCAAGGGCAATGGCAAAAACCTTGAGACAACTGGGGTTTGAAGTGATGACTGCTGAAAACACCTCTCAAGCGGATATGAAAAAGGCCATAGACCAATTTGGTCGACGCATGGAGGGATACGATATCGGACTATTCTACTATGCAGGACATGGTATCCAATCAAAGGGTAAGAATTATATGATTCCAATAGAAGCTGACCTTCAAAATGAACAGCAAGTAGAATATGACTGCATTGCTGCTGATAGAGTTTTGGCTTTTATGGACCACGCCGGAAGCAGAGTCAACATTATTATTCTGGATGCTTGTAGAAACAATCCTTTTGAACGCAGTTGGAGCAGGTCAGGGAGCGGCAATGGCTTGGCCTTTATGAATGCACCTACTGGATCTATTATCGCTTATGCTACCTCACCTGGTAATACGGCCTCTGATGGTGATGGGCAGAATGGCCTTTACACGGAAGCCTTACTCAAGCATATGAAAAGCCCTGGACTAACCATCGAACAGGTCTTCAAAAAGGTCAGAGGAGAGGTAGAACAACGATCAGGAAGCCAGCAAACACCCTGGGAATCTACTTCATTGAAAGGGGATTTCTATTTCAACCCGGATAATTAACCATCAAAATCAACCCCAAGCCATGCTTTGAACGCTAACTTTTGAGCATCTGAAGCATTTTCACTGCGTTTTATCTTGTGCTGCATGAAATACCTACGATTATCATTAGTAATTGATACCGTTCGGTTTTGTTCGAACCGCCTAATCACAATTTGATTAGATCTATTTTCTAATACTCGGTAATTGTGATCATCATCCACTTTAACATTGTTTATCTCTATGATTTGATCATCAATTGATAGCAGCTCTTCCGCAATGCTGCCAGGTTCTATTTTGATTACTTTATAGGAGTCCCCTTGTATCGCCATTGAAAACCCCCAAAGCCTCTCCGTCATAGAATCGGCATCCTCAATAACCAACTCACACCCGACCAAGTTGAGTAAGCTATCCAACTCACTTTCGAGAGGAGCATTATCATAGACGAAATCTTCAAAAAAGTTACGATAAGGCTTTTGGGCAATACGTTCGACGATTTCAATGATATCATTTTCAGAATACCCAATACTCTTTTTCCCAAATTCATTCCATAAAGCAATCATCACATCATCGAGAGACGACTCACCGTTACTATCCCTACGAAGGCTTAAGTCAAGTATAAGTGCTATCACAGCCCCCTTAACATATATTGATGTTTTCCTATTGGGAATTCCCGGTTTATATCCATCCAACCATAGATCAAAAGAAGAATCAGTTACGGATAGATTGTGACGCCCGAAATTCAGAAAATGCCTTTTGAACAACCTATTAAGCTCATCGAAATACCAGTTCAAATCACGTACACCACTTCGTATCAAGAAGAGATCCCCATAATAAGTCGTAAAGCCCTCAATGGCATACCCCGTTCTGAAGTATACCTCTTGGTCAAATTTGTATGGAAACAACTCCTCAGGGCGAATTTTAGCCACATTCCATGTGTGGAATAATTCGTGTGAACTGACACCCAAAAGATCGTCATATTTGTCTTGGTCGTTTAGCGCCGAACCAGGCCCTAACGTGATTACGGTAGAATTAGCATGCTCTACACCGTGATAATGTCTGTATGGAAGTATCTGTAGTAAAAAATGATAGACCCTTTCTGGGAACTCACCGAACATGTCAATTTGAGATTCACTAAAACGTTTAAAATCCTCAATAACTCTTTTATCATCTAGATCCCATAACCCTTGTATCCATATATTAAAGTCTACATCTCCGATTTGATACTGCAATTGATTCAGTGAATCACTGGCAATTAGAGGGCAGTCAACCAGTTGATAGAAGTTTTGAGCCTGAAAAGTAGATCTACCCGTTTTTTCCAATCCGCAAACAATGTCATACTGCTCAGGCACCCTGATTTCTAAAGTACATCCCTCTTCCATTCGATCTGGAACATAGAGCATGCAATTGATAAAATTGATATACAATTGATTTTCGTCCAGCCAACTATTTCCAGCATCCATTTTGAAAGCGAAATAACTATATAGTACTCTTATATAATCTAAACCCTTGGTTTCAGCTTTCCATCTGTCTTTAGATACCTTAGTTAAGGCAATTGCATCACCTGATCTATTGTATGCATTGATACTTAATACATTCTGGGCGTAATTTGCTAATTCATAACGGCCGGGTCTCCATGCAGGCAATTGGAGTTGAACCTCTTCTTCATCGATATGCTCAATTTCGAAGACAATATCGATTATATGTGTAAGTGGGTTGGTATAGGAAATAGAATAATGCATGATTGAATCTTAAAAGAACAAAACTAGTGACACGTTTGTAAATACAAAAAAGCTCTTTATCTTTGCAGCCCTATTAAAGCTAATTGTGATGAAAAGAACATTTCAACCTTCTAGAAGAAAGAGAAGTAATAAGCACGGATTCAGAGCAAGAATGGCAAGTGCCAACGGTAGAGCTGTTTTGGCTAGAAGAAGAGCTAAAGGCAGAAAGAAACTTACTGTCTCTGACGAAAAAACGCATAAATAGCAGGTCACTTTATAGTTGACCATTGGAAGCGTTTTTCGACTTAATGTTAGAGAAATGCTACCTGTTGTTAGATATACACTCTCAAGACGAGAAAAATTAAAAAGCAATAAAAAAATCAAAGAGCTCTTTTCGAAGGGCTCTAATTTTTTTATATACCCTATCAAGGTAATATATCTGCCGGATGATACCGGAGATTCCCACCAAATGCTGGTATCCGTTCCTAAACGGAATTTCAAGAAAGCTAAAGATAGAAATCTTATTAAGCGTCGGATACGTGAATCATACAGGTTGAATAAGCACTCCATATCAAATGAAAGCAAATTAAATATTGCCCTTATTTATAATGCTCGTGATATTCTGGCTTTCAAGGATATCCAAAATAAACTAATACGCATAATTCGGCGTTTGAATGAAGAACCTCGTTAGTTCTGACGCCGAGCATTATTCAGCTAATCCTTTCTAGCGAAATACCGTTAAGTTCATACTGAAAAGAACTTTCCATTTTTTTGTAATTTTCATGCTTACTAAATAAACAACTTGGATATGAAGAGACTCAAGTTAATACTGAGGAGTTTGATACTTGTGGTGACCGTACTTGTTGCGCTTTCCTTCGCCTTGCCAACGGAGAGGTACTTCGAAATAGCCAAAAACCTGAATATTTTTGCGACACTATTCAAAGAGGTCAATGCTCACTATGTAGACGAGGTAGAGCCAGATAAACTCATTAAGACCGGTATTGACGCCATGCTCGAGTCGCTCGATCCATACACGAATTATATCCCTGAAGATCAGATCGAATCCTTTAGAACACTTACTACTGGCCAATACGGAGGGATTGGTTCGTTGATAGGTGATATTAACGGTCGTATAGTGGTTACAATGCCCTATGAAGGTTTCGCTGCTCAAAAAGCTGGCCTCAGAATAGGTGATGAAATCATAGCCATCAATGGAGTAGTGGTGGAGGGTAAAGGAACCGGACAGATTAGCAAACTGCTTAAGGGACAGGCCAATACACCCGTTGAAATAAAAGTAAGAAGATACGGCGAGAGTGAGGATTTGGTATTCAAATTTCAAAGAGAGCGTATAAAAGTTGATAACATTCAGTATTCAGGTATTTTAGAAAGCACTGTTGGATATATTAAACTCACTGACTTCACTAGTGGAGCCGGTAAAGAGGTAAATAACGCTATTGATGATTTAAAGAAGCAAGGCGCTAAGCAAATAATACTTGATTTGCGTAATAACCCGGGAGGACTTCTCAATGAGGCTGTAAATGTGTCAAATGCTTTTGTCTCTAAAGGATCTGAGATTGTTTCTACCAAAGGAAAGATCAAAGAATGGAATAAGGTCTATAAAGCCCTCAATAATTCTAAAGACAC
>JBCBSS010000167.1:10000-16381 GCA_039819065.1 Bacteroidota bacterium
GCAGGTGAAACTCTGTCTGAATCAGCCGGCACCATCCGGTAAGGCTAAATACTCCTGAGAGACCGATAGTGAACAAGTACCGTGAGGGAAAGGTGAAAAGTACCCTGAATAAGGGGGTGAAATAGACCCTGAAACCATACGCTTACAAGCGGTCGGAGCCCATTCGTTGGGTGACGGCGTGCCTTTTGCATAATGAGCCTACGAGTTACTCTTCCCTGGCAAGGTTAAGGTATTATAATACTGTAGCCGGAGCGAAAGCGAGTCTGAATAGGGCGTATAGTCAGAGGAGGTAGACGCGAAACTTGGTGATCTACCCATGGCCAGGCTGAAGTTGCGGTGACACGCAATGGAGGGCCGAACCAGTACACGTTGAAAAGTGTTTGGATGAGCTGTGGGTAGGGGTGAAAGGCCAATCAAACCGAGAAATAGCTCGTACTCCCCGAAATGCTTTTAGGAGCAGCGTGTGGGGATGTTTACTAGAGGTAGAGCTACCAATAGGACTAGGGGGAGTCACATCCTACCAAATCCTGATGAACTCCGAATGCTAGTAAATTACCCATGCAGTGAGGGTAAGGGTGCTAAGGTCCTTATCCGAGAGGGAAAGAACCCGGACCAACAGCTAAGGTCCCTAAATGTATGCTAAGTTGAACTAAGGAGGTCCAGTTGCCGAGACAGCCAGGATGTTGGCTTGGAAGCAGCCATTCATTTAAAGAGTGCGTAACAGCTCACTGGTCGAGCGACAGGGCATCGATGATAATCGGGCATCAAGCATACTACCGAAGCTATGGATCCGTCTTAGACGGATGGTAGGGGAGCATTCCATTCAGCGACGAAGCCATATGGTGATGTATGGTGGAGTGTATGGAAAAGCAAATGTAGGCATAAGTAACGATAAGGCGGGTGAGAAACCCGCCCACCGATAGACTAAGGTTTCCTGATCAACGCTAATCGGATCAGGGTTAGTCGGGACCTAAGGCGAACCCGAAAGGGGTAGTCGATGGACAATCGGTTAATATTCCGATACTACCGTTAACAGTGACGGGGCGACGGAGAAGTGAAAGCACTGCGTACTGACGGAATAGTACGTTGAAAGGTGTAGGTATTGGGACTGTAGGCAAATCCGCAGACCTAGCTGAACCCGATAGTACCACAATCCTTCGGGAGCGTGGAAATGTGCCTAATCATACTTCCAAGAAAACCCTCTAAGCATATGTTAATGGTACCCGTACCGTAAACCGACACAGGTAGTCAAGGAGAGAATCCTGAGGTGCTCGAGTGATTCATGGCTAAGGAACTAGGCAAAATAGCCCTGTAACTTCGGGAGAAGGGGCGCCTACTTCGGTAGGCCGCAGAGAAATGGCCCAGGCGACTGTTTAACAAAAACACATGGCTTTGCGAAATCGAAAGATGAAGTATAAGGCCTGACACCTGCCCGGTGCCGGAAGGTTAAGGGGGGATGTTAGCCGTAAGGCGAAGCATTGAACTGAAGCCCCGGTAAACGGCGGCCGTAACTATAACGGTCCTAAGGTAGCGAAATTCCTTGTCGGGTAAGTTCCGACCTGCACGAATGGTGTAACGATCTGGGCACTGTCTCGGCCATGAGCTCGGTGAAATTGTAGTCGCGGTGAAGATGCCGCGTACCCGCAACGGGACGGAAAGACCCCATGAACCTTTACTACAGCTTAACATTGGTATTGGGTAAATGATGTGTAGGATAGGTGGGAGACTATGAACTGGTGCCGCTAGGTATTGGGGAGTCGTTGGTGAAATACCACCCTTTATTTATCTGATGCCTAATTCGGAAACGGAGACATTGTTTGGCGGGTAGTTTGACTGGGGTGGTCGCCTCCAAAAGAGTAACGGAGGCTTCCAAAGGTACCCTCAGCACGGTTGGTAATCGTGCGTAGAGCGCAATAGCATAAGGGTGCTTGACTGTGAGACCAACAAGTCGAACAGGGACGAAAGTCGGGTATAGTGATCCGGTGGTTCCGCATGGAAGGGCCATCGCTCAAAGGATAAAAGGTACTCTGGGGATAACAGGCTGATCTCCCCCAAGAGCTCACATCGACGGGGAGGTTTGGCACCTCGATGTCGGCTCGTCACATCCTGGGGCTGGAGAAGGTCCCAAGGGTTGGGCTGTTCGCCCATTAAAGTGGCACGCGAGCTGGGTTCAGAACGTCGTGAGACAGTTCGGTCCCTATCTGTTGTGGGCGTAAGAAGCTTGCGAGGACCTGACCTTAGTACGAGAGGACCGGGTTGGACGAACCTCTGGTGTATCGGTTGTGGCGCCAGCTGCATTGCCGAGTAGCTATGTTCGGAAGAGATAAGCGCTGAAAGCATCTAAGCGCGAAACTCCCCTCAAGATGAGGCTTCTTTATAAGGGACGTTAGAGACTATAACGTTGATAGGCTGTAGGTGTAAAGGCAGTAATGTCAAAGCCGAGCAGTACTAATTACCCGTAAACTTTTATTGTTGAGGTTTTTGTTGTGGAATTCTTCTTTACGTACAGTGTGTTAAAGATATTAAAGGCTATATGGTGATTATAGCGTGGGTGTCCACCTCTTCCCATTCCGAACAGAGAAGTTAAGCCCCACAGCGCTGATGGTACTGCCGTAAGAGGTGGGAGAGTAAGTCGTTGCCAGTTTTTATAAAAGTCTGTAGATACCTACAGACTTTTTTTGTTTATACTAAACTATACACAAAAGGCATTAGTACACTACTATGCAGATGTTTTCTAAAGAAGTGTTAGATAAAGTTGGGCTTATCTATCCGTTTGCTAATACGGTAAGCAGCATTTACTAATCCAACATGGCTATAGGCTTGAGGAAAATTGCCCCATTGGCTGCCATTGCTAGTATCTACATCCTCACTAAGTAATCCTAGGTGGTTAGTATAACTTGTTATTTTTTCAAATTCTTTTATTGCTTCATCGACTCTACCGACACATGCAAGAGCCTCTACATACCAGAAAGCACAGATAAGGAAAGTTGTTTCAGGTGTACCAAAATCATCTTTATGCTTGTATCTATAAAATAGTCCTTCTGGGGTTTTTAAGTCTTTTTCTAACTCTTCAAGGTGAGACTTTGCAACACTCGAATTGTAATCCAAATAATTCATCATAATCAGTTGCAAATTACTGGCATCGAGGTTACCTGTTCCAATCGCTTGTGTATATACACCTCGATCTTGATCAAAACACGCTTCAATTTTATCAGATGAAGCTTTTAATGTTTTTAAAGCCAGTTTTTCGATTCTTTGATCACCAAAGTTCCGCGCGATCTTGAGTGCTGCATTACTACCAGCCCAATGAAATAAATAAGTATAGCAATGAAATTGTGCCAGGTTTCTGAATTCCCAAAGTCCTGCATCTGGCTCGTCTATTAGGTTATCAATCTTCTTCAGCAAATCATAAACTAGGTTGAGTGAATCTGCACGTTCTGTGTAGCAGAACCTTTGGTCGACATAAAGTGGTAATAATGACACAAGGATCTGACCATATACGTCATTCTGAATGTGCGTATATGCTTGATTCCCAACCCTCACTGGCTTATTCCCTTTATAACCTTCAAGATCCATAACAATCTCCTCTATTTTATCTCCACCCGTTATTGTGTACAGAGGCTGATAACGTTCCTTAGATTTGACAGAAATGTTAACAATGTAATTGAAATACTTCTCGAGCTCCTCAAAGTGGCCAATGTTATTAAATGCCGTAAGGGTATAATAAGTGTCCCTTAACCAGCAGTAGCGGTAATCCCAGTTTCTGCCACTGCCTGGAGCCTCTGGCAAGCTGGTTGTACCAGCGGCGATAATGGCACCTGTATCTTCAAATTGATGGATTTTAAGGGCTAATGCTGAGCGAATTACTTGCTTTTGATGAAAATCACCAATACTCATGTTTTTAACCCAGCCCTGCCAATAATTGATGGTACTACTAAGAAAGCTTTTACAGGTGCTTACTAATGGTGCCTCAAGTGGGGCTCCATAAGTTAATACTAAGTATTTGGTTTCATTGAGTACCACTGGCTCATTTTGTACTATATAGCTCAGAGCAACATTGGTAGTGAGGCGAAGTTGTTTCTCTAGCCCCAAATATTGTATGTGATTACTCCCTTCGTATTTTGATGGAGTGAGTTCACCATATTCCCCTACTGGGTTACAAACTACATTGATCCTTGGAAAACCTGAAATAGGTTCTACCTTCCTTATAAGCATTAATGGTCGGAAGTAGCGGTCATACTGGAAAAAGCGGGGAGCGAAGTCGGTTATTCTGTATTTGCCTTCCTCACATTCTATCTCGGTTTTGAGAATATTAGTATTCTCTACGTAATACTGATTAACATCTTTTATGTTTCCAGCGGGTTTAAGGGAGAACTCTCCTCCCTTTTTTTCGTCCAGCAGCCCTCCAAATATAAAAGAGCTATCAAACCTCGGCCAACACATCCATGCTATATTAGAGTCTTTATGAATATGTGCCTGAAAAGAACAATTACCAATAAGTCCGTACTCGTAGATGTGTTTACTCATAGTGAAGTTTAAGGTTTTCTAAAGGTTGTTTAGTGAGGGTTTTCTTGTATGATATAAGTCCAAACCAAACTGGCCGCTCCTATGATTGGAGCACTTTGGTTTTCTAAGCCTGAAGGGAGTACTTTTACTTTGCCCTTGAATATCGGCATAAGGTTTTTTTCCATGTGCTCTATAGTTGGTTTAAATATATATTTACCAGCTCTGGATAAACCTCCTAACAAGAAAATGGCTTCAGGGTTTGTGTACTGTATCGCATCCGAAAGTTTAGTACCTAAAATACGTCCCGTATATTCGAAAGCTTCCAATGCGACAATATCGTCCCTTTCTGCCGCTTCCGTAATCATTTTAGTCGAAAGATCATCGAAACTAATCTCTCTCAGCTCACTTGGTTCAAGATAATCTGCTAATAACTTGTAGACCGTTCTCTTAATTCCAGTTGCCGACACATATGTTTCCAAGCAGCCTCTCTTACCGCAATTACAAAAACGCCCGTTATAAGTCACTAAAGTATGGCCTAATTCTCCTGCGATGCTATCATGCCCATTGATCAATTGACCGTTGGAAACGATGCCGCTACCGAGTCCTGTTCCTAGCGTAATGACAATAAAGTCCTTCATACCCTTAGCACTACCATATGTCATCTCACCAATTGCTGCAGCATTCGCATCGTTGGTAATAACTACTTTATAGCCCAAATCTTCTTCTATGATCTCGACTATAGGTACTATGCCTTTCCATGGAAGATTGGGAGCATTTTCTATAGTACCACGATAGAAATTAGCATTAGGTGCACCAACACCAACACCTATGATGGTCAAATCATCGTTAATGCTGTTTATCCCTTCTTTAATGGCCTCATCCAGCTTTCGTATGAAAATCCTAAAGTCTTTATATTTCTGAGTAGGGATTTTATCTTGAAATAATGTAGAGCCATCCTTCGCAACTAAACCGAATTTAGTATATGTACCGCCAATATCAATACCTATTGTTGCTGCTGTCATAACAAAGCCTTTAAGCGACGTTGGGTGATTTTATTTGTTACTTTTTCTTATATGGTATTCTACAAGTTCATCAATTGGTTCTTTGATGATCTTGCCCATTAACACATTATTCTCTGATAATACCTCTTTCAAACTGTTTTCAAAGAAAAAAGGGATTGAGCCTACAAAATGCACGGGCATACTATTGTAACCATCATAGCTTTTGACGAAGATGTCAATAAACTCATTCAAGCCTTTTTTTATCATTTCCACAAAGAATGGATCACTCTGATGCTTATTTATAAACCGAATAAACGAGGCCAGATAAACATTGGCATATGGCTTCATATATACATTTTGCAATATTTCATTCTTAGAAATGCTGTATTCACGCTCGAAGTCTTGAAGCAGGTGATCTGGCATTTTCTTATACATATAAAGCTTTAATAGTTTTCGCCCGAAGTACGCGCCACTACCCTCATCTCCAAGGATATAATCTAAGCCTGTTACTTCTTGACGAACTATATCTCCATCAAAGAAACAAGAGTTGGAACCAGTCCCGATCAAGCACGTGATAGCAGGCATATTTTCATAAGTCGCGAAGGCAGCCGCAACAATATCGTGGTTAACAAACCTGTGTGCTTTAGGTATTACAGCTGAGAGTGCCCTTTCAACTATCAGCCTAAGTGGCTTAGTACTGCAACCAGCACTATATAAGTAAACCTCATTTATTTCCTGCTGATTACTGATGATTTCTTCTATCTCGGCTATGGTGCCTTTAATATCATCCTCAGAATGAAAAAAATGAGGTTTACTTATATAGTGCTGGTTGCAGTACTAAGCCACTTAGGCTGATAGTTGAAAGGGCACTCTC
>JBCBSS010000168.1:0-16282 GCA_039819065.1 Bacteroidota bacterium
ATTCAATCTATGCAATTTGGATTGAGTGAAAGTGAGAATTAGCTGACATAGGGTAAAACATACCGTAGTTAGTGGGGTATTTTTCCATTCGAACGCTACTTAAATACGTGGTGTCGTCAATGTATTTTTGACCACCTAAATTGGGTGGGAACAAGTATGAGAGATATAAACCTCTGTTATTCAGTGGTTTATAGAATAAATATGCTTTATTTCAAACTTAAATCCATTTCGTCACTTTCTTTATATCTCTTTAGACAACCTTGTAGTTTTATCGGTCTGACTCAGGCTTTCTTAGTGCTTCTTCCTCTTCATCATCATCTTCAACCACCTTTACAAAAGCACCTCTTCTTGGCGCCGGCATTTCACTATCCAGGCCTCGAACTGCTTTCCAGATTACCTCATTGAAAGCAATATCAGGGGCGGCATCTTCAACCTCTAAGTTGAATTGTTCAGATAGCTTTGATATTTCATTATGCTCTTCATTAAGTTCATCCAACGGATGCGTATTGAGCAAAGCGGTATACGGTGTTAAGTCTTGCTGGACAACAAAACTTCTGTAGAGCGGTGTAGCTGCTGCATCATATTGGCTCATAGGAGGAATGCCTAGTATCAACTCCATGGTGCGTAATACTGAAGCCGTTGAATACATGGTTTTGTCCACAAAGCCTCTTCTAGTATATGGGCTGGCAACCAATAATACAGACCTATGCGCATCTACGTGGTCAGGGCCGTTTTGGGCATCATCTTCAAGAATAAAAATGGCTGATTCATTCCATATTGAGCTATTCGAAATGTGTTCTACCAAATGGCCGAGCGCAAGGTCATTATCAGCAACGCAAGCTTTGGGAGTTTTGCCTCCTACTCTCGCTCCAACCGTATGGTCGTTCCCAATTCTAATCGTACTAAATCTGGGCACAGCATCCAGTGCCAAGAGCGAATCAAAGTCGTGCTTCCATTTGTGAATTCTGAAAGTATCCATAATACTCAGGTTGTAGCTAGGAAAATCTACATCGATATGGCCTTCCAGAGATTTTAATCCTGATTTACCATCCCAAACAAATTCTCCATAACTTCTGTAAGAAACCCCGCTTCTGGCGCAATGATCCCATATATAGCCCTTTTCCGGATAGGCAATTCTACGACTACCTTCATAATCGTATGTACCCCCACGACCTCCGTAACTGGTAGGCCATGTTTTTTCAGTGTAATCGGTAGCATAAGCAGCTGTGGTCCAGTTGTGACCATCGGCACTTACCTCTGCATCTACATAGAAGTTATCAAAAAGAGTGAAGTTTCTGGCTAATGCATGATGATTTGGCGTAACGATTTCAGGAAATAGGCAAAGTGATGAATCACCATTACCTTCTGGCATGTCGCCGAAGATTTGATCATAAGTCCTGTTTTCTTTGATTACGTAGAATACATATTTGATTGGGCTTTCATCCCCGACCTTTCGAGGAATCGGATTGCCCTCTTCTCCGTCGGCTTGTGCTTCTATCTCTTTATTGTATGGTGTATTGTCATATACCAATTGCGAATAGGCGGCCAAATCGATGGCCTCAGGCACATTGATAAATGACAAGGTGCCTTTGAAAAGCCTGGCTATATATTCTGTCTTTTCGTCTCTTCTCACATAAGGATTGGGACCATTAGGGTTAGCTTTAGGAAACTCTCCTTTACCATTGGCAACCAATATTTTGTCACCTAGCACCTTTACTGAGGTAGGGTACCATCCGGTTGGAATGAACCCTAAAGAACGGCTCTGTCCACGTTCTTCAATGTCAAATACAGCCAGGCAATTATTGTCCGCATTGGCTATGAACAATTTTTCTTCATCTTCTGAAAAAGCTAACCCATTGGTGGTGCTTCCAGTAGGAGCTTCCGGATACAACGAAGCGACAATGGTTTCTACCACCTTTTGTTGCTGGGTGTCAATTACAGAAACTGAATTTGAATTGGCGTTGGCTACGTATAGGTACTTGCCGTCTTTGGTAAGCACCATTTCATTGGGATGGCTTTCTACCGCTATCATTTTTGATACTACACCATTAGCCACATCATAGATGGCTACTTTTTCACCACCCCAAAGCGATACATAAAGCTTTTGTTTATCAGGTGAAAGCAGGCAGGTGTAAGCCTCATGCGCTAATTTGACCTTCTGCTTTACTGAGTTATTGGTTAGGTCACATATGTAAAGCGAACTGTCTTCCTTAGTGACGGTATAAAGTATGTTTTGATCAAAATCAATGTCAATGCCAGTAGGGCCGATTTTAGAAGGGTTGTTGCGGCCGATCCATGGTTTTCCCAATACGATAGAATCTGCATAAGCCAGCTGATCCTGGTTGATATCGTAGATACGAATCATGTTATCATTACCACCGGAGGCGTAGATTCTTTTTTCATCTTGACTGAATTTCAGGCCGTACCATGCTTTAGGAATCTCATTTTCACTTAAAAGTGTCTCACTAGTTGGGTCAATGAGCATGATAGAATGTGTACTTTGGCCATTATTTGTGACGGCGATATATTTTCCGGAGGGAGAAGAAACGAGGTTCAGGGGAAGATCGCCTAATTCAATAGAATTGCCAGCAGGTGTGAGTGACCATCCATTGGCCAATAGTACTTTTTTGGCTTTCAAGCTATCGAGCAAGTCTTGGTTTATGGCTTCATTCGCTTGCCCAGATTGCTGTTCGTTATTATTACAGCCCGACCCCAGGTAACAAAGGATCAACCCTAAGAAAAGTGCAATGGGAGTATTATACTTATTACTCATAAGTGGATTTTGGTTAAGGTGCACCTAAAATAGCCATTCACCCATTAGGTTGGGGGTTAGTTCTTAACCAATGGTACCATTTAACTTAAACTTTATATGCTGAAAACATTGGGTTCATTTCCGTGAAGGCTTCGAAATTTAGGACCGGATGCATTCAAAATGATCTTCCTGTGTTATCTCCAGCATATATTAAGTAACACTATTAGCTGGGTATGCCACTAAAATAAAATAAGCCTCAAAAGAACTTCAATTGAAGCTTTTGAGGCTTAGTAGGTTATAGGGCTGATCTAATTTTATGCGTTGGCTTCTTCCAATGTAGGGTAATCGGTATACCCTTTGGCGCCGCCTCCGTAGAAAGTCTTGAAGTCTGGTTCGTTCAAAGGAGCGTTTTGCATAAAGCGTTGAGGAAGGTCCGGGTTAGCAAGATAAGCCTGGCCAATTGACACCAAATCTGCTTCATTCTGCTCAATAGCCTTTTCTGCTCTTTCCTTGGTATATCCACCATTCACCATAAATACCCCATTGAATGCGTCCCTCATTTTTGCGGAAATATCTCTGATCACTTGCCCTTCTGCAGCAGGATCTTTTGGAGATTCTACCACATGCAAAAATGCGATGTTCATTTCACCCAACTTTTGGGAAGCGTAGGTGAAGGCCTCTTCTGGATTGGAATCTTTCATGTTGTTGAAAGTACCGGTAGGTGATAATCTGACACCAACACGTTCTGCACCAAATACGTCGATAGCGGCTTGTGTCACTTCAAGTAAAAATTTAGCTCTGTTTTCTATACTACCTCCGTACTCATCATTTCTTTGGTTAGAACCATCCCTTAAGAATTGATCTACCAGGTAGCCGTTGGCACCGTGTATTTCGACACCATCAAATCCGGCTTTTTTGGCTAGTTCGGCGCCAGTTCTAAATTGTTTGACGACTTCGGGTATTTCATTCAATGCTAACGCCCTGGGCGTTTCCATAGGTTTTTGCCCTTCGAAGGTGTAAACCTCACCGGCAGGCTTAATGGCGGAAGGTCCGATAGGGAGGTCACCATTGTGAAAATCAGGATGGGACACTCGGCCAACGTGCCATAGTTGAAGGAAAATCAAACCACCCGCTTCATGAACAGCATTGGTGACTTGTTGCCATCCTATCACTTGTTCTTCTGTATATATGCCGGGTGTATTAATGTAGCCTATTCCTTTGGTGCTTACTTGGGTAGCTTCGCTTATGATCAGCCCGGATGTTGCGCGCTGTTTATAATACTCCGGCGCCAAATCCCCAGAAACATTACCTTCTTTGGCCCTGCTTCGGGTCATGGGGGCCACTATTATTCTATTTTTTAAATTGAGGTTGCCTAATTGAAAAGGCTGGTAAAGGGCATGTGAGTTTTCCATAGAGATTAAAAAGTTGGGTTGTTTTGATAAGTAATTTGATAACATCAAAGTTTTGATAGAGTTGATTTTATTATAGATAAATGATCCAAGAGCTATCAAACTGTGATATGTGGAATTGTCAGGAGATGCTATATCAGCGAGAGGCTGTTTGATGTTATAGAAAGGCTGTTTGATGTTATAGAAAGAAGGAGATCAAGTTGTACACCACTTACTGGGTATGAGGCCGGGCGTACTAAGAACGATTCGCTAAGTATTGTAAGAGAGGTGAGATTGGCCCGAGAATCAAACTCAGAAATACCCATTGGTTGAGATCCGTTTTCAGTTTGCTTGCTATGAGAACGTTAGCAAGTAGTGCCGCCAATACGATCGAAATAAGAAATATTATCATACAAGTTATGAATGATGTACCTGCAAAAACGTAGCGAGCCACGAAAAAGTTGCTGACTACTGATGTTAATGTTGAGCATCATTTCGATGTTATTATTAGAAAGTTACACAAAATTTACGTTCGTCGCAATCGTTTGCAAAGACTGATCTTATCGTACGATTTCTACTGAAATTGCTTATTGTGCAGTTTCCAAGAATACACGATTGAAAACCGTTAGTTGTGGTGATATCTTTATCTTATTGAATGACCGCAGAGGGGATGATAGCCACTCAACTCCAAAAGAAAAGTGACAAAGAGTGGTTAAAACGAGACAATTTTTTTTGGGTTGGGTTTCAAAAAACGGTTCCGTTGAACTGAAATCCAACCCTCGGCCGACTAGCTGTAAGGTTTTGACAGTTGGTGGCACAAAGCCAGGCTAACCACCTGGCTTTTCTTTTGATATTCTTCTCAGTTCTTATGGACTATACTTTTTATTCGGTTCAGTTTAACGAAACGACCTATTATTGATTAGTATTAAAAACCAGGTAAATACTTTTAAAAGTGGGTTTGGGGTGAGTGAAGCTGCAAGTCATGCCGGTTTGCACACCCATTGAATAGGTTGTGTCAAACACGGCAATATTGCAACTGTTCTTGTTAGGTCGTCGGGTTGTTTCTCTTATTGATTGTACAAGGCCCTCAGATTGTGTTGTATTACTTAGTACCCTTTTTGAATCTGAGGAAAGCACTTTTGTGAAATTTTTTTCACTTTTATTTAAAATCATCTTCATCATATTCCTTGATCTTCCATAATTGTTTTCTGTTGACTGCAATATAAGTCAATAAAGTTGCCATAAACATTAGTGACATTGCTATTCGGCTTTCATAACGATAACCCCATCGATGCATATTGAGCAAACTGTGAGCTACGTAAAATAATACACAAACCCACTTCATGATGTCTATCACACCAATGGGCTTTTTTTGTATGAAATGAATACTGTAAATGACCAAAATGCCTGATAGACCAATTTCTATACCGTAAGGCACTAATCCGTAATGAACAATATTATCATACATATCGAAAATCACTACAGTGAGTAATATCTCTACTATGATGAACATTACCTTTCTATAAATAAAAGAACCATTCTTAAGCATTAGTCCACAACCGCAAAAGGAAAAGAAGATGCTAGAGAGAGTCATTATGCTTTCAAAAGGAAGAAGGGCGGTGTAATGACTAATTAGGTACAGAATGAAAGAAAGTACGAGTGTAGTAATGTAGGTCTTGTTATCAAAATAAAGGAAAAGTAGCCTGAGCATATAGTGAGTTTGGGATGTTTGGTTGTCGTAATTAAAAAGAATAAATGAATGTTTTTTGACGTCAATATAGGGATATATAGAGATTTCTAATACGGATTAATGGAGATGCTCTATATTAGTATGCAAGCATAACATTTTACTAACAAACTGACCTGTTAAACCCAATGAGTAGTAATATCAAGGTGAGATCGGAATCCACCTATGCAGCCGAAGTTTCATGGTTTGCCCCCATCTGTAATGGCGATTTTGAATACCTGGGCGTACCGGACAATCGCTACAAAAGCAATTTTAAAAACGCATCTAATATACTTTTAACAGCCGATAAACTGGGATATCGCAATATCCTTTGCCCATCATCTTATCAGGTTGGACAGGATACATTGCCATTCGTAGCAGCGGTTGCTCCCCAGACCGAAAATATTAATATTCTGGCAGCAGTTCGCTGTGGAGAGATACACCCGCCCATGCTGGCTCGTACCCTGGCTACTATTGATCATATTCTCGAAGGACGGCTCACGGTCAATATCATTTCTTCTGACTTGCCGGGAATAAAGCTGGAATCCAGTGCCCGTTATCAGCGCTCGCGTGAAGTGATTGAGATTCTTAAACAAGCCTGGACACAGGATGAAATCAAATTCAAGGGAGAATTCTATGACCTGGAATTAGCAACGGAACCAGTGAAGCCGTACCAGCAGAATGGTGGGCCATTGCTGTATTTTGGTGGATATTCCCCTGATGGCAAAGACTTGTGTGCAGAGCACTGCGATGTCTACCTGATGTGGCCAGAAACGGAGGACAAAATTCAGGGGCATATGGAGGAGATCAGTTCCAAGGCAGCCAACTATAATCGCACAGTTGATTTTGGCTTACGAGTGCATATGATTGTGCGCGAGACGGAATCGGAAGCCAGGGCTTACGCGCAAAAACTGGTGAGCAAGCTTGATGATGAAGTAGGAAAGGAGATTAGAGAAAGAGCATTGGATGCTAAATCTTTAGGTGTTTCCAAGCAGTCGGAAATGAGGAATCAGGCCGATGATGAAGGCTATGTTGAAGATAACCTTTGGACAGGTATCGGCAGAGCGCGTTCCGGTTGTGGGGCTGCTATCGTAGGAGATCCTGATCAAGTACTAGCGAAAATCAGAAAATACATGGACATGGGCATTCGCTCATTTATCTTTTCCGGATACCCACATCTTCAGGAGTGCGAGCTGTTTGCCAAATATGTACTGCCTGAGATAGAAACGGTTTCCTTACCTCAGTTACAACATAGAATACCTCAGGAAGCACCTGATACACCACTAGCGGCAGGTCAAAGAAGGTGATCTGAGGTATAGGACTAGTTCAAATACCATTATTGAGTGTGGCTAGGTGGAAACACCTGGCGTTTTTCTTCGATCGAGCGCGTTTGTAACGCGTTCGTAAAAGCAGGTCCAACTCAAGGGCACGCGTTACAAACGCGTACCAGCTAAAGAGTACCTGCCGATTAAGCACGAAAGTAACTTTCGCGCTAGAAGTAAGAGTATTTACCGTTGAATGGACCGCTTAGCATCACATCAATGAAAAACAATATGCAGTACAACCAATAAAACCACCAAAGCACCACCTGCACGGGCTAGTTGTTTGCTAGAGTATTCTATAAAAGCCTTTCTCGAAATAATGCCGTTTTCTATCAATGATGGAATGGCTACAATGGCGAATGCTATCAGAATAACGATAGATGACCGCACAAAGTAGTTCATCTCAGGTACATAGTATTTGATTATAATATGCAGCGGTACGGTGAAGAGAAAAGCGAAAAGTGTCAACCTGTGTTTTGGGGCTAATAAGAATACAGCGACGGAAATCAAGGCAGCGATGCCACTTTTGATATAATAATTGAATTCATTCAATACATGAGTAAAGGCCTGCTCCGGGTTTTCTAGCTTGACATAAAGTAGCAGGAAACCAGTCAATACACCTGTGACTAAAGTGACCAGGATCGTATTTCTACCAGCAGCTACAACCTGGCGATCTGTACCGCTTTTGTTTATGTACGTTTTGTAGATATCGATTGACCAGAGGGTAGAAAGCGAGTTGAATAGTGAATCTACTGTACTCATAAGAGAAGCGAAAAGTGCACATAAAATGACACCCCTTAAACCCTCAGGCAGGTATTCAGTGACCAAATAAGGAAAGGTTTGATCAGGTTCGTTCAATGGGTTGTCTCCCAATATCCCCGCCAATGCAATGCCAGGTACAATAATGATAACCGCCATCACTACTTTCAATAAGCCACCAACCATTAAACCCTTTTGGGCTTCCTTCAGGCTTTTCGCAGCCAGCGAGCGCTGAATCACTGTTTGGTTAGCACCCCAATAGTTAATGTTAAGTAGAATCATGCCGACAATACCTATCCAGGGCAACTTATCATGATCCGCTGGAAGGTGCAGGTGCATGAGATCAGGGGTCTGTTTGTACAATTGCCCCCATCCGCCGAGGTGATATACGGCTAGAAACATGACTATCACGCCACCGAAAAACAATATGCCAAACTGGATCAAGTCGGTGCGAACCACAGCGCCCAACCCGCCGAAGTAGGTATAAATAGCAGAAAATACACCGAGAAAAACAATGAGTATCGCGATTCTAGTCATACGATCCTGACTTAACAAGGCCAATATATCCCCGAAGACTAGGTCAGCGGCATAGGCTCCCCAGAACAAAGCAGCACCCAATCCGAGTGTCGAGAATAAAAGCAGGTTAGCCCCAGAGTAGGCCAATGCCACGTGCGGCCCTAATCGTTTTTTGATGAATTGCGTGATGGTAATGCACTTATCTTTCAAGTACAGTGGCACGAAAATGAACGCCGCCATCCACAACCCCGTAATAGCATTGATTTCTAAGTTGGCCTGAGCCAGACCAAACAAATAAGCTGATCCCATCATCCCCAGAAATTGATAACCCTGGATGTTGGTAGCTATGGTAGATATAGCAATCGAAGGCCATTTCAGGCTTCTGGAATTAAGAAAGTACTCTTCGGCGGTGGCGTCTTTGCCTAACTTACCTCTAATGGCTGCGATAAAGACAATGGAGAAATAAGCCGCTACAATGAGCAGATCTAGAAACATGCGTCAATGGATTTCATTCAAAAAGCGGGGAAAATACAAAGTTTTTATATAAAGTCTATTTTCAGAGACAAGCAAAATGATAGGATTCTTGGTAGGAACATGTTAGAGGTAAGACTTCTATTCATCTTCTTCCTCCATATTGGGATCTGACTTGGTAAGCCTTCGAATTTCATTGCGGTGCTTTTTGATACCTACGCTACTGATCAGGCCGCTACCAATGGTTTTTGACCAATAGTTGAAAATTGATCTGGTTTTGATCCTTTCGAAGTAAATATCCCCTTTGCGTCTGCGTAGCAGTGTTGGATTCTTGGTATTTACCAAGGTATTGGCGAAGAAACCAGCCACGGATTTGCCGAACCCTTTGGTCGTGTAGTTCTTTTTATTGATGAAGCGCACTTTCAGGTCTTTGTAGCGGAAATACATCTCTCCAAATGCAACATCGGGTCTTTGTTCTACAGTAAGAGATAGCCCCTGCGCTTTACCATCAATGATCTTCACAAAGGCATTATGCTCCAACATTCTGTTCAAAGCCGTCAAGTCCATTGCACCTAGCTCGGCTGTGTAATCAATATAGCCTGGACGCTGAAGATCAAAGCTGAACTGCGCTTTCAGATCACCCTTGTCCATTAGCCGGGTGCTTACGTTGAAATCCAATTTGGGATTTGCCGCTATTGCCGACCTCATATTGGTCAAATTGGAGAATTGACCATTGATCTCAGTAAACTCAACCGCACCCGATTGACGCCCTTCTTTCGAGAATTCTTCATACATGATGCGTGACCGGTTTACCAATATTGAATCCACAGCAATGCGGTAATCCAGATCCATCAATGCCTGAACGGGAAGCTTCTTATCCTTTTCATTGGGTATTCGGGAGATCCTTTTGTCTCTGAAAACTTCCCAATTGATACCATCGATGATGATTTTATCTAAATCCAGTATATCATCATTGAACAATTTGGGAAGATCGAGACCTTCCAGCACCACTTGATCGGCTTTAATTTTCATCCAGTCCGTCTGATGACCGATTAACCTGGCATAGTACTCCTTTTCGATTCTAGGGTCGATTCTAACAGAATCAATATGAATACTCTCGTTTTGTGTATTGCCATGAACGGCAGCCGTAGAGAACAAAAACAAACTGTCGTTGAGGTACCTTGAGTAATTGCGGGTTCGGAAATCATAATTGGCATAGGCGAGTAAGCTGTCCAATTCGAGTAGAATCAGGTTTTTGGTTTGTAGCTCTGTTACCTTGATGGCGGTCTGATTGACATTGAAATACTCGGAACTACTATCCTTACTTATTTTCATCTTAAGCGTATCATTACTGATTTTCAGTTCATGGATTTCAAGACTAGAAATATCGCCAAGCTTGAATTCAGATGGGGTACTTTTACCCTTTTCGCCAGGCGTTAGATCTATTGCCAGGTTGGGAAGCTCGATCTGACAATCCGCTATTTCAATTTGGTTGTTGCATATTAACTTCTCAACATCGAGGCCTGATATACTCATCGACTTCAAATGACCATTGGCGTAAGTGGTGCTGTCTTCTGGAACCAGTTTAGACCAATCCAAAGGGATGTCTTCGATGTTTAATTGCCCGGTTGCCGATTCTATCATGATAGAACCTACTGGGATGGTGTCTCGGCCTTGATGCAACAGGATGAAATTGTCAGACGAAGCCATGAGCATATTGACTTCCAGCAGATCGCTCATTTCATACCTTCTCAACGTATCAAGTGCGAAATTCTTTAACTCCACGGCCATGTTTGGCAGATGGATTCCTTCGATCTTATTACTACCCGGCGTCGCAATATGTAGCTCGCCACATTGTAAGGAGGTGCTCTTAAGCCCGATTCCCGGAATGCTCAAATCTTTCAAAAAACCTTTGATGTCAACACCTGAAAAGCGGGAAGAAGCTTCCTTTTTCGATAGGCTTAAGTTGATCTTATATTCTGGTATCGTGAGGTCTCTGGCATTGATCTGGTTATTGTGGATATAATTCTTGAAATCAAAGCCTTCAAATCGCATCAGGGGAACGAATAAACTCTCAATTGCCCCTTCTGATTGATCTGGCTTCAGTTCGACATTATAAATGTTTAAGGTAGAATCAACGGTTGATGCACCGATAGAATCAAGCTTTAGGTTGTATTTACGATCTCCAATATTGACGGCTACAGTTTGTGATGCGATACTAAAAGTATCAAGCAGGAAAGGCAGGTGTTTGGAAGGTGATTTGGCAGAATCCATACGGAAGTTGTTGAAATCCATGCTTATCCCTGACAGGTTGAGATTACTGCCTTTCTTGGTAATGATGTCCAACAGCGCATTCTCCACGATCAAACGCCGTGTGCCAAACGATGGAAAAGGCCTATTTGAATTGAGGCTATCAGGTTTTTCATTTTGTAACAGGGAGACGGAAGGGTTTTTTATGTATAAAGAATCATTGTACAAATTCCATTCGGTCAACAAACTGATAAAATCGATACCTGATACATACATCGTATCGGCGCCGAAGCTAACCGAGTCCTTCATGATCCTGGAAGAAGCTGGTGCCAATTGGATAGGACCGGTTTCAATCACACCATCCTCGCTATTGACCATCACTCCTTTTGATGAAACTTTTACACTATTCTTAGCTAAGAAGTTACCGGACTCATAATTGAGGAAGAGCTTGAGGTTATTGAATACACCCGGCTGTTGCGCGTAGTTCAAGCTATCAATTTGGATATCCTTAAGCGAGATCTCAGCACCTTTAACACGATGTATAATACTGGAAGGGCGATTGACTGGGCGAATGTCGATGTCACTATTGGTAATCTTAATTTCATTGACATTAATTTCATTGACGTAGTCACGCACCAATGGAAAAATGTAGATCGGTACTTTCGATTTTTTTCCTTTTGCCTTAGGCTTTCTATTTTGGAATATAGAGATATCCGCGTTATTGATGGTCACTGACTCAGCAACCATTTTTCTCCTGAATGTAGCTCTCTTAATATCAAAACCTTCGAACACCAGCTTAGGAGAAACCAACCTGTAAACACTTTGGTTTTTAGCAGAAAGGGTACTGAGTGATTGGTTTTCTTTTAACCGAATGGAATCTGCAATTACAGTCGACTTTTCCGTAGATAAATATACTTTGCTGATAGTAAGGGCATGTACACTGTCCGGCAGTTCAAATGATGTATTGTGAGCTGTAAATTCTAGTCCTCTGTAAATCTGACCCCTATTGAGGCGACGTGCCCTTCGTTTGTCAACTTTTAAATGGGTCAGGTTAAGATCGAGCTGATCGATTTTTAAATTCTCCCTTCTCCTTCTTGGATACGCCACTGCTTCTACTTTGGCATTGGATAGATTCAGGTTCTTCACTTCAATCTCATCAAACAGCCTTGTTAGAAGGGAGAATAATCGGTTATCTTCACTACGATTGCGACGGTTAGGGCGGTATTTGCTGTCTACGAATACTTTTGGAGTGGTTACCGTAACGCTATCAACACGGAGTATATTTTGATTATAAGCCTTGCTGAAATCGATGCCTTTGAGTGTCAACCTGGGCAGTTCTATGTCATAGAAATTGAGCCTCAGTAATTGTTGCCTATTCACTTCGTCCAGGTTTTCCAGAGGTTTTAGTTTCAGCCCTAGCAGTGTTATCGTAGAATCGTAAGTCGATATTTCAAGCGTATCGAAAATCACTTCATGCAAGCCGTCAGGCAAAGGAAAACGCTCTCCGTAAATGCTAAGGTCAATACGATCAGTGAGTAGGATTTTCTCTTCTCGCGATTTAAAAGCGGAGTCCAATTGGAAATTGGATAAGGAAAAGCTGAAATCTTGTATGGTATAATTGTTTATACCTTCTTTCAACTGATCTTCATAAACCAATCGCGCATTTTCGACGCTAAGCGAGTCGATTTTGAGCAGGTTCACATAATTGGATACCACGTCATAAAGCTGTCCGGTCTTCAGGCTAAGATTCTCTTTTTTTGAAGCTTTGGTTTTATGGGTGATAGAAATGTCGGGATGGGAAAGTCGCACATATTTCATCAGCAATTCCCGATCAGCATAGATGCCCCATAGCGACTTTAGTCCTATTTCAATCTCGGGGATCTTGATTTGATAGATGTTCTGCTTGCCGTTTAGCTCGTCTGGGTTTGATGCTGCATACAGGCTGTCTAAGGTGAGCTGCAAATTCTCAACTTCTAGTACTTCATCAAATAGATCTACATTGAGATGGGAAAACGAAACATCGTACAGGCCCTTTACTTCACGTTGAACGATTGATTGTAAAGCCTCAGTAAAGATCTGTTGAGCCTGATAGTTTAAGAATTGTTTGCCTCCAAACGCGATCAGAACGATCGTGATGAGCAATACCGAAAGCACGATATAACGCCGTCTTTTAGGCTTAGGGCGTTCATTTTTCACTTCGGCTTCCATCAAGGCATATCAGTTCAGATTAAATATACTTAAAAGGAAATTGAGGAAGGTAAAGGGATTTACGTTTTGCTCATGTCCGGGATATGATATAAAGCTATATAACCTACATCAGCTTTCTGAAATGGCTTTCTATTGTAATTCACTGTCTATGACATCATCAATTTCAACCTTTTTTAGCTATTTTAAAATTCTTTAAACGTCATCGATTTTAGAATAAAACAGCGCCCCTTTTGCACATAGCAAGGTTAGGCAAGGTTTTTTAGGTTGGCTTGACCCTTAGTTATTGCGGTCTTAATATTGTCTCACCTCTGACAAAGCCTATTGAAACGAAGTGGTTATGAAGCATCAAAAACCAAATCAAAAGACCGTATTGGTGTAAGAACCGAGCTGGATTTTACATTCTCCATACTTTGTATTCCCTGTTTCCCTCTGGAATACAGCTTGACATAAGAAACATGCTAAAAATCAAGCTGTAAGCTCCCCTCAAAGAATCCAGAAAATAACAGGAAGTGTCAGTTTAGTTTTGCAAGCTATTATCATTTATCAAGCAGATAACGACAAAATATTTAAAGGAGAAGATAAATACAGGATTGTGAAAAAGATAAGCTTAACCAAATACACCTATTTGTCCTTAGCCTGGTTTCTGCTGTTGCCCATTTCAACATTTGGGACAGGGCAAGACCGGGTTGGCAAGTATGTAGAGCGCGTCAACGCCCACTTGATAGAACACCCTGAATTGATCAATCCTGCAGATGATGGTATTGCCCCATTTGTGATGGACTGGTCAGAGGACTTGTTCAAAACACCTTATTTGAGTGAAGATACCAAACAGGCGCTTAATGAAAAGCTTACCTTTCTTGCCCAACATACCGATTACCGTTTTTTCGTTTTGATTAGCCCAACCTTGCCATTTTATGCGGATAACCTTGAGAACTTAATAGAAGAAGTACAGGATGCAGAGCAACAGTTCAACGAGGCCGTATACGAACAGAGTTACCTGAGCAATATTGATGGAAAAAAGATTGTATTTCTATCCCTATGGAGGACAGAGTTTATACTGGACCCACAAGTAGATTGGGAGGCCTCAGTACTTTCTTCGGCTGCGGTTGGTCTTTCTACAAGCTCAGATGTTGACTCCAACATTAAAAGCAAATTCAGCCAATACAGCAGGCAATGGGTCAGCCAGTACCAGCACAATAAAAAGCGACAGCATTTTATACTAAGAAGCAAGGATTTCAATGGTGACGCTTACGTAAACAACCTCACCAAACACATCTACAAAGAACTGCCCAAACCACTTTGGCAGCGGTCTTATTACATCACTTATAAAGGAGAGGTCGTAGAGTTCGATTTAAGGAAGAGCACTTCCGATATAGTAGGTGAGAAAGAGATGTATAAAATGAAGGTCATCAGTGATGCCCGCTTGGAATCCTATTCCTACCTACTGAAGACCAGAAAGGCACAAATGGATGTACTTAGCCGTAATCCAGCCAATCAAAACCGGTCAGGAAATGCACATCAAGCGGAGGTATTACGCAGGACGAACGAGAGTTTGCAAACTTTTGATGAGAGGGAACAGACTTTCAAACCGGTCAACCATGGGCTGAAGGAAACTTCCATCGTGTCAGGAGAAGTACCTCTCCACTTTGTAAAATGGTTCAGCTACCATCACTTTAAAGGGTTGATTGATACTGACGAAGACCGTATTGATTCCCCTGACGACAAACATTTTGTTCTGGGCAAAAACCAGATCATCTACGAAGAAACGTTGGCAGCGATAGATATCATGAGTGGGATACTCTCACCGGTTGGTCTGGACTTTATAGCAGATGGCTTTGGTGCTATTTACGCGGGTTATTACGGGGACTATGCGAACGCAGCCATTTACGGGGGAGCGATATTGATACCTGTAGCACACCCTTCCGTGTTCAGGGAAATAGTGAAAGGCGCTAGGGTAATTCAGAAGAGGGCCAGCAATTTTGAATTGGTACTGAAAGCTGATGTGTTGTTCACAGGTATTCCTGTAAGATTCCGTCGGATTGTACCGCCTCATATTCTGTCGAAATTGGAGTTGGATGAAGCCAAGGCATTGCTTGACCGCATCAAAAGCCTTAACTTAAGTGATGAGGCATTGGGTCGCCTTGGAAAAGATCTGGATGCTGATGAGTTCTTTGATGCTTTGAGGAAAGAGCTTGGATTGGTTGATGGTTGGAAGAAGCTGGATGACGCCGGGGTTAAGCAGACACTAAAGGCTGATCCAGATGTCTTAATAAAAGTTGATGACTACTTGACTCTATACCCTAATAAAGTCAATGATTTCAATAGCGAATTAGCAGCAGCAACGAATAAAACTGAGTATTTACAGAAGCTTGGAATTAAGCAACATCCTAACTGGACTCAGGTGGACGATATTGCTAATAAAGTACTTTTAAAAGAACCACATGTATTAAAAGTTGAGACAAAGCCAGATGGTACTTTCTATCCGAAAACTAAGAGTATGAATGGACAACTCTTTCAAATGGAAGGCTTCAAAGGGTGCCATTCTGAAAATGCTCTAAAAGAATACGTTCAAGCCAATGGAGGTACTTATACAGTAAAGAATAAATCTCTAGGTCGAGGTGAAGTCTATGAGGGGCAACCTGTTATCTACTTGAATAACAAAGAGTATGTTAAGATTAATGGAAGATTTGTAGAGTATGAACCTAGTAAATTGGGTGGAACGTCTTCATTTTTCCCAGAAGCATGGAGCAATATAAAAATTAAACAGGAGGTTAAGCATGCAATTAAACATAATCATGGGAACGTACCTAATAAGCCAACTGAATTGTACGGTTATTCTAGTGATGGGAAAGTTAGAATACATTTTTACCTTAATACAGATGGGACTATT
>JBCBSS010000169.1:0-16262 GCA_039819065.1 Bacteroidota bacterium
CAGATATTGCAATCAACGTAAAAGCGCTGGCAATGAACAACTTAGTATTTACATCTGTCAAAAGAGGTTTCAAATTCTCATTTAGCAACCACGTATTATTTTCATTTCGTTTATTAATTCTTGGTAGAATTGATCTCAGGTAAATGATTAGACCTAAAGATAATGTAACATAGGATAGTACTACTCGATTCGCATTCCCTGAGACAACATCGATTTGCTTAGAAATATCAGTCCATGCAGTGATTAGTACTTCCAGTTTGGCCTTCGCGTTATTTTCGAGGTAATCCAATAAAACCTTTTGATGTGTTTCGCTATTCTCTTGGCTTGATTCACTAGTTAGGTTACAGTCTTGCATGATTGTTCTTTGTTAGCGCGTCTAAGCTATTTTTCGCTGAGAACGCAATGACCCATCGCCCCTTCTTTAGATTTTGGATAAGGCTTGTCTCATAAGAAGCTTTTTCCTGCCTTATAGAATTCAGCTAGACTTTAATCGAGCCTACAGATACCTCACTTAATATCTCGATTTCCCTAAACCAGTCATTGTCGTTCTGCCATTATTTACTGGATGATATCACCAAATTATTGCCTGTCCTTTGTCGTTTTAAAGCATCAATGGAATCAGTTATTTTAACCAAATTGGTAGTCAGTTTTATCCCCCATCTCTTATTAATCCTGTTTTCTTTTAGGATAGATTTGTAATCACGGTACAGGTTATTAAGTTTCTTTATATAATCATCTACATCAGTAAAGTTTGTGAGTATTTGGTTAATCTCGCTTAATAACTTGTCTAGACTATTAAATTTTACCGGAGCACGGGATTTCTTTTCTCTTAACCTATCTTTACTTAAAGAGATTGTTCTAATGAAAAACTTATTCAACTTTTGATTCAATAAATCATTTATTGAGTCTTGGCTAGATGAACCCAAAAAGCTTATTGTTGTCTGCTCAATTGTGCTATCTAGTTTATTCTTGATTTCAAGCTTTCGATTATAATCTGTTGTTACCTCTGTCAAGAAATTTAATATTGCCACCGAATCGGCTTGTTTTTCTTTAACGAATGCTTGCATCTGTTCATCCATATTTGCTTTACGCTGTTGATATTCAATTTCAGCCGTTACAAGTTCTTGTTCTTTAATTAATAATTTTTGATTTAATTTTTTCAATACGCCTTTTTCGTAATTAATTTTTTGCACTGTGTTGATCAGATTCTTTTGTCTAACTTCCAAAGAGTCACTAGTTTGTTCTAATTTAATTTCTTGTGTTAATAGCAATTCCTGTTTAATAGTGGTTTCCTTTGTTAAAGAATCCCTTTTATTAGCCAATTCTACCCGGTTGCGATCAAGTTTTAAACGTTCAACATCTAAATATTCTTTGATGGCTCCTCCTTTAATTATCCAAGTCAAACCTAGGATTAGAAGTGGAATTGTTATTTGCAGTAGTTGTATAGGTTTCTGATAGAACCGTTTATTAAGTTCCCTTATCTCAGCTAGTACTTTCCATTTATCTAAATCCTCTTTATCCAGTTCACTAAGTTCATCAGGAACTTGATCAAGAAGCTTATTGACTTTGGTTTGATCTTCTTTAACCATTTGTGTTGAAATTGTGATTTTACACTTTTACTAAAATTGGCATAGTTTACCACCAGTTTCAATACCCAACCTTGGGTATTTTTCTGCGATTATTAAATATAAAGAAGTATATAATTTAACTATTTGAAGATATAGAGAGATATAAAACCGCACATGTTTGCCATCCTCTTGCTAGGCCAAATTTTGTGAAATACAAAATTGGCTCGAATGTCAAAAGAGTGCTCAGTTCACGATAAGGAATGAAAAGAAGAGATATAAATGAGGTAGATGGCCAACCCGCCTAACTTTATCCCCTCTGTCGGCTTTTCTTCAGGTTTAGAAAAAAACTTTCAAAAAGGAGCGTCAGCATAATAACTTGGCTCTTCCTAGGTCCCCCTATGGTCCGGATATCCACTGCGTTCCTTCAAGACAGGTCATAACGCATGACACTATAGAATAAATTAGGTTGCAAAAAATCTCGATCAAATAATCACCTACCAAACAGTAAAATAGTTTAAAAAAATAGAGCTCATCTATTTTTAACCGTGAGTATTAGTAAAATTGAAAATATTCAACTATTTGTCAATATTCTATTAAATATTAAATATTTTGTATATTTAATATACTTTCTGCTATAGCTCGATCCACCTAAACACTCACTAAAATTCTGTTGAGCGCTGGTTGCTCATCATTAATGATATTAATCAACGAACCAAACATCAAGCCATGAAAACATTATTTACAATCTCGTCAGTTACGCTGAAGTTGTTGTTATTAACAACTTTAGCCTTCAGTCAAAATGGAAAGAAAGGCGTTGTTGATAAGAGTGCAAACGGCACTATCACTTCAGTTCAATTTCGCTCTTTAGACAGGGGTGAAAGGCCCGTCTCTGCTCAAGCCTTTTTAACCACATATTTAGAAGTCGACCGTCACGATCAGTTTAAGAAATCACCGCATAAATCCAAGAGAGAGAATTTTGTACATGACCATTACGATCAGTATTACAAGGGTGTGCGCGTAGATGGAGCGGGCTACAATTTTCATTTTGAGAAAGGAAGTATGTTTTTCGCCAATGGTCACTACGTCAGGGTCGGAAACCTCAATGTCAATCCCACCATTTCAAAGGAAGCAGCCATCAAATCCTTTTTGGAGTTTCAAAAAATATCACCAAAAGCGGTAGCCAAGTCTGTCACCGACCTGTTTATCAAAGAAATCACTGATATCACCAAAAATGATACAACTACTTCAATTCATTTGGTGTACAGCGTATACCTGCAAGCCGATCATCCGAATAATGATGTGATAGGCTATGTAGATGCCCATTCCGGGAAAGTAGTGAGTACAGCTCCAAGGGCATTTGATTTACTCGGTACGATGCAAACCCGCTATAGCGGAACCCGGCAGGCAGATACCGATCCTGTGGTAGGTGGTCACCGGCTCTTTGATGACACTCGCAATGCGACCATTCATACGAGAAATCTGCAAAACAATACAACAGTTTTAGCCAATGCAGTAGAGCTTATTGACAACGATAATAACTGGACAGCAGCTGAACATGCTGGCAACAACAATAATATGGGCCTGGACGTACACTGGGCTCTCCAGGAGATTTACGATTACTTCCTGCAGGAGTACAATATCGACAGCTTTGATGACGCTGGTGAACCTATTGAGGCTTATGTAAGGTATGATACTGATGCAGATAACGCTTTTTGGGATCTGACGGAGGATGTTTTGCTATTTGGACAGGGTGCTACCACTTTCGATCCTCTCGCCAGCTTTGATGTAGTAGCTCATGAGTTTGGTCATGGCATTACTGACTTTCAGATCGGGTGGACTACAGCTACCCTGGATCAGCAAACTTTTCACGAAGGGATGAGTGATATATGGGGAGCCATATTGGAAAGCAGAATTCGTCCGAGCAATACATGGCGTATTGGGGAACAGGTTACGCGGAATTCTTTATACCTGCGAAACCTGACCAAAAATAACGATGTGAATGCCCACCAACAGATTGCAACTACTTTTGGCAGCTCCCAGTATAATGGTTTTACTTCCGGCCATCAGCGAGGCGGAGTATTTTCACACTGGTTCTACCTTCTGGTGAATGGAGGAAGTGGAGTCAATGGTATAGGCAACTCGTATACTGTTTCTGGTGTCGGGATGGATGTAGCGGAGGAAATTATAGTTGAGGCGGTTTTTAACAATTACCTGGATGGAACCACCTCTTTCACAGCCATAAGAACGGCCATTATCAATGCTGCATCCACCTTATGTGGTGATTTTACCATAGAAAAGGCGGTCACAGATGCCTGGCATGCTGTAGGTGTAGGTGCCAAATATAGCGGTACGGAGACTACCATCTCTGGTTCATCTTCTATATGTAATAGTGCTCAAGGCACTTTTAACCTTAACAACATTCCTTCTGGCGCGACGATCACCTGGTCAACCTGGTCAGGATTAAGTATCGTTTCCGGCCAAGGTACAGGTTCGGTTACTGTACAGGCCAACTCCTTAGACGGGAATGGTTGGGTTAGGGCTACTCTTACTAATGCATGCGGAAGTATTACGCTTGGCAGACATTACTTCAGCCAGGGCCAACCCACCTGGTCTCCTGACCTGAATATCGCGAACGGGGCTTATGGAGAATCAGGTTTTTTCTGCACTTCGCATACTGGAAATACCTACATGATCGACCCAGACAATAACTTGAGCACACATCAGGTAAGAATCAAGTCTCTTTTTGGTTCAGTCCTTTGGTCTTCCCCCACAAGAAGCGGAGCCTCTGGCAGTGTAAATTATTACCCCTCTCCAGGCTACTATCTTATCGACGTGAGGGCCACCAATTCTTGTGGCACATCGACTTGGGTAGAAACTGAAGTAGAGTTCGTAGACTGTAGTATCGGAGGCGGCGGAGGAGAAGGTGGAGAATTTTCCATGTACCCTAACCCATCGACCATCGAGGTGACCATTGAAGAGCAGTCTTTTCAAGAGTCTGTTAACCAGAAACAAGAAAAGTCCCAGGATGCGCTTCAGCCAGAATTGTTTACCATAGAGGTAATTGATTCAAACCAAAATTTGAAGCACAGGGAGTCATGCACAAAAACGAAGCTTACTTTTTCAGTGCAAGGCTGGGAAAAGGGCATTTATTACGTCAAAATTACCAAAGGGGACCATACCCAAACAAGGCAATTGATTGTCGAGTAAAATGATATTTAGCAGCAGGGCTTAGTTCAAAGAGTAGTATCAAAATGGAGCTGTCCTACAAACTTGGTCATTTCTCTCCCGACAAGTCGGGAGAGAAATTCATCTTAGCTCAAGATATTGACCGTCGAAGAGATAGATTTCTATAAGTTAGTTGACTAGTTGAAAGGATCGTTATTTGCTCTTTTCTTAGGTTAACGTGAATATCGCTTAAGAAAGGTGCAGGATAGCACCTGAAACTCAAAAAAACTGTCATATCGAATAACATGAGATATCTCTCTTTTTCGAAGCACCGAAAGTATCCAAATACAGCGTTTTGAGTGAGAAAGATTTCTCGTTACACTCGAAAAGACAGGTTTTTTTAGGTTTCTTATCCGATATCCACGTTAGGTTAAGAAAACCAACAACCTAAGCACTTAGGTCACCATTATGGCCGAAGGGGCCATCCTTTTTATTATGTCTTCAATAGGTTTTACACCTGCTCTTGCTATTGAAAGCGTACTTCAAGGTTGAGAAAAAGGTATGAAAACATTACTATCGCTTTTACCGACACGTTGTAATCCTACTAAACATCATTTCAGTTTGTGTCTCCGAAACGAGTTCAATGTTGTCCAATTCGATATCTAATGATTTCCAATCATCATAATGGTGAACAAGCCCAATGAGTTTTACGGGAACTCCTACATACGGTAAGATCTTACGATTGAGTTCTTCGCTATCACTTTCCAAAATATAATAATCCACAAATTCGCCATCTTCTCTAATTCCTAAAACAGCAGGAATGCCTCCTGATATACATCGAATAGCACAACTACGATGTATGGATTTTATTGCAGGGTTCATAACGCCAAAGAAGCATTTGGCATCTACTATTTCTCCTTCCAAAACTGTTGTGCCTAGTTTGTTGATATTTCTTTCGGAGCTGTTTAATTGGTCAGTGGCTGAAACAAAACTATCCTCCATCTCTGTCAATTCCATTCCATATTTGCCCTGATAATGAAATAGCTGTCCTCTGAAAGTAACTTCTTGCCCGGCTTTTAGCTTTCCTTTTTGGATCAGAGAGCTTAAAACCATTTCAGGGCCAAATTTTCCCAAACCTACTAGTAGGACGGTTTTATGCTTACCCCCTATTTTTGTTTTAATGCCCCAAGCTGGCTTCTTGACTAAGATGCCTGTAATCTCTTGAATATTACCATATTGGAATTCACTATTCGCGTAAGGCTTTTGATTTATGACGTAAATCACTCCGACTAAGAGCATAGCGATAAAGCTGGTAAGAAAGAAAGCTCTTCCCTTTATAGAATAGCTTCTTGGAGTTTCTTCACTCCAACCTATGTAAAACTCATCTTTCACAGTTGTATGGGTTGTACTGGTGTGCCAGGCTTATTGGGCTTAGGATGGATAAAAATATGGTTCTCTTCTACTTTCAATTGATAGGTTTCAACTTTTTCATGAAATGGTGGAGGCGATTGCCCATTTTCAGGAAGGTACTGATACCCGTGCCAGGGACAAGTTATACAACCATCAATTACTTTACCTTCTCCTAAGGGTCCACCTTGATGCCTACATACGTTATTTACCGCTGAGAGCTTACCATCATATTTAAAAATGGCCACCCTTTCCCCACTTACTGTGAATATTTTAGCTCTATTCTCATCAATATCTTCTACGCTACAAACATGTATTAAATCACCCGATGAACTGTTTTCCTTGTCAATGGTGACTTCCTTTAGCGCAGCAACAATGTGAAGGCCTGTTACAAGCAAAAAGCCAAAAACAATAATTCCGAAGATAACCGGACTTGTTTCGTTTTGCAGTGCACCTAAAACAACATGCATCAACAATAACCCATAGGCTACATATACCAGCATATGCAGTGTTTTCCAGGTTCTTAACCCGAGGTTTTTCAGCCAAAAGTCATGGCTACTAGCAGCCATAAGGGTAAGGATCAACAATCCGAAAAAACCCAACGTCTGAAAAGGGAAAAAGCTGATCGATCCATATTGTACATTTGACAAAAAAATGGATCTGATCGCATGCATATCCCCGAATGAATGAAACTGAATGATACTAAATGAACCATGAATTAAGCCCATTAAGAACATGGTTACACCAAGGTGACGTCTGTTGTAGAGTACAATGTTAAATCGACTATTAAGTCTTGCAAGCGGCCCTATCGATATAATAACATGTAATAATAGAATAGCCAACCATCCAAACGATCTTATTAAGTTGGTTTCAAATGTAACTTCGGGATTGAGAATCAGATTCAATGTTGTAAAGAGTACGATAAAGCTAAAGGCACCAATAGCAATCGCCAGATCATATCTTCTCTTATTTTTATTCCAAAGTACAGAAGTGTATGCTATGCTCATTTAGTTAATTCCTGATTTTGTTTTTCACCCTTAAATACTGGCATTTTCATTCTTGCGTAGATCACTAAAGTAGTAAGTGCTACCGCCAAAAAGCACCATACTAACAGGTGACGTTTTCGCAAACCTCTGGTCATGATCTTTTCAATAGCTTTTTAAAGAGAACGATCCAAAACAATATCACTCCTGGCCAAATTATAAGCTTAAAATGCCACGGGGTATCTTTTACACCTTCATCTATTTTAATACCGGCTTTCAAATAGAAACAAATGCTAAAGATTAAGCCACCCGCTAAGTAAAGACTAGATCCTATTAAAAATATGTCTATTACCGTTATCATAAGTTTACACCAGCATACTGAATTCCTGTCAGCTTATGTATTTCCCGATCAAAGGTTGAAAGATCTTCCATTGACAAATCAGATAGTGATCTATGCCCTAATGCTCTGGAAACTACCTTCATTAAATCTGTAGATGCCTTGAAAAAATTAGACAGTCTTTTGGCGGATTTTTCGATTATCAATCGTGAGCGCAGATTCTCTTTTTGCGTTGCTATTCCGACGGGGCAGTTGTCCGTATGGCATGCTCTCATACTCAAGCAACCAATTGCCTGAAGGGCTGAGTTGGATACAGCAATAGCATCTGCACCCATCGCCATGGCTTTGGCAAAATCAGAAGGTACTCTCAGGCCTCCTGTTATTACAAGACTCACTCCTTGTGCGCCTACCCTATCCAAATGTTTTCTAGCCCTGGCTAATGCAGGAATTGTGGGTACATTGATATGATTTCTCAGAATAATAGGCGCTGCACCCGTTCCACCACCTCTACCATCTAAAATGATGTAATCGACACCTGTTGCTAGTGCAAAGTCGATATCCTCTTCAATTCTCGACGCGGCAATTTTGAAACCTATGGGTACTCCTCCAGTCTCATCCCTAATGGTATGAGCAATCATGGCAAAATCCTCTGGAGTTTCCAAGTCAGTGAAAGTAGCGGGACTAATCGCTGGTTTACCTTCTTCTAACCCACGAACTCTGGCGATTTCTCCGACAACCTTATGCCCTGGTAGGTGCCCTCCCGTACCTGTCTTTGCTCCCTGGCCACCTTTGAAATGGAAAGCTTGAGCCTTCTGAATCTTACCCCAGCTGAAGCCAAATTTTCCTGATGCTAACTCATAAAAGTATCTTGAGTTGGCTTTTTGTTCATCTTCCAGCATGCCTCCTTCACCTGAGCAAATCCCCGTACCTGCCAGCTCGGCTCCCATCGAAAGTGCAATCTTAGCCTCTCTTGACAATGCGCCAAAAGACATATCAGAAACGAACAAAGGGATATCTAACTTTAGAGGTCTTTTCGCATTGGGCCCAATAGTAACACTCGTGTCAACATCTTCTTCGTCGAGCAGGGGTTTCTTGCTGAGTTGAGCCGGTAAAAATTGGATATTATCCCAACCAGGTAGCAAGTTACGATCAACACCCATTGCAGTGGTTTCTCCATGATGGCCTGCCTTGGTGAGCCCATCTTTAGCCAGCGACTGTATGTATCTATTATAAGGTTCTGTTGCCTCTGGGTGCGTGTCTTGGTATTTGCCTAAGTACTCATTTTCGTTGAAACGTGGGGGTGTTTCTTTTTCCTCAAATGCTTTGATTTCCAATTCATCAATAAACAGGCTTCCATCTTTAATAGCATGTTTAAACTTCCTTAACCTTTCCTCAGGTTTATACTCACTTACTCCAGTATCGAAGCGATAGTCCCAGTTATGAACGCCACATATGAGATTGTGGCCATCAACATAACCATCTGAAAGTAATGCGCCACGGTGCAAACATCTTCCGTACAAAACAGACACTTGCTCTCCAAACCTAACTATCACTAAATCTGTACCTAGTACTTGCGCGTGGGTAGGTGTTTTTTCTTGAAGTTCAGTCAACGTAGCAATCTTGACCGGCTTGGCTAATTCTTCATAGTTAGTCATGTATAGTTATTCTTTTTTTCCTATTCTAAATGTGTAAAATGTGCCTATGATAAAAATGCCCTGACTTTCAAATCCGGCGGCATAGATGTATTCTGCATAGGGAGCAAATCGACCAATATTTTTATGCACTCCGCCTCCAAACAATGCCCTCCAACCACCATCTTTTTCGTTTTCTTCTCTAATATCTTCATAGCCGACTCCCAACAATGGGTAGACACTGAACAGCTCTTCAACTTCAAAGAAATAATGGGCATTGAGTGTGAATTCTCGTTCTACTAATTCCCCACCTTCAGGAAATAGGTTTGCTTCCAAGCCGATACACATACGATCATTTGGGATGTAGTGTATTCGAAGGTTTACTCCCAAGCTGCCGGATTTTCCAACCACCAAACTAGCCCCGGGAGCTATTCTGTTTTCCCTCATCTGACCGATTAATATGCTTGGTGATAAAAAGAGCAAAACCATGATAAACTTTCTCATTTATTCGGCGGTCAATTTTAGTTTCATGGCTACTCCTTTGATGGTGAGGCCTTGAACCAAAATGGAAAAGACGACCACCACATAAGTCACAAATACAATAAACTCCCGGTAAGGCGATGGGTCTAACGACAAGGCCAATGCTACTGAGATTGCCCCTCTGAGGCCTCCCCAAGTCAGTATTTTTAAGGTAGAAGAAAGGTTTTTTTCATTCTTGTCTGGAAAAGCTTTTGATAACACATAAACGGTGACATATCTCACTATGAGAACTATAGGTATGGCCATTAGACTGGCTAAAGCGAAGTTCCATTCAAAAGAAAGTACTAGAACCTCTAAGCCAATCAAAACGAAAAGAAGTGCGTTCAATATCTCATCCAGTACTTCCCAGAATACATTAAGTTCCTTCTTTCCATCTACAGTGAAAAAATGACTTCCTCTCAATTTCTCCCCAATGATTAGTGCTGCAAATACCATGGCTAAAGGGCCTGAGACACCAATAACAGAACATAATGCATAACCGCCCATTGCTATTACCAAAGTGAGCATTATATCGATCTTTGGATTATCAGCTATTGATTTTAAAAGTTGGTACCCTAAAAGGCCAAGTAGAATACCCGCTACGGCCCCTCCAAGTGCTTCTTCAGCGAAAATGCTGATTACTTCTACAAAACCTATCTCCTCTCCGCTCATTGAAAAAATATTCACTAGCGAAATGAAAACCACTACCCCTACCCCATCATTAAATAGTGATTCACCAGCTATCTTGCTTTCAAGTGATTTTTTAACGCCCAATTCTTTTAGAATAGCTAAGGCAGCAATGGGATCGGTAGGCGAAATTAAAGCCCCAAAGATGAGCGCATAGCCAAGAGATAATTCAATCCCAATAACATTGGTAACTCCATAGATTGATAGGCCAATCAGCACGGTAGATATCAATACGCCCAGTGTGGCAAATGACAGAATAGACTTTCGCTCCTTTGAAAGATCCTTGATTTGTAAGTGCAATGCTCCTGCAAAAAGCAATAAGCTAAGCATCACATCGAACAATAGCGTCTTAAAGTCAAGTGTCGTTACTAAAGAACATACTTTGTGAAAAAGCAGGTTATCAAATACTTCAAGCATACCTAAGGGTATTGCTGTAATGATGGCTAGTAGAGTAAGCCCTATCGTACTGGGAAGCTTTATAAACCTGTGATTTATGTAACTGAAAACGCCTGCCAGACTTAATAGTATTATGAAAGATTGAAACATCATCAAATCAATAAAGCGTCCGTTAATATTTCCAAAGTAGCAGGTCCTTCATGAGCCATGACCTCTTGAAAAGCTTTATCCAGATCTTCTGTCTTTTCTACTTGAATGCCCAGCGCACCACAGCTAGAAGCAAAATCAGCAAAATTTGGATTTTGAAGACTTGTTTGCCACACATCGAACTCACCAGCGCGTTGCTCTTTCGATATTTTACCCAGCTCTCTATTATTCAATAAGATATGCTTGATGGGCATATTGTATTTGACTGCTGTGGTTACTTCCATAGGATATTGTCCGAACCCACCATCTCCTGTTACTGCAATAATGGGTCTGGTATCTCCAACTGCCGCCCAAAGCCCCATAGCTGCTGGATAGCCAAAACCAATTGACCCTAAGTAGCCAGACATGACTATTGATTGCTCTTGACACTCGAAGTAACGACCGAAGCTATAGGTGTTATTCCCTACATCTACTGCAATAGCTGCGTTTGCGGGAATGTATCTATTCATTGCATCAAATACTGCTATAGAAGGAAGTCCATTACCAACGCCCTCTTCTAACCGTTTGGTTTTCTCTTTACGCCAAATACTCCATCGTTCAGCGATCTTTGTTTTTCGATCTTCGAAATCTGTTTGCTCATCTTTAAGCCGATCTATGAATATGCTGGCAGTCTGACCAAGCTCTCCCCAAACAGGTATTTCTATTTCATGAAATTTAGCTAGTGCTAGTCGGTCAAAATCGACTTGAATGGTTGGTATCTTATTGGTAATTCCAGTATGGTTTGAAAACGAGGCGCCGAACACAATTAACAGGTCCGCCTCATTCATAAAATAGGAAGCAATCGGGGTCCCGCTTCTTCCTAATACGCCACAACCTAAAGGGTGTTTATCTGAAATTAACCCCTTTCCTTTGAATGTAGTTAATACAGGTGCTTTTAGTAATTCTGCCAGTTCCGTAATTGACTCCATTTCAAATCTGGCACCATGACCGACAATAATGGTAGGTCGCTTGGATGATTTTATTTTTTCGATGGCTCGTTCTACTACCTCTGGTGATGGGTTAATATGGTGGTCTGCTATACGGTAATTCAGATTACTGGAGGGCGCACCTTCCGCCTCAATAATCTGCACATCATCAGGAAATGTAATATGAGATACTTCTCTGTTTACAATTGAATTTTTAACCGCCAAATTCATTAATTCAGCGTGCTTGCTATCAGACTGCACACGGTGATTAAAAGAGGCTACAGTACTGAAAGCAGCTACAAGATCTACTTCCTGAAATGCACCTGTACCTACTACCTGCGTTTGTACCTGACCGGAAAGTGCTAGCAAAGGAGCTCTATCATTCTTGGCGTCCCACATGCCTGTATACATATTGGTCGCCCCTGGTCCAGCAATACCAAAACATGCAGCTGGCCTACCTACGAGTTTTGCATACGCAGAAGCTGCGAAGGCAGCTGCCCCTTCGTGCCTGATTCCTATAAACTTAAGTTTTCCCGCTTTCTCCATCTTTCTCATGGCATCTGCGACGCCAAGATTGGAATGACCTACCATACCAAAAACATGTGTCACTCCATTGTTTACCATGGTCTCCACCATCACATCAGAGACGGTACGGGCTTCAGGCTGTTCGTCTTCTAATTGAATGTAGATGCCATCATCTCTAATTTCTAGTGGAAAACTTTCAACACCATCATCAAATCCAGGAGCTTTCCCACTAATTGGGTCATAATCCCAGCCGTGCCATGGACATCTTAGCTTGCCATCCTCTATTGACCCTTCACCAAGTGGTCCTCCTTGATGTGGGCACCGATTGTCTAGGCACCCAAACTTTCCTTCATGACGAGTCAGACAAAAACTTTGATGACCAACTGTTACGGTCATCACCCTGTTCTCTTTGAGTTGAGAAGGGTCATCTAAAATTTTCTTCCATACTAGTCTGTCTGACATATAGCTATTGGTTTTACAAGTGAGTATTTAGTTATGGTTGTGGAACACTATTGAGCCTGTACATCATTAGATGACAGAAGCACAAAACGGGTTTTAATCTATGTTTTCAAGTAATTTCAGGTCTAGTATTTTGATGCATCGTGTTGTATAATGTATTTGCCCATCCGTTCTAAATTCATTCATCAATCGCGTGACAGTAGCCCGTGTTGAGCATATTAAAGAAGCTATGTCTTTGTGGGTTAGGTAGTTAGTAATTGTGGCAGAGTCACCGTTTATTTTCCCATCTCTTTTTGCCCACTCAAGGATAAAGTTGGCCAGTCGGTTTTTTGTGTTCTTCTGGTAAGAAAGCCTCTTATACATGCTTTCTACCTTCAGATATCTTCCCCAGGAATAATTGACTACCGCAGCCGCAAACCGACCGTTGGATTGAATCGAATGATTAAAAACAGATTTCGGTATTTCGAGTAAAGTGGCTTTTGAAGAAATGACAACTATATATTCCATCACCGGACTAGATGAGTTTGAAAGGCAAACTCCCAGCAAGTCACCTTTGGTGAGATGATCTTTCATAAACTCATTCCCATCCGCATCTAATTCGCATAGTTTTACATAACCTGACTGTAAGTAGTAAATGGATTCCTTTGCCCTCTGATTCACCTCGTAGAAATCACCTTTCTGCACTAGAATTTTTCTAGTGTTCATGTGTAGAAATTCCAACTCACTTTTACTTAGAAGATTGAAATATTCTCCGAAAACAAAATTTGATGATGTGCTTAGAGCTTCGGGAAGTCGCATAAAGTAGAGTTATACTAAATAACTCTAAAATATCCGTGCCAAATAATATAAAATGCTGAATATCAGATGCTTATATGATTTAGTCTTTACGCTTGGTAGAATGTTTTTCTGATATTTAGGACATTATTCTGAATATTCAGAATCTATTAGGATCTTCGTGGACGTTTAATGCCATGCTTTTCGATTTTTGAGAATAGGGTTTTTGGGTTTAGCCCCAAAATCTCTGCTGCCCCATTCGGTCCACTCACTTTCCAATTGCACATTTTAAGCACTTTTGCAATATGCCTTTTTTCAAGATCCTTTAGGTCTAGCTGATCAAAGTGTTCTATCTCTGAGTCTTGTCTTTTGTTAAAAACCAACCAGTCTAACTCTAATTTCCCATCTTGACTCAAAATCAGGGATCTTTCGATTGTATTTTCTAATTCCCTGATGTTACCTGGCCACTCATAACTGAAAAGATAATCCAGGTCCTTTTTGGAAAGACTAGCATCACAATTGTTAGCCTTTTCCTTGTACTTTGCAATAAAGAATTTTGCTAAGTCTGCTATGTCCTCTCTGCGTTCCCTTAAAGGCAAACATGTTATTTCAAAAACGTTTAACCTGTAATAAAGGTCTTCTCTAAATGAACCATGTTTCATTTCCAATTCTAGATCTTTATTTGTTGCAGCAATTATCCTAACATCTATAGATACCGATTTTTCGCCTCCCAGGCGAGTAAACTCACCTTCTTGAATGACTCTAAGAAGCTTAGACTGCAGATGATTGGACATTTCCGCTATTTCATCCAAGAAAATAGTGCCGCCATCTGCCAACTCGAATCGACCAGCCCTCGCCGTTTCTGCTCCGGTGAATGCTCCTTTTTCGTGCCCGAATAACTCACTTTCGATTAGATTTTCAGGTAGTGCGGCACAGTTAAGCTTAATGAATGGGGCATCTGTTCTTGAACTTAGGCCATGAATCATGTTAGCCATAAGCTCTTTCCCTGTTCCCGTTTCTCCCCGAATCAAAACGTTTGCTGAAGATGGAGCTAATTTTTTAACACGCTTCAGTATCTCCTTAAACTCTCTATTCTTGGACGTCAGATTGATGAACGAATTCGAATGCAATTCGCCTCTCAAAAATCTATTCTCTCGTTGAAGTTCGCTATTTCTGAGTTTTAGTCTTTTGATTAACCCACGATTCTCTATTTTCAAATGGTAGCTTTCAAGCGCTCTATCAATCGCCAGTTTCATATCTTCCTCTCGCCATGGCTTTGCGATATATCTAAAAATGGCGCATTCGTTAACTGCTTCTGTTATTGTAGAAAGGTCACCGTAGGCTGTCACAATTATCCTTTCGGGAAACGGGTTGACTTTAATTGCTTTTTTTAAGAATTCAATGCCCGACATATTGGGCATTCTCTGGTCAGTAACTATGAGATGAACTTCTTCCTCTTTTAAGATACGTAACCCTACTGCTCCGCTGGTAACTGTTATCACATCATATTCCCACTTAAAGAGGTTTTTAAAATTGAATAAGTTATTTTCCTCGTCATCAACATAGAGAATTCTACTTTTAGGACCCATAGATTTCTTATTTATTCAACGGAAGTCTAACGGTGAAAACACTTCCGCCACCTTCTTTCCCGCTGACTGTAATATCACCCTGATGCTCAATGACAATTTTTTTTGAAATGGATAAACCTAATCCTGTTCCTTTTCCTGTTGTTTTTGTAGAATAAAATGGTTCGAAAATTTGCTCCCTTTTGTTTTCCGGGACTCCAATTCCATTATCTGAAATTTTTAAAATGATATTCGAATTTTGATCATCAAGATCGAGATCAATTTGAATATTTCCGTCAGTTTTTTCCACTGCGTCTATTGCGTTCGTCATAAGATTCATCAAAACTTGATTCATCTTTCCTGGGTATCCGTTAAATGTGGGGATATTATCATTAATGTTTTTAACAACTTGAATTTTTTTGGATTTCAGTTTGCCTTTTAAAATCATCAAGGTCGAGTCAATAGAAGAAATAAGATCTACGCTGCCATAATCCTTATTGTCAGGATGGGCAAATACTTGAAGTTCTCTGACTATTTCGGTAGTACGATTGATCCCTTCATCCACATTTTTAAATAATCTATTCATATCAGTGATGATCTCACTATTTGCCTTTTGTTCCTTTGCCTCTTCTAGCTTGTTTGAACTAATTAAAGCCAATAGGTTTTTGCGAATAGCCATCACACCACTCGAAATAAAATTTACCGGATTATTTATTTCATGCGCAACGCTTGCCATTACTTCTCCAAGTGATGCAAGCTTTTCAGACTCCACAAGTTTAGACTGTGCGTCTTTTAGTTTCTTGAGTGTCTTTTCTGAATTTAGATACGCCAGTTCTAATTGTTCTTTCTGTCTCGAAATTTCAATTGCTGAATTTCGTTTTGAGTAATAAAAGGCACCGAGTGTTACAAGAAGAATAAGCAAAAGCCCTAAAACTAACCAGGTGGTATTTTGAATTAATTTGCGTCTCTCTATTTCATTTTGGTATAGAAGCTTTTGCTTTGATTTCTCTAGTTCTGCTTCTTTCCTCCTTTCCATGAAAGCAAGGTTAATAGAGTCTCGTTCTTTTCTGAAATTATACTCATCTTCCAATCTTGTCAATTGTTGAGTTTGGTTATCGTTAAATGCCTTAAGGT
>JBCBSS010000170.1:0-16258 GCA_039819065.1 Bacteroidota bacterium
AGGCTTATTTAACACATCTAGAGTTGTCCCTAGATGTGTTAAATAAGCCTTGCACAAATATTCCATATCAGGAACTACGATTCTGTGTATACCTCCAGGTTTCAGAACGCGTTTAACTTCATTTAGGAAGCCCTCAGCGATATCTCTATCCAGATGTTCGAATAAATGAGAATGGTACACCATATCTACGGAATTGGAGTCAAACGGAATCCCTTTGGATAGGTTATGAACCATGACATTATCAGGAAGGGCTCGAAACCTTTCCATACGGACACCCCTTAAAACCAATGGAGCGAATAGTTTGAGTAACTTGCTCTTCTTTAGCCTTAAATAAATAGACCAATCGATATTTACAACACCTTCCTTATCGCTTGTCTTGGTTCCACACCCAAGGTTCAAAATTCTCATATACAAAGTAGATTAAGCATGTCCAATGACGTTCAAAATTAGTCTTCAAATTAATAAGTTCGAAAATTTGCCAAGGTTTTGTTCCTAATAATCAATTGAGCTTTTTATTGACAGAATTAATGAAAGTTTATAGGGCTTCTTTGAATCGTTTTGCTAAACGCTGCGGTTGTACAGCGAAGCCTACAGTCTTCGGTCCTAAGAGTGATAAGGTCTAATCAAATTCTAATACGTTTCGAGTTTCCGTAAAAAGTACGAATGCCAAATCGATAGTTATGTATGACTTTCGCCACTACCCCTAACCATACCCAGTACAGACTAGCAAAAATGGGGCTTTCTAGCATCAGATTGAACAACCCTATGATCGACACAGCAAAAAACGCCCAGAAGTAAAATATAAATTTATTTTTAATAAGATAATTTTTGTGGTGATAGTAAAACTTGAAGACGCTTCTATATATAAGCAGTGTGATAATTAAATATGATACTCCCAACCGAGCAAATAACGTAATGTAGGTGTTGTGAACGCCTATTACATGAGCGTCATATTCGTCCGAGTGCTCGCTAGCAGATGTATCCATATTCTTTTTGTAAGACAATAAAGGAGTGCCAATTCCTATGCCGACTATGTTTTGAGGGAATTTTTCTACGATTACCCGGTACCACAATATAGTTCTCCATGAAGAATTATCATCTATTTGTAAAAGCTTATTGTCTTGATAAACCACATGAACATTTCCAAATAACCTGTACGGTCCGGTTTTATACAAAGAAAGAGAAGGGGCTATGTATGCAAATAAGCTGATCGCACCAATCAAGGCAACTATGACGACGAACTTAAAATGAAGATACTTTCTGATAGTAACAATTCCAACGAAGATTAAAGCAATCAATGTGACGGTCAGAGAGTCAAAAGTGATTGCGTAGATCACATTGAGGATTGCAATGAATACTATCGTAAGCCAATTGGCTTTTCTAAAAATCAAAGGAATAAAAGCCGAAGCTGAGAAGCGATCCAAAATCAATTTGGCACCAGAGCCTATTGCTCCCAGAAGCGTCAAGGCGAGCGGAATTCTTATCAGCTTAAGGAAACCGGGCAGATATTTGAAGAGATAAAAACCTATAAAAAATGAGAAAACTGAGTAGACAATTACAGCATTTCTGAAAAAATAATATAAGCTGGTTTTTATAAAAAGAGAATAACCCAAATGTGCGAAGCCGAAGACCAATAACAACAAAACCAAGCGGTAAATTAAAGACTTTGGTAGTACTATTCTTTTAAGTCTGAAAGCTTTGAAAAAGAAGATTGTGAGGCCTATCAAGCTCAATAGCTCGTTAAAAAAGAACTTTCTTTCGAAAACATGGTGATTCAGGCCATATAGTAGAAATACGATGAAAATCAGATAGGCTATATGTTTCTTATGAATCTTCAACTAATAGATTTTTACGAAACTGAATATAAGACTTCCTCCATTGCCTTTATATGAGTGTCAAGACTATACTCATTCAAATATTTGTCTCTATTAGCTTCGCCCATGACTTTTCTCAAAGACGGTTGTGTTATTAAGCTTTCTAGGCTTTTTGCTGTTGCTTGTGCATTTTTTGTTTCTACTAAAAACCCATTAACGCCATCTTCTACTATTTCTGGTATTGCCCTCCACAAAGTGCTGACAATAGGAAGTTCGAACATCATTGCTTCTACCAATACATTTCCAAAAGATTCTGATTCATAGAAAGTGGGGAAACATAATACATCTGATTTCACAAAGTATTCAAACTTTTCCTTTCCTACTTTAACGCCTTCAAAGGATACCAAATGCTGGATTTTTAATGTCTGGCAAAGCTCATGGACGATTGGTTCAAATTTTAGATCCTTAAACTCGCCAAGTAATTTTAGCTTTATCCCATGACCCAAAGCATTTAGGATGGCAACGGCATTGAGTAGAACCAAAATACCTTTTGATTCAATCAAAGCACCAACATAAAGGATTTGAAAGGTTTCATCATTTGATCTGGTTATGGGAAGGTAATCTTTAGCACTGTCTTCTAAACCATTTTTCACGATTTTGATCTGATGGGATTTAAAATACTTGGCATCAGGAGGATTTAAGGCCGATAATTGTATGCCGCATGTTGCACGATTATAGGCTAGTTTGGCCATTGATCTCAATATTGGATTGGTTCTTTGAACGAACTCCGATACACCAGCTGCGCGAAAATGAAATACTGTAGTTTTGAAAAACGGGCGAATCATTAGGAGAATGATTATATCTCTGATCACAGGAACGGTGTTGGGGCCAGCAGGGGGAAAATACAAAGTATTTATTCCGTATTTGAATCTAAAAAAGACCGCCTTCACGATAACGCCAACAGCATGAAGTGCCTTTCTTAGGCCAAATTTACCGACTTCATTCATAGATTTGGAAAAGGACATTCTCAGGTGCACAACCTCAATTCTATCAAAATTAGCCTTGACTAGCCTTTCTATCATCAGAGCCTGACCATGGTGAGGTGGCGGGGTTTGTCCTATAACCAATACCTTTTTCATATTCTGGGCAGTAGGCTACATATAGGTACGAAACCAATCGCCGCTTACGGCATACGCCAATGATGAATTCAGCTTGATAAATTTAATTCCAAATTCTTTTGACCACTTCTTAAGAATCCACTTTTCACCCTTCCTATTGCTATCATCTAAATAGAATGAAAACCGATCACCTAACCTGGATCTCATAAAAGGAAGAGCGGGATATCGGGAAAATTGAATATTTGTTTCATAAGCGGAAGGGCCGTCAACGAGTACGAGGTCGAATTTCGTATCGCTTCCGATGGCCTTATCGAGCTTCTCAATATTATACCAAGTGTATCCCTTAAGTGCCATTGCGGATTCGACCAATTCGGCGTGTATGGGCGTAATAAACTTGTCTAAACCCTCTTTTTTGATGATGTTGCTGATGATCTCAAGCCATTCTTTACTTTCATCCACCGTATATAAATGGCCCTGAATTTGATTCAATTTAAACAATCGCGCAATGGCTACAGTTGAAACACCAGCTCCAAATTCGATTATCTGTTCTCTCCCGTTGATTACAATGTCATTAACTACGGATGCAAGGGAGTAAGGCCTTAAGGACGATCTTGTTATCGGTAAATACGAACCGTCTGCCAGCAGCTTGCTAAGTATTTGTAGAGCGTAAGTATCATTAGAGATCTTTTTTTGTTCAAATGTGCGTTCATAGCGCACATATTCAAAGAGCTTAGAGAACATACAATGGGTTTAAGAAAATTTGCGCCTTGCCTTGATTAAATTATAAGCGTGACTTATCGCAAAGAACGATTTTAATTGCAAATTAAATAGTTTTCTATCAAACAATAAATCTCCAATACTTCCCATAACCAAGTAAGAAACGAGTGTTGAGTATGCAGCCCCCAGACTACCATACTTCTTAATGAGAACCAGATTTAAAGAAATATTTATGACCAGGCCTAAAGCTCCTTTGAAAAAAGCATACTTTGTTTTCCGTTCTATGACATAATGTCTGTTGCTAACCGAAGATGGAGCAATCAAAACACCCCCCCAAACATAAATCGAGAGTACTGGTGCGGCGGCGGCGTAATCTACTCCATAAACAATATTAATAATTGGAGTGGCTGTGAATGTAACAACTATAGAAAAGGCGATGCTGGCCCAAATGATGATACTGTAAAGATACTTGAGGTTATTAAAATAAGTATCCTTGTTTACTCCCCTTGACTTGATAATTGAAGGGAAGAAAGACATTCCTATTAACATTGGAATCTGATACCAAACCTCTGAAATCTTTACCGCAGAGGAATATACACCCAATTCCTTTTCTCCCAATATTTGCCCTAACATTACCTGATCTATCCGCAGATGCAACAGTGTTATTATAGCTGATAACATTAGAGGTAACCCTTGCTTAATGAGATATGCGATACTGGTTTTATTAATGTTCCAGTTCTTTACATGTTCCCCACTTTTCAGATAGAATACCATCAACAGCAAAGATGCAAACATGATTTCTACCGCAAATGCCCAGGCAAAATAAACCAGAGAGTACCCCCCGATTATAAACAATATTTTAATTCCAGAAAATATACCAAAAGAGATGTTGCGGGCATAAAAAGTGAACTTATTTTGAAGTTGCGACTGAAAGAAATAGTCCAGTATGTCAAAGGCTTGAAAGAAAAATGTAAGACCAAGTATTGAGACAATGTATTTCAGAATGTCATTATCGGGCTCTAATAGATAAACGATTAAGAATAGAGAGAGGTAGCTCACCAGTGCAGAGACTAACCTTATTATGAAACCTGAACCTAAAAATTTACTTTTCCTTTGCTCGGATTTAACTATTTCATTTACTATAACCGACTCTAATCCGAGTGACGATATGCTTCCTATTATCGCTATTATAGCCAGTGCGTAACTCCATAAGCCAAATTGATCTGGGCCTAAATATCGTGCGACTAGTACGCTTATCACCAACCCGCCGCCCATTCTGATCAATTTATCGAGAGTGAGCCAACCAATATTGGCGGACGTTTTCTTAAGTGTACTTTTCTCGAAGATTGAACTCACCGGCGATATTTATCAGTTAGGATAAGAGTGGCGATTCCAATTTCCTCAATCACTAAGCAATTGAAACGATCTGAAAAGAATTGGTTTTTCAAAGCCTGTTATTTGAAGTATAATTGAACTGTAAATTAAACCCCTTCTTGCCTAGATGCTATCCCAAACTGCCTTCGTACAATTCCTTAAACCCACCATAAACCTTCTTGATTCCTTCTTCTAGCTTTATGTTATAACTCCAACCTAAACTATTAAGACGAGTCACATCAGTTAATTTACGAGGGGTGCCATCTGGCTTAGAAGTATCGAACTTAAGTTCACCTTCATAACCCACTACTTCCTTAATGAGTAGCGCCAGATCTTTGATGGCAATGTCTTCACCTGTACCAATGTTGACAAAACCATAATCCGAGAAGTTTTGCATCAGGAAATAACAGGCATCTGCCAAGTCATCGGCGTGCATAAACTCACGCTTGGGCGTTCCCGTACCCCATATTTCTACAAAGGGTGTATTATTAATCTTGGCTTCGTGGAATTTCCTGATCAAAGCAGGCAGTACATGAGAGTTTTTGAGATCGTAGTTGTCGTTCGGGCCGTACAGATTAGTGGGCATCACCGAAATGAAATCACAGCCATATTGGTTGCGGTATGCATCACACATTTTGATGCCAGCTATCTTGGCAATTGCGTAAGGTTCGTTAGTGGGCTCTAGCTCGCCGGTAAGGAGATACTCCTCCTTCAAAGGTTGAGGAGCCAATTTGGGGTAAATACATGATGAGCCTAGGAAAAGCAGTTTCTTCACACCGGATAAATAGCTTTGGTGGATCACATTATTCTGGATCATCAAGTTATCATAAAGAAACTCGGCCCTGTAAGTATCATTGGCCAATATGCCCCCCACTTTAGCGGCAGCAAGGAATACATAATCTGGCTTTTCAGTGTTAAAGAAATCATGAACCGCATTTTGATCTCGAAGATCTAATTCACTGGAGTCTCTAACTACGAAATTGTTGAAACCTTCGCTTTTCAGCTTGCGAAGAATAGCAGAACCAACCATTCCTTTGTATCCTGCTATATATATTTTGGCATCTTTTTGCATTACTCGTGCTGATTGAGGGTCTTATGACCTTTGCTTCGTAATAACTGGTCTTTTCTGAATAGCTCAACATCGGCCAGCATCATATCTTTTACAAGCGCTTGAAGGTCATACTTCAACTCCCAGCCTAACTTTTCTTTGGCTTTCGATGGATCGCCAATCAGTAAATCCACTTCCGTAGGCCTGAAATACATGGGATCTATCTTCAAAACTGTTTTGCCCTCTTTGACCTGAAATTCAGGATTATCACAACGTTCAATAATACCAACTTCGTCTACACCTGTGCCTTCAAAACCAATGGTAATACCTAATTCGGCAAAAGCCAGTTTGACAAAATCACGAACTTTGGTAGTGATACCCGTGGCGATGACAAAGTCATCAGGTTGATCTTGCTGAAGAATAAGCCACATGGCCTCTACATAATCCTTGGCATGACCCCAATCACGTTGAGCGTCCAAGTTTCCAAGGTAGAATTCGTCTTTAAGGCCAAGTCCAATTCTGGCTACGGCTCTCGTTATCTTTCTCGTAACAAAAGTCTCACCTCTTAATGGGGATTCATGATTGAAAAGAATACCATTGGAAGCAAACATATTGTAAGCCTCACGGTAGTTCACGGTGATCCAATAAGCGTAGAGTTTAGCTACGGCGTAGGGCGAGCGTGGATAGAACGGCGTTTTCTCAGATTGAGGCACCTCTTGCACAAGGCCATACAACTCTGATGTTGAGGCCTGATATATCTTGGTTTTTTCTGTAAACCCAAGTAGTCGAACGGCTTCTAATAAGCGAAGTGAACCTAAGCCATCTACGTTACCAGTGTATTCAGGTGTATCAAAGCTCACCCTCACATGAGACATTGCCCCAAGGTTGTAAATCTCATCAGGTTGAACTTCTTGAACGATTCTTATGATATTGGTTGAATCGCTTAAGTCACCATAATGTAATTTGAGTTGGACGTTTTCATCGTGTGGATCTTGATACAGATGGTCTATTCTATCTGTATTGAAAAGAGAGCTTCTTCGCTTGATCCCATGAACCTCATAACCTTTACCCAAAAGAAATTCAGTAAGATAGGCTCCGTCTTGTCCGGTAATACCGGTAATAAGTGCTTTCTTCATACTTTCACAGTCGAAAAAATAAATGTAAAGCTAGCCAAATTAACCCAGAACCTTCCAGTCTGCTCGTCTACAATAAATAGTGATTATAGACTAAAGCCGTGCGCTAATTACAGCATCATCCAAAATGCCTTTAACGTCAAACACACTGGTCTTTTCGTTTGTAATCTCGTTCCAGTCTAGTGAATCGAATTCAGAATGACTTACAGCCAGCACGATGGCCTGATAAGTTTTATTTGGTCTCTCAATAAGACCGATGCCGTATTCCTCTTGCACCTCCTCTTGGTCGGCTAGTGGGTCATAAGTATCCACATTGAGACCGAAGCTTTCCAATTCTCTTATTACTTCTATCACTTTGCTATTCCGAATGTCAGGACAGTTCTCTTTGAAGGTGATTCCTAGAACCAATACATTACTATCTTTAATGGCGCTTCCACTTTGTGATAATAACTTAATGACCTTATTGGCTACGTGAATTGACATGTTATCATTGATTCTTCTACCAGCCAGAATAATCTCCGGGTGATACCCCAGGCTTTCTGCTTTATAGGTAAGGTAGTAAGGGTCAACTCCTATGCAGTGCCCACCGACCAATCCGGGTTTGAATGGAAGGAAGTTCCATTTCGTGCCAGCCGCCTCTAATACTTCATGGGTGTCGATACCAACTCGGTCAAAGATCAATGAAAGTTCGTTCACGAAGGCGATGTTAATATCACGTTGTGCATTTTCAATCACTTTAGCGGCTTCGGCTACTTTGATTGAAGAGGCCTTATGTGTACCTGCCGTTATAATCTTTGCATAAAGTGCGTCCACCTTTTCTGCGATTTCTGGAGTGCTGCCGCTGGTTACTTTTTTAATAGTAGGTAAGCGGTGTGCTTTATCTCCTGGGTTAATACGTTCTGGTGAATAACCGCAAAAGAAGTCTTGGTTATACTTCAAGCCACTTACTTCTTCCAATATTGGGACGCAGACTTCTTCCGTGCAGCCTGGATAAACTGTTGACTCATAAATCACTATAGCACCCTTCGATAACACTGACCCAACCGCCTGGCTAGCCTTACGAAGTGGAGTGAGATCGGGTTTTTTGAACTCATCTATCGGAGTAGGCACGGTGATGATATAATAGCTGACTCCGGTTAAATCATTAATATCACTTGTATAGGTAAGATGAGCAGCTTGCTTGAGCTCTTCAGGCTCTACTTCATGAGTACGATCTAATCCTTTCCTTAATTCTTCTATTCTAGTTTGATTAATGTCAAACCCGAGTACTTGATACGTTTTGCCGAATTCAACAGCCAAAGGAAGACCTACATATCCAAGGCCAATAACTCCTATCTTTTCCATCTAAAAAATAATTAGGGCTTAATATTATAGTAATTGAGGTACCAATCCACAAATCTTTGAATGCCTGTTTCTATAGAAGTAGCTGGTTTAAAATCTACCATTTCCATTAGCGCATCAACATTGGCGTATGTTTCAGGAACATCACCATCCTGGATAGGCATCATGTTTTTTTCTGCTTTTTTACCAAGGCAATCCTCAATGACCTCAATGAATCTCATTAATTCGACAGGTTGATTATTACCGATATTGTAAATCTTGTAAGGAGCAAAACTAGAAGATGGATCTGGAGAATCACCGTTCCATTCTTTGTCGCCTGAAGGTGCTTTAGGAATTAATCTGGTAATCCCTTCTACTATGTCGTCAACATAGGTAAAATCACGACGCATTTTACCATGATTGAATACATCTATTGGTTCCCCCTCCAGTATAGCCTTTGTGAATAAAAACAATGCCATGTCTGGCCTACCGTAAGGACCGTAAACAGTGAAGAATCTTAGCCCGGAAGTTGGCAGCCCGAAAAGTGCAGAATAAGTATGAGCCATCAACTCATTTGACTTCTTAGAGGCGGCATACAGAGAGATTGGATGATCCACGTTATGTTGTACCGAAAAAGGCATCTTGGTGTTAGCACCATATACCGAGCTTGAGGAGGCATACACCAAATGTTTTACATTATTGTGACGGCAACCTTCAATTATATTAAGGAAACCGTCGATATTACTAGTAATATATGCCTTAGGGTTTGTGAGTGAATAACGAACACCTGCTTGGGCCGCTAGGTTAACAACATAATCGAATGACTTACTTTCAAACAATTCCTTAACGCCCTCATCATCAGTTAGGTCAAGCTTATGAAATTCAAAACCTGAGACGTTCTCCAACATTTTGAGTCGATCAAGTTTAATATTTACATCATAATAATCATTGATGTTATCAATGCCGGTTACTTGGTAGCCTGTGGCACAAAGTTTTTGGGATAAATGAAAGCCAATGAAACCGGCCGCACCTGTAACTAGTACTCGCTTTTTTTCTGTCATATTTAGTATTAAAAATAAGGTAACAGCGTGAACCGCTCAAAAGTAATAATTATTACTTCATTGTAGTTGGTAATTTATATTTAACTAACATTGCAATAGTTTCGGAATGACCATTTTTGCCCTATGAGTGATCCTCAGAGTCAAACTGTTGACGCCGATGAAATAGACCTCGGTAGACTGCTTCTCTTAGCTTATAACAGCTTCAAGAAATTCAAGGCCTTGGCTATTGCCTTGTTCTTTGTAGGTCTGATCGGTGGAATTACATATTATTTACTAACTAAGCCAAGATATGAAAGTAAGATGGTGGTTAGTTCTGAGATATTGAAAGAACAGTATTGTGAAACGCTTATCAACACACTTAATGATATCATTGAAGATGGGAATTATGAGCTTCTGGCTGAACGAACTAATGTATCAAAAGAAAAAGCTTTTCAAATCAAGTCATTTGAATTAGAACCTATTGAGGCTAATTTTAAACCGGATCAAAGCTCAGAACGTGATATCTTTTCTATTGTGGTGACCACCACCGATAATACTATACTTGACGATTTGAGCGAAGGCCTAAAACTCTACTTCGAAAACAATGAATTCGTTCGCGTCAGAACTGAGCTAGATAAGCAGGAAACACAGAAGTTGTTGAGCCAAATCGAAGACGAAATAAAGGAAATACGTTCCGTCAAGGATTCACTTTCACGAATCTCAAATTTAAAACAAGGACCCAATAATGTAATACTTACTGACTTAGGTTCTTTATATGAACAAGCTTTGAATATTTACCAACAAGAATCGGAACTGCAGAAAAACCTCGAATTGGTAAACAGTATAGATGTCATTCAAAGATTTACAGTTTTCAACAAGCCTGCTTGGCCTAAGTTATGGATCATTCCTGTCGGAGCCATTGGAGGTCTATTCATCTCTATCTTGTTCATCATTCTATTAGAGATAAGAGCATATCTCAGAAAACTCAGTACTGAAGCAAAGGATTAAAGTTTTGCTTAACAACCTTTCAGAGACACTAACATTACTCAAAAAAGATGTCACGCTAGAGTGGCGCAACAGATATGCCTTTAACGGACTTGCCTTATATCTCGTAAGCACCATATTTATTTGCTATTTAAGTTTTAATCTTAAACAGAATCAACTTAACCCAATTACTTGGAACGTACTGTTTTGGGTTATCATGCTTTTCACCATCTTGAATGCCGCATCGAAGAGCTTTATGCAAGAAGGACAGGCCAGGACACTTTATTACTATACAATCGCTAGCCCTCGTAGCGTAATATTCTCAAAGATCATCTACAATACTATTCTCGGCTTGCTGTTGTCTTTCATCGGTTTTGTCTTTTATTGCTTCGTCATGGGTAATCCAGTTCAAGATATCTATCTATTCTTGTTGAACATCTTTCTGGCTTCTTGCGGTTTCTCATCATCACTCACTATGATCTCCAACATAGCCGCCAAAGCAAATAACAACACCACTCTTATGGCCATTTTGAGTTTCCCAGTCATCATACCAATGTTGCTGGTGGTTATTAAAATTTCTCAAAACGCCTTGGATGGGTTGGATTGGTCTGCCAGCGATAGTTTTTTACTAGTACTAATCGCAATTAATCTAATTGTGATCGGGTTATCTTATATACTCTTTCCGTATCTTTGGCGTAGCTAAAGAGCGGTGATTATGAAGAAGAACTGGTGGAAAATACTGGCAGTAATACTGTTACTTTATACAGTCATTGCCGGCCTTTTGATGGATGTTCCTCAACTAAGAGAGGGTAATCTAGATCAGACCATTCGCAATCTACATTTTCATGTCCCTATGTGGTTCGGCATGATGATTTTTTTCACTGTTTCCTTGGTTTATTCTATTCGCTACCTACGAAGCAATGATCTTAAGTATGATCACAAAGCGCTGGAATTTGTTAACATAGGCATTGTTTTCGGCATATTGGGATTAGCTACTGGAAGTATCTGGGTGAGGTTCACATGGACTGATGCCTGGTGGGTTAATGACCCCAGACTCAATGGTGCTGCGATAACCATGTTGGTATACCTAGCCTATACCGTTTTGAGAGGTTCATTGGAAGATGAGCAACAGAAGGCCAGAATAAGTAACATTTACAATATTTTCGCCTACGCAGTCATGATTCCGCTTATAGTCATTTTGCCAAGGATGACACAATCACTACATCCAGGAACGGGCGGAAACCCTGGATTCAATGTTTACGATCTAGATAACAATCTTAGGAAAGTGTTTTATCCAGCGGTAATTGGTTGGACGTTACTTGGTCTGTGGATAGCTTCTTTGAGAATTCGATTGAAGCACGTTAGCTATAAATTAGAAAAATAAACTGTTCATATGAGTAAAAAGTTAGTAGGGTTAATGAGTTTTATCTTTCTGCTCTTTTGTGATTTTGTAGCAAAGGCACAGGATGACAGCAGCCCAGTGGAGGTGTTAAGAAAGGATGGCAAGATATACGTTGTTGTGGCTGTTATATCTGTGATTCTAATTGGTCTTTTTATCTATCTTTTTATGTTGGATCGAAAAGTATCGAAGATTGAGAAAGAGGTAGATACGATAGATTCAAACCAACGCTAATTTTCATTTGTTCAATCATCAGTAAAGAGAAGTTCTATGAAGAAATCGCACATATTTGGAATAGTAGTGATCGCAGTAGCAGTAGCTATCTTGATGTCAACAGCGATAGACGCAAGCACTTACAGTACCTTTCAAAAGGCAAAGGAGATGGCTGTAGATGGTAATGATTCGAAAATACACGTAGTGGGTACGCTGAAGAAAGATCATTTCGGAGAAGTAGTTGGAGTCACTAAAGGGGCGGATAAGCTATCATTCTCTTTTGTAATGGTAGACCAGGACAGTTTGGAGCAGATTGTATACTATAATGAGCCAATGCCAACTGATTTCCTTAGGTCAGACCAAGTTGTGGTAGTAGGTAACTACCGAGAAGACCTTTTCGTGGCGGATAAAATACTTATGAAATGCCCGTCAAAGTATACAGAAGAAACAATAGAAGCTCAATTATAGAAGACACAATCCCCTCTGTTTGATGATACACACCTTTGTCGGTGACTTAGGACACCTATTTGTCATCGTTGCATTTGTAACCTCAGCCATATCAACATTTTGTTTTTTTAAATCATCTGTTTCTGATGAAATCAGGAAAAAGGGCTGGATAGTTAACGGTAGAATCTTTTTCTACGTGCATGCAGCGTCTGTTTTGGGCGTTGTGGTAGCGCTTTATTACATTATCCAGAATCACTATTTTGAATATCACTACGCGTGGAGCCATTCCTCCCTTAATTTACCAGCAGAATACATGATATCATGTTTCTGGGAAGGACAGGAAGGTAGCTTCTTGCTTTGGTTATTTTGGCATGCTCTACTAGGTATAGTCCTTATTAATACTAATAAATTCTGGGAAGGGCCGGTGATGACCATTTTTGGGCTGGTACAGGTGTTTCTGGCATCTATGATATTGGGTGTGGTCATTCCTGGCATAGAATTCAAAATAGGTAGCTCTCCTTTTATCCTGCTTAGGGATGCTTTGGATGCACCCATTTTTAAAATGCAACCTGATTTTGTCCCTAAGGATGGAACCGGGCTGAACCCTCTTCTTCAAAACTATTGGATGGTTATTCATCCGCCTACGCTGTTTTTGGGTTTTGCCACGACTTTGATACCATTTGCGTACTGTATTGCCGGACTATGGCAGAAAAAATATAAAGAATGGATTCGTCCTGCTCTGCCATGGGCACTGTTTTCGGCAGCTGTACTAGGCTTAGGTATTCTAATGGGAGGATATTGGGCTTATGAAACCTTGAACTTTGGAGGTTATTGGAATTGGGATCCTGTTGAGAATGCCGTTTATGTACCTTGGCTGGTACTGGTAGCCAGTATTCATACGATGATCACCTTTAAGAATAGCAATACAGCGCTTAAGTCTTCTATTGTCCTGGTGATCTCAATGTTTGTATTGATACTTTATTCTACCTTCCTGACCAGGAGTGGAATACTTGGAGAATCTTCGGTTCATTCTTTTACAGACCTCGGGTTATCAGGTCAACTTTTACTTTACCTGGGTGTATTTACAATTGGTGCTATTGTGCTAGCTTATTTTAGGTGGAAGGAAATACCTTCTTCTGAGAAAGAAGCATCCTTTTACTCCAGAGAATTTTGGATATTCATTGGGGTTACAACGTTGTGTTTGATGGCTTTCCATGTAATCATCATCACTTCTTTCCCAGTATTCAATACGATTGTAGAACTTTTTGGAGGAACATCAAATCTGGCACCGCCAGCAGATCAGATTGAAGCTTATTCAAGAGTTCAAATTTGGGGAGCCGTTTTGGTAGCCATACTTTCAGGTACAGGACAGTTTTTCTGGTGGAAAAAGATAGATAGCCAAAAACTGAAGAATGAACTACTGACTCCATTGATCATAACCGCATTGATCTCTGCTGTGGTTATCACCTCTACCGGTATTACCAACATCAGTTATATAACCCTGCTCGTAACGGGTCTATATTCCTTTATAGCCAATTTGAAGATTTTCATACCGCTTGTTAAATCAAGCCCTAAACTATCCGGCGGTGCAGTAGCGCATATAGGAGTAGCGATGATGTTAGTGGGAATAATGTACTCAGCCGGTAAGTCGAAAGTGGTCTCCCTCAACAATACCGGATTACTCATTTCGAAGGAAGCCACAGCGGATTTTAACAAAGAGAACCTTCTACTTTTCCTTAACGAACCTCGAACGATGGCAGGATATACACTCAATTATCGAGGCCAATATCTCGAAACGCAGAGTTCGCAGTTAGTGAGACGAAAAGACGTTACATTCACCGGAGACCCTTTTACGGTAGTCGCTCGTAACGAGATTCTAAATAAGCAAGATACGCTATTCACACCTGGAGACACCATTAAAATATTTCCAGAGAACACATATTATGAAGTAGAATATTATAATGAAAACGAGAGACCATTCAGCCTCTTCCCTAGAGCTCAGGTCAATCCGGAAATGGGCGGTTTGTTAGCGTCCCCAGATATTCGAAGGAAGCTTACCAAAGATCTTTACACCCACGTCTCTTCCATTCCTAACCCCGAAGAAGAAATAGAATGGAGCGAGATGGAGGAACTGACAGTATCTCCGAAAGACACCTTCTTCGTAAATGACTACGTGGCAGTGGTCGAAGACCTTATAAGGATCTATGACATGGAAGGCGTTGATCTCAACGAGACGGATGTGGCAGTGAAAGCTAAAATCAGGATTTTAGGAGAAACAGATAACTATGTTTCCGAGCCTTACTTCCTCATCGTAGACGGAAAGCCTGGTGTTATCCACGATGATATCCTGGATCTTGGTATCAGACTAACCTTTCTGAATATTTTTCCTGAAACGGGCCAGTTCTTGCTTGGTCTACGCACCACGCAAAAAGATTGGGTAGTGCTCAAAGCTATGGAAAAACCTATGATTAACGTCTTGTGGATAGGTACCCTTGTACTAATGATTGGGTTTGGTATAGCCATTTATAGGCGCTATACCGAATTTGTCAAGATGCGAGACAAGAGTATGGAATGACCCTGAAGGTGCGGATCAGTCGGATAATTCACCAATAAATTTAAGATAGTTACTCAGAGTTCCTTCCGGATCTTCTACCTGTGGGTAGTGACCGACACCATCAAGAATAACAACATTCGGATTAGGAACAATTTCTTTGTATCGATCCGCTATGCTTTGGCCTGAAACAGGATCTTCCGGGCCTATAATAAGCATTTGAGGCACCGTTGATTTGGTCAACGCCTCAGACCAACGCTGGTGAAATTCCCATCGCTCTTTCAAGTATTGAATCACTCTGTGTGAGATTTTATTTCCCTCTTTATAGGTGATTAAAGACCAGAATTGTTCAAGTTCTTCATCACCGGGCTTTTTATCCTTGGCAAAGATTTCACTAAAGCTTTTTGAAAACCTTTTGAAGTTGATAAACTTGCCAATGATTGGACCGAAGGATGATGCCAGGAGTTTTTGAATTGGCCTTGGCGTATTGCTTTCCGGGAAAATTCCACCATTAAGCAAGCATACAGACTTGATAGTAAAAGTTTGATCAGGTCGACTTCTATAACGCGCCAACAGCTCTTGAACAACTGTATCTCCGTAATCATGAGCTAGGATATGACACGCCTTTATGCCTTTTTCCATCAATATATGCTCAATTAAGTCGGCTTGCATGGCCATCTTATATTTGATCTTTGGCTTGTCGGAATAGCCGTAGCCTAAGAGGTCAGGTGCCAGGACGCGGTACTGGGAAGTCAGACTTGGCCAGACTTTGTGCCAATCCCAAGAGGAAGTAGGAAAACCGTGTATGGCTATAATTACTTCACCTTTGCCCTCTTCGACATAGAATATGTCGTTTCCCTTAAAATCCAAATACTGGCCTTTGGATTCCCACTCTTTAATATCCATGGATTCAATGTTTGCTCACAATAATAATGTAATTATCATAAAGCCAAGAGAGTTGAATGCATTGGCTTATATTGGCAATGTGGTTTGGCTTGATTCACATACTTGGTTGTATTTATGGCAAAGGACTAAGTTTAAACTCTCTTGGCTTTATGATAATTACATTATTATTGTGAGCAAACATTGAATCCATGGAT
>JBCBSS010000171.1:0-16233 GCA_039819065.1 Bacteroidota bacterium
TTTAGCTGTAATTCTTTGTTGCTGAGTGTCAAGAACACCTCCAATAAATGAGAGGTCAATGTTCTATACCACACAAACAGGTCAGTGACATGTAGTGTTTATTGATCCGCCTTCTCGCAATTCTAATGGAACAAATTGAATATGTTCTGAAAGTGCTTTTTGCTTGCGATACAGTTGTCTTAAATTATTTTTAAAAACTTTAAATAGGAAATTCTCGAAATGTCTTTCAGATTCAAAATCATATCCTTTGATCGAATCTAATATTGTCTCAAAAGTCGAATAGATTAGATCCCAACCTTCATCTTCTGAAAAGCCCCAATTTGAAATACAATAAGAAAATAGCTTATTCGAATACGTTTCAAATAATTCTTCAAGACCCTTTCTAGGATTTTCTTTAACTAGTTGTACTATTTCTAATTTCTGTTTCGACATTTTTTTCCTTTCATAAATACATATGCATTTAGGTTACATCTCCTGAAATTCCCTATCAAATTCAAGTGATTTAGTTTATATTGCTTATAGCGTATAATTTAATATATGTCATTACTACGTCTTAATGTAAATCAGAATCCAGCCGCCATCATCTTTGTCCACGGATTGGGGGGATCCAAGGAAACCTTTACCCGTAAATTAAAACCAACTGACGATATAGATACTTCCGATAGGTGGGCCGATAAAATGGCTGCTGATGAATTTATATCAAATAATTTTGATATATACGTTTATGACTACCATACAAACATATTTGAATTCTCGTTTGCAAGGCAAGTTCTATCTCTATTACCATTTAACTTTAAAAAGTCTGATTTCAATGTTGGTTTATTTAGGATCAGTGCAGATCTAAAGGGAACTATAGAGGCTCGTTTAACAGATTACAAGTCTCTTTTTTTCATTACCCATAGTATGGGTGGAATCGTAGTTAAGAAGATGTTGACACTTCAAGGTATGTCAACAATCATTTCTAAGGTGGCCTTATATGCTTCGCTATCTGTTCCACACCTTGGAGCCAATTTAGCATCTATTGGAAAGAAGTTAATTGCTAATCCGCAACTAAGAGATTTAAGTGTCTTCGGAGATTTCATTGATGAACTTGTACAGAATTTTAATAGCATTTCAATTCCTTCTTTTTATCAAGCTGGCAATTTTGATGAAGTTGTGCCCCCAGCAGCTGCAATTCCTGCAAGTGTTAAACCTAATGACAGAATTAATACTTCCACCAATCACTTCAGTATTCTAAGGGTCAATGAGGAGAATAACGCTTTTATGATGGTTAAACAAAGGCTAGAAAAGTTTATTGCTTTAGGAAGCCCGAATTCAAAACTACTTCGAAACGTCAACTTTTCATTTGGTCAAGAGGCAAGTTTCAGGAAAATAGTATTTGGAGTATTAGATGGGTTAGGAATTAGTCCTCAATTTGAAAATCTAAGCGAATCGGCAATAAATGCTACGATTCTACCCACAAGTATAAGTGACAATGTACTTGAGTCTATAAATAAATTAAGATTTCATACTAAACAAGCAAATGTTATTCCAGATTTAGAATTTTATTATGACAATAACATTTTGAGAATCTCTGGATAGAAGAAAATTATGTCTGAAATTTGTCATTGCGAAGAAGGAGGAAAAATGAAATGTCCTCCTGGATATCTCGCTGTTTGCTATGATCATAACGGTAGTTGTGAAGGCAACTGTTATCCGTTGAATGATGACCATGACCCATTGATTCAAGTGAATTATATGTTAAACGCAGTAAGTCAATATGGAAACCGGTTGCCTATTCAAGAAGTGACTAAAAATGATCTTCTAATCCTTTCTAAAGGGATAAGTAAAAAGTTCAGATTTAAACTTCCAGAAGAAATGGCTCTACGAATTGAAAGTTTGCTAACAAACACTGAGTATTTGGAAAAGTTAAATTTTGATGTTTTGGGGCTTAAATTCCGAAGGAGAAACTTCAATCTAACTTTCAGATCGCATAAATTAGATAGAATTGATCGCGAAATAAGAAAAAGGAAAAGAACTTGGGACGATATTTTAAAGGTTTAATAATCTCCAAGTAATGGATCATATGATAATTAACCGCATATAGTGTTCTTTTAATTTATTTTGAAGAATATATCATGAATGATTGTTTTAGTTATATAAACCAAAAACATAGTTTTATGATTTTAACTTTTATCAATACCCAATTAAATTTTGACGAACTTATAACAAAAGATAATAGACTCTGCGATGCTAATTTGAATATCTCACACCATCCTTCCATCGCTCAGCTCTAAAATCCGGTCGCTTTTGCCGGCGAACTCGTCGTCGTGGGTGACGGCGATGATGGTTTGGCCGCGGTCTTTGGCGAGTTGACGGAAGATGTCGAAGACAATGTCGGTGTTTTTGGAGTCGAGGTTGCCGGTGGGTTCGTCTCCCATGATGATAGAGGGTTCATTGATGAGGGCGCGGGCAATGGCTACGCGTTGTTGTTGACCTCCAGAGAGTTTGTTAGCCGGTTTGTGAGATTGATCCTTCAAGTCTAGCAAGGCCAGGTTGTCAAGGGCGTCTTGCCTGATTTGCTCTTTGGATTTCTTGCCCAGCTTTAAGGCGGGGAGCATGACGTTATCCAATGCAGAGAACTCGGGCAGCAAATAATGGAACTGGAATACAAAGCCGATGTGGGCATTTCTAAAAGCAGCCAGTTCATTCTGTGTTCTACCGGTAAGGCGTTCATTGTTGATGGTCAGGTCACCTGAGTAATCCGTATCCATGGTGGAGAGTACGTAGAGTAAGGTCGATTTTCCTGATCCGGATTTCCCGATCAACGATAGGAACTCTCCCCGCTTCACCTCAAATGAGATCTCTTTCAACACCTGAAAAGTCGAAGGTTCGTGGAAGTACTTGTCAATATTCGATACGGTCAGTGCAATATTGTTTTCCATGATGTTATCCTCTTATGATGTCTACAGGGTCAATTTTTGAAGCTTTTCTAGCTGGCAGGTAGCCAGCGATAAAGGTGGTCAATACGCCAAATCCAAAGGCGGAGAGATAATCCGAAGTCCGGTAGGCCATGGGAAGCGTCTCCAATGTGGCTATTTCGAAGGGTATGTTGTTCACGGAAATGGATACTACTGTTCCGAAAAGGATACCTACCAACCCACCGATCAATCCAATGATGACAGACTGGGTCAGGAAAATCTCGACGATGTCCCTTCCTTCAAAGCCCATGGCTTTTAGAATGGCAATTTCCTTGATCTTCTCGTTGACCGTCATGTTCATGATGTTGTAAATGCCAAAGCCTGCAACCAGTAGAATGGTGAGCGAAACCGCAATGGCGATGATATTCCTCAACTCACTTCCTGCTTCTAACTGGCCGTTAGCCCCATTCCAGGATTCTACCTTTAAATCAGTCAAGGGGTCGATTTGAGCCACCAGCGCATCGGCTTTTTCAAAGTCGACCACGTTAACTTGGATATCCGTGGCATAGCTGCGGCTTTTGGAGATCAGTTGCCGAGCGGAATTGATTCTAACGTAAGCCTTGGCGTCATCCACACTGCCCACCGAGGTCTGAATGAGACAGATGATCTTAAAGCTGCGAGACACACCATCCGCTGTGCTCACCATGATGTTATCATTCAAACTCAAGCTCAGCTTTCTAGCCAAACCCACCCCGATGATGATGCCATCCCCTCGATGTGCTAGCGCATCCCATGAGCCTGCGGTGATAGACTCTGACGTACCAAATAATTCATCCTCTTTAGCCACATCAATACCACTCAATTGACCATTGACCTTTATGGCACCATTTCTGAAGAACACATTGACATTCACCTGGGGAGTGATGGTGGTGATTTCAGGAAAATGGCTGATCTTATGCATTACCTGTTCGGCATTCTTAATCCCCTCTGTGTACTGAATGACCCTTGGGCTTCTGAGATTGACCTTGTGCGTTTCGGTGGGATAATGATGCTGCAATAGATTAGACCTATCCTCGGGCAAGTCATTGTAGATATGAACATGCGCCAGGGTGCTGAAGGCCAGTTCTGTCTGTAAATCATTCACACCAGTCATGAAGCCATTCATGAAAATGTACATAGAGATACCGAAGGTTACGCTCAAAGTGGCTACCAACGCCTGCTTGACCCTTGAGGTAAGGTGTGCTTTGGCTACTTGAAGGTTGGTGGCCGTGATCATAAGTTTTCCGGTTTTTGCAAGACATCAGCAGGTTTTACGCCTCCTAGAATTTCCACCCATTGGTCATTGCGCAAGCCTACTTGTACATATTGCCGCGTTCCACTTTCCAATTGCACGCTATCCCCTGGTGATAAGAACTGAGTAGGTATGACCCAGGCGTTTTCTCGTTGTCCAATCACAATATTGGCCTGTAGCTGAGTATTGTGGTACAATACCGCCGGTTCGCTTTTAAAGGTGGCTTCTACAATGAACGACTGCTCGACTTCATCAAATGAGGGAAAAATCTTAGCCACTTCAGCTTCATAGGTTTTACCTATTTCGGTGTTTAAATCAACCACTACGGTTTGATTAAGGGCTATCTCGCGGATATCTTCTTCGGAAATATAAAGTTTGGCGCGCTTCTCTCCACCGCCGATCACGGCTACCACTTCTCCCCTTCTCACCAACTCTCCAGGCTTCTTGAGCACTTGCAATACTTCTCCAGCAATAGACGACGACAAGAAGTAATCGGCATTGTTTTCCTTTTGTATAATGAGCTGTGATTCAGCATTTTTAGCACTCAACTCCAAGTTATTGATAAGGTCTTCCAAGGCTTTCTCCTGTAAATCCACATTGCGTACCGCGTTCTCATATTGCAGTTTAGCCTTATCAAAATCCACCTGCGATACGGCATTGGAAGCCAGCAACTTCTCATAACGTTCGAAGTTCTTTTTGTCCAGCTCCATCTGTGACTTGGCTTGTTCTATCTGTAATCGAAGTTGTACTTGCTCAGGCGCGTTCTTTTTCAATTTTTGTAAGGCATCTTCATAGACCACCCGGGCATTAGAAACCTGCTCCGATTGTACATTGTTAGAGATTTGGAACAAAGGCATATCGGCTTTTACCGCCACCCCTTCTTCTACAAAACTATGTATCAAGTATCCCTCCGTATTGGCAGTTACCTTGTACTCTTGGTCGGAGACAATATGGCCACTGGCGAAAACAGCATCTATGATATCGCTTTGCACCGGTTGGGTGGTTTCCGTTTGATGACAACCCACTAGAAAGGTTGCCATCAGGAAAAAATGTATCGATTTAAAAACGGACTTTTTCATCTTTCTATTCTAGGTATGATTTGACTGTAATAGGTGTACAATTTCGATAGGGTATTGAGGTAGGCGTTTTCTGCTTTGATGTAATCCTCGAAAACCGCCAGGTACCCATCCAGACTGATCAGGCCTTCCTCGTACTTTTGAAAGGTCAGTTCCTTGTTCTTTTCATAAAGCTGATAAGTCTCCGAGGTCGATTGGACATCAGCCAGGCTAAGCCTGTAATCAGCTACTAACAGCTCATCGTCCAACGCGGCGTGCTGCTCTGTTTCTTGCTTCTCACTAAAGGCAATCTGCTGGTTCAATTGGCTTTGCTTTATTTTAGAACGGTTGCTGAAGCCAGTGAAAATGGGCACGGACAAATTCAGGGATAGGTAGCTGTAGTTAGTCCAGCTTCCGTTGCCGAATGATAGCCCGAAATCGTCTCTGAACTGTTGGCGACCGTAATAAGTATTCATGCTAATAGAAGGCAGTAGTGCTGATCTACTCAATTTCACCTGCATGTCTGCTTGCTTCAATTGCAAGGCTGCGCTTTCTACCAAATGGCTGGTTTGGAGTTGCGGCACTTCGATTAACTCGGGTAAACTTTTTCCTATTTCTCCATCGATAGTCAAGGTATCGGATACATTCATGGCAAAAAGCTTCTTCAACTCGATCATGCATTGATACTCCAATTGCTTGTTCGCATTTAAGTTCTGCTTGACGCTGTTCACATTGATCTTGGCAGTGTTGAGGGCAAGTGCGTCTATGATACCTTGATCGAATTTATGCTGGCTCAGTTGTCGAATGCTTTCTGCACTTTCCAGGTCTTGATGCCCAATTTCAATCGCTCTCTTAGCCACTAAACCAGTGTAGTAATAGAGACTCACCTGTTCTTTCAATAACTCCTCAAATACATCCTTTTCAACGGCAGTGAGCTTGGCATTCAATTTCGAAATCTTCGATTGCAGTGAGGCCTCACGATTGAGCAAATTCTTGGAAATGGTGATCCCAGCGTTGTAGTTGTACTCTTGCCCGAATTGTGCCTCAATGGTTTGTTCTGGCTGTCCAAATATCTCACCCGGCAAAGGTGTAACGGCCAGGTCGATATTGCGTTGACCGCTAAAGCTTCCGGTAATATTGGGCAAGCGGTAGGCCTTGGCTTGCTTATACTCCAGGTCGGCCTTCTTCTGATTGAGGATGTAGTTTTGGTAATCCACGTTAGAAGTCAAGGCCAGCTTGAATGCATCATCCAGGCTTGTGAGTGTTGTGTGCTGCGCTGCTCCGGTTAGCGGTATAACCAGCATACCTGCTACAGCTATCCATATGCTTATGTTCCAATTGATCCGATTCATTCTATTTTTTTCTAGGGTTTAAGACGAATTGAAGAGATAATGAAGTGGTAGGGCCTCCGAGTGAAACGAGACCTCCAATGGGCTCTCCTCTGGTGGTTTGTATGTATCCGAGGTTAAAATCAAAGATCAACCCCGGGCTAACCCGGTGACTCAGGCCAAAAGTCACTTGAGCATGGCCTAGATTAGACCTGAGCTCTTCGATACTTTCACTTCTGCCATTGCTTGTTGTAAAGGAAATTGCACCTCCCTTCGCCAGCAGATTGGTTCTGCCCACCTCAAGCGCTACATAGGGCCTGGTATATTCCCATTTGTCGAAATAATACTTAGTGACGAGGCCTAGGTTGAATATGATCCCACCGTTGCCGCTTGCTTCTATCGATAGACTATCCGCGTTAAAGGAGATAGAACCAACTTCCTGCACCCTAGGCAGGAAAGTCAGTCCTATTCCTAACCCTACATAAACATTCGATTTAATAAAGTACCCAAAGTCCGATCGAAAGAAAGATCGCTTGTTGGTGAAGTCAGCAAAGGTGATCGTGTCAGGTCCCAGCGTTTTATTGTCGGCTGTGATAAACCGTTGACCATAACTCATACCTAGTGTCCATCTGCCTTGGTATTCCTTTCTCAAAGAGTCGAACATGATAGACTTACTTTCCATGTTGGCTATGGCTTTACTAGCTTCTGTAAAAGGCTTTGGGTTAGTCTGTGCCATTATGGTTTCGGTCAGCACCATCAAGCAGGTGGTGAGCATGACCTTCATTTTTATAATGTCGATCTCTCCCACTTTTGCTGTCTGGAAAAGCCCCTGAAAGTGACATTAATGGCCAATTGATCAGCACCATCAAGTGCTACAACCGCGTCCAGTGTCTTCCCGCGCTTAGGTGAGTAAATGGTGCCATGCCACTTTCCATTTTTGTAGGTCAAGTTTTCCAGAAGATGTAGACCCATTAGCGTTCTGTCCCTCAAAGATTTATCGGGATTCATCTTGTCTTTATGAGGCTCACCTTTCTTGTTGATTGGCTTCTTCATCCACACAATCTTACCTGCATATTGCTGGTTGTCCTTCTTGTAGATTTCTACCTTGGTATTTCCTTCACCGGCTAACCAGATGCCTTCGATGTCTTGTTGGCAAAAGGCAGGGATTGAAAAAATGGTAATGAGTGCTGTTGCTAAGAGTGTTTTTTTCATGTCAGTTAGTTTTTAAATGATTCATTTGAATTAGCACCTGTTTGTGCCTTGATTGTCATTTCGGTCAGTCAGCCGACTGAGAGAAATCTCACTCTGAAGTGAGTAAGACCTCTCTCCCGACCCGTCGGGATCGAGGTGACAGCCAGAAGAAAGTACCTTGCTCTATCACCCCAAATGCTACACTCAAATGAACGACCGCGAATAGGTCAGCAGCCTGAAAAGGTAGCTGAGGGTTCTAAAAGGGATACTGAAGCTGATTATATGGGAATGAAAGGATTTATAGAATGGGAGCGAAAACCTAAAAGGTTGGCTCAAACCGTTCTAGCACTGTCACTTCGACGATAGGAGAAGTCTTACTCCTTAGTTATTATGATACTTAAATTCTGATCAGGCTTTTCAGTTGAATCGAGTAACAGAAGAAAGTGAACCACAACTATTTTGTCTATATCACCACTAACCCAGACAAAACCACACTATATGTTGGTGTCACCAATGACCTTTTCACCAGAATGCAGCAACACTATGAAAATCGAGGTGATACCAAGACATTCGCTGGTAAATATTATTGCTATAATTTGATTTATTGGGAGCGGTTTAAGTATATACAACATGCCATAGATCGAGAGAAGGAGATCAAGAAATGGAGCAGAAAGAAGAAGGAAGAATTAATTAAGGGGCTTAATCCGAGCTGGAAGTTTTTGAACTATAGTGTTGATTGAAAGCGTCGGTCATCTCAGTCAATTTAGCATATTCAGAGAGTAAGATCTCTCACTGCGTTCGAGATGACAAGCCAGAGCAAGGGCATCTGCTTAAGCAGTATTAAGCCTAATCCATGACCTCTCCTATCGTCGAGGTGAAAGGCATACATAAATCAAGGCTGTCATGTCGACGAAGGAGACATCTTACTCAGTGCTAGAAGGTCTTTCCTTCGACTAAAAGAATTATGGGTAGGGAGTAAGATCTCTCTCAGTCGGCTGACTGATCGAGATGACAAGCCAGAACTGAGACGTCAGTTTTGGCTAACTGAAATACAATTCATTGATAAACATAGAGTGAGATTTCTCCCTGCGTTCGAAATGACACTCACGTAGCCGAGTTTTTGAAGTGTCCTCGAACTTAAGATTCCTCGGATTTTCTCCTACGTCGAAAACCGGGGAATGACGGTACCGACGCCGTTCCGTGCGTCATTGCCAGGTTTATCCGGGCAATCTATCCCCAGTCTAATAATCCGCCCAGCGCTTAAAGTGTGAAGCTTTCTCTTTGCTAATGGTGATGGGCACATGGGCTTCTGGTTGTACGCCTAGAATCAAGCGTCCATTGAAGTAGGGTTCTATTTCTTGTATGGAAGATCGGGCTACAAGGAACTGCCGGTTGGCGCGGTAGAATTGTACAGGGTCAAGTTGGGTTTCGAGATCGTCAAGGAAGAATTCGATCACATATTCCAACCCGTCCTTTTTCTTGAGAAATACTCCTCGCTCTTTGACAAAGATATAGGCCACCTCATTCACATCGATCATCATCATTTTCTGACGATAAGACACCAAAAAACTAGAACGGTAATTCGTGGGCCTAAAGGACTGGGCCAGGTTCATTAATTGGTCAATGTAGCCCTCCTGGCCATTGTCAGTATGCTGCTTTAAAAACCTTTCTATAGCGGCCTTAAGCTCTTCAGGGTCAATAGGTTTAAGTAGATAATCAATGCTGTTCACTTTAAAAGCTTGCAGTGCGTATTCGTCAAAGGCAGTGGTAAAGATGACCGGGCAAGGTACCTCAATCTGTTTGAAGACCTCAAGACTCAGCCCGTCGGTGAGCTGGATATCCATGAAGATAAGATCCAAATCACTGTTTTCCTTCAACCAAGCCACTGTGTCTTTAACGCTTTCCAACGTAGTTAATACTTCGAACTCGGTGTCTGGCAATCGGCTGAGTTCTTTTTTCAATCGATTGACCGCCGAGCTTTCGTCTTCAACTATTGCTGTTTTGATCAACTTTGCCATTATGCGTTGGTCTTTAAGGGTATTTTTACGGTGAAATAGCCATGACCATTTCCATATTGAATAGGTTGGTACAAAAGGGTAAAGCGTTGCTGCAGATTCTTTAGCCCTAGCTTTTCACTGGCTACCCGATAGCTTTTCAAATTAACTTTATTCTTCACTGTCAATGAACCATTGTTATCAGCTATCTCTATCAATAGTGGGGTTGCTTTGGTGGCTTCATTGTGCTTCACCGCATTTTCGATTAGAAATTGCAAGCTTAGTGGAGGGATGAGGCTTTGCATTTTACTATCATCAATTTGAACATCGAGATCGATAGCATCTTTGAACCGCACTTTTAGCAGGCTCCAATAGTCATTCAAGAACTTCAATTCTTCTTCCAAAAGAATGAAATCATGCTTGGCGCTTTGCAGCACCACGCGATATAGCTTCGAGAAATTTCTAACGTATTGGGTCGCGGCCTCTTTATCCTCTTCTATCAAATCCAAAAGCGTATTGAGGCTATTAAATAGGAAATGTGGGTTGATTTGTTGCTTAAGCGTTTCAACTTGAAACTTGAGGTTCTCTGCTTGTAACGAGAGGTTTTGTAGCTTCAGTGCAGAACGTTCTCTTTGGGATTTGAATATCCTGAGAATCACGTTGAAAATAAGTGCGGCTATGGTCATTCTAACAGCCAACAACCACCAAGGAATTGCGGTACCCAACCCGGATGGGACGAGTAAGAAATCAATGAGCACGATGGCGACAATGATCAATGGGTTTGATATAAGAATGGCAGCTTCTACTCCCACCTTGCTTTTGATTGCGTTGGTGGAATTCAACAACCATTTATTCCAATACCATATAATGAGTAGAAAAGATGACGCTTCTAAATACCTCAGTAGCGCAGTAGGCCATTCCTCTTCAATAGGTTCCGAGGAATTCGCAATGGCACTCATAGCCGGTAAGAATATGACCAGAACAAGCGGCAGATATTTCTCAGCGCGAGACATGTTCCTAAGGTACCAAGAAAATCGAAAGTCTCGAATAATTTAATGGCTGAGGCCACTTATTGTGGAGCTAAAGCAGGTTCTATACAAATAAAGCGGTTTATCAGCGTGCTCATTAAAGCGCCTCATAGACTATTGCGGCTAGATTTGGCTCATGTTTTACCCTCAGGTAATGCGTTTTACTTTAATTTGCGGACATGTCTACCAGTGATATCATATTGGTAATTCTAAGTGGCCTTGGTGTCATTCATGGCCTCTTTCTAGCCATATTCTTGTGGGGCTACGGCAAAGGCAATGTGTTGTCCAATAAATTGCTTGGCCTTCTATTGGTGGTTTTATCTTTTAGAATTGGCAAATCAGTATTTCTTGAATTTACCGAGAATCTCGATGTCAGTCTTATTTTCACTGGATTGGGAGCGATTTTCATACTAGGCCCGCTTTATTATCTCTTTGTAGTTTCTTGTTCTGACAAAACGTTCACTTTCAAGAGGATACACCTACTGCATTTCATACCTGCTGTGATCGGTATAGGCTTTGGGCTATGGGTAAATATGGAAGACCTTGAGGCTGCTCCCAAGGCTTGGATTATCAGCCTATTCGCCTCTTATTATGGACACTTCCTTACTTACCTCATTATCAGCTATTCTTATGCCAGAAGAAAAAGGAAAACGAGTTTAAACAAAGGTGTTTATGATTTCATTAGGCTGCTATTTTTTGGTTTTTTAGCCATTTGGGTGGTCTATGTATTGAATCTATTTGATGAAGAAGTTCCCTACATCATTGGCCCAATATTATATTCCCTGGTAGCCTATACTATCAGTTTTATTGTCATTCGTAAAGGCTATATCAATGCCATTGATCATACCAAGTACCAGACTACCGCCATCTCTGGACAGCAATCAGATGAGCTCTTTTCGAAGGTATTACACTTGATGAATGCAGAAGCAGCCTTCAAGAATACCGACCTTACTTTAAAGGCCTTGAGTGAAAAGCTCAAAGTAAGCACGCAAGCCTTGTCGATGGTCATCAATCAAAAAAGCCAGCAGAACTTCAACAGTTTTGTCAACCAGTATAGAATTGAGGAAGCCATTCGACTTTTTAATCAACGGGAATTTGACCATCAAACCATCGCCGCTATTGCATTCGAGGTAGGTTTCAATAGTATTTCCAGCTTCAATACGGCTTTTAAAAAACAAACCGGTAAAACGCCCCTAGCTTACAGGAAACAGCTTTCGGAATGATCTTTAACGCTTTCGAAATGATCATTTCGAAAGATTTCACCTCCAAGATTGACCACCTTAGCATCAAAAAAACATAAATGCTATGTCAAGAAAAAGGAAAATCATCAAGTGGTCATTAATAGTTTTTGTGACGCTTATTTTATCACTAGTTGGATTCGGGTTTTGGTTCATGAGCCTCGTCAAAACACCAGCCGATGCGATAGTAGTAGACATTGAAAAAACGCTGCCACAAGACATCGATTATCTGACCAAAAACAAACCGGTACCGGTACAGAGAGGTAAAATACTGGCCGTTGTCACCAGCCATGGTGAAATGGGTAGTACTGAAAAGCCAACCGGGTACGAGTTAACAGAGCTTTCCAGGGCCTACTATGTCTTCGAGGCTAATGGTTTTGAGGTAGATGTGGCTAGTCCGTTAGGTGGCAAGCCCCCGGTCGTTATCGATGACGAAGATATGGGCCTATTCGATTATGCATTTTTGAATGATCCTGAGGCGAAACAAAAGACCAGTAACACGCTGGCTATGGCTGAGGTAAATCCTGATGAATATGAAGCGGTCTATTTCGTGGGTGGCAAAGGAGCCATGTGGGATTTTCCTGAAAACAAGCACATCCAATCTATCGTGAGTCAATACTATGAATCGGGCAAAGTAGTCAGTGCGGTATGCCATGGCCCGGCTGCGTTAGTGAATGTCACCTTGAGTGATGGCAGCTCGTTGCTGAAGGATAAAAAGGTCAGCTCTTTCACCAACAGCGAGGAGTTGTTTCTTATTAAAGATGCGGCTTCCATATTCCCCTTCTTGCTTCAGGACAAGCTAGAAGAACAGGGAGCCATATTCAATGAGGGGAATATGTACCTGGAAAATGTGAGCCATGACGGGAATCTAGTGACCGGACAAAACCCATGGTCAACATGGACAATGGCGGAGACCGTTATTAAGCAATTGGGGTACGAACCCAAGAAAAGAGAGAAAACGGAAGAGGAAAACGCAGTACAGGTACTCTTAACTTTCGAGCATCAGGGTTATGGTGAGGCCAAGAAGAAGATTACCAATCTCATTACGGTTGAGAATAAACCCATCAACCGAGAGTTAATTGGTATTCACGGTATACTGGCTGTAATGCAATGGGATATCGGGAAGTTTGCCAATATGGTTGGATTATTGTGGCATGTCAAATGGGTAACGGATTAGTGGATTGATGCGAAAAGCCTGATGGAAGCATCTCGTTTGCATTCAATTACCTCACCCATCTTCTTGAACCGGTTAACAGCTTGCCGTAATACCCTCTCCTTGAGGAGAGGGTGGCTGAAGTCTGAGCCTATTCTAGGTCAGTAATTGGGTGAGGTTAAATACTAATTATTAATAAAACAGATTGTCATCTGGTTATTGGGTTTGATATGGCTTTAGCTCAAATAGTGCCTAGTCTCTCATAAGATTCTTTCAGAATGACGCCAGTTGCTTTCAAATTCTAAAGGTCATAAAACACTCGATAACTTATTCTTTAATGATCCTTACCTGTCTGGATGTATTATCAATCTCAATCAATTCTAACAAAAACACTCCGGGGCGTAGTTGAGATACATCGATTTGGTTGAAATCACCAGATTGAGTGAGTAACACCTTACCTGTGTTATCTCTGATGGTGTAGGTCTTGATCTGGTATTCATTTGGAATGATGATCTTATCCCTGGTTGGGTTGGGATATATATTTTGAATGGAGCTGGATATTTCCTCAATGCTCACAACTGTTTCTACCTCTTCTACGAAGCGCACTATGCCTGAATAGTTATCGCCTGCTACTCCTCTGAAGCCTCCAAACAGGTAAATGCTGTCGTTATCGATCAGAACACCTTCACCTAGCACCAAAATGTCTTTTTCGAAACCAAAGCTTTGAACAAAACCACCGTTGGCATCTAGTTGAACAAAGCTTCTGGAAAGTGTATTATCTGCCGTTTCAAAAATACCGGTCGCAATGATATCTCCTGCTTCGGTTAGCTCGATATCACGAATGATACCAACGTAATTGTCCAGTTGAGAGATATTGGCTACAAAATCAGTATCCACGCTGCCATCGCTATTAATTCTGGCTAATCCTTGAGTGGCATGACCGTTGAAGCTATCGAATTCGCCTCCAATGAGCATCTGACCATTTTCCAGGATCGTTATTGTTTCCTGGGCTATTAACTCATCGGCAACCACAAAAGAGTTTTGAAAACCCAAACCAATGTCAAAAGTGTTATCCAGAGTACCATCGGTGTTGAGACGTACGATTTGACCGGTGGGTGTGCCATTGTACTCTTCTATATTTCCATCGAATACAAGCGCTTTACCATCAGGTTGTAATTCCAGGCCCTCTGGTCTTGCCCTGTTAAATCCGGTACCTATCAGGTAGGTATTATCAATCGAGCCATCTGGGTTGAGGCGGATGATATTTGGAGCTGAGGAACCATTATAGTCTTCAAAATCCCCCACTACCACCAGCTTTCCATCGTTTTGAATCCTTACTTCTTCTAAAACCCTATCGAATCCAGTGCCTGTATCAAAGGTGTTATCAATAGAACCATCGGGGTTAAGCTTCACCATGTTGGATACCGCCTGGTTGTCTATAGCAGAGATATCCCCCCAAAGCCAAATCGCGCCATCATCGTCTATCACTACTCCTTGTGCAAAGCCATCGATCTCAGGAGAAAAGCCATTGTCTATTGTACCATCGATTGATATTCTGCTGAGTACAGTTGTGGTTTCGGAGAAATCAGCACCGTCCCTAAAATTCATTCTTCCAATAAATAAGAACGTATTGTCAGTTTCCTTGATCAAATCATTGACCCTGCCAACCTCGTAAAACCTCGGTGAATTAAAAGTCTGCTGGTTGCCTGATGCGTCGTATCGCTCAAGGCGAAATCCGATATCATTAACGGAGGTTTGTGCGATAATGGTGTTATCATCGGTAAGATAGAACCGCTCCGCATCGGGTAAAGTAACAGATCCGTCTATGACCCCATCTGCGTCAGTGATAGCCGAAACGTTCCTGGATTTGATCAGTAACCGGCCATCGCTGAAACTTGCTAGTGAAACAACACTTTCATCGTTCAGTGCGCTGTTAAAGGTATCATCTATGGTACCGTCGGTATTCAATCTTATCAATCGCTTGTCAAAGTCATTATCATCTCGTGAGACGATAATTTTTCCGTCAGCTTGTTCAATTAAGAACCCCTCAGCATCGAATAAGGAAGGAAAGACAAAGTCTTCAAGGGTTTCGGGAACCGTTATTTCAAGGCTTCCATCGGTACCGAGTATAGCAAACGTATTGGCCGGGCTGCCGTCATAAGTATCGAAAGCGCCGATAACAGCTACACTGCCACTAGATAGCAAAGCTACTTGGGATGCAGGGCCGACTACAGAAGGCTCAAAGTTTGACCTTAAACCTATTCCTGTAGAAAAGGTATTGTCCAGACTTCCATCGGCATTGAGCCTTGCAATACCATTGGCTTCGGCTGTTCCTATACTGGAAAAAGCCCCGGCCACTATTATCTTACCGTCCGCCTGGACATCTAAAGCGAATACAGAGTTATTGAACCTTTGATTGTTATTTAAGAATACGTCGGCTTGAAAAGTATTGTCGAGTGATCCGTCGCTGTTCAATCGGTAAACCGCTGGGACTGATTCGCCATTGTAGTAAAGCGCCTGACTCATGGCAATTAATATTTTCCCATCGTCAAGTATTTCAATGTCTTGCACATCATCCGAGGGGCCCGTTCCGTTGGGATTGAATGATTGGTCTAGGGTGCCATCTGCATTCAACCTTACGAGATGAGTCAGGTTGCTGCCTTCTACAATATCGAAGTCCCCTCCTACCAATAGCTTGCCATCAGCCTGTTGTTTCACCACGTAAGATGTGGCTCCTGGCCGAATGGCATCCAACTGAAAGGTTGGATCAATTTCATACGCTGTTTGCGCAAGTAGCGTAAAACTTGAAAGTAAAATGGCAAGGGTAAAAATATGTCTCATGTCAACAGTTTGGTTTCGACGAAAGTAGTACAAGTAAGGGTATTCCAAAAGTCATCTTGCCGTCAATAATCGACGGTCGATGCATTATTATATCGCCAAAGGCTTTTATATGTTCGATCAGGTTAAAGTTTAACCTAAGCCGTTAAAAGAATCGACTTTAAACATACAATTCACCTAACATGTGAAGATATTAATGGTTTTCAACTAATTTTTT
>JBCBSS010000172.1:0-16063 GCA_039819065.1 Bacteroidota bacterium
TTTTTCATTATAAGGCATCCCTTCAGTAATCTGTTCATCTAACCTTGCGGCCAGGGAATCTGGGTTTTCTGCTAAGACACTAGCTTTTATCAATACATACTGAAGGTAAAAGGAAGTTAGCGCCACCTCATACCTATTTTGGATCAGTAACAGGTCTTCCTGATTGATACCGGCTGTATCTATGAAGTGTTGATGGTAATAGTCCAATTGCCTACTTAGTGTATCTGACCAATCAAGGAATTCGTTGGGATTTAGTGCGATAATATTATGTTTGATGGCCCCAAGATTCGATTTCAATATTGCAGCCACCCCGTTCCAATGGTTATTTACTACCGCTCCATTGTTGGTGAAATAATCTATGCTGAGCTTTTGTTGTCCTGTAAGATGTATATCCAATGATCGGTTCGGTTCTATGTAGATTTCATCTTGTTGACCGTTAAAAATAAAAGTGGCAAAAGTGGGTTCTTGCAAGTCCACTTCTATTACCAGCCCATTATCAGCAATGAATAGGCTATCACAGATCGTATCACTTTCAAGAGTGTAAGGAGTATTCTTGAATATGATCACATGAACCGAATCTGCCTCTAAAGATTGGATTGTGATGTAGGATTTACCGTTTTTGTTTTCGCTGCTGCAAGCGTTTAAGATCAAAATCAGGCTCAAGCAAATGGTTGTAATGTGGTAGGATTTCATGCTATTAGGGTAAGCTGGTCAGTTAATGATTCTACGATCATTGGATTTGATGCATAACGCAATACACCATATTTATGTTGTCTTTGGAATATGAAAAAAGGCCGGCCCGAGTCAGAAGCCGGCCTACGGTTTGGATCTGAAACCATAATTGGCCCAGAAACTATGAAGTGTACATTTGATTGGGTTAGGTCATTCCTGATACGATCGGACAAATCGCTATCATGAAGCCTGTAATTGATTAACTAGATTTCCCGGTCACACAGGAATGACACCCAATTATTCTTCAATTGCTGTGAGTAGAGGTCAATATCCTCTACTAGTAGTTTTTTCCTCTTGTTAGGATCGTTTCCAACAGATTGCTCAATTTTTTTTGTTGGTGAAAACACCAACAAAGGCATAAAGGCACAAAAACCTTTTTGCTCGATCGGTTATTCTACCTTGCCCGCTTTTTCTCTCAGAGCGGCCAATTTTTGTTTCATCTGATTTGCGATCTCTTCAAAATCAGCATCTCCAATACGGTTTTCTAATTCGTTTTTATCCGCTTCCCGGTCATAAAGCTCTTCGAACATAACGTTGTCAAAATCCCTATTCAAAAAGTACTTCATGTACTTATGATCTTCCGTAACCACACCCTCTGTACTTGGTATGTAGTAGGCATCGGAAGATGGCCAAAGGTGTTCGTACAAGAATTCTGTTCGCCAATTACTGGCGGTTCCCTCCATTAACGGCGTGAGGTCTTCTCCTTGCATCACCTGTGGTTTATCAGCACCGGCTATAGAAACTATAGTAGGAGCGATGTCTATATTCAAGGCCATGTTATCAACGATTTTACCTCTGGGAGCGCCATTTCTGGGATCGAAAATGATCATCGGCACCCTGATCGAGGCATCGCTTCCGTACCACTTACCGGCAAAGCCATACTCACCCAAATAGAAACCATTATCACTGGTGAATACAATGACAGTGTTTCTTGACTGTCCTATCTCTTCCAGTTTTTCCATGATCTTGCCGATGACCACATCGACGCCATAGACCAGTTGGTAGTATTTTTTGATATTTTGCTGGTAGTCTTCATCTGTTTCAAAGCGATTATACCAGCGTTTTCTGGCTACGTTTTTAGCACCATTTTCATTCGCTATAAACTCGGCAGGGAAATAGTCGAAATATTCCTCTTGCGCGGCAACGGGCTTTTCTACCACATCGGATTGATACAGGGCTTCATAAGCTTTATCAGGTATGAAACCCGCACCGCCATCTTGCACATGTGGCGCCTTGAAGCTCATGGATAACAGAAACGGTTGTTGAGCATCTTTTTGTGCTGTCAGAAACGCTAGCGCCTGGTTGCCCATCTTTGCGGTAAGGTGAATGGGCTGGCCATCTTCAGTGCTGTTATATGAGCCTTGTCCATTGAAACCACCCCAGAAGTCAAAGTACTTATCGATGGTTTCCTTCTGAATATTGCCCACACCGAACTTGCCGATGAACGCCGTTGTATAACCGGCTCGCTTCAACACAGCCGGATAGGTGTTTTCATACTGTTCTGGCGTCAGGCTCTCGCCGAAATCCCAGATGTCATGTTTACGTGCGTATTGTCCGGTTAGAATGCTAGCCCGGCTCATAGCGCAGATGGATGTAGTAACGTAGGCGTTTTTGAAGTATACTCCATTCTGGGCCAGCTTATCCATGTTGGGTGTATTGAGTACGGTGTTGCCCGCAAAGCTTAGCGCATTAAAACGCTGGTCATCTGTGAGTAGAAAGATGATATTCGGCGGTTCATTACTCACTTTGGTAGAATCATCTGGCTGCTTGAAAGCCTCACCTACGCGGTCTTCTTTGCAAGCACCGATAGTAAGGAGTATGGCCAGACCGATGACGATATACTGATACTTGCTTCTATGGAATAATTGAATCATTAATTGATTAAGTTTTATGCTAAGTTTCCTTTTCGCTTGCCAGGGTCTTTACCCTTGTTGAAGTTGTCTCCGTCAAGCTTTCTCATCTGTTTCGTTAGTGAAAATACCAACAAAGGCTAATATCAGCGAATAACTAATGAGGTTACTCGAAGCGACCTCTCTACCCGATCCAATATCGGGTCAGGAAGTAACTAGGTTACTTAGAGTAACCTAGTTACTGCACTTATCTTTTAGAGTGCATTCTCTATCTATCTATAATGACAAGTCTTTTAGTCACTGAAATATCGTCCTGAATAATGCGATACAGGTAGATACCAGTGGGCATTCTTTTGCCATTTGCGTTTGATCTGTCCCAAGTCACTTCGTGCGTACCAGCGCCCTTCGTACCGCTATCCAGTTTCATGATTTCCTGACCTTGCAGGTTCAAAATGGATAGTTCTACTGTACTCGTTTTTTCTAACGTATACACTATCGTTGTCTGGCCACTGAAAGGATTAGGATAGTTTCTTAGACTATTTTCCAGCGATGTAAGGTCGTCCACGCTAGTGACAGGATCGGGGCCACCGCTACCACCTTCGCCGGATGGAGATACTGATTCATAAGTGGTTCCCAACCGGATTTCGTCGAATGAAGTGGTCAGCGCAGGACCACCTTCTGATTTCACAAATAGCCCATCAAAACCGGCATTGAGTGATGTACTTGCTACTGAGGTGGCGGCTGCTGATTCTTCAGGAGTGACTGTAGGGTCTGGATCTATCCAGAGCCATGCTATATCAGGTTGATCGTCACCACTCATTTGTACCTTCATCACCAACCAGAAATTGTTACGGGCATCAATTCCACTATTCACCACCGCACCGGAAGCCCTGTCAAAGAGCCCGACCTGTCCAGTATCATCAAAGTTTTTACCTAGCGCCAAGCGTTGGTCTTGCGGAGCAGGGAAGGAACTGTTATAAAGGAAAAGCTGGCCTACATTACCATTGGCAGCCGTTGGCCCAAAGTTGATCAGTGTGCTGATCCAATATTCCCCACCGTCATCAGTGATCGGTGTTTCCAATGGCCTGAAGTAACGGACAGTTCCACCGGCACTGGCTAACTCCGCTTGATTGCCCTTTACGGCCACGTCCACAGGACTAGCTATGTTGCCAGATACCACATTAGCATTGTTTTCTGCACCTACGGATACCCATGGGCCTGCCCAGCCGGCGGCGGCAAAACCTTGCCCTTCAAGTGGCTCGCCAGCGCTGTAGGTGAATCGATCTTGTACGATCAGGTTAGGATCAACTTCTTCCTGAAGTTTACTCACATCTCCGAAATTAAAGCCGACACGTATTTCGTCAAAACCTGCTTCGAAAGGCGTGAAACCTCTTATTGCTAATCTCAGTCCATCAAAACCGTCATTGAGTGTCACAGCCTGATCACCGTCGTCCTCGATGGTAATATCAGCAGTTATATCCAATGGCGGTAGGGTAGGATCGGGATTGACCCACAGTCTTATAGTTTCAGGGTCTTCATTACCTGACATTTCTATTCTAGCTACGATCCAGTTGGTTCCTCTCACTTCTGAAGAGGAAGTAGCCAAAGCATCTCCAGATGTTATACCTACCACACTCAGCCCTTCTATTCCACCAAAAGAGACTACTTCATCCATGCCATTCAAGAAGCTCAATCTGCTTGACTTACTGACCTGGAAGTCGTCTGAGTTCATGAGGAAGCTAAGCCAAACGTTGCTGCCATCATCCTGGAAGGTAGCTCTGAACCTTCTGTCATACCAGGTAGTATCTTGCTCACCTTCTGATATAGTGAGGAGTGTACTTCCACCTTCTATGGTGGTCAGTTGATTGTCAAGGCTCTCACTTTGTGTAAGTGCATCATCACCTTGACTTTTCATCCATGCGGTGCTCCAAGCCTCGGTTATGCTACTTACACCCTGGCCTTGTAAAGGTTCACCGACTGGGTAATCAAATGGTTCATGGACAACGAATGGAACATCAAGCGCAATGAGATCTTGCAGATCATCTGGCTGAATCTCTTCAAAACTGTTGCCAATGTAGAGGTTATCTAACAACCCGCTAAGGTCAGTTGAACCAGCCTCGTTTTTCACCATGATACCGTTCCAACCATTGTTAAGAACGGTAGTGCCTAATACAGCCACAGCGTCTTCATCATCTGGTTCTACACCAGGGGTTGGGTCAATGAACAGCCTGATCGAATCAGCATCAGCGTTTGCCGACATTTCTATTTTGGCTACCACCCAACGCGTGGTATCTCCTGATATACCGGTATCTGCTGTACCACCAGCTACCACCTGTATATTGTTGTTGTTGAAGTTAATTCCTATTCTGGCCAACTGACCTGCTCCGCCGGATGGTGCAAGCACGGCAGTATCTGCCAATATCACCTGGAATACATCACCAGTTGCTGTCAAAGAGGCATCAGTCCAGAAGCCTAGCCAGTAGGTACGACCTACATCTTCGTAAAGTGAGCTTAACCCACGGTAAATCCTGGTGGAATTGGTGCCATCAGAGTTATCCAATCGCAGTGCATTGGATGTAGTACTTTTAAGGATAAAGTAGTTATCTACACTGTCTGCTTGTACCACCGCTGACCCGGTCAGGGACTTCCACGGCCCGCTCCATCCGTTTTCTTCTGCACCAATCATCATGTCCGTTTTGATAGAATCGTCCACTGCGTAGTCGAACTTATCAAAAGCAGGTAGAGGGGCATTGTCCAGTTGGATGAGGTCTCTTGGTACAACGTCATTGTAGGCTATACCGACGTAGAGATCATCCAATATCGTTTGTACACCTGCGGTGCCTTCCTGTTTGACCATGATACCATTGAACCCATTGTTAAGTCTGGTAGTAGCCACTTTGACATCGGCTAGTGAATCAGCCGGTTGTACCATCGGATCAGGATTGACGAACATTCTAATGGTATCTGCTTCGGCAGTACCGTTAGTTTCTACTTTGGCTACCACCCAATGTGCTTCATCGGTAGGAGCTGTTCCTGGGAAGAGTGGTCCACCCAGGTCTATGCCCAGAAAGCCGTTGTTGAAAATGGTACCGAAACGCACCAATTGTCCACCGCCACCGCTACCAGCGAATGCAGCGGTATCGCCTAGTATAACGTTGAATACATTACCTCCGGCTGTTCTTTCCAAACCTTCGTACCAGAAGCCCAACCAATAGGTAGAACCATTGTCAGGGTATCCTGAAGCCAGCTTTCTTACTACTCTTATGTTGTTACCTGCCTCTGTGAAGTCGAGATCTAGTTTATTGCCGCTGGTTTGATAGAATATATTGTTGTTGGTGATACCACCTGATATGATTTCCTGATCCATACCGGCGATCACTTCCCAAGGGCCACCCCAACCGTTGGTGGCGGCACCAGTATTATCCAGCGTTGTACCTACAGTATAATTGAAGTCTTCGCTAGCAGGTTCTATAAATTGTAGGTCGTCAGGTACGGCTTCATTGAAGGATTTGCCTACCACTATATCATCTAGTAGCACGCGTACGCCTTCTGTCCCTTCTATTCTAACCATGATACCGTTGAACCCATTGTTCAGGTTGTTAGTGACGAATTGGGCGTCGGCCTGACTGTCAAGGGGCTCTAAACCAGGGTTGGGGTTCAAGAACATCCTGATCGTATCTCCGTCTGACGTACCGTTTGTAATCACCTTGGCCACTACCCAATGGGTAGTATCCGCAGCGCCACTAGTCGCGGCTACACCTCCCGCATCAATACCAATATTAGGGTTGCCGAAAATGGTACCCAACCTGGCCAGTTGCCCACCAGGACCGCTGGCACCCACAGACGTGGTATCGGCTAGAATGACATTGAATACATTGCCATTGACGTCGCGTTGTACGCCATTGTACATAAAAGACACCCAGTAAACATTTCCATTGTCTGGAAAGGATGAGGATAATCCTCTCCATAACCTGACGTTGTTTCCTGCAGTAGAAAAGTCTACATCCAGCTTGTTACTGCCTGTTTGGGTTGCGTTAATAGCATTGGCTATACCTCCTGCTACTATATTTTTGTCTGTACCGGTAAGGCGTTTCCAAGGTCCTGTCCAACCGTCTTCGGCCAAACCTGCGCCCTCTATGGTAGTCCCATCCGCGTAATCAAATTGTTCTATTCCCGGTGTTACAAAGGTCAGATCAGGGGGAACAATATCACCGAATGAGGTGCCAAGAAAAAGATCATCTACTAATACACGAACACCTTCATCTCCCTCTATTCTTACCATCACGCCGCTAAATCCATTGTTCAGGTTGTTAGTGGCAAAAGTGGCGTCAGGTACTGTAGGTTCCGTTGCCGGATCTGCATTTAAGTACAGGCTGATCAGATCAGGATCTGAGGTGCCGTTGGTTTCAATTTTTGCGACGATCCAATGTGCAGTATCTGCATCAGCGTCCGTAAGGGCTACTCCTCCTGCATCTATGGCTATTTTCGAGTTGCCAAAAACAGTACCGAACCTGGCCAACTGACCGTTGGGACCAGTGCCCTGTGCAGCATCTGCATCCACCAATACCACGTTGAATACATTAGAGAGCACGTTTCTTTCTACTCCTTTGTACCAAAAGCCCAGCCAATAAGTGCTTCCATCATCTGGGTAGGCGTCCGATAAACGCCTTAAGAGCCTTACATTGTCACCTTTGCCGATATAATCTACATCCAGTGAGTTTCCACTGGTCTCACCTGTATTGGCATTATTGAGTATACCTCCCAATGCGACATTTTTATCAGTACCGGCCAGGATTTCCCAGGGACCAGACCAACCGTTGGTAGCGGTACCTTGACCATCAATCGCAGTACCTTCTACATAATCGAACTGCTCGGAGGCAGACTGGGCCATTGATACCCAACTTCCCAAGCAAAGCGCGATTACTATGATATATCTATATGAGTGATTCATCTTCTTAGATTTTTTTAGTCGAGAAATTAGTCCCATCCTGGATTCTGTTCATAACCGTATAGGGATGCTTCAATGGCCGGAATGGCCAGCAATATGCGGATGTTATCGTAGGCCCCCGGGTTCAGGGTAGTTTTTTCGTTCGCCTGATTTTGACCGTGAGCTTGCATAGTGGTTAGGGCTCTATTCGGAACGATATTGTCGGATCGCAAAAGGTCAAACCATCTTTTACTTTCGAAGGCCAATTCTATCCTGCGCTCATTCCATATCAATTCCCTCAAATCTTCCTGGGTGTTAAAATCCTGTCCTCTGACTAAAGGTGGCAACCCAGCACGATTACGCACCCTGTTCACAAACAGTACCGCACCATCTGATAAAGGACTGGTTTCATTGAGCGCTTCCGAGTAGAAGAGTAGCGCTTCAGCGTATCGGTATACCGGGAAGTTGATGTCCTGCCCGCCTGGGCCTGGGAATGGGTAGTTGTACTTGTTAATGAAAACGACAGAATCGGTGTCGTTGACGTTGTAGTAAGTGATCGATATGTCCCTTCTCAAATCACCATCTTCGTAAGCATCAACCAGGTCAGCGGTAGGCTGGTTTCTACCTGCTCTTGACCCGGCCGGGTTTGGAGTAATGTCTGTACCTGAGTTGAATGGCACCCAGTTCGCATAAAAGTTAGCTGGCTGGCGTGCAGAGAAGGCGTACTGTAGCTCGAACATAGATTCCGAGTTGTTCTTGAAATCAGGGTTGAAGGCCTGCTCATAGTCAGGCAGTAATTCATAGTTGAGGTCATTGACTATCGTATCCAATTCGAGTACGGCCATCTCATAATTGGGTATGGTCATGTAGACATCGGCTAATAGCATGCGTGCCGCTCCTTCTGACGCTCTACCAACTGCTTCATCACCAGGGGCTGGTAAGTTGGCTTTGGCAAAAATCAGATCAGGAATGATGATTTGATTGTAAATATCCGCCACTGGTGATCTGTCTATGGCGGCAAAGATTTCTGTTTCATCGACACCATCAATGGTCGCGTCTACCAAAGGCACATCTCCGTAGAGCCTGACCAGGTTGAAATAATAGAAAGCCCTGAAAAACCTGGCTTCTGCTGCCAAGCTCATCTTACTGGCTTCGTCGGTGAACTCAACCTGATCGATGCTTTCAAGTATGTTAGTAGTACGGAATACACCTTGATATGAAGTATTCCAATAGTTGGCAATGTTTCCACTACTGGAGTTGGCTATGAATTCATCCAATGCTTCCAGGCCTGCTCCACCTCTGTCCTGAGCGTTGAACTGAAAGCTTGTGTTGTCTGATCGGAACTCTCCGAATACCCATTGTTGGCCGGAATACAAGCCTCGAAAATGGTTGTAGATACCAATAGTGGCTTCGTTGATACCTTGCTCTGTGGTCAGGAACGCTTCTGGCGTAACCGCTGTAGGCGGTTCAAGGTCAAGAAAATCTTCGCACGAGCTACTGATTATCGCTAGAATGACGAAGCTATATAAATATACTTTTTTCATGATTGCTGCTAATTAAAATGTGAGTCTTATACCACCAGTTATGGTCCTTGCTAGTGGATAGCTACCATAGTTTACATTTCGCAATAGAATACTTGATGCTGCTTTACCTATTTCAGGATTACCGTCGAACGGGCTGAATATGAACGCGTTTTGAACAGAAACATAAATACTTCCATCAGTGAGGAAAGGCAATTGACTAGCGAATTGATCCTGGAAATCAAATGTCAGTGTAATGTTGCGTACGGAAAGATATCCGGCATCTTCTATGAACTCTGAATTTGGCCAGCGCCACTGTTGGTCATTACCGGCTGTACCGGGGAATCGAGCTGTGGCAAGATCATCTCCGGGTCTCCAACGGTTCACCACGTCTGAAGAAACATTGAATATACTGCTCGTATTGCCGTCGAAGTTATGTGTCAACTCTCTTGACAGGTCTATGATCTGCTGGCCAACCACACCGGTCATGATCACCTTGAGGCTCAATGGGCCGTATTGAATGTAATTGGTGATACCGTAAGAAAAATCAGGGTTTGCGTCCCCAATTAGAACAAGGTCATCTATACCTCTCTCAATAAGGCCATCGCCATCTGCATCTAAGAATCGGGCTGAACCCACTGCCGGTGCTCCTTCCTGGTAAGTAGGGACGTCAGGGTTGTCCAAGTCCTCCTGAGTGTAAAGTCCGTCAAACTGCAAGCCAAAGAACTGACCGATAGGCCTGCCCACCTGAACAATACTGTAAGGTGCGCCATTGGCAGCATTCTCGAGGAATATAGGTCTGTCAGACTCGCCTAACTTGATGATCTCATTTCTGTCTATGGTGAGGTTGAAATCAGTCGACCATCTCCATTTTTCATTGTCAATATTGATACTCTTGACCAGTATTTCAATCCCTTTGTTTTCCAGCTCTCCGATGTTACCCAATATGCTACCGAAACCGGTGATACGTGGCAAGGCAAGGTCGTTAATGAGTTGTGTGGTATTTCTCTGGTAGGCGTCTACTTCTAATATGAATCTATTATTGAGGAACGAGACGTCCATACCTAATGAAATCTCTTCAGTTTGTTCCCAGGTAAGCTGTGGGTTAGGAAGAGCGTTTACGCGACGTCCGATGACCTGAGCTCCGTCTACTACATAGTTTGCTCCATTGACAGATCCTCTCCAGGCGTAATTTCCGATTCGGTTGTTACCCACTTCTCCGTAAGAAGCTTCGAAAAATACATTGCTAACTATTTTGTTAATACCAAGATTCTTAAAGAAACCTTCTTCTGAAGCTCTCCAGCCTAGCCCCACCGAGGGGAAATTGGCAAATCTTACGTCCCTTCCAAACCTGGAAGAACCGTCTCTTCTGATGGCTCCGGTTAAGAGATACTTGTCTTTGTAGTTGTATTTAACTTGGCCTAAAAAAGAGACCAACGATTGCTCAGAGACACTTTCGTTACCATTCAGGTTGAAAGCAGGAGTATTTACATCATCTAGTGCTGTGTTTAGCACATTGCCGGAGTTCACGAAAGGGAAAGCCTCGTCAATAATATTGGTAGCGGTGAACGCAGCTCCTCTGATCGAAGTTTTCTGTATAGTGAAAGCGCCCAGGAAACTGAGGCTGTGATCATCCTGTATTGTAGTACTATAGGTTAACACATTTTCTGACTGCCAATTAAAATTCTCAGTGTTATTGATTGATGCTCGAGGCTCAATTGGCCCTGGGAAAATAGAAGCGCCCGCATCCAAAAGAGATGGCTGGGATTGCGCGATCCGGTTTTGAATGATATTGGCGCCAAAGGATGGCTTAAACTTCAGATTCTTAATGGGCTCATATTCGAGATAGACCGATGTGATCAATTGGTTAGAGATCAATTCATTCTTCCTCGCGAATTGCTCGAACACAGGATTGTTTTGATAGGTGCTGGTAAGTCTTGAAAAACCTTGGGTGCTTTCTACCAAATTACCGTTTCTATCTCTAACCGGTGCATCGGGCGCCAGCCAGAATGACGTGAGCACTGTTCCATCCACCTGGAAGCCTCCAGCGGCAGGGTCGGTGCCCCCGTTTCGTTGGTTTTCTATTCTTGCCGCATTGAGGCGAATGCCCGCTTTCAGCTTATTGGCCAGTTTGGCATCTACATTGGTCCTTAATGAATAGCGTTCAAAACCGGTGTTCACTACCACACCTTCCTGATCAAAATACCCCATAGATATGAAGTAATTGACATCGTTGTTTCCTCCCTGGGCATTGATCTGGTAGCTCTGCATGGGGGCAGTGCGTGTAAGCTCATCGAACCAATCTGTACCTTCGCTAAAACTGGCTGGGTCAGGAATACCGGCCGCTCTTATTTCTTCTTCGGTAGGAAACATGCCGTTCTGATCGAAAAAGGCATCTTCAAATTTTTGCTGGTTGAATAGTGCCAATTCTTGAGCGTTGAGCACGTCAGGTTTCACACGATCCAGTACGGTCTGTGCACCGGCATAGGAGTCAAAGCTGATCACTGTTTTACCTTTTCTACCTGATTTGGTGGTGATCAATACCACACCATTACTGGCTCTGGAACCATATAGTGCTGCTGATGCTGCATCTTTCAAGACACTGATGGATTCTATATCATTAGGCGAAAGAAAGGCTAGCGGGTTATTCAATTGATCATTGGTATTACCAAATATGAAGCCGTCAATTACGAAGAGTGGGGCATTCCCGGCAGAAATAGATCCAATTCCTCGAACCAATATTTCCGGTGCACCTCCAGGTCTACTGGTATTCTGGCGCACATTAAGCCCAGCTACCTGACCGGCTAAACCCTCCTCAAAAGAGGTGATTGGTAGTTTATCCAGTGTTTTGGCATCAATGGTAGCTACCGAACCGATAAGTTCTGACTTTTTACTTTCGCCATAGGCAACAACCACAATTTCACCGAGTGTGGTGATGTCTGGGGTCATTTGAATGTTGATCACGGTTTGGTTACCGACTTTTAATTCCTGGGAGAGATAACCTACAAATGAAAATACGATAACGGTGTTTTCATCAGGTACATTGAGTTTGAAATTACCGTCCAGGTCGGAGATGGTTCCTAGCGATGTGCCTTTGATGAGAATATTAACGCCGGGTAGAGGTTGTCCAAGTTCGTCAGAAATTTTACCAGAGATTGCTCTTTCCTGCAATCGATTACGGGTGGCATTAAAATTTTTTTCGAGGTTATTCAGCAAGAAATCTGAGTTCTGGTGCTGATATGGGTTCACTTCTGATAAAGTTTCACCTGAGACCTTCTTGATCTTTTCTACATGTTTCTTTTCAGGTTTAACCACATAATCTTGATTACCTAGTTTAGTAAAGGTCAGCCCATGAGGCATTAACCATTTCATCAAGATATCATCTAATGAGGTTTCGTCCGTGTAATCGACCTTTACATTGAGGTCTTTTACAATTCTACTTTGAAAGATGATGTTGACCTTGAACTTCCGTTCTACTTCTTTCAAGGCATCTTTCAATGGGGCATACTCGGCGACTTGATTGGGGGGAATTTCTACCAGACGATTGTCTCTCGAAACGATTTGAGAGCTTGCCTCGGTAGCAATCAGCGTAATTAAAATCACTATCCCAATGGCTGAGAAATGATTTCGTAATCGTTTTATCATAACCGTTGATTTAAAGTTAGCTTGGGTAATTAGTTTTTGATGATCAGCTGACCATCCTGATTTTCAATTTGGGCATCAATCGATTCAGACAGTACGTCTATAAAAGTTTCTAGACTCGCTGTCGACATCGTACCTGTTAGCGTAATTTGCTTAAGATCGGGGTGTTCGAACACCACCTTAAGACCATAATTATTCTCAATAATGCTGGCTACTTCTTCCAGCGATGTTTCTTCGAAATGGAGTTTGTTTTCCCTCCAGGAAGTGAATTTCTTAGCATCAACTTCCTTTTTAAGTATCTCTCTGGTGGTAGAGGTATATTGTATAAAATCACCAGGATTCATGGCCAACTTGGTGGTATCTTTGTCATTAGCCACCGTCAGGGCTATTTTACCTGAGGCCAATACTACTTTGGATGTCTCTTCTCTGCTATTGACATTGAAAGTCGTACCCAGTACTTCTACTTGCATAGCACCTGAATGCACCAAAAACTGTTTGCGCACCACTGAACCTTCGTTTTCTGAATGTATCACCTTTTTCACATCGAAAAAACCTTCTCCTTCCAGCCATACTTCTCGTGTGAGTTTTTCATCCCAGTCGTCGGTATATTTTATGGTAGAATTCGCGTTGAGTAGTACGGTAGAATTATCGGGTAGTGTGATCAGCCTGGTTTCACCGAATGCGGTAGCGTGGGTGATGACCTGTGCATTCTCCATAGGGCTTTGGAAAACAAACCATGAGATGGTAAGCAACGCTATAACTGCGGCTACGCTAGCCCATTGCCAAGAGAGTAGTTGAATGCCGTCTGATTTTTGGTCGGAAGATTTGATTACCTGATCAATTTTGGCCTTCACTTCAAAAAATTCCTTTTGTGATGGTCTGGAAGAAGAAAAATCCATAGCTAAGACCAACTGCCTGGCCTCATCTATGATGGCCTTTTTATCTGGATGGTCTTTGATCCATTTGTACCAGAAAGCATTGCTTTCTGCGTTCGGAGATTGTACCCATTGGATAAAATAATCGTCCAGGGCAAAATCATGAACTGTGAAAAATATGTAGTGTTTGCTCATTATAGTTTTATTACTAGCAGATCGTATTAATAAGTCCGTTAAGTGTCTATGTGGGGTATGGAAAGGGATTATCTCTCGTTTGAGACAATCCCTTATACACGTTTCTTTTAAACTAATTGACCCTTGTCTAAATGAAGACGTGCAATTTCTCTAATAGAGCTAGGCTCTTTCATTCTACTTGATCTTATAGAGGAAGGCTTTGATGAAAATGCCCTCAAATTTTTTCAGAAAAATTTCGAAATTTTTAAAAAAGCTCGATTTTGGAACGTGTGAGCTGTTTTTGGAAAACTATTTATTTGGTGTTGGCCCTGGCCTCAGGAGAAGTTCCAGAACCAAAAGAAGGCTTTCTACACATCTATTGCATCTTGGAGTATTATTCAGAGACTCAATGTTTTAGTTTCAAATACACAAAATTGGATGACATTGGTCGAAATTGTTTGGCAATTCCGTTGGTCTGGGAGTTAAGGCCGTCTCAAAAGCCAGTCATTTCGACGTGAGGAGAAATCTCTCTCGAATTAAAGTACGGGTTATTAAAGAGATAGATTTCTCGTGATACTCGAAATGACATACACGGCAGTTATTGTGTTCTGGCGAGTTTCTTCCCGACTGATCGGGAGGAATACAAGGTAGTAAGAATAGCAAAGGCTTTCGACATGTTATAAAAATACGTCATAAGCAATGAATCTTATCTGCGATAAACTAGTACTTCAAACCATTTGAGAGCGTACTCGGTGGTGGATGCCATTAAGTCAATTATGTTGCGAGCCAAGGGGCTAGGTATTTGCCAATAAGATTCTTTCAGAAAGACAGCCACTTGGTATTAGAGGCGCAAACATTGGTAATCATACTTAAACAAGTGGTTATCTTATCTGATAAAACTACCGTAGATCCGTTGTTCGGTGGGGGAAATACTAGATGGATGTTCTGAAGCTAACCTGAGACTGTTCTAGCGATGCCTTAGAAATAAAGCGCTGCGAAGATAATGATGACCCATACATCCTTGATCGTAGAAAAAAGCGCAGAGATGCCCGTAATGAGAGGGATAGCAGATGTAGCCTTTTTATGCATACTGGCTTTAAGCACGTCGATGGCTCTGTAAAGCAGTGTTCTAGCTGATTTTACCTTACTGAGTGACATGATATCAGCAATCTCCTGGTAGGAGAGGTCATTGTAATACTTCAGTACTACCGCTTCTTTTTGTCGATCAGATAGTGTTTTAAAGGCCTTGGAGATCAGCTCTTTCTGTTGCTGAGCTGTTTGTTCGTTGATGAGAGACCGTTCCCGGGAGAAGCTAACTTGCAAGGATTCATTGATCAAGTCAACACCCTCGGTAGATCGCTTACTTTTCAGGTCTTTCAGGATTTTCCGGCGTACAGACTTGTGTAGATATGATTTAACGTATTTGACACTTGAGAGCTTCTTTCTGTATTTCCATAATTCTATGAATAACTCCTGGATAGCGTCCTTAATTAAATCGGTATCTTGTGTCAGGTGACGGCCGTATACGTATAGCTTGTCAAAGTACCTTCTATATATTTCATCAAATGCAATTTCACTGCCTTGTATCAAGCTTTCCCAAAGCTTTTCGTCAGTTAGCGTGAGACCATCATCCGTAGTCGGATCTTGTTGAAAATTATAGTTTGATAAGGTTTTTTCAAGCATAGTTTAAAGGAGATGCTGGTCAACTTAGTAGTCAGGCCCGTCTTCACTATCCTGTAGTGTACTGCTTGCAATCGTTTGCAAAACTTTTTTTCGAAAAAATGGACTTAGGTGAAAATTCAATCTTTGAATAGTACTGATTTAATTGGGTGATGGTCTGATGATGAGATGGTTTGATGATTCGATAATGAGATGATTTGATAATGAGATGATTTGATGATGTTATGGTTTGGTGATGTGATGGTGAGCTGATCGGATGATTTGGTTACGGACCTTAAGAGGTTGGTTAAAGGAATGAATGTAAGAACGAGCATCTAGCGTCATTCCCTTGCGACCTTGCGCAGCTTGAGAGACTTGGGAATCTATTATCTAGCAGGTAAGGCACTACCTCAACTGAAGGCATATGATCTATTGATGATGCGGTGATTTGGGGATGAGATGATTTGATGATGAGATGGTTTGGCTTGCCCTGCAGTCATTCAGAATGAATCTTATTGGAGGTAAAGCACTACCTTCATTGAGGATATAATCGATTGGCGATGGGATGATTTGATAATGTGATGATTTGATGACGTGGTGATGAGCTGGTTTGATGATTTAACAGTGTTATAGTTTGTTTACGGATCTTAAGAGATTAACTAAAAGAATGAATGTAAGAACGAG
>JBCBSS010000173.1:0-15468 GCA_039819065.1 Bacteroidota bacterium
CACTTATGATTTATCATTCTGCACTTTATTAACAGGAGCAATTAAAATTACGGATTATAACCATAACGCAAAAATATATATTATAGTTTAGAGCATGGTAACCATTAAAACAACATATACAGGCCAGTTGAGAACAGAAGCTGTTCACCTTAAATCAAACAATCAGATCATTACGGATGCGCCGACCGATAACAATGGTAAGGGAGAGGCTTTTTCGCCAACAGACCTGGTTTGCTCAGCATTAAGCAGTTGCATGATGACGTTAATGGGTATCTATGCTGAAAGGGAAGGGATTGACCTAAAGGGAATGACGGCCGACGTAACAAAAGTGATGGCGTCAGCTCCCAGGAAAATAGCAGAAATTAAGATCGAGTTCTCAAAAGAAGGGTTAGTAGCCTCACCTGAACAGATCGTGAAACTAAAAAGAGCGGCCCTTACATGTCCGGTGGCTTTAAGCCTGGGCGAACATGTAAAGCAGACCATATCCTTTAGTTTTTGACCAATACCTGGTCTTTAATATCTCCATAGTCAATACCGAAGTGTGAATCGTCATAGATGCATTCACCATTCTTGATAAGCAAAACCTGTGGGGATTGGTGCATTACGTTGAATTCGCCCTCAAGGGCATTAGAGATGTTTCTAAATCTGATTAGATCCAGATAATATGGTTCAATTCCTACCATTTCATCCGTATCCCAAGATCGCTGCAAACGGTCAAGCGCCATGGCGCTGATGGAGCAACGAGTGCTGTGTTTGAAGATAAGCACTTGCTTTTCTTCTGATTCCTTTTTGATCGATTCTATTTGATCAATAGCATTTAATACTTTCCATTCCATAGTTTAGTCGTACCAAAGTCCTTCTTCTCGCTTGTCATATCTTGGTCTGCGACTATTATCCTTTTCTTTGAGATATTCTGGTTGATTATCGTTTTTCTTGAAAAGGCTCGCCCACCAAATTCTGAATTTAAATACTTTATCTTTTTCCTCTAAAGAGTTTCTTCTCTTCTTGGCGGTAGTATAAGTTGAGCTCGGGTGCATATGACGTGTATCACCCTTCTTCATCTTGATATTACCCTGGTAATCTCTTGCTTTGGCGGCAGCTTTGAACGGTGCTATACCCTTTAATGCTCCATCCGGTGCGTTTGGCTTTTTCTTGTAGTTACCAGCCACCTTAAACCTTCCCTGAAAGTTGCCTCCTTTTCTGGCTTCCTTGGTTAATCCAATGCCCTTCAGGGCATCATCAGGAGTCTTAGGATTCTTCTGGTATTTACGTCGAAGTTTAAACCTTCCGGTAAATTTAGCTGCATAAATGGTCTCTGGATTCGCGTAACCGCGCTTCAATGGCTTTTCGTCATTGTTCCAGATACCACGCTCGAATCTGCCACCTCCTCCCTTAAGTGGTTTACCGCCCTTTAAGTTCCCTTGAAAGCTACCTCCTCTGAAAGTATTTCGATTGGGTGACTTTTTCAGCAGAGCATCTTCCGCCGCATTAGGGTTTCTCCTATAACCTCTCCTTTGTTTGGTCTTACCACTGAACCTGGATGTAGCTAATATTTTAGAACTGGTGTATTTCTTTTGTAATGGGGTTTCCCTATTATTCCATTGTCCTCTTTTTACGCTACCGCCACCTTTCAAGGGCTTACCACCTTTGATATTCCCCTGGAATCGGACGGCCATTCTGGTCCCTCTTCCGGGTAATTTTTTCTGAAGTGCTTGCTCTTGATTATTCCAAAGTTTACCACTTACGCTGCCACCAGCACCCTTTAGTCTTCTGTTTCCTCGTAAGTTACCGGCAAAACGGGTGGCACGCTGGGTAGCACCACTAGGAGGTCTCCTATTAAGCGCCTGCTCGCGATTATTCCACAGCTTACCACTTATACTTCCACCACCTTTAAGTGGTTTGCCTCCTTTAATATTTCCCTGAAATTGGCCGCCTCTGAGCGTTCCTTTGCCTGGGGGCTTAGTAGCTATGGGTTTGCCCCTGTTGCTTCGTTGCATCCGAGCGGTGATACTACCACCACCCTTCAAAGGTTTACCTCCTTTGATATTGCCTTGGAATTGGCCGCCTCTGAGTGTTCCTTTGCCTGGAGGTTTAGTAGCTACAGGTTGGCCTTTATTGTTTCTCTTCAGACGAGCGGTGATACTACCTCCACCTTTCAAAGGCTTACCTCCCTTAATGTTACCTTGAAACTGACCTCCCCTGAGGGTTCCTTTACCAGGAGGTTTAGTAGCTACTGGTCTTCCTCGATTATTTCTTTTCAATCGTGCAGTAACGCTACCGCCACCTTTGAGCGGTTTACCGCCTTTTACATTACCTTGAAATTGGCCACCCCGAAGTGTACCTCTGCCGGGAGGCTTAGTAGCTACGGGCCTTCCCCGATTGTTACGTTTTAGCTTAGCCGTAACACTACCACCACCTTTAAGTGGCCTGCCCGATTTGATGTTACCTTGAAACCTGAATCCTTTGCGCGTGCCATCACCGGGAGGTTTGGTAATGATAGCCCGACCTCTGTTATTCCTATTCTTAGTGGTCGCACTCAATCTGCGACGTTGGTTTTTGGTTCTTTTGCCGGCTACTTCATTACTACCTGCCTTGCGCGATTTACCGAAATAAGGATCGAAGGTAGGTTGAGCTTGTATCTGTCTTCTTTTGGTATTGTTCTTCCTCAGTTTACGGCCTGCGATATCTTTAGTGAATGCCCTCTCGCCTCTCCTTGAAGCAGACCTTGCACCACCACCTAGCGGCCTGCCTTGATAGGTTCTTTCGCTTCTTCGAGTTGCTGATCTGGCTCCTCCACCTAACGCACGCCCGCGGTAGGTTCTTTCGCCTCTTCTGGTAGCGGATCGAGCGCCGCCTCCAAGTGCCCTTCCTTTATACGTTCCCTCTGATTTACGGCTAACGGATCGGCCTGCTGCACCACCGGAAAGACGTCCAGAATAGGGTTTGTCTCCGGTTCTCTTTCTAGTAACATAAGGGTCAAAGGAAGGAGTGGTAATGCGTCGCGCCCTACTGTTGTTTTTTCTCAGTTTACGGCCTGCAATATCTTTGGTAACGGCACGCTCGCCTGTTCCTTTTCGTCTGCCTCGACCGGCATAGGGATTAACTCTCTTGCTTACTCTGAACCCTCCAGAAGCTGATCTGGGTGAGATTCTCTTTTTCTTTTTACCGCCGCCTTTCTCACCGCCACTACTGGCACTCAGGTAAGATGGACTAAAAGAATTATATACCCTTCTACCTCTGGCTGAGCTACTTCTGGTTCTGATACGCTTACCAGAAATATCGCCTCTGCGAAACCGCTCGCTCCTTCCGCTAGGTTGCCTTACAATGTCTCTATTGGATTTGGTCCTACTGGCTTCGGTTGATCTTTTTCTACCGGCGTAAGGGTCAGGCTGCGGGAAACCGGCTGAATTACGCCTGGGAGAAGTTTTGGTCTTTACTCTTCGTCCAGTAATGTCACCTTTAACCGCCCTATCCCCTTGCTTATTTCTTACCCTACGGCTATTCTCACGAACGTTACGTCCGGCATATTTCGCCTTATCCCCTTTTCTTTTCTTTCTCCTGTTCTTTCTATTCTTCGAGTCATTGGACTTTTCCAATCTGGATTTACCCGTACCCTGCTGGGCATAAGCATCGGATGGTGATAGAACCATGACCAATAAAGCGATCAATAGACCTATTGACAGCTTTAATAGCTTTCTATACTGTTGGAGAATATTTAGGTGTTTTATGCTCAAAATGTCCGGAAACGCCTTGTTTCCATAACGCTTAAAGTACCGAAAAAATGGTTCGGAAGTATCTTAAAACCTTCAAAATAACTAAAATTCCAATAATTCTTCAATTTTCTTCTTTAACCGATTTTTGGGTAAGAAGTTATTTTCCAGGTTATTATTGAAAGGCACAGGCGTATCAAGGCTACCGATACGGGCCACTGGTGCATCCAAATCCTTGAAATAATGCTCTGCAACCCATGCGGCTATTTCTCCACCTATGCCTCCAGTAAGACAATCTTCGTGTAATATTAACACCCTATTTGTCTTTTTTATTGTCTGCGCTACCGCCTCCTTGTCCCAGGGTAAGAGCGTTCTCAAATCCAGAATATCGGCAGTCACACCAGATAATTCGGCCAGCATTTCTTTAGCCCAATGTACACCAAAACCGTAAGTGATAATGGATAGGTCTGAACCTTCCTCAGCCAAGGCCGCCTTGCCCACCTCAAGCGTGTAATAGTCATCCGGTATTTCCTGATCTATGGAACGATACAATGCCTTATGCTCGAAATACATAACAGGGTTAGGATCTTCTATAGCTGCTGTAAGCAAACCTTTGGCATCATAAGGGTTAGATGGGTATACTATCTTCAAGCCCGGTGTATGGAAAAACCATGCCTCGTTGGATTGAGAGTGGAATGGACCTGCCCCCACCCCGGCGCCTGTAGGCATACGGATGACAACATCAGCATTCTGCCCCCAACGGTAGTTAATTTTCGCCAGGTTATTGACGATTTGATTGAAGCCACAACTGACGAAATCTGCGAATTGCATTTCGACAACTGACTTTTGCTTTTTGATCGACATCCCCAGGCTCACTCCTATGATGGCAGATTCGCAAAGTGGCGTGTTCCTGATCCGGCCTTTACCAAACTTATCGACAAACCCCTCTGACACCTTAAACACACCTCCGTATTCAGCTACATCTTGCCCCATTAAGACTAATTCCGGATAACGCTCCAGGCTTTGCTTTAAGCCATCTGAAACCGCATCTACAAACCTGCGCTCAGAAGTCTGCTTAGTGGCTGGCTCAACCAGTGCCGGAGTGAACTGGCTATATATGTCCTTAAGCTCTTCTTCGGTATTCGCTTCAGGCAAAGGCTCAGCATAGGCAAGTTCAAGCCCTTCTTCTATTTTTTCCTGTATCGAGGATCTTATTTCTTTTCTTTTCTCGAGTGTGAGAATTCCCTGGTCAAGAAGAAATTTTTCATAGTTCTCGACCGGGTCTTTCTTGGCCCAGTAATCCATTAATTCACTGGGGACATATTTGGTGCCTGAGGCCTCTTCATGCCCACGCATTCTAAATGTCATGGCTTCGATCAATACTGGCCTTGGGTTTTTGCGAACACTTTCGGCTGTCTTTTTTATGGCATCATAGACTTCCAGCACATTATTACCATCTACCGTCAACGCCTCAATACCATAGCCTGGCCCCTTGTCCACAAAACTTTTGAACTTGAACTGTTCTTCGCTGGGTGTAGATAGACCATAGCCATTATTTTCTATCACAAATATGACGGGAAGGTTCCATACCGCTGCCACGTTAATTGACTCATGAAAATCGCCTTCACTTGATCCTCCATCACCGCAAAACACCAAAGTCGCTTTTTGTTGCTCATGTAGCAGATCAGCGAGTGCTATTCCGTCAGCTACACCCATTTGAGGACCAAGGTGAGAGATCATGCCAACAATATGATAATCGTTAGTACCAAAGTGGAAGGACCTGTCTCTTCCTTTAGTAAAGCCAGAAAGTTTACCCTGGAACTGACAGAATAGTCTTTGATATGGAATATTCCTGGAAGTGAAGACCCCTAAGTTTCTATGCATTGGTAGAATGTACTCATCATCATGTAGAGCGTGTACCGCTCCTACCGATATGGCCTCTTGCCCAATACCAGAAAACCATTTGCTGATTTTACCCTGACGAAGAAGGATCAGCATTTTCTCTTCGATCATCCGAGGCTGAAGCAATTCTTCATACAATGCAATCAGGGTTTTCTGACTATATCTCTTTTTGTTGAATTTCATGTGTTGAATGTTGAAGCAACCAAAATTAAATGATCACTCCATACCTAAAAATGAAGTCAGAATTTTATTTTTGATGGCTTAAGGCAAGATCATGAAAATTAGAACAGGTTTTGGTTATGATGTTCACCAATTGAAAGAAGGTGAAGATCTTTGGCTGGGTGGTATTAAGGTAGAACACACCAAAGGCGCTGTAGGTCACTCAGATGCTGATGTGCTCATACACGTTATATGTGATGCCCTTCTAGGAGCGGCCAACATGCGCGATATAGGTTTTCACTTTCCTGATAACGATCAGCAATTTAAAGCCATAGATAGTAAAATCCTCCTTAAAGACGTTGTCAAACTGATCACGGATAAGGGATATACTATAGGCAATATTGATTCTACTATTTGCCTGCAAAAACCTAAGATCAACCCTCATATTCCTGAAATGAAGGCCTGTCTGGCTACCGTTATGGGCATAGACGAAGATGATGTCTCCATTAAAGCCACCACTACCGAGAAGTTGGGTTTTGTGGGCAAAGAGGAAGGTGTCGCCGCTTTTGCTACCGTTCTGATCCAAAAGGATTAATGCCTGATGTAAAGATCATAACCACAGAAGATGGCTCTCACTCATTGTTCCATCCAGAGTTGAATGAAACTTATCACTCCCACCATGGCGCGCTACAAGAGTCGGTTCACGTGTTCATTGATCATGGGCTTAAGCATGCTGTAGATTTTTTCGGTAGAACTAAAGTATCTATCCTGGAAGTGGGATTTGGCACAGGTCTAAATGCCTTACTTACAGTTGTTGCACAACCTCAACTTAATATAGCAATCGACTACACAACGTTGGAGCCATACCCTTTAGAACAGGCTGTCATCGAAAAACTCAATTATACCGACCTGGACAGCCTTTCACAAAGCAAGCCGTTGTTCGAAAGATTACACGCCAGCACCTGGAATGAATGGGTAGGACTGAGGGATAAAATGCGAATCAAGAAATCCTTAAGCAAACTGGAAGACTTTGACGCTAAAGGCGAGCAGTATAATGTTGTTTATTTTGACGCCTTTGCTCCTAATAAACAAGCAGAGATGTGGGATAAGGAATTGCTAACCAAAGTATATTACTTGATGTCTTCCAATAGTATTTTCGTAACTTATTGTGCCAAAGGACAATTGAAAAGGGACCTGAAGGCCATAGGTTTTGAAGTAGAAACACTACCCGGGCCTCCGGGTAAAAAAGAGATGGTAAGAGCGATGAAGATGGGTTAATTACTTCAAAAAGGAGTTGATTTATGCCATTTTTTTCAAAATTGTCAATTTTCTACCAAATTCAGGTGGTCAAATTTCGTTATTTTAAAAAAAGAAGCGGATTTAGTTAGAATACGTCAACAAAAGCTGACTTAAGCTACTTTGCCTTACGGTTTTTGATTTGAAAATTGAATTATCTTCGTAGTTCTACCTACATACACAGAACGTTAGTTATCACGGTATTTAACATTTTACCTTAGCAAGCAGATACAATGAGTAATTTAAGTCGTGAAGGGTTGTATCTCCACGAGATGGAGCATTCTTCCTGTGGTATTGGTTGTGTAGCTAATATTGATGGAGAAAAAAATTATCAAATTGTAGATGATGCCATCACTATGCTCGAAAGAATGGAGCATAGGGGCGCCACTGGCAGTGATCCGGAATCAGGCGATGGTGCGGGCATTTTAATTCAGAAACCCGATGCATTCTTAAGAGAAGAATGTACAAAAATAGGCATCTCACTTCCCACCAATAGGCCTTATGGCGTGGGTATGATTTTCTTTCCTGTAAAAGAAGGTGTAAGAGAAGCGTGTAGAGCCATTCTAGAAAAATATATCGGCAAATTAGGATTCAAACTTTTAGGATTTCGGAAGGTGCCGGTCAACGAAAATGTCCCAGGCAAAACTGCTCGCAGTGTCACCCCAGTGATAGAACAAGTTTTTGTCGAGCCGAATGATCCTGACCTGACTGAAGATCAATTAGAACGTAAGCTTTTCGTGGTCAGAAATGTCACCACGCACTATATAGGTAATAACATTGCTGGCAATAATGGTGACTTCTATATGCCATGCTTTTCCAGTAAGATAGTGATTTACAAGGGCCAGTTACGTACAAATCAGCTAAGACCATTCTTCCAGGATCTTCAAGACAAAAGAGTGGCTTCCGCATTGGCACTCATTCACTCTAGGTTCTCAACCAATACCTTTCCTAATTGGAAACTGGCACAACCCTTCAGATTCATTGCCCATAATGGCGAGATCAATACCATTAGGGGGAACCTGAATAAGATGAAGTCTAAGGAGATGTTGATGCAAACAACACTTTTTAGCGAAGAAGAACTGGAAATGCTGCTGCCTGTTACCGATTCAAACCATTCCGACTCGGCCAACCTGGATGCCATGGTAGAAATGCTGGTGCTTTCAGGGCGTTCTTTGCCCCACGTCATGATGATGATGGTGCCAGAAGCATGGCAGGATAACAAACTGATGGATACGGATAGAAAGGCATTCTATAAATACCACGCCTCTTTGATGGAACCATGGGATGGTCCGGCCGCGCTGTTCTTTACCGACGGCAAATCCATTGGCGCTACTTTGGATAGAAATGGGTTAAGACCTTCGAGATATTGTATCACCAAGCAAGGTAAGTTGATTATGGCCTCTGAGGCGGGCGTTTTGGATGTCAATCCTCAGGATGTAATAGAAAAAGGAAGGCTACAGCCGGGTAAAATCTTATTGGCTGATCTGGAGAATGGTAAGATCAAGTACGACGAAGAGGTTAAACGGGAAGTTTGTGCCGGAAAACCCTACTTTGATTGGATCAAAGAGCAAAGAGTAAAACTCCGATCAGAATCAGTGCCTGAAGATTTTAAGGTCACTTTTGATGATAAAACCTTAAAACAACGTCAGCACGCCTACGGATATACCACAGAAGATCTTAATTTCATATTAGGCCCAATGGCCGATAAGGCCACAGAACCGGTTGGTTCCATGGGCGCAGATACCCCCCTGGCCGTATTATCAGACCAAAGCCAGCATTTATCTAACTATTTCAAACAACTGTTTGCACAAGTGAGTAACCCACCGATTGACCCTATCAGGGAACGGATGGTGATGTCACTTTTCACAAGAGTGGGCGACAGTTTGAACGTATTGGACGAGTCTCCGGAGCATACCAAGCAGGTACACATTTCACAACCGGTACTGCTCGATTCGACCATGGCCAAATTGAAGAATCTCGCCAAGCGAGGTTTCAAGTATGGTTCTATCAATTCTGTCTTCGTCGCAGATGGCCAACCGGGAAGATTAGAAGAAGCTTTGGATAGAATATGTCAGGAGGCAGAAGATATTGCGCTGTCTGGCAATAAGATCATCATCATATCGGATAGGAGTATTGATGAGCATCATGCCCCTATTCCTTCACTGCTAGCCATTGGCGCAGTACACCACTATTTGGTAAGCAAACGCATCAGGACTAAGGCGGGCATCGTAGTAGAAGCGGGCGATGTACGAGAAACACATCACTTTGCTACAGTAATAGGCTATGGAGCCAGTGCCATTAATCCATACATGGCCTTTGAATCTATCCACCATCTGAATAAATCGGGGAGGCTAAAAAGTCAGTTGAGTGATAAGGAAGCTTTTGATAACTATATCCATGCCGTTGGGTATGGGTTATTGAAGATCATGTCCAAAATGGGCATTAGCACTTTACAGTCTTATCAGTCTGCGCAAATATTCGAAATCTTAGGCCTTAACAAAAAGGTGGTAGACAAGTGCTTCAAGGGATCAATAAGTCGAATGGAAGGTATTGGCTTCGATGAAATCGCCAAAGAGGTATTGGTAAGACACAGATTGGCTTACCCTGACAATAACACCGACAATTCGATGCTTGAAGTAGGCGGCGTGTACCAATGGAAAAGAAGGGGGGAAAAACATTTGTTTAACCCGGACACTATCCAGTTGTTACAGCATTCTACTAAAAGCAATGACTATAACCTTTACCGCCAGTATGCGGATATGGTGAATGAGCAGGCTGAAAATGCCATGACATTAAGAGGCCTAATCGATTTCAATGTCAGGAAACCTATTCCTATTGAAGAGGTAGAACCCAAGGAAGCCATTTTCAAAAGGTTTGCTACCGGCGCCATGTCTTTCGGCTCTATCTCGCATGAAGCGCACTCTACATTGGCCATCGCCATGAATAGAATTGGTGGAAAGAGTAATAGCGGAGAAGGTGGTGAAGATGAAATACGCTTTGAAAGAAAAGAAAACGGAGATTGGGAAAGGTCGGCCATTAAGCAAGTCGCTTCCGGTCGGTTTGGCGTAACCAGCTATTACCTCACCAACGCAGAAGAAATACAGATCAAAATGGCCCAAGGTGCCAAGCCTGGAGAAGGGGGGCAGCTTCCTGGCCATAAGGTGGATGATTGGATTGGACGTGTAAGACATTCTACCCCGGGAGTGGGTTTGATATCACCTCCACCCCATCACGACATATATTCTATTGAAGATCTTAAACAATTGATTTATGATCTGAAAAATGCCAACAGGCAAGCCAGGATTAATGTAAAGTTGGTTTCAGAAGCAGGTGTTGGTACGATAGCGGCAGGTGTTTCAAAAGCCAATGCGGACGTAATTCTCATTTCCGGTGCTGATGGCGGCACGGGTGCTTCGCCACTGAGTTCGATCAGACATGCAGGACTACCCTGGGAGATAGGCTTGGCAGAAGCGCATCAGACTTTGGTCAAAAACGACCTCAGAAGCCGGGTAGTACTGCAAACCGATGGCAAGATCATGACTGGTCGCGATTTGGCTATTGCTGCACTTTTAGGCGCAGAAGAATGGGGAGTCTCCACCGCTGCACTGGTGGTTGAGGGATGCATTATGATGCGCAAGTGCCATCTAAACACATGCCCCGTGGGAATTGCTACTCAGAAAAAAGAACTCAGGGAGCTTTTCACCGGAGATCCTGATCACGTGGTCAATTTCTTCAGTTTCCTGGCCGAAGATCTCAGAGAGATCATGGCGTCATTAGGTTTTAGAACTGTGTATGAAATGATCGGCCAAGCCAATGTGCTTAAGGTAAAAGACAATATAGGACATTGGAAATTCAAGCATTTAGACCTTACTCCTATTCTTTATAAAGCAAGAGCTTCTAAAGAGATCGGGCTTTATAAGCAAATGGAGCAAGATCATGAAATAACCGATGTGCTAGACCGGTCTTTGATAGGCATGGCGCATGCCTCACTGGCTAAAGGTGAGCCTAGCCAAGGCAACTTCGACGTAGTCAATACGGATAGAACAGTTGGGGCCATGCTTTCTAATGAAGTTTCGAAAGTCTTTAAAGGAAAGGGCTTACCAGAAGATACTATTCAATTCAAATTCAATGGCTCCGCCGGCCAGAGCTTTGGTGCTTTCTTAGCACCGGGCATTCGCTTCGAACTAGAAGGTGAGGCCAACGACTACTTCGGCAAGGGCATATCCGGAGGAAAAATGATCGTCTACCCCCACAAAAAGGCAGAATACAGAGCCGAAGAGAATATCATCATTGGTAATGTAGCATTCTACGGAGGTACCTCGGGCCGAGCATACATCCGAGGAAAAGCCGGTGAACGTTTCGGCGTTCGAAATTCTGGAGTAGAAGTAGTGGTTGAAGGAGTCGGAGACCATGCTTGCGAATATATGACCGGAGGTAAAGTAGTGGTAATAGGCGAAACGGGTAAGAATTTCGCAGCAGGTATGAGCGGTGGTATCGCTTATGTCTTGAATCCCGAGGGAGACTTCTCCAAACGCTGCAACATGGGCATGGTCAGCTTTGACACCATTGAGGAAGAAGACGAGGTCTTCTTGAAAGATATCATTACTAAGCACGCTCAGTTTACTGATAGTTATTTGGCAAAAGCCATTCTAAGCAATTGGAAGGATTTTATACGCCAAATGATCAAGGTAATGCCTAACGATTACAAGGCCGTATTGCAGCAACAAAAAGAAGAGAAGAATCTAAAAGTTGCGGTATAATTTATCCATTTAAATAGAAAGAACCAGCTAAGGCTAAAATAGATAAAGGATATGGGACAAGTTGATGGTTTTTTAAAGTTCAACCGAGAGCTACCGGATTCTCGCGACCCTGAAACACGGATCGAAGATTATAAAGAGATATATCAAGAATTCGATGACAACCGAACAGTGGAACAGGCGGCAAGGTGTATGGATTGCGGTGTTCCATTTTGTCATACGGGGTGTCCATTGGGAAATAATATTCCTGAGTTCAACGATGCGGTCTATGAAGAAAACTGGGACTATGCCATCCAGATTTTAAGTACTACCAATAACTTCCCGGAGTTTACCGGTAGAATTTGCCCAGCACCTTGTGAAGCCAGCTGTGTACTCGGCATCAATAAACCTCCAGTGGCCATTGAGCATATCGAAAAAACGATAGCAGAAAAAGCATTCGAGCTAGGATACATCAAGCCCCATAAGCCAACTGAAAGATCTGGCAAATCAGTGGCTGTGGTTGGTTCAGGGCCTGCAGGTTTGGCTGCTGCTGCGCAACTCAACAAGTCAGGCCATTTAGTTACGGTTTTCGAACGTGATGATCGGCTTGGAGGTCTTTTAAGATATGGCATTCCTGACTTTAAGCTCGAAAAATGGGTAGTAGAACGGCGTATTAAAATAATGGAGAAAGAGGGGATTACCTTCAAAACCAATGCTAACATCGGGGTGAATGTCGACGTGCGAGAGCTTATTGAAGAATTTGATGCCATCGTACTTTGTGGCGGTGCCACACTACCCAGAGATTTGCCTATTGCCGGAAGGGAATTCAAAGGAATCTATTTTGCCATGGAATTTCTGACACAGCAAAACAAGCGCGTTTCCGGTGATGAAATAGATGGTTCGACCAGTATCTCGGCAGAAGGAAAGCATGTTGTGGTCATTGGTGGTGGTGATACTGGCTCTGACTGCATCGGAACATCCAACCGACATGGTGCCGCTTCTATCACCCAACTAGAGATAATGCCCAAACCACCTCATGCGAGGGCTGAAGATAACCCATGGCCACAATGGCCGCTAATCCTTCGTACTTCTTCCTCTCATGAAGAAGGCAGTGATAGAAGTTGGAGTGTCTTGACCAAATCATTTAAAGGTGATGATCAGGGTAATGTCAAAAGTATAGAATTGATCGATGTAGAATGGGTGAGAGAAGGAAGTGGCATGAAGTTCAAGGAAATACCCGGTACTGAGCGTGAGATACCAGCAGATCTAATTCTACTCGCCATTGGCTTCACAGGACCTGAACAGGAAGGCATGCTAAAGCGCATGGGTGTAGGAATCGACCGAAGGGGTAATGTTGACGCACCAAAGTATCATACCAATATCGACGGTATCTTCACTGCCGGGGATATGCGTAGGGGCCAGTCGCTTGTTGTATGGGCCATTGCTGAGGGTAGAGAAGCGGCTAAGGAAGTTGACCAATACCTATCCATTTCCTCAAACCTGGAAGCAAGAGATCATTCGAGGCTAGAGATTCATTGACCTCAGATGCGGGATAAGTTTGGGGCACACTAAGTCCAATGGTTTCCTGTATACAATAGAAATCATGACCACACGTTAGCTATTAACCAAGCGCATGTCTTTAGCATGCAGATAAGATTTCGGATTTATTTAGAACTTTGCTTGTAAGCAACACCAATAAAGGTTCTTTTTGCTAGTAAACCCGTGGTAATATTCATAAATTATATTCATTGATCTTCAAAGTTCGATTAACGGCCCTTGGTAAGCCGATGTCATGCTTGATTAGGATTATATGGAATTGACTTGAGGAACAACATTTACTTATTAAATCCCCCATTTTACGTTAAGCAACTAATTTATTTACAACATACATTTAATGGTTAAACTCTGATTATATGAAAAAGATCTACAACAGTATCATTATGCTATCTATGGCTTTTGTCATCTTCTCGTGTGGTGATGATGAAACGCCCCTACCCTTACCCACGGTGAATTTCGCAGTAGACCCGTCGGTGGTAGAAGTTGGCTTACCAATTATGTTTGACAACCTCAGTACCAATGCAGATAACTACGAGTGGGATTTCGGTGGTGCACTCACATCTACAGATATTTCACCTATCGTAACCTTTGAAACACCAGGTACTTTTGATGTTACTTTAAGGGCGTTCACTCAGGATGGTCAAGTGGATAGCGTTACCCGCCAGGTACGTGTAAGGCAAAGAATACTTACCGGTATTTTCGTCAATACCTTCCCCATAATGAACGGTGATGAGCAATGGGATCCTGACGAAACCAATCAGGATTCAGTTTTTGCAGATATCTTTCTACAATTCTTACCTAATGACCCTGCTAACATCGATGGAGTCGTAGCTGGACCTGTAGACGAAGTAACAGAAGGCTTTGGACTAAACATCGACCCTAACCTTAATGAAGTCATATTGACAGATGACGATTGGTCTCTGAGATTATTCGATTTTGATGGTGATGACCCAAATGATGTCAACGAGGATAACACCGAGTTCATGATAGGTGTCCAATTTAACCCAGTCCAAGCGATCACCTTCAAGAATGATGACGGTGACGCCGGTTTCATTTCGATCCTGTTTCAAGATCCTCAAACGGGAGATATCATTGATGTGGATTTGACTTTCCAATTGGAGTAAGACAATAGAAAATACTTTTTACGTAGTTGATTGAACGTTTCAATGATCATAGCACATTGAAACGTTCAACAACTTCACATTAATAAAAGCGAGCTCACCAAGCCCCGATAACCCACTCTTAGTATCAGATTTATGAAGTCAGGTAATTGGATAAGGAATAAAATAAAACCGTTGGTCATTGTCATCTTATGCCTATTAGTGCTAGCACCGGCGGTAGAAGGACAGGACAGGAAAACAGTTACGGGTAAAGTCACCGATACTAAAGGAGAATCATTGCCTGGTGTCTCTGTGTTCATCAAGAATACAACTGATGGTACCATCACCGACATAGATGGAAACTTTTCCCTTCAAGTAGAATCCGGTAAAGTATTAGTATTTCAAATGGTTGGTATGGAGACGGTAGAAATAGCCGTCACTAATCAAACCATACTCACCGTAAAACTCTCTGAAAAATCCTCTCTATTAGACGAGGTAGTTATCACCGGTTTTCAAGAGGTAGACCGCAAGAATTTCACTGGGGCTTCTGAAAACGTTAAGCTAGACGAGATCAGAATCAACGGACTGACAGATGCAACCCGGGCGTTGGAAGGTCGTGTAGCCGGTGTAAGTGTAGACAATGTTTCAGGTACTTTTGGAAGTTCCGCCAGGATCAGAATCAGAGGAAATGCCTCCATCAATGGTAATAACCAACCTCTATTTGTTGTAGATGGCGTAATACTCGAAGACTTGGCTAATGTAGACGCGGATGATCTCATATCCGGTAACGCCAATACGCTTATTAGCTCATCTGTTGCTAACATTAACCCAGATGATATTGAATCCTTTCAAATCCTCAAAGATGCATCTGCCACTGCCATTTACGGTGCCAGAGCAGCCAATGGGGTCATCGTGATCACTACCAAGCGTGGTAGAAGTGGCCAACTGCGTGTTAACTATTCCGGGAATTTCACTGGAAAACTCAGGCCAACTTACAATCAGTTTGAC
>JBCBSS010000174.1:0-15463 GCA_039819065.1 Bacteroidota bacterium
GGCTGGTTATTACATTCTATTATTAAATTATACTGGTAATAAATTGCACTTGTAGGCGATTGAATGCAAGCTAAGAATTTACCTGGCTGCTGTTGCTTCGATGCTCTAAAAGTCTTTCATGGTTTTTGAACAAAGTCATTTTTAGTTTAAAAAATGAAGCAACAGACTTAAGCCAGATAAACATTTGAAGAAGGGTAACCTTTAAACTGAAAACTAAACTAACCATTTATGCTAATATCAATTTTAAATTAAATATTAGCTCCTGTTAGAATATATAATATGAATATAACACTTAATTTTATAATAAAATAAAAAAATGTGTTTTTTTCTATTATGATTTGCTAATCATTAAAGAGTCAAGAAAGAATCGGTTTGAGTTGTCAGATCACACCTTGATTTTTCACGGATTTGATAGAAACCAATCGGTTTGGTTAAACCTGGTTAAGCGATTAACTGACTGATAGAAATAAAAAAACCCGAATCTTCCGATCCGGGTCTGGTACCAAAGGAGGATATACACTTCTTATAATAAGGGGACGAGCGGTAGGAAGTGCGATTTGGAGGTGGTATCCGAAGCCGGGTAAAGGGCCACAATCACCAAGTCAATTACTCATAGCTCAGTTCGTAGGAAACGACCCAGAAGGTGAGGTGATATTCAGCAACCGTCAGCAACTGCAAAGCACCCTGGGCGGTTACAACCCTAACACATTGATTTCAAAAATGAGAGAAGGCTGCAGCATCAAATTCCGGTGACATCTGCGCCATGAAAATAAGAATCACAAGACTATGGACCCAGTACATATCACAAAATATAAAAATGGTAATCGGCTCAATAGCTACAACGGTTTGTTACATAGCTTCCAAGCTCTGAAATATAGAACATTTTCGATATTACTCAGCCGTGGCTGGCATATTGGTCGGTGTCCTTACTGACATGAAGGTAGTTTTCGATATCTACTTGTAAATTTATTGATAGGAGGAGCAAACAGGAGGAAGATTGAATCTACTCTCGACCCAACCACTATCAAGTCAACCATACTTCATATAAGATAAATTTAAATTACTTTACTTTAATAGAAGTTCTTAAATTATTAAGCCTAAAATACTGACCTATGCACAAGAGCGATGACGAAAACCCCAAGCAGCACATTTTCTACTGTGACAAATCAGATTGGTATGAAGAAGGTGAAAATGGAGAAAGAGATTGGTCAAAGAGTGCGAATAAGGTTCGGGAATTTTGGAAAGAGGTTATAGAAGAGAAAATAAAGAACAAAGATTATAACTTTGATAAATTTGTTTTTCCATTATTTGAGACAAGCAGGTTTTTGCCAAGTAATCCGAACCCCTTTGAAGAAAATAAAGATATCTCTTTCACAAATGCTAAATTTTTGAGCGATGCGGATTTTGCCCAGGTCCAATTTTCCGGAGTAGCCGATTTTAACGGGGCTAAATTTTCCGGTGATGTTGATTTCGACAGAGTCCATTTTTCAGGAAAAGCTAGTTTCAGAGAGGCCAAGTTTTCTCATCAGGCCAGATTTGACGAAACCAAATTTTCTGGTGATGCCAATTTTAACTATGCCCAATTTTCCGGTAAGGTTAGTTTTTATCAAACCCAATTTTCCGGTAAGGTTAGTTTTTATAAAACCCGATTTTCTAGCTTTACTGCCTTTTTTGAGACTGTTTTCGAAAACCGGTTGACCTTAAGTAACATATCCGCTTATGGGGAAGGAAACAATAATACTGCCATCGCATTTGACGACACTCAATTCAGCAATGAGCATAGAAGTTCTTTTAAAAAGTGGGACGAAGATATTTCGATTATGTTTTTAGATGTCGTATTCCCTGACAAAGTCCAATTTCAGGATTGCAATTTCAAAAATGTCTCATTCTTAAAATGTGATTTTGTAAAAGTCAATTTTTCACACTCACACTTTAATAGGAATAATAAGGGTCGAATCATTCTTAGAGACGATTCTCATGAAGACTTTGATGGTCTTTCAAATACTTATCGCCAGCTGAAGAGAAACTTGATGGAAGCCAAAGATTGGGCTAATGCTGGTGATGCCTATCGCTCTGAAATGGTTATGACTAGAAGGAGCATTTGGCAACAGTTTGCCAATTCACCTTTGCGTAAATGGCATCTGTTTTTTAATTGGTTGATCAGGATGATTTATGAGTATGGGTCAGGTTACCAGCAGAGCATAACTAGGCCATTGGCATGGTTAATTGTTCTGATTGTAACAACCTCTGTTTTGATATGGTGGAATTCGATAATCGCTTTTGAACCTGCCTTAATAAGAAGTATAGAATCGGCCATTCCATTAGTGGGTAGAATTGAACGATTTAAAGATGAGCCAACTTGGGTATTCTATTTGCTGGTCATTGAAAGAACCATGTCAGTGACATTCATAGCTTTCTTTGTCCTGGCTACCCGGGCACGGTTGAGGCAATAACCTCTTCTTATAATTTGGGAACGGTTGTAAATAAGGACAATAAAGTATCCTTTTATCTGTTTTGCATAAAACAAAAAAAAGCTCCGTAACTTTCATAAAATCAATCAGTTACAGAGCTAAGTTGTACCAAAGGAGGGAGTCGAACCCTCACTCCCGAAGGAACACGATTTTGAGTCGTGCGCGTCTACCAATTCCGCCACTTTGGCGTTTTTTCTGAATGGGAGGCAAATATGAGTAAAGATTTGGTTATTAGCAACCTATACAGTGAGATATTTCTTCATCGAAAATGCCACCGGAGGCGCTGCAAACAAAGCTTTTGTTTGTTTCCAAACCGAACCAAAAAGCGCTGACTGCCGGTACTGATTAAGTGACTCCTGATCTTGCCAATAGCTGTAGGTCATGAAGATGTTGGGCTGGTTGTAATCTTGCAGTAACTCAAGATGCGAGCAACCTTCGAAAGCCCTTATCTTATCTTTACTATTATTAAAAACGTCCAGAAATGTACTCACTTCTTCCTCCTGGAAAGTCATTCTCACTACTCTGATCAGCATAGGGTTATTCATCAAAATGGATATTCACCGGGCAATCATAGCCCAGACCTAATAATTGTGCTGCATTACCTTGATTGATGCCAATCTCGAGAAAGCCAAGGCTATTGAATAAAAGAAAACAGTCTCCCGGTTCAGCCATTTCATACCCGTGATGCACACGGCCTGCCGTTTCCCGCCCAAAAGTGATATGATACTTTTTGCCCTTGCTCAAAATATCAAAGTCAGTTTTGGAAATATTAGTAACCAGATTGCCATAGTGATCAACCCGGATGACATGACCGGCAATCTGCTTCTTGGTAGCTCTTGGAGCCCTACCCAACATCCTGTTGATCTGCTCTACAGGCTTACCGAGATCATGAATGGAAGTACCACTGGCCAGCTTGGCGGCAATGGGCGCAAAGATCTCTTTGGCTGGGAAGTTATGTTTCACCTCGTTGATGTTGATGTCAACTGCCGTTCCCAGGCTCTCATCACTTACTAAGGAGAATAATCCGTTATCCGGGCCTACAAAGTAGTGATCCTCCATTTTCATGGCGATGAACTTGACTTTCTTAGCGTCCATCAAACCGACGGCTGCTAAGTGCACAGTACCTTTAGGGAAGTCTCTAAAAACAGACTTTAGCGTATGGGAAGCGTGAGCGATATCGGAGAGCTTGATACGATGAGTGATGTCAATGATAGTCAAGCCCGGATTGGTCTGTATGATCTTTGCCTTAACTGCAGCCACATAATGATCACTCTCCCCAAAATCAGATAAAAACGTAATTATGGCCATTCTAATGCAAAGAAAAAGCGGTTTTTTATAATAGAAAACCCCTATATTTAGATTATCCTTTTTTGAGTCGAAAAGGTAATTATGTATTTTTGACGAAAGCAAAGTTAAATTATTGATTATTAAATCCTTAAAAAAATAACACCACTTTCATTTGATAGAAAAGATAATCACACTTGACAACGTTTCCCTGCTGGACTTCCTGGGAGTGGAAAACAAAAACATCAACGAAGTAGCACAGGCCTTTCCAAAAAGTAAGATTGTATCACGAGGTAATGAAATCCGCATACAAGGGCCTCCACCGGAAATTCTCAAAATCAATGATATACTCAACTCTTTAATAGAACACTACCATAGTTACGGCAAAATAACCGAGTCCAACGTACATACTTACTTGGCGCAGGAAACCGAATCTAACCTCCCTGATAGAAGTACTGAAGATGTGCTTATTTATGGCACCAAAGGTTTTTCTATCAAGCCTAAGACGCTTAATCAGCAGAAACTGGTGTACGCAGTCACTGAAAATGACTTGGTCTTTGCGCTGGGACCGGCAGGTACCGGTAAGACCTATATTTCTGTAGCCTTGGCGGTCAAAGCCCTCAAAAACAAAGAGGTCAAAAAGATTATCATCACGCGTCCTGCTGTAGAAGCAGGTGAAAATCTTGGCTTTCTACCTGGGGATCTAAAGGAGAAGCTCGATCCTTATTTGAGACCTATCTACGATGCACTAGGAGATATGGTGCCTCATGAAAAGCTCAAGTATTATATGGAAAGCGGTGTCATTGAAATTGCACCACTAGCCTACATGAGGGGGCGTACGCTTAATCATGCCTTCATTCTACTGGATGAAGCCCAGAATACGACCCCTATGCAGATCAAAATGTTTTTGACCAGAATGGGGCCTAATTCTAAGGTCATCGTAACTGGAGACCTATCTCAAATAGACTTGCCCAGAAACCAAAAGTCCGGTTTGGTAGAATCTGCCAATATCCTGAAGGACGTGAAAGGTATCGGTTTTGTAACGCTGGATGAAAAAGACGTTGTGCGTCATAAGATCGTCAAGAAAATACTGGAAGCTTACAAGAAACACGAACCAGGCCACCCCGATGGACAATGACAGTCGCACTAGTCAAAGAAAACGTTGATTTAAGAGCTGCTTTTGACGTGAGATCCATCGTATTTATTGATGAGCAGCAAGTTGATAGAGACGAGGAGTTTGACCAATTCGAAAACGAATCCTACCATTTCCTGGCCAGGGACGATAAAGGCATAGCCTGCGGCGCGGCGCGTTGGCGCTTCACTGAGAACGGTGTTAAGCTAGAACGATTTGCCGTGCTTAAATCCCATCGAGGCAAGGGGGTAGGTAGTGCGTTGGTAGAAGCGGTACTAGAGCACATAGCACAACTAAAGTCGGCCGCTGGGAAAACCCTTTACCTTCATGCACAACTCGATGCTATGCCCTTATATGAGAAGTTTGGCTTTATCGCAGATGGAGAGATATTCTATGAATGCGAAATCCCTCACCGCCTTATGACCCGATCCTGACAAAAATAATTGCAGTAAACAGCGAACTTGCGCGCTGGATCAAAGGATGAGTGGGAATGATAAAGTGGGGATCCTATCCTTTCATAAGGATAGCTATTGCTTTTGCGTTAGGCATTTTGACTGGCCATATTTACGAAGGCCACATATCAGGTTTTCAAGTACTTTTAGTGACAATAATTACTTTATTTATCTACCTGCTGATTGCCCTTTCCCTCAAACGTAGACATTTCTTCAGATACAGCACCATACTCAGCGTTCCCGCATTTGTTTCTCTCTTTCTTTTAGGCTATTACAATCGACAACAGGCCAATAGCCTTCTGGATAAGTCTCATTTTGTTCATCAAGAGCAGCCTATAACCTATTACACTGCCAATGTTATCAGTGAAACAGAGGAAAAAGAAAAGACATTTAAAGCAGTGGTAGAAATGGATGCCATTTATGCGGATTCCAGTTGGCAATCCACTAAAGGCAAGGTGTTAGTCTATTTCCGTAAGGACTCTCTCTCAAGCCTGCTCAAGTACGGTGATCGACTAATGTTCAAAGGTTCACCTGATTCTATTAAAGGGCCGAAGAATCCGGGAGCTTTTGATTACCGCCAATACATGGCTTTAAAAGATATCCACCACCAGCAATTCGTAGATGCTGATAGATACCAACTGCTGTCAAGAAGTGAAGGCAATGCTTTCTATGCTCATGCCCTTAGTATTCGAAGTTGGGCCGTTCAAACCTTTAAAGATAAAATAGCAGACGAGCAATCTGCAGCCATTGTATCTGCGCTGGTACTGGGCGCCAAAAGCGACCTAAGCGACGACGTGAAGCAAGCGTACGCTACCGCCGGAGCGATGCATGTATTGGCCGTTTCCGGTTTGCATGTAGGTATTATATATATGATCATACTCGCCGTCTTCGGAAAGCTTCAAGGGTCGAAACGCGGTAAAACGCTTTTGGTATTGATAAGTCTTATGCTCTTATGGAGTTATGCCATGATTACAGGGTTCTCGCCATCGGTGTTACGGGCAGCTACCATGTTCTCTTTTATGGCGGTAGGTAAGGCTTTTAATCGGAATAGTAACATTTACAATGCGATCTTCGCCTCAGCCTTCGTACTGCTTTGTATTGACCCTCATTTGCTGATGTCTGTTGGTTTCCAATTGTCATATTCTGCTGTAATAGGTATAGTATATCTCCAGCCGCGTATTGAAGGCTGGTTCTCCTCCTCCAATTGGCTGCTCAACAAGGTTTGGTCAATTACCAGCGTTACGTTGGCCGCTCAATGCGCTACACTGCCTTTGAGTCTCTACTATTTCAATCAGTTTCCAACCTATTTCCTGGTATCCAATCTGATCGTTATTTATGCTGCAACCATTATACTTTGCGCCGGGCTGTTGGTACTGGTCACCAGCTTCATAACTGTTATTACTGATTTTTTAGGCATGGTGCTCAGTCACTTGGTTTCATGGCTTAACACCTTCATATTCTGGATAGAAAGTTGGCCTATGAGTCGGCTCAAAGGACTTTACATCGATATGTGGCAGACACTTCTTGTGGCCACAATACTGGTTTTAATAATCAAGTTGTTTGTACACCGTCGCTTTCGATCGTTAAAGTCAGTGTTAATAGTCACATGTCTCTTTGCAGGATATTCATTCTATGGCATTCTAAAGCAACAATCTCGACAGCGCATTATATTCTATGATATCAAGAAAAGCAGCAACTTGGAACTGGTGCAAGGTTTCGATGCGCAGCTTTTTATGGACAGTACCACGATGACTGATCAAAACAGCATGGCTTACAACATCACGCCATTACATCAGAAGTGGGGTTTGAATGCTAAGCTCACTGCCAGTACATCATATTTCGCAAGCCCAAAGAATAGCCGAGCTGTTGAGTTTACCATTTGGGATGGGTTAAAGCTGGCTAGAATAAGTCAACCTTTAAAAACACTGGAAGGCAATGGTGGAAAGACGGAGGTAGATGTAATCGTTATTGCAGGCAATGCTGTCAAAAGCCTGGACGCAATAACCGCATTGTTTGAAGCCAAGCTCATTGTCATTGATAGTTCTAACAGTTTTAAAGTAAGTCGATCTTTGAAGAGGCAGGCAGATTTAGCACATATTCCCGTCCATTCAGTGCTACTAGACGGCGCACTAATACTTGATCCTGAAACACTATCGCTCTAATTCTTTTTATGGAAATGAATTAGCTTTGATACTTCATATAAAGCTAACCTCATTTTGATATGTCCTACACCAATTATCAGGTAAAAGATAGAATTGCTTATATCACACTCGACCGGCCCGAGAAAAGGAACGCCCTTAATTACGAACTGGTAGGAGAATTAAAAGCACAGTTTGACCGGGCTTCAAAAGATGATTCGGCCAAGGTGGTAGTACTAAAAGCTAATGGTAAAGCCTTTTGCGCTGGTGCTGACTTGGCGTATATACAGCAGTTGCAAAACAATACCTACGAAGAGAATTTAGAAGACTCTTCTCATTTGAAAGAACTGTTCTGTCAGATATATACCCTTAATAAAGTAGTGATCGCTCAGATACAGGGACATGCACTGGCCGGAGGGTGCGGTTTAGCTACGGTGTGTGACTTTGGGTTTTCAGTGCCTGAAGCCAAGTTTGGTTATACGGAAGTTCGCATAGGATTCATACCCGCGATTGTAAAAGTGTTTCTACTGCGTAAGATCGGTGAAATGCGATCCAAGGAATTACTGCTGACTGGTAAACTAATCAGTGCAGAAAATGCACACAGTATGGGATTAGTGAACGAAGTAGTGGAAGCAGATCACTTAGAGTCGACTGTTTATGAGTTTGCTCAATCATTGGTGAGCGAGAATTCTGGCCAATCGATGGCTTACACTAAGCAAATGATAGCAGAAGTACAATCTATGACAGTAGCAGAAGGCCTGCAGTATGCTGCTGAAATGAATGCCAAAGCACGCGGCAGTGAGGACTGTAAGAGAGGCATTGCCGCCTTTTTGAATAAAGAAGAGATATCTTGGTAATGCTTAAGGTAGCTTTTTCAGAAAAGTATATTTACACTTTACCCGACAATCATCGGTTCCCGATTGCCAAATATATCTTGGTGAAGGAGCAACTGATTTATGAAGGGACAATAGAAGAAAACCAGATCTTCGATCCTGGGTTGGTAGAAGAAGACTTGATCCTACAAATACACGACGAAGACTATTGGAACAAGTTAAAACAGTTAAAACTCTCCCATAAAGAAGCCCGTAGAATTGGGCTCCCCATCACTGAGATATCTGTGAAGCGTGCCAGGAACAGTGTGGCCGGTACAGTAGAATCGACAGATAACGCACTTGAGTATGGAGTGGGCGTCAATTTGGCTGGAGGTACCCATCATGCTTATCGTGATAGAGGGGAGGGTTTCTGTGCATTAAATGATATCGCCATCGCATCCCATTATTTATTATCTAGAAAGCTGGCTAGTAAAATTCTGGTGGTGGATTTAGATGTCCACCAAGGAAACGGCACGGCTAAAATATTCGAGGGTGATGATCGGGTGTTTACTTTCAGCATGCATGGCGAGCATAACTACCCTTTAAGGAAAGAAGTGTCCGATCTGGATATAGCCTTGCCACTCGGTACCAGCGACGAAACATATCTGCAAACGCTTAGTTATTACCTGACTAAATTATTTGAAAGCGTAAAACCCGACTTTGTTTTCTATCAGTCCGGTGTGGATGTCTTGGATGCCGATAGACTAGGCAAGTTGGCTTTGTCTAAGAAAGGCTGTAAAAGGCGTGATGAAATAGTGCTTGGCATGTGCCACCAATATCAGGTACCTGTGGTGGTGACTATGGGCGGAGGATACACTGAAAGGCTGGTAGACCTGGTAGACGCTCATTGCAATACTACACGTGTGGCTACCGAACTCTACGCCTAGTCATACTCATAACCCTTGCCACCATCGGTTTCCAATTCGACCCCAAGCCCTAAAACCAATCGATTGACAAAGTTGAAGTATCCGACAACCAAGGCGGCATCTAGAATGGCACGGTCGGTTAAGCCGAGTGATTTAAGCTTTTCAGTTTGAGTTGATTTATCTTCCTTTCCCGGCTCCTCAGTCAGTGACTTGGCATAAGCGCAAAGTACCTTATCAACCTCACTGATATCCATATCCTCGAAATTTCCGGCTAGTTTTTCTACCTTATCATCATCCTTCCAGAAATGATTAAGTGCTTCACCGTGATGCTTGAAACAATACTCGCATTGATTGGAAACTGAAACGATGACCGCTATCATTTCCCGCTGGTATCTCTTCAGAGGAGACTTGCCGAACATGATGGTCATGTAAAGATCCATATGGTTTACAATCGACTTGGGGTTCAGGCTTTGGATTTTATGTACTTCTGCTAGCTTGCCACGCGTGGCAACCAGATTATCATAAATCTCCTTAAGCTCTCCCTCAGCTTGATCATGTTGTATGACTTCAATAAACGGCATCTTTCAAAAATTTAAAGTTCTATTTCAATAAAAGGTGACCAAAATGCGGTGAAACAGATAAATATCAAATTATTTTTCTACTTTATGGCATCATGTTGTGATCAATCCCATAGCATGGTTGCAATCGACCAAACTAAACCAAAACATTATGAGTAAATCAATTATCATCATAATACTAAATCTTTGCTTTATTCTACCTTTCAGTAGCCAGGCTCAACAAATTAGTGGTGATACCTGGAGTTCGGTAAAAAGCAAAGGTGGAGGCAAAATCAAAGTATCATTTGTTGAAACACCTGGTTTCGTTTATCGCGAACAATCGGGCCGCCTTACTGGAATATGTGTTGATCTAATGAAAGATTTCGTGGCCTACCTCAGCGAATCTAAAGGAGTAAAAGTGGATATTGAATTCGTCGGTAACGGTGATAGCTTTAGAGGCATGTATAACAGAGTCAAAGGTAGTAAGGGAGGTGTTTTTGGTCTTGGCAATATCACTATTACGGATGCGCGTAAAAAGGAAATCAAATTCAGTTCACCTTTCATAAAGAATCTGGCTGTTTTGATTTCCCAAAATCAGGTGCCTACCCTTAACAACCTAAGTAATGCCGAACAAAACTTTAAAGGGTTAACGGCATATACACCTAAAGGCACGACTAATGAGAAAAGGGTCCTAGAACTCAAAAATAAGTACTTCTCGAGCTTGAACGTAGTACAGACATCTTCAAGCCCCGAAACGCTGGAAAAAGTGATAGGTGACAAAAACGGACTTGCTTACCTTGATATAGCTTTCTACTTAGATGCGTTGAAGCGGAAAAAGCCTTTAAAACGTCATCCTGCTGGAGATAAAGGCGGTGAAGAATTCGGAATCATCATGCCCATGAATAGTGACTGGCAGCCTGTTCTTAATGAATTCATGGCCGCAAACGGAGGTTACACACAGAGTACCAATTACAAAAAGATCATTATTAAACACTTGGGGCAGACTGGAGCGAAGTTCATTTCTCAACTTCGATAAAAGATACTACCGCAGAGGTCAATACACCTTGATAGGGGGTATGTAAGGCAGGTGATAATTAATCATCTGCCTTTTTTGATTATCGTTTGATGGGCTGACCTTAATTGAATACATGCGATTAGCTGACAGTACTGATAATTACTGCTCAACTAAAAGTTAAGCACTAATCATTTCGATGACTTTCGACTGAATTGAGACAAGAAAAAGTGGGCTGAAATGGTGAAAAAGTGCGTTTAAAACATCTAGGTCTTAAAAAGACAAAAGCGGTATCTTGGGGGATACCGCCTTGTCAATAATAAAGAAACAACAACCTAATCACAAGAACACTCAAAGTTATGCAGAAGAACTCAATATGCAACTTTTCACCTAAAAATTTTCGAAAAATGCCTAAAATGGTTTCTATAGAATGCTATCAAGCCTGAAAAGGTCGAAAATGTACTAAATCATCATACCTGAGCTGCACAATTGGTAATTGTGCGTTTTTCACTAAAGTTGGCATTACAAAACGAACATTTCATGTTAAAGGTACCGATCAAGCCTAGGATATATGGAAATACAATAGTGCTAAACGTCAACTTTGGTAAATGGCCATTTTTCACTTATCAAATTAGTCCTTTATTGACTCGGTAAACCGAACTTTTTGCTTTATTTAAAGTTAAATTTGTGAGAGATAATTCTACGAGATAACCATCACTGTGAAATCAGAAGATATACTCCAACTCAAAAAGTATTGCCAGAGCCTTACTTCATATTCAAGACGTGAATCCAGAGAAGTCTATATAGGAGACGTTCCGCTCGGAGGCTCTAACCCTATCATAGTACAATCCATGACTACGGTTGATACCATGGATACCATGGGATCGGTTGAGCAAGTGCTTCGTATGGTTGAATCGGGTTGCGAATATGTCCGGATCACTGCGCCTAGCTTAAAGGAAGCCCAGAACTTGGATGAGATCAAGAAGGAACTCAAGAAAAGGGGATGTGAGGTGCCATTAGTGGCTGATATACACTTTACGCCTAATGCTGCGGAGCTTGCAGCCAGGATAGTAGAGAAAGTAAGGGTCAACCCTGGGAATTACGCAGATAAGAAGAAATTCGAAACAATAGAATACTCCGACAATACGTACAATGCCGAACTGGAGAGAATAAGAGACAAGTTCACTCCGCTGGTGAATATCTGCAAAGAGTATGGCACGGCCATGCGCATAGGCACTAACCACGGTTCCTTATCAGACCGGATCATGAGCCGCTACGGAGATACACCATTGGGCATGGTAGAATCAGCGTTGGAATTTTTGCGTATCTGCGAAGACCTCAACTACTATGACATAGTACTCTCTATGAAGTCGAGTAACCCGCAGGTGATGGTGCAGGCTTATCGTCTTTTGGTTCAAAAGATGGACGAAGAGGGGCTACAGCCATACCCACTGCACCTTGGCGTGACTGAGGCTGGAGAAGGTGAAGACGGACGAATTAAGTCGGCAGTTGGGATAGGAACCCTATTAGAAGACGGGCTTGGGGATACGGTGAGGGTTTCTCTGACAGAAGAACCTGAATTCGAAGCGCCGGTGGCCAAGATTATGGTGGACAGGTATGAGAACCGAACCGACCATAAAATCATTCCCCCCATAGAAGAAGCACCGATTGATCCTTTTTCTTACCATCGTAGAACTACTACGGAGGTGGCTAACTTCGGTATCAATAACGTGCCAAGGGTAATTGCCGATCTGAGCGATGTAAATGATCTTGACGATAAAGACCTAAAAAACATCGGCCAATTCTACCTTCCCGAACTGGATAAGTGGAAAATGAATGATCTAGGTGCGGATTATATTTTTACCGGTGATGAGCCGATAAGATTTATGCTGCCCAACGGCCTTAAAGAGATATTGAATTTTAAGACCTGGGTTTCAGTGGAAGATAAGATCAACAAGCAGCCTCTATTTACCGCTGAGGAGTATTTGCATCAGCAAGAAAGACATGAACATCTGAATTTTGTAGGGCTTACCATAGATCAATTGGACGATGCGCTGATCGCCTCTTTAAAACAGGACGGCAAAACGGTGCTAGTACTTAGTACAGATAACGCCCATGCTATGGCGGAGCAGAGGAGGTTCTTTTTTACTTTGCTTGAGCATCAGTTACAGACACCGGTTATTATCAGACAAACATATCAATCCCTTGATGAAGAAAGCCTGCAAATCCACTCGGCTACAGACATGGGTGGTTTGCTCATAGATGGTTTCGGGGATGGCGTTTGGCTTGTCTACAAAGACAATACAAGCCAAGATAAAGCTGAGCAATTGGCTATGACCAAGCATTTGAACAGTACTGCTTTTGGTATTTTGCAGGCAGCCAGAACAAGGATTACTAAGACAGAATACATTTCCTGCCCTTCTTGTGGTAGAACACTGTTTGATCTGCAAGAAACCACCGCCATGATCCGCAAAAGAACCGATCACCTGAAGGGTGTAAAGATTGGTATCATGGGTTGTATCGTGAACGGGCCTGGTGAAATGGCAGATGCCGATTATGGATATGTAGGGTCGGGCAAAGGCAAAATCACATTGTACAAAGGGCAGGATGTGGTCAAAAGAGGAGTGCCTTCTGAAAATGCAGTGGATGAACTAATTGAAATTATCAGAGAAGACGGTAACTGGCTGGAGCCAGAACAATTATAAAGTAAGTAAAAGCAGACGAGATGAGCGCCAAGAATTCGTGGAAACAGTATTTTCAGGTAGGTGAGGTTTTCACCTATTTCTTCAGAAAGAAGGATCCCAACCGCCCCAAAAACTTCAGTATCAAGGCCATGCATGGCATCAACAAGATTTCGATACTGATGTTTCTATTCTTTCTTATTGTTTGGGTGATTAGACGACTCAGTTAGACTAGACCAATGAATATCGAAGAATACCGAGATTATTGCTTAACCAAAAAGGGTGTGACAGAAGACTTTCCCTTTGACGAAAAGGTATTGGTATTCAAGGTGATGAATAAAATATTTGCTCTAACCGATGTCGACCTGTTTGCCAGCGTCAATTTAAAATGTGATCCGGAGAGAGCAGTAGAACTGCGGGAACAATACTCAGGTATCATTCCCGGCTACCACATGAGCAAAAAGCATTGGAATACGGTGGCTATGGATGGATCGGTGCCATTCAGGCTAGTGAAAGAGTTGATAGACCATTCTTACCAGCTTATCGTTGACAGCTTGCCTAAAAAGGTAAAAGCAGAATTGGAAAGCCTATAATTAGTAAGGTATAGAAGGTGTCTCAAAAGCCAGTCATTTCGACGTTAGGAGAAATCTATCTCTATTTAAAGTGTTCATTATCAAAGAGATAGATTTCTCATCCCGAGATGTCGGGATGACCTCACGGAAAGGCTTTTGAGATACATACGTTTTCATTATAGCCATTTTAGCCATCGTTTGAGCCCTTCAACGATAAAATAGATGTTGATACCCAGCGTTTAGCCTTTTCTCATTCAACATGACTAACCTCAAGTCAATGACTTATCCATATCCTCCTCCCCTTCATCATCCCGCTTTTCATACATCTCTGTTTTGATTTCGTTTTCCATGAACTTTTCTCTGGTATTGAAGGGAATAGCAATACCCATGGCCATAGCTGCCAATATAATCAAGATCGCATAGGCTGTTAGTCTAAGATATCTCTTAAAATTCTTCATTAGTCATAATTAAAGGTGGATAATGGCAGTATTGATATCTAAGAATTGGCTAAAAACAGACCAACAGAGAGCTGTCTATGACCCAAACCAGGTGTGCCAAAGCAAAGGGCACATACTGCCTTTTAAATGATGTAATAGCAATTATGACAAATCGGAAGGAGTGTCATCAGTTGATGATGACCGTAAAACCTTGGGTAAGTGGTTTCTGAATGGGTATGCTGTTTTAACGAACTGTTGTGCAAGGAACTGATTTCGCTGTTTTAGGTCGTGATATCCTTGCAAATCATTGATTCTATATCGAGAAAATCCTGGTGCGGCCTTTGTGCTGATGGAAAAATCAATTGACCATACCTCGCTATTGACCAAAGAAGAGGAATTGACCTGGCTGATTGGGACTTCCACCTGTGCCATGGTGGTTTCAGGGTTCACGCTGAAGTCATCCTCAGCAATAGCCGCAAAGAAACCAAGTAACGAAACGAATATAACCAACGCTTTTCTTGGTATCAATTGCTTCAATATGGTCAAGGTTTTATGCACCACCTACTTTAGGTCTTTTATCCATTATTTTCGCCAGGTGTGATTTTAGCCATATCCTTGATCTTCTCTAAATAATCATCAGGAAAACCTTCCTGCTCGGCCAGTTTATGCAGGGATCTGGCGTATGAGGCATTTGTTCCGGTGAGCAAGTTAGCAGGTAGATTATAACAAGTTGCTGTGATAACATCATCATTGTTGAGCGTGACATTAACCTCCTCAGGAATATAATCGGCTACGCTTGCTTCAGCATATAACTCATGGATTGCATCATCATCAACTGTCATCACAATACCGTAAGACCTTTCGCCTTTGATAGGAATTAGTGACGCCCTATTACCAATTTTCAAGGCATGGCCATTGAGGTAAGCTTTTCTAGGGTTCGATGGTCTAATCCCATTTTTCAATAGAATGGTGTGATCCATAAACAAGCC
>JBCBSS010000175.1:0-15361 GCA_039819065.1 Bacteroidota bacterium
ATCGAAAAGCGGGTTCCTGCTCAAATCCCTGGCAAGGTCTAGCTCGTCTACCAATGCATCGAAGGGGTAGTGCTCATGTGACTGGGCGTCCAGTACGGTCTTTTTAACTGCGGCCAACAAGTCGGTGAAGGCCCAACCTGGTGCTATCTGTGACCTTAGGGCCAGGGTGTTCACGTAGAACCCTAGCTGTTCTTCCAGGTCTTTGTGGTTCCGGCCTGCCACTGCTGTTCCGATGGTCAGGTCTTCTTGGCCTGTGTACCGGTAGCATAGCAGTTTGGTGATCGACAGAAGCGTCATGAACAGGCTGGCGCCTTGCTGCTGGCTCAAATCACTCAGGCCGTTTTTGAGGGTTAAGGGCAATTGATAAGAGGCTGTGTCCCCGTTGTAAGTCTTTTCTTTTGGCCTTTTATGTACAGTTGGCAGCTCTAAGACCGGAATGTCACCCGAAAACTGGCCGTGCCAGTAGGCCCTTGCGCGGTCATAGGATTTACCGGTTAGTTGTGACTGTTGCCACCCTGCGTAGTCTTTGTATTGTATGGACAGCTCAGGTAGGGTGGCACCTTGATAGAGCTGTATCAATTCTTTGATCATTACATCCACTGACCAGCCATCGGAAATGATGTGGTGCAGGGTGATCAGGAACAGGTAACCTTCCCCTCCCAACCTGACCAGCCTGGCATGGAGCAAGGGGCCTGCGGCCAGGTCAAATAGGCGCGACCGTTCTTCTGAAACCAGTCCTTCCAGGTCAGCCTCCCCTGCATTGGGCAGGTCAACCCGCTCTACAGAAAAACCGCTATTTTCAGCATCCAAGACCACCTGGCGCACTTCCGTGCCCTCTGTTTTGAATACTGTCCGCAAAATCTCATGGCGCCTTACCAAGCTTTCTATCGAGGCGATGAACCGTGCCTCGTCCAAAGCGCCCGACAGCTTGTAATACCCGCCCAGGTTGTAGGCGGCACCCGTCACGCCCATTTGGTCTAATATCCACAAACGGCGTTGTGATGAACTCAGTGCATAACCCGGGGCAACAGGCACCTGAGGAATGGGGGCAAAAGTGCTAGAACGATCGTTAATCAATTCAGCAATTTGACCCAATGTTGGTTTCGTGAATATATCTCTTAAGCGTATTTCAGCATTTAACTCTTGATGAATTCTTGATATGATTCTTATAGCCTTTAAAGATTGCCCTCCTAGCTCAAAGAAGTTATCGGTCAACCCTACTTTTTCTACTTTCAGTATATCTGACCAAATAGAAGCCAAGTGGCGTTGTGTCTCATTCTCAGGTGCGACAAAGTGCTCGGGCAGGTTTACACTGTCAATTGCCGGCAGTCGTTTTCTATCTACTTTGCCATTATGGGAAAGTGGTAATTCCTGCATCGACATGTACCGGTTGGGTATCATGTGAGCTGGTAGTTTTTCACTCAAATACTCCCTTAGATGCTGAGGAGCTATATTGTCTGTGCTTACATAGTAGCAGATTAACTGCATATCATCACCCACTCCCATAGCGCTCACTGCCACTTGCTGAATGCTTTCACTTTCCAGTGCAGCACTTTCTATTTCACCCAATTCTATTCTATAGCCCCTTAATTTGATTTGATCATCGTCCCTTCCTTTGAACTCAACATTTCCATCGGGCAACCACCGCCCGATGTCTCCTGTCTTGTACATTCGCTCTTGTTCTTCGAATGGGTTATTGACAAACTTGACAGCAGTCATTTCGGGGTTTTCCCAATACCCTCGAGATACACCCTTTCCTCCAATGCATATCACACCCCATACTCCTATGGGTTGAATTTGTCCTTGTTCATTTAGAATATGAACTGAAGTATTCTGAAAAGGGCGGCCTATTGGTGCAATGCCACTTAGTGAATTGGGGTCAAGCGATGTGTTTTGCTCAAAATAGGTAGAATCAATGGCTGTTTCGGTTGTACCATAGGTATTGATGATTCTGATCGCTTTTCCAAAACGCAAAAGCAGCTCATTATAATCACTTCTGTGCAGGCTATCGGAACCTAGAATCAGTATTTTCAGAAAGCTATAATCCAGTTGATGGTCGTGGATATGATCCATTAAAGGCTTGATCAATGCCGGTGTGGATTCGAAAATGCTGATCTTGTGGTTAGACACAAGGTCGTACAACTGATCAGGCTCTGTCCTTAAATCCGATGGGCAAATGATCATCTTGCCCCCTGTTAATAGCGTTCTACAAACATCGCCAAAGAAAACATCGAATGACATGCTGGCCATCTGTAAAAGATTGACCTGAAATTCGTCCAGTTTATAAACAGCCTTCCACGCTTCAGTTATGTTTACCAAATTCCTATGTTCAACCATCACCCCCTTCGGCTGTCCAGTTGATCCGGAGGTATAGATCACATAAGCCAGGTTTTCTGGATCAATATGGATATCCGGCGTTTCATTGGCATATTCGTCCAATGAGCCAGGGTAATGCTCGAGGTCAATCAGGTCAACATGTTCGGGAAGGTCGTAAAGCTGTTGCGTATCTTTAATGACTACCCCTACCTGGCTGTTTTCGAGTAAGTATTGGATTCTTTCCTTTGGATATTCAGCATCAATGGGAACGTAGGCCGCACCTGATTTCAAAACAGCCAAAATTGCGACGATCATTTGCTCCGAGCGATCCATCAGCAGCCCTATTCTATCCTGAGGTTTGACACCATGGTCTAAAAGCAGGTTGGCCAATTGATTAGCCTTATTATTTAACTCCTGATAGGTCAAACTTTCGTTGCCATAAACGACGGCTATGTGATCTGGTGCGAGACTTACTTGTTCTTCAAACTTCTGGTGTATAGTTACATTTGCCTGCGGCAGATGATTACCATTGGTATAACCGTTCAGGGCATTCTTCTCTTCGTCACTTAGTATGTCGATTTCAGAGAGCCTATCACTACTCGCTTCTATCGCTTTGAGTAATGTATGCTTAAAATTCTGTACTAGTCGTTCTACCCAATCTTGGGTAAAAAGGTCAGTTTTATATTCAACTAGGATTTGGAGGCCGTCATTGAGATCAATGAAGTCAATCGATAGGTCGAACTGACTCACCTTTCTTTGAATTTCGTAAGGTCTGGCTATAACACCTTCAAATTCAAATTGATGGTCTTGGTTCAGGTTTCTCTGTTGCCAACCTATCATCACATCAAATAATGGCGAGCGACTCAAGTCTTTTTTAAGATCTAACTCATCTACCAACTTATCGAAAGGGTAGTTTTGATGTTTGGATGCATCAAGTACAGTATTTATCACTGATTGGAGTAACTCAATGAAGTTTTGGCTACCGTCAAACCGGGTTCTTAATGGTAAAGTATTGATATAAAACCCAATCTGTTCTTCCAGTTCTTTTCTACTTCTCCCGGTGGTAGGTGTTCCTATAATAATATCCGTTTGGGCTGTGTAGCGATGAAGCAGCAACTTGAAAGCAGCCAATAAAGTCATGAAGACCGTTACTGAATTCTTTCTGCTAAAGGTTACCACTTTTTCCTGCAAATCAGCGTCAAGGAAATCGCTATAAAGACTGCCACCGTATGTATTTATGGCCGGTCTTTTTTTGTCAGATGGCAAATCAAGAACAGGTATTTCACCTTTAAACTGGTTCAGCCAATAGCTTCTATCTTGCTCAAAACTTTCGCTTCCCAGAAGTTTATTTTGCCAGACTGTATAGTCTTTGTATTGGATATCCAGATGGGGAAGGGAGACTTCCTCATCTTGTATGAATGCAGAATATGCCTTGGTAAACTCGGATAGGAATATATCCATTGACCAACCATCGGCAATGATATGATGGATGGAAAGCAAGAATATATGTTGGTTAGTCCCTGTATTCACTAACCAGGCTTTCACCAACGGCCCGGCACTAAGGTCGAAACCCTCTTCTGAAATCGCTTGGACGAGTTGCTCGACAGAGGAAGTATCATTACAAGTTTGGTGGGCTATCTTGAAATCAATGTCTTCCAGTTCATGAACAAATTGCTTCGGTTCTCCATTTATGGCGGTAAAAGTGGTTCGCAAAGCTTCATGACGCCATATTAAATACAGCAAGGCTTTCTCCATGGCTTCAACTGAAAGTGTTCCTTCCAGTTGGTATGCCCAAACCATGTTGTAGGCTTTTAATTTATCTTCTAGTTGGTCTAGTACCCAAAGCCTTTTTTGAGCGTGGGATACATCATAATATGGGCGCCTCTCGATAGGTTCAATATCAGCTACTACCGTTTGCCTTTTAGAAGAAACTAATTGTGATAGCTCTTGAATAGTAGGGTATTGAAATATATCCGGGAATTCAACTTTAACGTTGAACATCGATTGTATTCTGGCAATAACCTGGGCTGCTTTGATCGAATGCCCTCCTAGCTCAAAGAAATTCTGGTTGTAATCGAGTTGATCAAGAGCAAGCACTTCTTGCCAGATGCGGGCAATTCCCACTGAATGGACATCGTCAATGGCAACTGTCTCATTGGCAATATAATCTCTCGGTGATGGCAACAAAGTAACATTCAACTTACCGTTGACTGTCATCGGAAATGATTCCACCGCCACGAAATAGTCTGGGATCATATATGATGGTAGCTTCTTGGCCAGGACCCGTCTTATTTCATCATGATCAGGAAGGTTGGTTGCTTTAAGGTAGGCGACCAAATGATTGTGACCGTTCAACTCACGAACCAAGACATATGCATCATCGACACTAAGGCCCTCTAGAATTACATTCCTGATTTCTTGCGGTTCTACACGATATCCTCTGAGCTTAACTTGATCATCAAGCCTACCTATAAATTCTATTTCACCTTCCTCAGTCCACCTACCAAGGTCTCCGGTCTTATATATTCTTAGATCGTTGAGGCCAGTGATATGGACAAATTTATCTTTTGTTAACTGGGCTTGGTTCAGATAGCCTCTGGCCAATCCCTCACCCGCTATGCATATCTCCCCAATTACGCCAGTTGGCACAGCATCGAGTTCTTCGTTCAGAATCAGGATGTTTCTGTTTCGAATAGGTTCTCCAATAATCGATGCGTTATCAACTGCTGTGATTTGATGATAGGTGGCACAAACTGTTGATTCTGAAGGGCCGTAGGTATTGTATAAGTTGGTGACACCAATGAGTTGGTCAATATGATTGTTTTGAAGCTTATCCCCTCCACTAATGATGGTTCTAAGTGTCTTGAGTTGACCTGACCTTTGGTTCAACTCATTGATCACCAGTGGGGTCGTACTGAGAACGGTCACTTCGTGCTCAATAATATCTTGCACCAACTGATCGATATTTCTACCGCCATCTTCAACCAAAACTAGTTTACCCGCTGCCAGCAGGGTTGGATAGATTTCCTCAACGGAAGTGTCAAAAACGATGGCAGACTGTTGAACCACCACATCCTCAGAAGTGATTTTAAAGTAGTCGGAAAAGGTTTTTACATAGTCTGATAGAGACCTATGCTCTATCATTACACCCTTTGGGCGTCCGGTAGTACCAGATGTGTAGATGACGTAGGCAAGTTCCTCTGGTGATGGTGTGTTTGCCGGATTATGGTTCTCTTGTTGATCTAGTTCGTTTGCTAGCTGGTCAATTAGAACGGGAGTTACACTTTCTAAATCTATATTGTAGCTATCACTAGTCGAAATGACACACCTTGGGTCGGCATCTTTCAACATAAACAAAACCCGATCAACCGGGTATTCTACATCTATCGGAACATAGGCTGCACCGCTTTTCAAAACGGCAAGCATCGATATGATTACCCACTCCGATCTAGGCAGTAATATGCCAACGGTTTCTTCTTTTTGGATATTCAGTCGGGTTGATAAGTAATGGCTTAGCTGGTTGCTCTTGGTATTGAGCTCGGCATATGTCAGTTCATGGCCTCCTACCACCAAAGCAATAGCGTCAGGAACTTGGGCTACTCGTCTTTCAAACTGTTTCGAAATGGCTTCATAATGGGCAGCATCGGATGATAACCTATTCAATTCGGGTATCAACGCGGTTTCTGGTAACAGCTTATATGCTTGAAGGCCTAAGTCAGCATTGTCGATAATAGCATTAAGTATATTACTGTAGGATTGAAGTAATCTTTCCATATCCGTGGCATCATAAATTTCTTTGTTGAAGTTTAAAGCCAGGGTGATATGGTCATCATATTGTAAGAACTCAAACTGCAAGTCAGTCAAACAAGCGTCCACACCTACATCGTAAGTAGACACTTCAATTTCCTTCCCTAAATTGGGTCGGTAATCTTCGAGATTGAAGTTTTGATAGAGCACCAAAATGCTAAAAAGCGTATCATTAGCATTACCGGTTCTAGAGAGTTCCTTCTGCAATGATTCGAAGGGATATGCCTCGTTGTCAAAAGCTTCAAGCACTGTTTTCTTCACTGCTTGAAGCAAGTCGCTGAAAGTCCATTCATTTTGGCATTGGGTACGCAATACCAGGGTATTGATAAAGAGCCCGATTTGATCTTCCAGTTCGGGATGATTTCGTCCTGATGAATCCGTACCAATGGCGATATCCTTCTGCCCGCTATATTTTAATAGCAACAGCTTGACTGACGCGACTAGCATCATAAATACAGTAACCTCTTTTTCCGCACATAATGCTCTTAACCTCTCCATTACCTTTGAAGGCAAATGATAGCGTAAAGGTGTTTTTTTGGAATCAGATCGTGAAGGATAGGGTCGCTTAAGGTTTAACTCAACAGGCTCTAGCCCTTCAAGCTTGGATAGCCAGTAGCTCCTACATCTTTCCAGATTTGCTTCAGTTCTCTCATTTTTATACCAATTAACAAAATCCCTGAACTGTATACGTCGGTGCTTTCCAGGGCTAAGTTGTGGTAGAGGTTCTGAGCGATAGAAAGCAGAAATTTCCTTGAGGAATACCCCAACAGACCATCCATCAAAAATCAAATGGTGCGCTACCAGCAGGAAAATCGATCTCCAATGATCTATGTGTATCAGGTATACTTTTATAAGTGGCCCGTTGGATAGATCAAACGTATTGTTGACAATGGCATCTAATTTAGATTGGTTATCCGATGCGTTCTGATATTCTGACCAATCTAAAACCTTCACAGCCGAATGGATATCACTCGGCGGAAGAACCTTTTGCCTCAGTGCTTCCTCTTCTTGCACAAAAACAGTTCTAAGGCTTTCGTGCCTCTCGAGCAATTTTCTAAAAGCATATTGTAACTGATTCTCATCTACATCTCCTCTTAGGTCAAAGGCCAAGGGAATGTTAAGTGAGCTGCTACCCTTATTAAGCTTTGATAGCGCCCAGAATCTGGACTGTGCCGGAGTAACAGGGAAAGAGCGGTCGTCTCCTACCATCTCAATTGGGGCCGAGGTTGTTTGGCTTTGGCCCTTTAAATACTGACTGAGGTGATTAACGGTAGGGTTCGCGAAAATATCTTTGATAGAAATCCGCACGCCAAAGTTTCGACTAATTCTTGCAATGGCTCGCGTTAGCTGCAAGCTATTCAAGCCTAGGGTGAGGAAGTTTTCGTCTAGCTTGAGTGGCAGACCTAAAGCGTTTTTAAACATTTGCTGGAGCGAATTCTCCAGATTCTCCTGCACTACCCCCTGTCTATTTGAACCAGAAAGATTTTGAATTTCCTCTATTTGCTTGTCAAAACCTCCTGCTCTATACTCTTTGATCAGTTTGTAGTGCTGTACCTTGCCACTCGTGGTTTTGGGAATACTTCGTACCGCCAATACCTGATCGGCCTCCAATCCCACTTTATCGATGATGGCAGTTCTAACTTGTTGTATAATAGGTAAGAAAGCTTCTGTTTTCTTTTTGAAGAGAATAAAGACAACCAATTCATCTGTTACCTGATCATCACTTCTTACCCCGCAGGCGACTGCCATGCCCAGTTCTATTCCCTCAATGGTTTGAACGGCTAACTCAATATCTTGGGGGTAGTAGTTTTGACCACCGATGATGATAATGTTTTTCAATCTCCCCGTTACCACCAAGCGCCCATTTGCCAGAAAGCCTAAATCCCCGGTTCTAACCCATCCATCGTCTGTAAAAAGCTTTTTTGTAGCTTCTTCTTGGTTGTAATAACCGGATGTGACATTTGGCCCCTTGATCTGAATATGGCCGACATGTCTTTCAGGTAGGTCTTTGTCGTTGTGATCAGCGATTCTAACACCGACACTTTCCAACGGCGGCCCAACCTCTACAAAGTCAATTCCATTGTCCTCCAACTCAATCACAGCATCACCAATGCTGGTCTTTTCCCTGTCGAGGTGATACGATTTGATATCATCGGCATAATGAGAGATACATACTCCTACCGAAGCTTCAGCCAAACCGTATCCTGGTGCAATCGCTTTTTTCCTCAATCCATAGGTAGCCAGCCTATCCACAAACTGCTCACATAAAGCCACAGATATAGGCTCGGCTCCATTGTATATCAGCTTGATATTTGACAAGTCCCAATTGTAGGATTGAGATGGGTTATGTGCTGATAGCAAATACTGGTAACCAAAATTAGGTGAATAAAGCAGGGTGGCCTTATGCAAACTGGCCTTCTCCATCCATAGCAACGGGCGACGGATATATAAACCAGTAGGCATAATAAATTGGTCAATGCCAGCTTCTATTGCTGAGAGATGGAAACAAATCAAACCCATGTCATGGGTAAGAGGCATCCAACTCAAGGCTCGGTCGCTACTGTTCATATTAGACCGCTCCACTATATCCAAGGTATTGGCTACCAAATTACCATGGGTAAGTGTTACGCCCTTTGGGTCGCCGGTAGAACCAGAAGAAAATTGAATGTAGGCGATGTCTTCAGACCTGATGCCAGAAGTAGCAGTTCCTTTTTCAACCCAGTCGTTGGCTTCGTCTATATCGATATATGAATGGGTCGGATCAACTTGGCTCGTTTGATCATATTCATCATGAGCCATTTCCCCTATACGCGATAGGTTTTTAGCATCGCTGATTAGATAAGCGTTGTTTAGCTGCCGCCAAACCTTGAACAGTTTTAGCTTATGTTCTTCTTTGCCACTTACTGATAACGGTACAGGTATTATCTTACCAAGGATGCAGGCCCAGAAAGTAACTAAGAATTGTTCATTTGATTCCAGTTGGAAAACAAGCTCAGATCCCTTATTTAGTCCCTTGCTTTGTAAAAAGCCAAGCATACGCGTGGCCAGATCGAAGAGTTTATCATAGGTAATGAACTTCTCATGGTCTGAACTTTCGATAAAGGTCACCCCTTTATTCCGTCCGCTCTTTCTAGCACTATCTAGTGCACCCACAAGATTAAATGAGCCCTTCATTTAAAGTTACTTTGAGTCTTTACAATATTGCCCGTTCTGCATTAGCGCACGTATAACAGACTGACCATACTGGCAGTATTTATTAACAGACCTGTGATACCTTACCTAGATGTATTACAGGCTATCAAAATACATACTGAGATGTATGATTAGTCTTATGACAAATGCTGTTTATTTAATAGTTAATCTCAACGTTAGTCAAAAACAAGTTATTGATTTTTAAGTAGTTAACCTCTCATTAGCTCGTGATCTAATCAATAATTGTTAGTTAACTCAGTGTTAAATACATTGGAGTGGCTCGCTTCCACTTATACCGAGTTTGGTCTGGCAGGAAAACTTAATCATGCCAGACCTCGTCGAATTATTTAAGCTATATTATTCATTACGAATTACTTTCACTGGATTAGTTAAAGAGCACTTCAACACTTGATAACTAACTGCAATTATGGCCATCAAGACCACCAATACTAATGGCAATAAATACATCCACCATGTGTTGCCGATTTTGAAGGCAAAACCGCTCAGCCATTCATCCATTAGAAAGTAAATGATCGGCATGGCCAACAGGTATGCCAATAATACAAGTTTGATGAAATCGTAAGAAAGCTTGATGAATACACTTCTCACGCTAGCACCCAATACCTTCCTTATTCCTATTTCTTTTGCTCTTTGAAGAGCACTGTATGATGACAAGCCGAATAATCCTAGACTGGCAATGAAAATAGCCAGTGCCGAGAACAGCGTGAACATTTTACCAAACTGCTTCTCCACCTTATATTGCTGATCGAAAAACTCGTCCAGAAAGAAATATTCAAAGGGATTACCCGCAAACACCTCATTCCATTTTCCTTCAATAAAGGATAAAGTACTGCTAAGATTATCTGTATCCAGTTTGACTGAATAGAATGAATACAACATTTTCGGATCTCGCAAATAAAAGATTATCGGGTCATATGATTTTTGCAAGGATTGCTGGTTATAGTTTTTGACTACACCAAGCACTTTATTAACACCAAAGCAATTGATCTTTTGGCCCACAGCGTCTTCGGGGCTTTCAAAGCCAAGTAGCGAAGCAGCCTCTTCATTTATGATTACACTTTCATAAAAATGGAGGCCTTTATAGAAGTTTTGGCCGGCTAGAAAATCAACCTCGAAAACATTGAAAAAATCATCATCAACACCGATCAGATAATAGTTGTTAGCGTCTTCTGCGCGTTCTCCCAAACGCCTCACGTGCCTTTCCCTTAACAGGTTGATCTCTTTCCCAGGTGTTTCGGTAGTGGCCGTCATACCTTGAATCTGGTGATACTCTTCGATATTCGCTTTGAAGTAGTTTGTCTTTCTAACTGATGTGGAATCTTCGCTCAGAGCGCTGGGGGCTCGTAAGACCACTACTTTTTCAATATTGAGTCCGAGGTCTTGATTTTGCATAAAATCCAACTGTCTGTACACTACGAAGGTGCCTACGATCAGGGCAGCAGAGATTACATATTGGAAAATAACCAGCCCTTTTCTCAACATGACACCACCTTTAGAAGTGGAAAGCTTACCTTTCAAAACAGCAACCGGTCTAAAACCTGATAATACGAAAGCAGGATAAAGTCCAGATAATATCCCTCCCGATACAAACCCAAGCAACAACAGCAGCCAAAACGTAGGTTTTAACCAAAGTGTCAATGTCAGTTTGCTTCCAGTAACATCTTCATAATAGGGCACTATTAATTGAACTATCACTACCGCAGCTATGGCAGCAAGCATGTTAACCAATATCGATTCGGTCAAGAATTGTCTGGTCAGCTGATGTCTAACTGCTCCCAGTACTTTTCTAACTCCCACTTCTTTGCCACGAGCCAAAGCTTTGGCCGTTGAGAGATTTATATAGTTTACCCAGGCAATGATCAGAATAAACACAGCCACAATGCTTAAGAAATATACTACAGTGGCATTTCCATTCACCTTGATTTCTTCCTGTAGTGATGATTTGAGATGGATATCCTTCATAGGCTGAAGGTAAAATACATCCCCACTGTTCTGGTCAGTCTGCGTATTTTTCTTCACTAACTCTGCGAAACGATCTTCTATTGTTTTAGGGTCGGTTCCTTTCTCTAATTGTAAGTAAGTGTAAAACTTAGCATACTCCCAGTTATTCATTACAGCTCGTTGTCCGCCCAGCAAGTTCACGGCAGTTGCAAACGAAATTAAGATTTCATGGCTCATGTGAGTGTTTCCAGGAAGATCTTGAAAAACACCAGTTACAGATAAGTCAAACTGGTCAGCACCGCTAATCACAGTTAAGGTTTTATCCATTGGCTCTTCATCGCCAAAAATCCGCTCGGCCATGCTTTCCGATAGAATGACCGTACCGGGTTTAGATAAAGCAGTTCCCTGATCTCCCTTTACCAAGGGATGGTTGAAGATGCTCAATAGGGCCTGATCGGCAAAGAGGAAATCGTCAGTATTGTAGTTAACATCTTGATAGGAAAAGATAACGTGCCCATCAATTTTCCACATCCGTGTGAAATTCAGTACTTCTGGTGAGGTTTCCTTAATGGCGGGCCCTACTGCTGGGTAAGTAACAGCACTTTGGTAGAGTAACTCACCATTGAGCTGTTTATCATTTTGAACCCGGAAAATACCATCAGGGTGGTGTTTATCATAACTAAGCTCATTATATACATACTGCGCAATGAGCATGAAACCTGCCATTCCGATAGCCAGACCAAGAATATTTAGAAATGAAAAAACCTTATTTTTCCAAAGGCTTCTTAATGCTGTTTTAATGTAATTCTTGAACATATAGTTAGCTTAATTATAATTTTTTATTCTATTGTTTATAAACGATTACAAATTAGGATATAGTATCCTAAATTAAAAACGTCTCCTGCAAATTGATTTTGAAAGTGTCGACCTGCCTGGAAAACAGATAGACACCTTACTTCAACCGATTAATAGCGAATTACCATTATGCCTCTGAAGGTCAAACAAACTTCAGAATATTGGCTTATCGCACCAGGCTCGAAGCTTGTTTGAGCTCGGATTGCAATAGTTCTAGCAATGGTGTTTTGTGAAGCATTTTCTTCCACTCTGCAAACAAGTCTTCAATTAAATGTACTTCTGATTTCAGCTCTCCCTCCACATAGTATCGCACTACAGGATGCAGGAATTTGCTTAAATGGGCATTTTTGTAATCATGCCTATCTATGCGTTTGCTTGATGCATGTTCATTATCATCTAGTTGCGGGCCGTACTCAAGCGTTACAACGTAAAGACGATCTTCCTTATCGGCAATGATATTCTGCACGTAATCCATAGGCAGATCCTCGTAATAGCGTCCGGATTTCTCATTTTCCTTGACCAGAAAAGCATCACAGAAAAAGCCGAATTGTTGCCATAGTGCAGAGGTATAATTAACACGCTCTAACATACGGTTTGCTATTGCTTCCTCATCAAGCACTATTTCTTCAAAGGCTATAGGTTTATCATGATATTTGGCCTTTAAGATTTTCATAAGGGCTTGTGCATTGTATCTAAAACCATGGACAAAAGATGAAGATGATCTTCTGTAATCCCTCATATGGGTAATGGTACCCGTGAAATACATATCAGGCACATTAACAGATTCCCATTCGCATGTTTGCTTCGGATACTTGCCATTCATGGCTAGCTCAGGGTTGCTGGAATCATCATAAATGGAGTCATCAAACCTAAACCCAGTACAGGCGATTACCTCGTCATAAAAGATATCTTCGGTTTCAGCTGCCTCATTTTTATACTTCATCGACACCGAATAACCATTGTCCTGTTTTTTTATTTCAATAATATCAGCATCTAATACAGCATTCTGACATTTAAGATGATAGGTGTCTAGAAAGTTGTTATTGACAGCTCTAAGATTACCAACATAATGAGACTTCCATGCCATACGCAATGGCGTTGGGCTACAAATATGCGTTAAAGCAGTGGTATCGGTTAAGTAATCGGCAGTTTCGAAGCCGGAATTACCTTTACCGATAATCAATACTTTCTTGTTCTCGAATTCCTGCTTATCAAGTGTCAGATCTTCATATAACTTGACGGTCTCTATTCCAGGAATATCAGGTATGTGGGATTTTCCGAGACCAGTAGCAACAATCAGTCTTTTAGCTTCCCAAACTTTGCCATTGCTGTCTTCTAAGTAAAAGTTAGCATTCTTACTAACTGTTTTGATGCTTGTATTATAGGCGATGTTGAGCTTATTTTCTTCGGCAAAGTCTTTCAGGTAATCCACATAAATGTCGGCATTGGGAAAGTATTCTTTAGTGTACTTCTTGAACTTGAGATCACTATTATCACTGATTAGGGAATTCCAATCCCACCTCATATCCGTTTCAGGCTCATTATCGCCAGTATACACCTTATTTATAGAAATAAGCGTTCTGTGTACCGGAAACTTCTTGAAGAAAGCTCCCGGATCTGAGTCTCTTTCCAAAATGACATAGTTATAATTGTTTTCTTCCATATAGTAACCTAGTTGAAGGCCTGATGGTCCTGCACCGAGAATAATGTAATCTAATAGCTTACTCATATTTAAAAACAGTTGTTAGTTTAACTTAGAAAGTTTAAAGGTTTATGTCTTGATCAATATGATGGCAATATTTACCCATCCCAATACAGTACATTGGGTAATTTATTCCAGCATATCGAGTTTGTTTCGGTACTCCCTTTTAGGCTTTACATCCATGAGTTTTGCATTTCACTGGAAGCAAAACCTAAGCCTACAGAGATACTTCTATCTCTATAGGGCATTGGTTAGTTTCTTGTCAATTGGCGCTGATCACAAATTGGATATCCGCGCAAAAACATGATGACTATTATTAGGCTCGGCTATTGTTACAATTGTGGCAAGCGCAGCTTTAACGACGTCAGCCATTTTATCAAAGTCTATCTTGTCTATTGTATCTCCTTGCGTATGGTAGTGGGGGCTTCTTGTTGAGCCTCCATCTCCAAGGGATATGGCTTGATAACCACGATCCCAAAAACTAACATGATCACTTTGTCTGAGTGATTCCATATCAGAACCAAAGTCAGGGGCAGTTAGGGTTATCGTTTTCAATCCAGGCACATATTTCTTAGCACTGGCATTAAACAAATCGCTAAGCGGTTTTGAAAAGTCATTTGTTGTTTCGACTATAAAGTTGGCCTTATACCCGCTTTCTGATATCTGGGATACCACGTCAGGAAACAAGCTTTCAAAACCTTCAGGTATAGTTTGGGAATTCGGTTGATCGGAATAATAACCTATCATGTCCATATTAATGATACCTTTTACCCACATGTTTTTATTGCCCCACAAACTTTTCACATAGAGATTACTGCCCAATAGATTTTCTTCTTCTAAATCGAATGCGACAAAATCCATCGAATAATTGAACCCATATTTAGAGATAACCCTGGCTATCTCAAGTAGTCCAGCTACTCCAGAAGCGTTATCGTCAGCCCCGGGAGTATCTTTGACAGTATCATAATGGCCTGAAACGATGACGGTAAGGTCTCCATCCAAAGTTCCTTCATAAACTCCGCTATAATTATAGCCCATGTAATCACCATGCTCCACTGGATGCCTAAACGCTTTCAAGCCATTTCCCTTAAAGTGATTTTTAAGCAATTCCCTGGCCTTGTCGATATTCTTTATTCCCCGAGCGGTTTTATAACTTCTTTCACCAACCAACTGCTCCATGTACTCTTTTAATTTAGTGGCGCTTACTTTATCCACGATATCTTGAATATCTACTTTCTGCTGATCGTCAGCGACTAACATGATTTCGAAATCAGCCAAATCGATTCCCTTACTATCATCAGCTTCCACTCCAAACCCGTGAGGTATGTATTTTACACCTTTATAGCTCCAAGTGATGCTCTTCTTTTTACCAGGTTTAATTGGATACCCTACATCTCCAGTCGCTGCCTCAGAGCGATCATCAAACTCATACCCACGATTAAATGATGTCTTTAAACTTATCTTAATATCATCGCGCTCTTTATCTGCCAGATCATAAGTTACTTTGATCGTTTCCTTTTTCTTATC
>JBCBSS010000176.1:0-15049 GCA_039819065.1 Bacteroidota bacterium
ATAAATTGCGAAGTTCTTTTCTAGGTAGGTGTTCTTTTACCGAAGAAACGGCTCATTTAGCCAGATGTTTCCATCTAATGTTCTTCGCTATTTAAACAACGTTATGACCGCGTTAAGTGATGTCTTGAAGAGGGTTTTAAAGGTCGGCATCTATGATTAATCTAAATCGCCGGGTGGAAACACCCGGCTTGCAGATAAGTGCTGAGAGTAAAATGAACATTCCTGTTCGTTTGTTAGCGAACAGGAATGTTCGCTGTACAGCCAGCGATCTCAATACTTATTGATCCTTCAATTCCAAACTCCATTCATCGACCCATTCCAAAGGAGCTATGATGCCATCTGCGTTGAACTGAAGTGGTGCTCCCCAGTACTGGTAATCATGGCCTTTGACATTATCTGAGGCCGATCCCCAAAGGTCACCCATCCAAATGAACTCGGTGCCGGCTGCCGTTTCCAAAGGCATGATGAAAGTCTGCTGTGCCGGAATGATTGGCATTTGGTGCATATTGGGGCCGATGAGGTAAGCTAAAGCCGTTGCTTTGGACCCCTCGGTATGAGCAGAGACTTCGGCGACGTGCATTTTGTCGAATGGAAAGGCTGTCGGAACGAGCCTTATTCTATTTGTTTCCGTGGAAGGTATGGAAAGTGTCAATGTCTGATTTAAGGCCCGCATTTCGGCTTTCGTATCATTAACAGCTACTTCTTTCCATTCATAATCCACCCATGCCTGCATTTTGAATGTTGGCGTTTCGAAGGGCGGGTGGACCCTGGGGTTTGCTACATCACCACAGTTTTCTGGCCGGTTACCCGTGAAGAGATCAACCTGTAAACCGGTGATATTTTGTGCCTGGTTGTATTGCAGTTCTATGCCTTGCCATTGCTCCTTTACCTTGGCAATTGTTTCAAAATGATTTCCCTTTTTGATGCCATCGACTAGGGCGTACGACCTTTTGCCCGCATACCGGTTAATATTACCCCTCAACTGATACCCTTTAATAGGATTGTCAGAGATGTAGACGCGAGCACCGGATCCGTAGTTACAAAAGCAGCAAGTGTAGTCGGTGAGCAAGTAGTATTTTCCTTCTCGCTTGAACATAGCGCCTGCTTCCATATGTTTGGAGATTACACCCCCGTTTTCGAGTGTCGACCCGGTATAAGCGTCATTCAGCTTTTCGATAGAGACCTGATGATCTTGTATGGTATTGTAGCTGATATAAGCGGTTTGGTCATCGTCAATGAACAAGCCAAAATCTCCTAATCCAAGGCTTTGGTTGGCCATCTGAACATCTGGATTAACGATCTTGAACGGGCCTTGCGGTGTTTTGCTGGTAGCCACACCGAATTGACCATTCCATAGCTTCGGATACCAATTGAACCAGAGTACGTATCGCTTACGCTTAGCATTGTATATGACATGTGGCCTGTAATAGACACCTTCTGGCGCATCTGCCAGTAATGAACCTTCTTCATGCCAGGCAACCATGTCATCCGAGCTATAGCAGACGTATTTATTGGCGGTGGTAAATCCATTAGTATTGCCATATTGAGTACCGTACCAGTAGAATTTATTGCCAAAACGCATGATCCTACCGTCATGAGCATCAACTATTTGACCTTTGTCATCCAGGCGAGGTTGGGCATTGCTAATATTTACCTGTGTTTGCGCTAGACATATAGAGGCAGCCATACAGAGCCCTATCGTGATGAGTAGTATTCTCATTTATTTATCCTCCTACATATTCAGGGTTGGCAATTGGCTCTTGTGCGTTATACTTGGCTTTCCATTCATTCAATTCAGTCAAAAGCTGTTGGGCTAGTGCCGATTCTTTTTCTGAAAGATCATTCGTTTCAGACATATCACTCTCCAGATCGTATAGCTCAATGCGCTGGTCTTCATAGAAATAGATGAGTTTGTACTTGCCCTTTCTGATGGCTGAGGCTGGTTTTCCTCTTTGTGGAGAATAATGAGGGACATGCCAGAAAATGGCACGTTCTTCAGCGGTTCCGTTGACTGCGTCGAGCATGCTTCTCCCGTGCGAAGTACGGTCGACTTTGCCCAGTACATCGCTCACTGTGGCATAAAAGTCAATACTTACTACCGGATTGTCCACTACTTTAGAAGGAAAGCGTTCTGGCCAATGGATGATCATCGGCACACGTATACCTCCCTCATAGAGGTAGCCCTTTCCATGCTCGAGCGGTCCGTTGTCAGTAGGAGGGGTGTGTTTGGCGAAGGCTGGTACTTCTTCCACGGACAGGCCGCCGTTATCGGAAGTGAAGACGATCAAAGTATTATCCAGTTGATCATTGTCCTTCAACGTTTGTATCAGTCGGCCTACGTTTTTGTCAATCGCCTCAACCATAGCGGCGTAGTGCGGGTTGGGCAGCCCTGTATCGCCACCTCTTTTGGTTACGTATTTTTCAACCAAATCTTCAGGCCCTTCTATAGGCACATGAGGTGAGTAGTAAGAAAGCATAACGAAGAACGAATCCTGCTTGCTGATATATTCTATGGCCTTGTCGGTAAGCTTATCGGTTAGATAATCACCTTCTTTTGAATCAGCCTTAATGTCTTCCATGGCTTGATTGAAGAATGGATAATAGAAAGAATTAGGAAGACCATGGTAGTTAGCAGCATAGGTAAAGTCAAAGCCCTGAGACTCGGGTTTTGCATTGCCACCACCAAGGTGCCACTTGCCAAAATAGGCCGTATTGTATCCTTCTCTTTTCATCATTTCACCCACCGTGTAGAATTCTGAGCGCAATGACTGATCGATGTTGGGGGTGATGAGTGGAATGTCTGGTCTGGGTCGGAATGGGCCATGAATGTGTTCTGTAATATTCACTTCTACCGGATGTTTTCCGGTGAGAATGCTGGCACGAGATGGGCTGCATAACGAAGCAGGTGCATAGGCGTTGGTAAATCGGACACCTGACTGAGCCAATGCATCGAGGTTGGGCGTTTCAATGAAATCGCTACCATAACTGCTCAGGTCATACCAGCCCATGTCATCAGTCAGTATAAAGATTACATTAGGTCGGGAAGGACCAATGTTTTCTTCTTGTTTTGAGCATCCCGCCAATGAAATGACCAACGTTAATATGATGATCCATTTAAAATCTACGTTTTTCATAAATATGCTGTGCAAGGTTTAAATCAATCTTTTGTATATGTTTTTGAGTATTTTAAGAGCAATGGAAATGCTGGTGCTGTCATTTGGTGCCCATAACCTTCTAACTCATGCAGTATAGTTTGCTTGTGTCCGGCCAGCTGCATCATTCTGGCCATATAAGCATTTTCCTCATACCTTCCGAGTAACTCCATTTCCCTATCTCCGGTAATAATAATGTATGGAGGTGCATCCTTTCTCACGTGATATAGTGGCGCATAAGCATCGACGACGGCCTGTGTTCCTGGAATATTGTTTTCAGCCCTTATGGTAAAATGAGTGATAGCGTGCCCGCTGAAAGGAACAAGTGCCGCTATCATATCTGCATCGATATCATATTCAGCTAGATAGCTTTTGTCAAGCCCGACCATACTGGCCAGGTAACCACCGGCCGAATGTCCTGATACGATGATCTTATTTTTACTACCACCATATTGCTCTATGTGCTCAAATACCCAAGCCACTACAGCCGCAGCATCCTTAATACATTCAGCAGCGCGTATTTTAGGACTGAGTCGGTAGTTTGCTGTTATCACCGCAAAACCATGTGCCTTCAGTGCATTTGGGGTTTCTTTGTTTCCGCCTGTTAGCCCTCCGCCATGGAACCACACGATGGTAGGGTATTTTTGCAGATTGGTTGGGTAATACAAGTCGAGCACACACCTCTCTTTGATATACTCGTTTTCTGTTTCAGAATAGTATTGAATGTCTTTTAATGTGGTGTAATCAACTTCCTGTCCGAAGCCAGGCAGACTGAGTACGCAGAACAGGAGTGTGGCCAATGTGAGATGTAATCTAAGTGGCGCATTTGTCGTTTGTGGGTATAAAAATGATGGCAGATAGATTTGTTTGTGATGCCACAAACGATGGCTGAAGAACAACAAGGACGGCAGAAATGATGACCAGCTAGGTCTCTGTCTTAGCCACAGAAACGCGTTGCAAACGCGCTCCAACTTTGAGAAAAACAACGATGAAAGCAGCAATGATCGTTTATAGTGACACAAACGATGGCTGAAAATGCGTAGCCAGTGCATTTCGGTATTCTTATTGGTATTCGACCTATCGTTAGTCTTTGTTGTCATAATAAAGGAAAGGCCAGCTAGGCTGGCCTCAACTTTAGTTTGTGAAAAGCAGATAATTATATCAACGGATTTAATATAATTCTATCAAAGTTAGTTAAGCGTTATTCCTGCCATTAGTACGAGATTTCGCTATCGTGAAGCCTGTAATAATTTTTTTTGAAGCAGCATCCCGAACGTACAGGAATAACGACAAAAGTCTTTGCTTAACTGTTAAGTATACTATTCATTAAGTAAGATCATTCTTTTGGTTACGGCAGCATCACCTTGTACCAGTCGGTAGAAATATATACCAGTCGGTAAGCGATTACCCGCACCGTCACGGCCATCCCAGCTTATCGTATGATCTCCTGGGAGATTATCCTTCTCCAACAAAGTCAACACCCTTTTACCACTCAAGCTCATAATAGTTAACTCTACATCTCCTGGCTTTTTGAGCGTGTATTGGATCGTAGTAGCGTTGGTGAATGGATTGGGGTAATTGTAAACAGAGAACTGGTTATTGATCCGATCTTCCAGGCTAGTGACTGGATCTCCGCCTTCACCCAGTGGTGCAATGGCTTCGAAAGAAGAACCAAAATAAATCTCATCCACAAAGTATTCTGCTATACCACCCTCTGTTCTCATGAAGATCTGGTTGAAACCTCCATTGAGTGAGGTAGTTCCCATTCTGGCATCAGCGCTGGCTAGATCAGGCTCAGTTTCAGGGTCAGGGTTGAGCCACAAGTAAACAGAATCTGCTGCCTCGTCGCCTGAGAACTGGACGAAAATCACATGCCAGTTGTTGTCAGCAACGGCTACATCCGTGAGCGCAGTACCGCCACCGCCATTTGCTCTATCCAAAATGGATATAGTGGCGTCGTTGAACTTCTTACCAACGATGACAAGATCAGTACCGTCTTGAGCGAAACCTGTCTGACCTACAACACCTCCGGCAAAATCAACTCTACCCAAAAAGCTTAACCAATAACCATTGCCATCATCGGCAATAGGGGAGGCGAGGGGTCTGAGGAACCTTGCATTACCCGCACCTTCCGCAATCAATCTTGCTTTTTCTCCAACAGTATTCAGCGATAAACCAGTGGCAGAAAGACTACCTGCATCAATTCTGGCTTCACCACCACCACCTGGAGCTATTTGCCATGAACCGCCCCACTGTGAACTAGTACCACCGAGGTTTTCCAAGTTGTCCCCGGGATCGTAGCGGAATTGCTCCCTGGCAACTAAATCAGCTGGAATTTCTTCTTCTAGTTTGGATACGTCTCCAAAGGAGAAACCTAACCTGATTTCATCCACAAACATTTGGAATGGCGTACCACCGCTGGTTTTGATTCTAATACCATCGAACCCATCATTGATAGCCAGCCTTTGCGTGGAGTTTTCATCCATCACTAAGTCTGCGCGGGTGGCAGATGGTTGTACGGTAGGATCTGGGTCGATCCACATGTAAATGGTTTCGGCATTGGCATCTCCTGACATGTCAATTCTAACCACTACCCAGTGTTCATCATCCGAGGAAGTGTTGGATATGAATTGGAATACGTCAGGTGACCAGGTAAAACCTATTCTATTGAAACCTGAAGTACGACCGAAGCCTATGACCTCTTCCATGCCATTCATTAATACCAATTGTCCCTCGGTACTGATCTTTTGAACGTCCTCAAAGTCAATGAGGAAACTCATCCAAATGGTACTGCCATCATCCATGAATGGACCTGATAGGGGACGGTCGTAATTGACGGGTTGGTCTGTATAGTTGACATTCGCCTTGTTGCCTTCGAAGATGGCAAAGTCTGTTTCGATACTACCGGCATCCAAGGAGACGGCATCTCCGCTGCTATTGACCCATGGGCCTCCAAAACCTTCACTTCTGTCTCCATTGCCTGCCAAATCTGTACTTTCTGTATAAGAGAATGGCTCGTAAGTAGCACCAGCCTCGAATAGCGAACTGATATTGGTTAAGTCACCCGGTACTATCTCGCTGAAACTTGTTCCAAGGTATATATCATCGATGTTGGCAAGCAACATGTCGGTGCCATTCTTGATGCCAATGCCATTCCAGCCGTTGTTAAGCCGGGTAGCTACGTATGTGACATCTTCTTCTCCTACCTGTGGTTCTGAACCCGGATCAGGGTTAAGATATAAGCGAATGGTATCAGCCGCATCGGTTCCGTTGGTCTCAATTCTTACCACAAACCAGTGTGTACCATCCTCTCCGGTGACTACATTTTCGGGTGATTTATTAAACCCGCCGTCAAACTTACCTAAGCCGAACTCAAATGGTGTATCCCATTTACCGACTGCCAGTAGCTGACCGTTAGGGCCTCCGGCACCAAAGGTTTCGTTGGTTAACATGACATTCATCACGCCGTTTCCATCAGCATTGGTGAAGTTGGCAAAGAAGCCCATCCAATAGGTGAGTCCATTGTCTTCATAAGTACTTGTCAAAGGCCGGTTCAATCTGCTTTCGCCGACATTGGCGTCCATGGCCAGCGAGTTTCCACTTGTTTCCCGTAGAATTTCAATATTGGTCACTGGTTGATCAGAGACGATTTGGGAAGGTCCCGCTAAAAGCTCCCATGGGCCGGCCCAGCCATTTTCCATACCACCATTGCCTTCTAAACCATTGCCAGCCGTGTAGTCAAATTTCTCAAAAGCTGGATCAGGTATAGCTACATCTATTAGGTCGCCTGGCACTACTTCGTTGAAGCTGTTGCCCAGATATATATCGTCAATACGTGATAGAAGCATGTCAGTACCGTTCTTGATACCTATACTATTCCAACCACCATTGAGTCGGGTAGCTACATACTTCACATCTTCGTCGCCCACTTGTGGTACTACATCAGGATCAGGATTGAGGTACAAACGTACAGTGTCAACAGCATCGGTGCCATTGGTTTCAATTCTAACTACGAACCAATGAGAGCCATCTACGCCGGTCACTACATTATCTGGTGACTTGTCAAAACCTCCATCGAACTTACCTAAACCAAATTCGAAAGGTGTATTCCATTTACCCACGGCTAATAGCTGTCCATTTGGACCACCAGCACCAAAATCGTCGTTGGTAAGCATGACGTTCATGACACCATTGCCGTCGGCGTTTCTGAAATCAGCAAAGAAACTCATCCAATAGGTGAGGCCGTTGTCCTCGTAAGTGCTTTCCAATGGCCTGCGTATTCTAGTTTCTCCTACATTGGCATCCATAAGCAATGAATTGCCTTCGGTGATCTTTAGAATATTGCTGTTGGTGACAGACTCCGCCACTACATTCTGGTCAGGCCCACTTAACAACTCCCATGGTCCAGACCAACCGTTTTCGGCACCACCATTGGTGCTCACGCCTGCTCCGGCCGTATAATCGAATTTCTCGAATGCAGGAGTAGGGAGTGTAAATTCTGCCAGATCATCGGGTACCACATCTACGAAATCCAAAGCGAGGTAGATGTCGTCTATTCTAGAACGGTTATTTCCGTTGCCATTCTTGATACCGATGCCTTGCCACCCGTCATTCAGTGTAGAAACAGCGTATTTAACGGCTTCTTCACCTTCTTGAGGCCCGGCTGCAGGGTCGGGGTTGAGCCAGAGCTTAACGGAATCAGGGTCAGAAGTACCATTGGTTTCTACTTTTACTACAAACCAGTGCGCACCATCCATTCCGGTCACTACATTATCAGGGGATTTGTTAAATCCTCCGGAGAACTTACCTAAACCAAACTCGAATGGCGTGTCCCATTTACCTACGGCCAGGAACTGTCCGCCTGGACCACTGGCACCCATAGTTTCACTGTCATTATTGATCAGCATGACATGCATGATGTCATTGCCATCTGCATTTTCGAAATCAGCCATGAAACTTAACCAGTAAGTGAGGCCGTTATCTTCATAGGTTTGACCTAGTGGTCTTGATAGCCTTGTTTCACCGACTGCACCGTCCATCACCAAAGTATTGCCATTGGTGACACGCAGGATGTTGTTGTTAGTGATTTGCTCATTCGCTACGTTCTGCTCGGGTGCCTTGGTCAATTCCCAAGGGCCGCCCCAACCTTCAGTAGCGTCGCCATTACCTGATATTCCAGCATCAGCGGTGTATTCAAATTGTTCTCTTACAGGCAAGTACTTGTTGATATCAACGGCGGTAGTAGGAAGAATGTCGTTGTAGCTATTACCAATATAGATGTCGTCTAATGTCCCCGCTGTGGGAGGATCTGTTTCAGAACGTATCAAAATACCGTCAAAACCATCATTGAGAATACCACCTACGAAAGTGGCATCAGCATCTTCGTCTTGGGGTTCAACAGCAGGGTCAGGATTAACGAACAACCTGAAGGTATCATTGCTACCATCTCCGGTGAAAGTGATTTTGGCTACTAACCAGTTGGCTTGCTCCGCTGAAACGCCCTGCACTTGGTTGTTGCCAAATGGAGATCCTATGCCCAGGTTACCATTAAAAAGACGACCAATCACTATTTTAAGACCATCATTATTTGCGGTCGATCCGGTTTCTGCCGTATTGACCAGCACCAGGTTAGTGACGTTGCCGCCTGATTCTGACATTTCCAGGGTGTAGGCTATCCATATGGTTTGACCATTATCAGTGATGGCCGAAGAAAGTGCGCGTTGATAGCGAAAGTTTTCTCCCGCTCCGGCTACCTGAAAATTCAGCAATGATCCGCTGGCCTTTCCAGTACGAAAGTTTCTAATAGTGTCTTCTGTGACATTTTGCTCAGGACCTAGCAGAAGCTCCCAGTTAGCACCCCAACCAGTGCCTCCTGAGGCTCCTCCCAGGTTTGAGCCGTTATTATAGTCAAAGTCTTCAGAGGCGATAATCTGTGCTTTCCCCACTTGCGTGGTAGCTATTACCGCCAAGAATATTATCAATAAATTTCTTATCATGATTCGAGATTTAAAGTCATTCAATAAGGTAGTAATAGGCCTTACCATCCTATATTCTGGTCTAAGCCAAATTGCAGTACCTGATTCGATGGGATGCCCAGGTCAGTTCTGATATTGGTGTAGGCACCTGATAGTACTGTGGTTTTCTCCGAGATCTCTCGTAAACCATGTGCAGTCATCACATCTACCGCTTCTCCGCGTCTTACCAGATCGAACCAGCGATGGTTCTCGAAGGCTAGTTCTAGTCGACGTTCTTTGGCTATAGCCGCACTTAAATCTTCGGCTGTCGCGATCACTAACTCGGGGTTAGCTCCGGCATCAGACAATGGAGGTAAACCTGCTCTCAGTCGAATGACATTCACAATACCAATAGCGTTCTGATCGAAACCATTAACCTCATTGAGACATTCTGCTAACATCAGTAAAGCGTCCGCATACCTGAACATTTGCCAGTTAACATCTTGTGCATTCACATCCAGGAATGGGTAATTGTATTTATTGAGGAAAGGAATGCTATCCGTTTCAGTAAGGGAATAATATGCGATGGTCACGTCCCTTCTGATATCTCCTTCTTCATAGGTTTCGATTAGATCAGTGGTCGGTTGATTTTGACCGGCACGGCTACTGGCTTGTGCACCAAAGTCTAGCAAATCCCCGCCACTATTGAAAGGAACGAAGTTTGATAAGAAGTTAGAAGATTGTCCAAGAGCAAACGAATATTGAAGCTCAAATACTGATTCTGCGTGATTCTTATTATCAGGGTTGAAAACTGATTCGTAACTATCCAACAATTCATACCCTAGTGTAGTCATCTCTTCCAAGAGCGGAATAGCCTCCGGATATTCCCGGCGAGCCATGTGCATCTTGGCTTTCAGCATGAGCGCAGCACCTCTGGTTGCCCTTCCAACATTGTCTTCATCCCAGGATACGGGTAATGCATCAATGGCTTGCTGGGCGTCATTCAGAATGCTGTCGTATACAACATCTATGTTGACTCTTTGCGTGAACTCATCTCCAAGAGATTCGTCCAGTGTTTCGAAGGTGCTGGTAACATAAGGTACACCACCCCAGTTTCTAACCAGGTTGAAATAGAACCACGATCTTAGGAAAAGCGCTTCTCCGCGTCTTTGCTCCTTAACTGTATTACTGCTGAATCTTACGGCATCGATATTTTCCAATACATAATTTGCCCTTCCTACACCGTTATAGAGGTCATTCCAATAATTGCTGATATTCGGGTTATCGGCAGTCATCAAGAACTCATCCAGTGCCTCTTGTAATTGTCCTCCACGATCTTGTGGGTTGAACTGGAAGCTGGAATTATCGGATCGATTTTCTCCAAACCGCCATTGGCGGCTGGCATTCATAGAACGGTTAAGCCTGTAGATACCGGCTATACCACGCTCAATTTCATTTTCAGTGTCAAAGAAAGTGGCAGGTACAAAACTTGTTTCTGGCGTTACTTCCAAGAAGTCGTCACAGCCTAACATCATTAATCCTGCAAATATGATTATATATACTCTTTTCATTTTTCTACAGATTATAAAGTGACGTTAATACCTAAAGTGTACACTCTTGGCTGAGGGTAGCTGCCCTGGAATACATTACGCACCAGCGAATTGTCCCCTGTACGTTGCACTTCCGGGTGGCCGAGTTCGAATTCAGTGAATAGCAGCGCATTCTGGATGCTTACATATACTCTCGCTCTTTCAAATACTTTGTTCGAGAATATGTCTCCGCTGAAGTTGTAGCCGAAAGTGATGTTTCTAACCAGTAGATAGTCGGCATCGTGGACTGAGTTAGAGCTTGGTATACGCCAAGCAGACGTATTGCCAACGGTGGTCGGTACTGATTTTTGGGTTGGGTCATCACCAGGACGATATCTTTCCAGTGCTTCAGTACGCACATTGAATACGCCGTCGAAATTCTGTAGATTCTGCTTGCTAAGGTCAAATATTTGCTGACCGATCACACCATTCATCAGTATACTCAGGTCGAAATTGCCATAACTGAAGTTATGTCTGATACCGAAGGCGAAATCAGGATGTGGATTACCTACGATAACATAATCTTCTAATTGCTCTAATACGCCATCTCCGTCACCATCCAGGTAGCGAATTGATCCAACGTGAGCGCCAGGATACTTAGGCACTTCAGGATCGTCAATCTGCTCCTGCGTATATAGTCCTAATATTTGTATTCCTCTATAAAGCCCAACCGGGTCTCCTTCCCTGGTAATGCCGAAAGTGGTTCCGTTTCCAGCAGGCCCTCTGCCGATTTCCTCGTTGATGAGGTCTTCAACTTCGTTGACATTGCGGGTGAAATTGAGGTTGAAGTCATACTTCAATTTGTTCACCTCAACCAAACCATTGGTGGATAATTCTATTTCTATTCCTCTATTTCTGATACTTCCAGCATTGCTGATGATATCAGCGAAACCTGTACTTCTAGGAACCGGAGCCCTGGTAAGGAAGTCCCTCGATAGGGTATTGTATAAATCTACAGAGAGATTGAGTTTATTGGTCAGTAACCCAATGTCGATTCCGAAATCCCACTGCTCTGTTTCTTCCCATGTGAGTAGCGCATTGGGCACTTGATTTACCACACTACCAGGTGCCTGCTGACCACCAAAAACGTAATCAACAGTATTTACTGACCCTAATGCGTCGAAATTACCAATGGCGTTATTTCCACTGATACCATATGCACCTTCGATTTTCAAATCGCTGATGACGTCTGCGAAAGGTAGACCTGACCAGAAGTTCTCGTCAGAAATACGCCATGCGACACCCAGTGATGGGAAGTTACCGAAGCGCTGCTCTGAACCAAACCTGGATGAGCCGTCACGTCTGATGGTAGCCGTGACGAAGTATCGGTTGGCGTAGCTGTAATCAACTCTGGCAAGCAATGATACCAGCGTATTGCTTGTATTGCCACTTCCTCCAGTGAAGTTGTTGACGTTGTCCTGGGCTACATTACCATTATTAGGCAGAATGAAGTCTTCTTCAATGATGTTTCTGGCATTGATGGAAGTGTTTTCGAAACGCCTGTCTTCTAACGTGAAACCAACCAATGCATTAATGTAGTGATCCTTTGAGAAGGTATTTTCATAGTTAAGTGTGGTTTCACTCACCCAGTTCCTGCTGGTTTCCTCTCTCACCTCTGCAGTGGCTACACCTGATCCTTCCGGATTAGGAGTCAAACTTCCACCAGGTAGGATGGAAGGAGTGAAAACATTGCGCTTTCTGTCATTGAGACTAAAAGCGAAAGAAGTTTTGGCCGTTAAGTTATTGAGTATATCAAGCTCAATGTAGTTGTTGAAAAGTACATTAGCTGTTCTTCTTCGATCCGTCCTTAACTCTTGCCTGGCGGCAGGATTAGCGGTGTAGAAAGGTAGGAGTGCTCCTAGGGTGGTAGTAGTCAAGGAACCATCTCCTCTTCTAGGCCTCGCCGTAGGGTCCACCCATGCCGCGGACAAGACTGATCCAAATACACCAAAACCGCTATTGGCATTGGGATCCGTATCTCCTGCATTATTTATTACCCAAGATGGAGCCAGGCTTACCCCATACCTTAAACGTTTATTGATGGTGGCATCAATCTTGGCGCGTACGCTATATCGTTCAAAATTAGTATTGAGCAAAACGCCTTCCTGATTAAAGTAGCCACCAGATATGTTGTACTTCACTTTTTCATTACCACCGCTAATACCGAGGTGATAATTTTGGATGACACCGGTGCGTGTCACTACGTCGAACCAGTCAGTGCCTTCGCCATATTGCTCTGGATTCCTTAATTCATCAGGTATGTCTTCTTCTGTTGGCTCACGTCCTTGTAAAACAGTGATATCATCTTCAACCATCTCTCTCAAGAACTGAGCGAGTTGTTGTCCGTTGAGCACATCGGGTTTTTCATAATCAGGTATTTCCTGAATACCTGCATAGGTCGAGAAAGTGATTTTAGGCTTGCCTAGCTTCCCCTTTTTAGTGGTGATGATGACTACGCCAGAGGAAGCACGAGATCCATAAATGGCCTTCGCTGAAGCATCCTTCAAAATACTGATAGACTCAATATCCTCCGGGGATAACCAGTTGAGGTTGAAATTGTCGCCCTGATCGTTTTGATTACCCACAGGGTAGCCATCAATTACGTATAAAGGAGCGTTGTTGGCGCCAATGGAAGCGATACCTCTGATCAAAACTTCCGGGCCACCTCCAGGTCGACCGGTTTGCCTTACCTGCACTCCAGCAGCCTGTCCGGCCAGGACTTGATCTGCACTGGTAAGGGGTAACTCACTGATGGATTTGCTGTCAATCTGTGATACCGCCCCGATCAAGTCGGATTTCTTACGTTCACCGTAACCGATCACCACGATTTCTCCGAGTGTAGATACATCCGGAGTCAAGACAACATCAAATTTAACTTGCTGCCTGATATTCACTTCCTCAGTCAAGTAACCAACAAAGGAGATGACTAATGTGGTAGAAGAGTCTGGAACTGTAAGAATGAAATTACCATCGTAATCACTAATGGTTCCGATGGTTGTACCCTTCACCAAAATATTCGCCCCGGGTAGTGGCGAATTTGTCTCGTCTCGTACTGTGCCCGATATAGACCGTTGTGCATAGAGGTCTATAGAACAGCTCAATAGTACGAAAAGAGAGAACACGAACTGTAGAATTCTCTTCATAAAATTTAGGGTCAATTAGTTGTATTATCGATGTAAGTTTATCATCGATTCGTTTTCAATCTAGTAGGCAGGTAAGCTTTAACTATCCTGTAGTGTACCGGACTACATCGTTTGCAGAAGTTAGTTTGGGCCATTTCCAACCAAGTGATCACGAAGGTCTGAGAATAGTACAGTTTGTAAGAAACTCATCCTAATTTGGACATCATGTGAAATTATTGAAGATGTTTGGACTTTTTGGATCAATCTGATAAGCCTGGGATTGAAAGGTTTGATTCGTAGATTTTTTTACCAACTGGATTCATTATTTGGTCATTTTGGAATCCTTCTAGTTTATAAAATACCGGCAAATGAAAGGTGGGGTCAATTTAATACCTAAAGCTGGGTCACTTTTTTGCCCTCGCTGGGGCTGACTCCAACAAGTTTTCACAAGCAAAGGCACAGTGGCTACCTAGTCATAACAGTTTTGTAATTGCATCTCTGAGCTTTCCGGAGGAAGGTCGGGGGGCCATAGCATCAATTATCTTTCCTTGCCGATCTATTAGTAAGTATCTTGGTATCCCGTAGACCTGATATGCCTCTCCTATAGGGCTTTGTTGCTCATGATCTTGAGAAAGTACCTGAAATCCAGGGACTGGTCGGTTAGTCAGAAACGCTCTCCACTTGTCTTCATCCTTGTCTATTGAAACAGCCAAAAACTCAATTTCATCATTGTTTTGAAACGCTTCTTCTATCTCTGACAAATATGGAAATTCTTGAATACAAGGAACGCACCAAGTAGCCCAAAGGTCTACGTAAACTATTTTCCCCCTCAAATCTTTGGTGCTAAATGCTTTGCCATTGGTCGTGATGCCATAGATAAATGGGGCGGGTTGGCCAGCCCTCAGGGTAGACCATTTTTCATGTAGAGGTGCTATAGATTGCAGAATTTGTGGGTTGCTATTTTCTCTGAATTCGGCGTACAAGCTGTCTATTTCAGGAGTTAGACCTGAACGACGTAAATGGAAATCAATATTGTCCGCAATCAAAAACTGTTCTATTGTTTTGGGGTACTTATTATTCTTGATATGGTCTTGCATGAATATCGGCATTTGTGAAGCTTCAATACTTTCAGCGCTTTTTGATAAGTCTTTATGAATCAATTGAGTGATTAACTTTAGGTTCATTGTGTAAAGCTTTGAACCACGTGCCAATAGTTTTTCATTATAAGGCAT
>JBCBSS010000177.1:0-15043 GCA_039819065.1 Bacteroidota bacterium
TTTTAGCCCCTTTTTTTATGCTTAAAATTTGAAGGGACAACATAAAGACAAATTAATAGTCGGAAAGCAGTTTTTTGTATTTAAGTCATTAAATTGAAATCACATTTGGCCGAAGCCAATAAAAGGCCTTTGAATAACCGAAACACACATGAGCAGCAAAAAGACTATAGTTGGAGTAATGGGGCCTGGCTCCGAAGTCGATGAAGGCATTTTAAGGATAGCCTTTGAATTAGGTTCCTTGATCGCTTCCAATGGATGGATTCTCTTAACAGGTGGGCGTAATTCCGGCGTCATGGAAGCTGCCAGTAAAGGTGCTAAGTTCAAAGGAGGGCTTACCATGGGTATCCTGCCCGATAGAAACAAATTCACCATCTCGAAATTCATTGACGTTCCTGTGATTACGGGCATGGGTTCGGCCCGTAACAACATCAATGTGCTTACCAGTGATATAGTCGTAGTTTGTGGCATGGGTGCCGGTACTGCCTCAGAAGCAGCTTTGGCCATCAAAGCTGGTAAGACCGTTATCTTCGTAGGCCAAAGCAAAACAACTATGGATTTTTTCAATACCCTTGGTGGAGAGAATGTACTGCGCGCGGAAGGTCCGCAAAAGGTGATAGAAGAAATTAAGAAGATACTTCACATATAACAAAGGCCTAGACCTACCTACCGCTTTCTTAAATATTGCTTAAAAGGTTATTTTAGCCTTTTCTCGATCATTTGTACCCCCTTTCTAGTATGCTAAATTTCACTTTCATTGGGTGATGTATGTCACCTTTATTAGGTTGTTATTCCGCCCTTTTTAGCGTAAATTAATTGTCCGCTGTAATCCTGCAGCACCGCTCTTTTCTTCTTTCTTTTAACCTTAAACGCACACCCCTATGAAAGTTTTTGATGAAAAACACATTAAGAATATCGTCTTGTTGGGGAGCGCTGGTTCTGGTAAAACCACGCTCTCCGAAACCATGCTGTTCGAGGCCGGTTTGATTAACCGTCGAGGTACGGTAGAATCGAAAAACACTGTTTCTGATTATCATGAAATAGAACATGAAAGAGGTAGCTCGGTGTATGCGACGGCGCTGCACACCGAATGGAGAAATTATAAGATCAACATCATCGACACACCGGGGCAAGACGACTTTGTAGGGGAGACAATTGCAGCCCAACGTGTGGCCGATACGAGCGTAATGATGATCAACGCGCAACATGGCGTAGAGGTGGGTACGGAGATTCTTTGGAACAATATAGAGCCCTTTCACAAACCCATGCTATTCGCGATCAACCAGCTGGATCATCCCAAGGCAGATTACGAAAATAGCCTGGCGACCATCAAGGATCGATTCGGTAGTGCAGTAACAGTCATGCAATATCCGGTAAATCAAAAAGAGGGCTTCGATAGTATTATTGACCTGCTCAAAATGGTCATGTACAAGTTCCCGGCTGAAGGAGGAAAACCGGAGAAGCTACCCATACCGGATAGCGAGAAGGAAAGAGCAGACGAACTACACAACGAGCTAGTAGAAAAAGCAGCTGAAAATGATGAAAGCCTGATGGAACTCTATTTTGAGAAGGGTACGCTGGATGAGGACGAGATGAGACAAGGCATCAAAATAGGCATGCGTAACCAGGATGTCTTTCCAGTATTCTGTCTTTCTGCCAAGAATAACATGGGTAGTGGAAGGATGATGGGCTTCATCGACAATGTAGCACCAGCTGCACTTGATATGCCACCAGAGATAACTCAAGAAGGGGGAGAATTACCATTTGATTCAGAAAAACCGACAGCACTATTCGTATTTAAGACCAGTTATGAGCCTAACCTTGGTAAACTATCATTCTTTAAAGTGGTAAGCGGGGAGGTGAAACTAGGTCAAGACTTGGTCAACCACCGTGCGGATGAGGTAGAAAAGATTCATCAGCTTTTTATCATGGATGGGAAGAAGAGAAACCCTGTTGATAAGCTGAAAGCAGGAGATATCGGAGCCACGCTGAAACTGAAATACACTGCAACTAGTGATACACTTCACGCGAAGGAAATGGATGTCAGCATTCTACCTATCCAATTCCCTGAAGAAAGAATGAGGACAGCCATTGTGGCTCAGACCAAAAGCGATGATGAGAAGCTCGGAGAAGCATTGCACAAAATACATGATGAAGATCCTACGGCAGAGGTCAATTATTCTAAAGAGCTTAAGCAGCTTATTATATCCTGCCAGGGAGAGCTACATTTATCTGTGATCAAATGGACGCTTGAGAACGTATACGGGTTGCATACGGATTTGATCACACCTAGAATTCCATACAGGGAAACCATACGCAAATCGGCTACAGCTGTGTATCGACATAAGAAGCAGTCCGGTGGTGCCGGGCAGTTCGGTGAAGTACACATGACCATCGAGCCTTACCACGAGGGAATGCCGGAACCGACTGGGTTCAATATTCGCAACAAGCAGGAGGTTGAACTTGACTGGGGTGGCAAGCTTGTCTTCTATAATTGTATCGTTGGTGGTGTGATTGATACCCGTTTTCTACCTTCTATACTGAAAGGGGTGATGGAGAAAATGGAGCAAGGGCCATTGACTGGGTCTTATGTGCGGGACGTTCGGGTCATGGTATTCGACGGAAAGATGCACGCTGTCGATTCTAATGATATCTCCTTTAAAATCGCGGGCATGATGGCCTTTAGACAAGCGTTTGTTGAAGCTGATCCATTGTTGCTTGAACCAGTGAATGATATGGAAATATTGGTGCCTGAAGAGTTGATGGGAGAGGTGATGACCGACTTGCAGTCAAGGAGGTCTATGATCATGGGAATGGATGCAAAAGGCCCTTACCAGGTCATTAAAGCCAGAACCCCATTGGCCGAATTAGATCGCTATACAACATCCTTAAGGTCACTGACGCAAGGGCGGGCGAGTTTCCATAGCAGTTTTGCAGAATACGCTACTGTACCGTCAGACGTGCAGAAAAAGCTGATTGAAAGTTATAACGATCAAGAATTAGAAATGGCTCACTAAGCGAGCAAATAAAACCTGCTTCTCAAGTCTATGAGAAGCAGGCTTCTATGCTTCTTGTTTCTCCAATGCAGGCTCATTCTTTCCCTAACGCTAATCAACTTTCATTTCCTGATATCTTTTGAGATTGTTTGTTGTTCTATCAATCAAAGTTGTTGATCGATTAGTTAAATTTGATTGAGTACCGAAACACATGCTAACCCCATGAAACGACCATTTTTCAGACGCTTTAGAAAAGTGTCAATCCTTCTTTCCTTTTTATTATTTACTGCATCGATCCAGGCACAGGACACATATACTGTCTATTTGATAGGAGATGCAGGTGAGCATACCGAGCCCGGCAAGGCATTATTAAGTCTTAAAAAAGAACTGGAAGCTAACCCCGGCAGCACCGTCGTTTTTCTGGGTGATAACGTTTACCCCAAAGGTGTCTATCCGGAGGGTGAAACAGCCAGGGCTGACAATCCTAAATTGCATGCGCAAATGGAGATGGTTCGCCAGTTTAAAGGCAACGCTATTTTTATCCCGGGCAACCATGACTGGAAGAAAGGCAAGCGTGGCGGATACAAACAAATCCTCAGGCAGGCAGATACGGTCAACTTCAATTTGGGTCAATATCAACTTAGTAACAAGGCCAACGGCATACCTGATTACTTTTACCCTAAATCGGCATTACCCGGTCCCGATGCATTCGACTTAACTGATAATCTAAAATTGGTGATTCTGGATTCCGAATGGTTCCTTCATGATATCCTTTTCCACCGTATCGGTAAGAATGAGGGAGAGAGTAAGAAGTCTACGGAAAGGAAGTTTTTTGCGGACCTCCATCGCATCTTAGAAGAGGCGGCCGGTAAGAATCAATCTGTGTTGGTTGCTGGTCATCATCCGTTGATGAGTGTTGGAGGTCACGGTAAGGCCAAAGGATTACCCCGGTTTTTGGTCAATTATACCCCCTTTCAAGTATTCGGCCTTATCGGGCTTAACAGGTATTTTGTACAAGACATACCACAGCCCAGGTACCTCAACTATCGCAACCGGATGCTAGAAGCTTTTGAAAAATACTACTTTGAAAAGGGTGGGAAAAACCTCGTTTACGCAGCAGGACACGAACATAACTTACAGCATTGGAAGAAAGAGGGATTCAACCATATCGTGAGCGGTTCTGGAAGTAAGAGCTCTCACTTTCATAAAGAAGCACTTGACCACAGGTGGAACCAATACGCCAAGCTGGAATGGCCTGTTTTCGAAGGAGAAGAAGAACTGGAAGCGTATACTGGTTATTTTAAAGTGACCTTCAAAGCCGGTGAACGCCCAATAGTAGAGCGGTTTGATATTGAGATAGTAGAGCATTGAACAGCGAGCACTTTTCTATTTGACCGAAAAACACAACTTTTGAAGAATTTAGGTATCTTTATTCACTGCAGGTAGCCTTCTTTGTAATTGATGATAGTAGTACCCCAAGCTTTTCTGGATAATAAAGACACCAAAAAACTACTGCGTGACGGCCTGAACTGTGTGGTGTATAAAGAAGCTAAGGCAGACAACCCCAACAATGAAAGATATGTCGCAGCTCATGCACTGACCATGGTTTTGTCCGGTTCCCTGTCGATTAAGACGCAATCGGGCGATTCACTGTTGGTGCGTCCGGGGCAGATGGTTTTTCTACCAAGAGGCCTGTATCTGATTTCTGATATCATTCCTGATGGAGACATCTTCAGCGCCTTGGTCTGTTTCTTTGAAGCAGAACTGGTCAACGAATTTCTGGATACGATTCAAGCGGATTTAGTCAGGCCTTCTGATGACAAACCTTTCATTTACCCTCAACCTAAGCAGGTCACTCTTTTCAATCAAAGTATGTTTGACATATATAAGACGGGAGATGCTCACTATAATCCAATCACCAAGCACAAGCTCACAGAGTTACTTCACTTGGTGGTGAATTCCGAAATGGGTGATGCGTTCAAATCGACTTTGGCTGCCACCAGAATCAGAGATAAGATGAATATCGGTAAGTTCATGGAGCACAACTTTGACAAACCGTTAAAGATCGAGGACTACGCATACCTGACCGGTAGAAGCATTTCGGGCTTTCATCGTGACTTTAAAAGGCTTTATAACACAGGACCCAAGCAATGGCTTATTGGCAAACGCCTGGAAAAAGCGCGTAAACGCATAGAACAAGACCAGCAATCCAATGTGACCCAAGTCGCCTTTGATGCCGGATATGAAAACATTTCCCATTTCATAAAAGCCTTCCAGAAACAATACGGCGTCTCCCCAAAGCAATTCCAAATGAACCTCAGAAAACAGATTACTGTAGGGTAGGAATCATTGATAAATCGATGATGAGATTATTTGATAATGTGATGGTTTGATGATGTGATAATTTGATGATGCGGTGATTAGGTGATTTAGCTTGGCTTATAATCATTCTGCACAGCATCTTTTTGGAGGTAAAGCACTACCTCCGCAAAAGGTATATAATCAATTGATGATATGCCATATACTCATTTGTGGATATTGTTGATGCTATGATATTCATAGTCACTAGGTTACTTTGGAGTGACCTAGTGACTTCGCCCAGAGCAAGGGAATAACGTAGTGGCGTCATTCTCCGGTTTTCGACGTAGGAGAAAATCCGGGGAATCTCTGATTACTTAAAGCAAAATAAGTTAAGAGGTTACTTTTTTAACCACCGTTAGTGCTTCCACTGATAGCCTATTCAACTCCGTAGCTAAAACGCCAGATGGCAACATCTGGCTTACACGAAGCGCTCAAAGCTCATTTCTATTTGTTTCTAACTTCTAATAGCCACTGGATTGCGTCGTCGTTCCTCCTTCGTCCGTCTACCGACGGATCGCAATGACACCCGGAATTCAGTTCATCTGTCTTACGTCTTTTGTCTTATTTCTTATGTCTGTTTAAATCCACCCCCTACCCCCGCCAGCGAGGGACAGCCAGAACTTCATTTATCTGTCTATTTCTAGTTGCTTCTATTTATTTCTAATTTCCAACCTCTAACTTCCAACCTCTAATAGCCGCTAGATTGCTTCACTCCTTCGTCGTTCGCAATGACAGCACTGATTTAAGATCTTTCATCTAATATCTCATATCTAACATCTCATATCTATGTGCCCGAAAATGACAACTTTTGAAAAGTGAGGGTAGAAAGCCGGTCAAGGCAAGAGCATCTTTGAACTGTAATTCAAACTAAACATGTCAATGAAAAAATTATTAAGAATCGATGCAAGTTCAAGAATGACCGAATCACACTCCAGGAAACTAGCTGATGAGTTTGAGAAAACGTGGCTGGCAGCCAACCCTGATGGTGAAGTGATTCATCGCGATGTGGTGAAGCATCCCCTTCCTCATATCCATGAGGCGACTATCACCGGATTCTACACGCCAATAGACCAGCATGATGATACTTTGAAGCAGGCGGTGGCACTATCGGATGAAGTGATTGAAGAGTTACAATCTGCTGATGAAATACTGATCAGCTCCCCACTATACAACTTTTCTATTCCATCTGCGCTGAAAGCATATATTGATCATATTTCTCGCGCGGGCTTTACTTTTTCTTACGACGAGAACGGCTTCAAAGGATTGGTCAATGCCAATAAAGCCTATGTGGCTACGGCTAAAGGGGCAGTTTATGCTGGAACAGAAATATCAGGCCTTGATATGATGGAGCCATATCTCAAGCTCATTCTTAACTTCCTGGGCATAGAGCAGGTCGAATTCCTGAATGTAGAAGGCACCTCCATGGATGAAAATGCAGTGGCACAAACGAGAAATGACGCCATAACAAAGATGAATTCATTAATGTAGACATAGGCTACAAGAAACTGCCTTGAAAGATGTATTTGAGCGTAATTTCTAGTAGGTGTTCTGGTATTTAACACTTGATACGCTACAGGTGCTTAATATCCTGAGCATACCAGATGTTCTGGAAAGTTGAGGCTTTATCAAAAGATCGTCATTTCGACGTTAGGAGAAATCTCTCTCTATTAAAAGTGCTTATCACTAAAGAGATAGACTTCTCGTCCCGATGTGTTGGTATGACCGTTCAGAACGACTTTTAAGACAGCCTTTATCAATCAAATCGATGTACTAAGCAATTAAACATAAAGAAATGAAAGTAGGATTTATAGGATTAGGAATCATGGGAAGCCGTATGGCGGCTAACCTTATAAAGAGCGGAATAGATGTGACTGTATATAATCGCGATCGATCTAAGACCGAACCCTTGAGCGATTTAGGGGCTTCGGTGGCTAATGACTTACAGTCTTGCGTACAAGGTTGCGATATTGTCATTACCATGCTTACCACTCCTGAGGTAGTAATGGAAGTAGCGTTTAGAGAGGACGGTTTTATAACAGCACTGTCAGCCAACACACTTTGGATCGACTGTTCTACCCTAGACCCTAGCAGCTCTCAACAAATTGCCCGAATGGCGGCAGAGCAAGGTGTAAATTTCTTGGATGCCCCGGTGGCTGGTACCAAGCAACCTGCCGAAAATGGTGAGCTGGTTTTTTTCGTAGGCGGAAAGGCAGCATACGTCGAGAAAGCCAGCCCGCTTCTTGACATCATGGGTAAAAAGACCATTCATTTAGGAGATAATGGCAAGGGCGCAGCTATGAAAATGCTGATCAACTTAATGCTCGCACAATCCATGCTGGCCTTTTCAGAGACGGTGAGCCTGGGCAAAGCCATGGGGCTACCTGTTGATAAGGTACACGGTGTGTTACTCAATACGCCGGTCACTGCGCCTTTCCTGCAGAACATCCAGCAGAAGATCGAAACCAAAGAGACCTCGGCTAATTTTCCTCTCAAGTGGATGCAAAAGGATTTACAATTGGCGGCAAAAGCAGCCTACGAGTATGAAGCCCCCATGCCATTGGCTAACCTCACCAAAGAATTGTTTGCGCAGGCCAAAATAGAAGGTAAGGGTGACGAAGACTTCTCCTCCATCTATCATATGATCAATGATTACATCAATTGATTATAACCTGAATGCCGGATAAGAAACCTAAAAACCTGTCTTTTCGAGCGTAGCGAGAAATCTTCCTCACTTTGAAAGCTTCATTTGAACGCTTTCGATGCTTGTGTGCAAGCCAGATGTTTCCATCTGTCGTTTTGGCTAAGATTTCTTTCAGTCAGCTGACCGATACCTATGACATGCAAGTAATTCGAATAGTATAATCCTTACCCTCCCCATTCCAACAGAATCGGAATTGCCCCTTCCTAATTTTAGGGTGGGTTTGGGGTGGGTAAGACAAAAGAATTACCTAGAGTGTACTTGACAAATAGCACTTCGTACACACTTTCATATCATTTCACTTCGCACGACCCAAATTGTTGGGTTTCTTATCCAGTATTCTGATGTTTTCTTAGGCGATATTCCCGTAATGCTAGCTTGGTTAGGCTGACTCAATTTAAAATAAAAATCTCCTTGCCAACCCGTAGCAAGGAGATGATGCTTTGATTAAAACGACAACTATTATAAATATATCTTAGTGATGCTACCTTAAGATTCAGAAGCCACATTGCCCACTACTGTAGAATTATCCACAGTAGCCAATGTATTGACATATTGCCATGAGGCATCCGCATTACCGGAAGTAAAACTCACCAGCAAGAACCCTCTTCTGGAAGCATCTGAATGAATCAAATCGTCAATGAGTGTATTATTAGCTATTTCAAATCCCCTGATCACTATAGGGTCTGTGCCAAATACACTTTCGAAACCTGGTGATGAAACCGAAGCCGTGGCAAACTCAGCACCCACTTTATTTCCGGAGGCATCAGAAAGCCTTGAATACCAGGCGTTGTGTGTATCTCCGGCCAGTGAAATGAGTTTTTTGCCAGAGGCCGCTGCGAAAACTGCTTCGCGCTCGGCTGGGTACCCGTCCCATGCGTCGAGATTGTAAGGAAGTACGTTTTCTACCCTGGCTCTTTCCTCTTCAGTTAACGTAGGGTCGCCTTGTAGAGCACGCGTTTTGATGGTGACCAATTCGGTGACTACGGCATTATACTGTGCTAGCAATTCAGGAGTAGCATCTCCTGCCGATGCGATCTGCGCGGTAAGGGTCAGCAACTCGCCAGGAATTTGGTATTTGCCCATCAGTACTTGGCTACCTAAAACCTGCCAACTGGCATTGCTAGAACCCATTTGGTTAGAAAGCCATGTCAACTGCTCGCTGCCTAGCAGTGTTCTGTTCGGATTAAGCCAATCAGCACCGAAAGCATTTACATCCAATCCTGATTCTGTGAAATAGTTGAGGTAGTTCAACTGCTCCTCCCTTCCAATAATGCGCGTATCGAGCATCATCAGGTTGGCTATACCACCAAAATCGAAGTTTCTGAAAATCTTGGCATTGTCAGTTACGCGTGCTGGTAGGTATTCATGCCATACCTGGATAGCATTCATCTTGCGTGTCTCGAAATCGCCCTCATCCGGCTGGTGATTTTCAGCACCATCCATGAAGGCGTCGTTCGTGATCTCATGATCGTCCCAAACGCAAATGAAAGGCTTCAATTGATGAGCACGCTGTAACTGCTCATCCCCGCGATATTGTCTGTATCGCTGGCGGTATTCATCAATGCTCACGATCTCGCCAGCAGGCTCATGATCTCTTCCCAGGCCGGACGTAAGGTCATTACTTCCGAAACCACCTACTTCATATTCATAGATGTAATCCCCAAGGTGTACCACCACATCTGCGACTGAATCGGCCACTGCACCATATACATTAAACAGACCAGCCTGGAAGTTCGCGCATGAAACAACGGCCATGCTGACCTCGGTTGCCTCACCGACGGCGGGCAAAGTCTGGGTTTCACCCGTGACAGTCATTGCTCCGCTGAGCTCATTCCTGAACCTGTAGTAATATTTAGTATTGGAGTTGAGGTTGCTTACATCCACATTAACGGTGTAATCGCTACTCATATCGATCTCCACGGACTCGCTGGCCACCAACTGAGTAAAGATGGCGTCAGTCGCTACATCAAGGAAAATGGTAGGGTTTCCGGCTTCATTGGTGGCCTGTGTGTATCTTGTCCATAGAATGACGCGGTCTTGCGTAGGGTCGAAGCTGGCGACACCTTGCAAAAAACCGAAATCACCCTCTGGTACAAAATCGGGCGTTTCGTCGTCATCGCAACCTGAGAGCGTCATTGGTATCACGGCTGCGCCAGCGGCAGCTACCACTGAATTGCGAATAAATCTTCTTCTACTTAATGCCCTAAGTATATCTCGTTTGCTCATCGGTCTGGTTAGTTTTAGACACTAATATATCGGCTAACCTTTGCGATATTATTAAGGCAATTTTATGAGTCGGTTATCTGTGGAAGTACCGTATGATGATTACATTAAATCTGATCAACGGTATTCAATGTCAATACCTTGGGTGTCATTACTAGGAGGTACGACGAAGCAATCTAGTAACCATTTAGAAGCTGGAGGTTAGAAGTTGGAAATTAGAAATAGATAGAAGCAAGTAGAAATAAACAGATGAAGGAAGCTCGGGCTGTGTCCCCCGCTGGCGGGGGTAGGGGGTGGATTTGAACAGACATAAGATACAAGACGAAAGACATAAGACTAGAAACTGTATTTCAGGCTGTCATTGCGATCCGTCGGTAGACGGACGAGGGAGGTACGGGGATGAAGCGATTTCGAAGATAAGAGGTTGGAAGTTAGAAATAGATAGGCGGTACCTATAATTGATTTGTGCAAGCCAGGTGGAAACACCTGGCGTTTTGGCTACAGAGGGCTTTAGGTGGAGACACTAACGGCGGCTAGAGAGGCCGTCATGGAGATACTTCGGTGCGCTACCCAGTAAAGAGGTTACTCAAAGTAACCTCTTTACTTGACTTGCTTGAAGCCAACTACTCAATAGGTGCAGGGACTCCCCGGGTTTTCGACGTAGGACAAAACCGGGGAATGACGGAGGGTGCAAGGTGTTGTGTTCTTTTACTTATGTCAATTTCCACATTTCATGTATAGGTATTTGCCAATAAGACCCTTTCAGGGTGACGCCAGTAGTACATAACATGTTCCATAGCGACTAGATCACTTCTTCCGCCTTCGTATATGCAAGCCAGGTGTTTCCATCTGGCGTTTTGGCTACAGAGGGCTTTTAGTGGAGACACTAACGGCGGCTCGAAATAGTCTCTGTTTGGACACCTTTAGGTAATGCTGTTAATTATATTAACATTTATTTAGCGCGTCTCAATACATGATATCTTACTACCTAAGAGCGGCCGTTCGTCGGTTTTCTAAAGACAAGATATACTCAATACTCAACTTGTTAGGCCTTTCTGTGGGTTTAGCGACGAGTATCATAATACTCCAGTACGTTAAGTTTGAATTCAGTTTTGATAATTTTCACAGTCAATACGACGACCTCTACAGGGTCGTTAACGATCGGTATCACAAGGGAGACAAGACACAAAGTAGCACACTTACCTACCCAACCATTGGTAGGCTAATGAAGCAAGACATTAACGAGGTAGAAAACCATACCCGTTTGCTTGTCCCTATTGGCGATGCATTGATCAAAGCCAATGAGCAGTTTTTCATAGGTGACCATTCACTATTTGTTGATGACCAATTCCTGGTTCTATTCGATTTTCCCATTGTTCTAGGTGACAGAAACGTAGTTTTTGATAGGCAAACTGCCATGATTACTGAAAGCACAGCCAAGAAGTATTTTGGTGAAGTTGATTTCCGGCAATTAATAGGTAAGGAGATTTATTGGGGTAATTCCGGCCCTTTTACGGTCAAGGCTATTTTGGATGATGTGCCTCGGAATTCCCACCTCCAATTCGATCTGCTACTGCCATATAAATCTTTGTACGATGCAGATAATCAGGAACCAGATAATGGCATGACCTGGTCAAATGCGCGCCATTACATACAGTTAAAAGAGGGGGTAGATCCCGTAAAACTCAACAATCAGCTCAAGGATTTTAGTAATCGATATTTCGAGGGAGGTAAAGTAACAGGAAGTACTGAAAAGTTTCTTTTGCAGCCTTTGAGTGAGGTACACCTTCAGCCAGTGGATGAGTTCGAATATGCCCAGGTCACCAATGGTAAGGTTGTCTGGACAATGCTGATCATTGCTGGTTTGATCTTTTCGGTTGCTTTGGTTAACTATGTCAATATGACCTCTTCAAGAACGGTGGAAAGAGTGAAAGAGGTTCAAGTCAAAAAGGCTATGGGAGCCACCCGCGGTCAACTGTCTTATCAGTTTATGGTAGAATCAATCGGCACTGTTGTATTGATCACGATTATGGCGCTCATTATGGTTGATTTGTCTCAACCATGGTTTAATAATCTAATACATGAAGAGTTGCACTGGGTGACATTGTTCTATCCATTTGATGTCTTTTCGTTAGCCATTGTTTCCGTTGTGATGATTGGGATCGTTATATCGATTAGCCTGCCCAACCTCATGCTGTCTTCAAGACTCAATATCAGGCTATTGAAAGCGAACCCCAGCTCCGGTTTGCGCTATGGTGCAGTTAGAAATGGACTGATCATTTTTCAATTTCTTGTTTCGGGAGTCCTCTTTGGAGGAGCCCTGGTTGTATCTGAGCAACTCGATTATATTCTAGAAGCTGACCTTGGATTGAATATAGAGGATAAATTGGTCATATCCCCGCCGAGAAGGACAGCCTTCGATTCTACGTTTAACGTGAAAATACGAGGCTTCAAACAATCCGTTAGCAAACTGGCCGGAGTGGAAAGTGTTACCACCACTCAGTTCATACCAGGCAATCGCTTGCATCGGAATAATGAAATAGTAATGCCTAGTAAACCAGCTATTGGGACACTCTCGATGAACTTTAACACCGTTGATGAAGATTTCTTTGAAGTCTTTGAAGTAGCGTTTTTGAGTGGGCGAGATTTCAGCACATCCGACTATAGCTTCAATTGGGATGAAGTCAACACCTTGATCATTAATACAGCAGCCATGCGAGCACTGCAAAAAGATGAGCAAAGTGCTCTCGGCAAGAAAATAGAAGTGGGTGGCAAAAGCTGGACAATCATTGGAGTAGTAGATGACTTCCATCAGCAATCATTGCAACATATCAAAGAGCCTATACTCTTTATGCCTGATCATTGGTCAGGGGATTACCTGGTTTTGCAACTATCCACTGATGACTACCAAAGTATAATTGACCATGTAAAAGGGGAGTTTGACCTATTTTTTCCTGATAATGCTTTTGATTACTTCTTTCTGGAAGACAAATACAATGATCAATATTCAGGGGATGTTCAATTCAAGCGTATTATCAACATATTCACAATACTGGCTGTTTTCATTTCCTGTATTGGGTTAATTAGCCTGGCCGCATACGTAGCAAAAAGAAGGACAAAGGAGGTCGGAATACGCAAAGTACTGGGCGCAAGTGTGTTGCAGGTGGTGCAACTGCTGTCATTTAGCTTTTTGAAGCTTGTGTTGCTGGCTACTGTTGTATCTATACCCGTGGCTTATTACGCAAGTATATCGTGGTTAGAAGCATATGCCTATCGGATTAATTTGAACCTTTATCTGTTTCTGCTGCCTGTTGTTGGTTTAGCTCTTTTGACATTAATAGTGGTAGCTTCACAAACCATAAAATCAGCATTAAAAGACCCTGTAGAAACCTTGAGGTATGAGTAGCGTGGTCGGATACTTACCTGTATATACTTACATATCACGCTCACCGATCGCCCATCCAGTACTGGCCGCCCAACGATCAGCCCTGTGCATGATTTGCCAGATGATCTTCCCTTTAGCGTTAGCATATGCTTCCCGGTCGTTGCGATATAGCTTAGCCAAGCGGCGCTTTTCCTGGGCATACAATTGGGCGTCGGATGCATTTATCCTTAGGTAATCCCTGAAGAGCAAAGCGAATTGTTCATGCCATGAACCCTGTTGCCGCACATGAATGTGAGTACGGCGTTCTCCAGGCTTTTCTCTGAAATAGCGCTTGGTAAGTTCTGGATTGTCAGCTCTGAATGTATAGCCTAGACCCTCCAATGGTGCTTTGAACGCTTCAAGCGGCTCAAAGCTGGCCACCGATATTTGCATATCAATGATCGGCTTGGCATCCGTGCCTTGAATGGCAGTGGAGCCGATATGGTCGATTCTAATGGCCGTTTCCCCTAAGGCTTCCCTTATCGCTTTTGCTTGGGTAAGAAAAAGATCAGGCCACTCTTCAGAATAGGAGGAAATGATAATGGGTTCTTGGAAGTTCATAGTCAGAGATGACCTCAAATGTAGGCATAGTAAGCTGAAAATCAATAGGTCTGGTTGTGATGCGATCCGTTAGTGGACGGACGAGGGGGTACGACGAAGTAATAGAGTGGCTATTTGAAGTTGGAAGTTAGAAGCTGGAAATAGTTAGAAGTACATAGAATTAGTTAGAAATATATAGCATTAAGACTTTGGCGCTATCCGTCATTCCCTTGCGATCCCGATAACTATCGGGAGAGACTTGGGAATCTCTTTATTAGACTTAAGATGAAAGACATAAGAAGTAAGACAGGGTGTGTTCTTTTGTTCATATCAGTTTCCCCACTTCTTTTGAAGGTATTTGCCAATAAGACCTTTTCAGGGTGACGATGGGAGGAAGTTCTACATGCCAGCCAGATGTTTCCATCTGGTGTTTTAGCTATGGAGTTGAATAGGCCGTCAGTGGAGGCACTAACGGCGGCTAGAAAGCCCTTCGGCTCGTTACCCAGTAAAGAGATTACTCAAAACAACCTCTTTACTCTTTGCTTCAAGCCAACCATTCAATATTACGGTTTAGTATCAAACAATCATTTTGTAGGAGAGCTACTACGCTTATAGGAGCAGTGATATGATAATTAATTATAACGTAAATAGATAAAAGCAAGGAAGCAACTTGCATCTGACGAGATACTGCGCCACTATTGTAGCAGGTTGATTGCTATACTGATAGCAGTCAACCTGCTATACTAATAGCAATTAACCTGCTATACTAATAGCAATTAACCTGCTATACTAATAGCAATT
>JBCBSS010000178.1:0-15017 GCA_039819065.1 Bacteroidota bacterium
GTTATAGGTACTTGCGTGCCCGTTTTGGGATAGAGTATAATACCTCTGAAAATTCCAGCCTCTATTTAAGGGGATATGTAGTGGATAGAAAATCCAACAACCCAAGCGAAAACTCACTGGCTTTTAGAGGCTATTTGAATAGGCTAATTGAAATGGGATTGGTTGTTAGGTTATAACGGGGTGTTTCGGGAAGTGCGAAAAGTGTAGAGGTAGTATTGTTTGTGAAGTAGGTCATGTTTCGCACTCTCTTGAATAGTCCGATATCCCAACTTTTATCTCATAAAAAGTTAGACCCGACTTTGTCGATTCTACCTGGCGAAAAAGGAATTACTTCTAATTATCCCTCTTCTCGAAATCCTCGTTTTGTCTAATGTTGATTCTTCTAATGATTAGATAGATTAAAACAGCGACTACTGCGAAGAAGATTAAACCCTGGAAAACCATTATCAATAGTGTTATGATTTCCATGATTATGAGAGTTTGACAGCAGTTCCATAAGCCAGAATCTCGGAAGCGCCTTGCATAACCATTGAGGTGGTTAGCCGAATATTTACTATTGCGTCTGCACCTAATCTTTGTGCATCAGCCACCATGCGTTGCATAGCTTGCTCGCGAGATTGCGCCTGTAGTTTGGTATACTCTTCAATTTCACCTCCGACTATATTCTTAAGCCCGGCAAAGATGTCCCGGCCAATATTTCTGGCCCTTACGGTGCTACCCCTGGCTACACCTAATATTTCAGTAATTTCTCTGTTGGGGATGGTTTCTGTTGTGCAAAGGATCATATGCTTAAGGTTTAAATGCCCTATATATCGAATGAGAAAGATACTTCCTTAGTGAATCAGCTACTCATGGTAGTTGCATTTTTCATCTTCAACATCCTATTATAATAATGTATACGGTGTAGACAAAATAAATCACCCATTTTGCGCTAACCGGATGCTATAGATGATAAAGGGGTGTATCAGAAGGTCATCTTATCGTCACACTTCTCATCGCTATTCAAGCATGGACATGATATCATTTGCCATTTCAGAAACATTACCTGCTTTTCGATTGGTCAGAATGATGATAGCAATCTCCTTTTTAGCATAATATTGAACAACAGCTTCATAATTGCCACTTGATCCGTGATGATGATGGCGCAGTACCAAGTCGTTTTGCCAGTCACATATGCCTAATGGAGACTGATCACCTGCCCTTTGCGATAACAATTGTAGTGAAGGTTTGGAGATGATTCTGAAAGCATGCAGTTGTTGAAGCCATTTGAAGAGGTCATGTGCGGTAAAAGCCATTAATAAGGCAGGCACTTTCATATTGTAATCGTCTACCTCTCCTTTATTGTCAAAAGGTATGGCCATTCGTATCTCATTTTGATAAGGGTATTGGCTGCAAAAAATGGTATTGTCCATACCAGGGGCCTGCCAGAGGTATGTTTCTGCATAGTTAGTGAATGTTAGCTTGGTCACAGCCTCCACAATTTTCATCAGAAGGATGGGGCTAAAGTTGGTATAGAGGTAGTCAGTACCCGGCTCAAATTCCAGCTTTTCAATACTCCTCAGATGTCCCATCAACATTTCATCAATCACTGGTTGGTCTGATTGGAAGAATGCTTGCCAAGGTACTTGAGGTAAGCCGGAAGAATACTGCAGAAGGTGCTTTACTGTTACTTTTTCGGACCAGTTAGGAAGGTTGGTCAAGTACCTAGATATTCTGTCACCAATATGAAGTTGCCCTTTCTCCTGCAGTTGCATGATTGCTACAGCTGGAAATTCTTTGTATATCGAACCCACATTGAACCGATGTCCAGAAGTTAATCGTTCGGTACCTTCAGCATCGGCAAACCCAAAAGAACGTTCGTAGATCGTCGTATCTTTCCTTACCACCAACACATTACCATTCAGTTTGCCCTTCTCATGTTTGCTTGATAGATAGGCTTCTATATCATTTGGGCCGCAGCCAGCGAATAGTAAACACAGCCATAAACTCCTTGTGGTAACAAGTGTAGATTGGTGTATCATCTTTTTTACTTTGTTCATGGGCTGATCATCTTTTAGCCATATATCTCTTGGCAATACAGAGGGTTGTATCAGAGAATTTTCTTGTCTTTAAGATCATCAAACAGTTCATAGACCATGTCCTCCAATATCTCTCCTGTCTCTTCAAAGCTACTATTGGTCAATACCACAATCCCCATATCATGTTCTGGAAAAAGCATAAGCCAGTTTTGCATGCCGTAGGTCCCTCCATGATGTCTTTGCACCAAGCCTCGTGAGTTTTGGACAATGTTCCAATAATAACCGATGTCAAAATCGTAAGGAGATTTCCCCAATACTTGATGCGATTCTTTTGCAGCTTGGCAGCCTTGATCGAGTTGCATTTGCATAAATGATACTAGATCAGGTGCGGTTGCATGGAGGCCGGCCGCCCCACCCCAAAGTGTACGTTTGAATTTTGGTACTAATTCCCGACCATCATAGCCTACAACTATATGCTCTTCTGGTATTCCAGCAAGAGCAAACCTTGATTGAGTCATGTTATAGGGCTCAAAGATTTTTTCGGCCACCAACTGATGGTAGGGAGTTTCATACACTACCTCTAAAATGTAAGCCATAAGTTCGGGAGCCGTATTAGAATAGCGATAAGCTGTGCCCGGTCTATTTTTGATTTCCATCTGCTGCAAACTTTTTAGAAAACCGTCCTTACTGTCTCCGTTAATAGGGAAATTTGGAAAATCGCTGGTATGTGTAAGCAAGTGACGAATTGTAATTTTCTGACCCTTGAATTCCAGGTTGGGATAGGAGCCATGCAGATAGTCTCTTATATCATCTTCCAGGCTCAGCTTTCCTGCTAAAGTGGCTTGAGCTGTCAAGGTACCAGTAAAAGTCTTGGTTACCGATGCAAGGTCATACAATGAACTATCTGTAGGCGCATTACCTTTTCCCTCTTCCAGCTCCCCAAAATGTCTGATGACAGAGTTACCGTTTTTATACACAGCTACAGACACTGAATGGAAGCGTTTGTCTTGTAGCAGCCCCATTGCTTGGTCCTTTATTATCTTTTCAACCGATCGGTGCTTTGGTTGATTGCAACTGGCTGTGCAAATACAAACAAGGAGTATGAATAGTGCTTTCAAGAATGTCCTTACTTTGGATTTCTGTAGAAAATTTTACTTACGATCTTCCATTCACCATCTATCTTGAGCAAATGCATGTAGTCGATAAATGAAAAGGTTGGATATTCAATAGTCAAAGTAGCACTAGCGGCGTTTCCGCTAACCTCTATTCTACTGATGGTCGTTTTTCTGTTTTGCTTGGGCCCTGGTTTCATACGCTCTTTGAAGAACGCAATGGCATTGGTTTCTTTATAATCACCTCCAATGAATTTCATGGTAGCATTCTTATGAAAGGCCTTTTCAAGTGTGGCAAAATCATTGTTAGTGCCGCCATCCAAATAGTAGGATACGGTTTTTACTATGAGTTGATAATCAGAATCCTGTGCATTGCTGATACCATAAGAGGTCAGACATAATAATAGGAGAAATACGGTCTTTTTCATTTTCAATGGATTTAATTGTTATTAGAATTACTTTGAATGATTTCTATTACCTTTTGCGCTACCAGGGCGGAACCTGTTGGGTCCTGTCCGGTGACCAATCTGCCATCCACCACATAAAACCCATCCCAGCCTTTTTCTGAATAGGAAAAGATGCCGCCGTTGTCATTGATGGATGCTTCAATTGAGAATGGAAACTGCTGATAATACTCGGCTTGCTTGCGTTCGAATTTATCTGGAAAACCAGCTACTCTTTTGCCCGCATAGAGATAGGTGCCGCCTTCTACCTTTAGGTGGACCAAACCAGCAGTACCATGACATACAGCCGAGACCACGCCACCATTTTGATATATTCCACTGGTTATAGCTTGAATTGCCTTGTCATCAGGTACTCCAAACATAGCCGCACCACCTCCACTGTAATACACTGCTACATAATCTGAAAAATTGATCCGTTTTGGGGTTAAAGTATTTTTCAGCCTAGCCATGAAGGAAGCATCATATAAGTACTTCTTTTGTATAGGATCGGATGTTTTAATGTATCCTACAGGTATGGCGCCACCCTCAGGGCTAACAAAATCAACTATGTACCCCGCTTTTATAAAAACGTCATAGGCCAATACAATCTCGCTAAAATGATTGGCCGTATTCAGCTCTGTTTGCCCATAGGTATGCTGATTAGATGTAACGATAAGAATTCGTTTGGTTGAATGATCACCTTCCTTCTTCTGACCGAATAAGACAGAAAAAGACACTGTTGTCAAGACTAGAGTGGTTAGAATAATATAGTATTTCATGTTGTTGCTTTTCGGCAATATTGAAATGAAATAACGGACTGGGAGAAAGGGATTATAAAACCGTAGTACGGATTTATAAATCGAGACTTATTTAGCCCATTTTGTGCTCGGACCTGTAATTGGCTGGAGTAGTGCCCACCACCTTTTTGAAAGCCGAGAAAAAGGTTGATTTAGAGTTAAATCCGCATTCATAGCCAACGGCCTCGGTAGTAAAGAGCTCGGATTTTATCAACAGATTCTTGGCCTCTTCAATTCTGTATTCATTGATATAAGAAGAAAAGCTTTTGCCCAAATTATCATTCAATATTTGTGATAGGTAATGAGGTAGCACATTCAATTCTTTGGCTACATCTGCCAGCTTTAAGTTAGGGTTTTTAAAAAGCGCTTTTTCTTGAATGTACTGTCGTAATCTTATTTGTATTTCAGAAGCCTCTTCCTGATCAATTTTTTTGTTGTCATATTTAGTGGGCTCTTCGTAAAAAGGCTTGCTATTCCTTTGCTTTAGTACCCAAAAGAGCACTAGAATGTAGAAGGCGAATGATGAAGACATCGCACCAACAATGTAGGAAGTAAAAGCACCCACGTTATAACCAATCCAGATCACAATAATGCCAAAGTAGATGCTAACGATCCAAATCGTGCTATCATTTACTTTTTCACGGGGGCTAAACAGTTTGCGCAACGGTTCTTTTAACAATATGCCATTCGCAATCAGGTATACCAGCCATTGAAGATAGATACCCTTAACAATGTAAGGTGACCAGATATACTTGAACTCGTGGTAAGGAAACAACAAGCCTAAAATGGTTACCATTGACAGGGCTGGAAAGATATGCCAGAACCAAGGAGTGCTGCGCTCAGAACGCCACCAGCTTTTAGTGTATAAATACAGGAATGGGCCAATCAAAACACATGCTGATAAGCCAATTTGTATAAATACCTCGGACAGATCCCGATTGAAATAAAAAAAGACAGACTTCAGAATGCGTATGCTCAAAACAAAGAAAAGGGCAGACAGGAAATAACGAGAAGCCTTTTGCTTTCCACCAGAAAACAAGAAGTAAAGGCCAAAGAGTATTCCGTTAAGTCCACCAATCGTACTAAACAAAAAGATTAACTGTTGTTTGATTTCCATAGCTGCCTGTGGGCCAAAAACATGAGGTTATTCTCAGCAATTATACGATTATTTTTGAGTAGGGTATGCGCTGTTTTTGTGATGATCTTATCGACTCAGCGGGTAATGTACTGTCAGCTCTAGTGAGTAATTAATGTATTGCATGGCTTGTCCACGAGACTATGCCTGTAGTTTGATGCACTCTTCTATTTCTTCACCCACTATATTCTTAAGCCTGACAAAGATATCCCGGCCAATATTCTTGGCCCTTACCGCGCTAAGCCTAATATTTCAGTGATTTCTTTGTTGGGGATGATTTCTATTGTTGAGAGAATCGCGTTATTTGATTTAAAGGTTTGAGATGATGCTTAAATGAAGAAAATCATCCCTTATACAGCACCATACGAAGATTGATTAAAGCCTGGTTGAATAAACGCAAGACCTTTAACCAGTTGTGTGAAATCGGGTTGATTGGGGTTAGTGACGGATTAAAGGGAGGTTTTCCTAGATGGCCGTAAGGCAAAAATCAACTAATCAACCCCTTATGCATAGCATATTTGATAAGACCAGCGCTGTTTTTTAGCCCCAGTTTGAGCAGAATATTTTTACGGTGTGTTTTAATGGTAAAGGCGCTGAGGTGAAGTTTTTCAGCAATCTCTTCCGTAGTGAGTTCATTGGCAATTAATTGGACTATCTCTATCTCACGATCAGAAAGCTTTTTGCCGTAAGCCGATTCTTTTCCCTTCTGACTGCCAATGAAATTCTGCATTACCTCTGGGCTCAGGTAATTACCCTTCTCTACTACTGATCGTACAGCATTGATGAATTCATCCTTACCCGAGTTTTTCAGAATGTAGCCACTGGCTCCAACCCTGAGCATGTCCTTGATATAGGCCTGCTCATTGTACATGGTCAGGGCCAGCACTTTGATATTCGGTAGTAGCTGTTTGACCTTGGTTGTCAGCTCAATACCATCCATGCCCGGCATTTCGATATCGGTGATCAATACATCTGGTGGCTTACGATCAATAATAGTGAGGGCTTCCTTACCACTTGTAGCCAATCCAACCACTTCGATGTCTGCTTCTGATTCGAGAAATGAAACCAGACCTTCTAACAATATTTGGTGATCATCTACTAATAGTACCTTCATACGCCAACTGGAATGTCAATGAGAACAGTTGTACCCTTAACTCCTGCCGACTCGATGCTAAACTTACCCTTCCACGTTTCTATTCTGGATCGGATATTTTTGAGCCCGATTCCGGAGTTGAGTGCTTTGAGCTTTTCCTTTATACCGATGCCGTCATCCTCCATAATGATATTTAAATTCTTGTCATGACGATTGATTTGCAGGGTGATGTTATTCGCCTCCGCATGCTTCAATATGTTCTGAATCAGCTCTTGCAATATGCGGTAGATCGCAATCTCGAGGTTCATCTCCAGACGGTCGTCCATGCCATACATGTACAGTTGCGTTTTGAGATTGGCCGATAACTCCGAGTCGGAGAGCAATTGTTCTATCGCAGATGGTAAACCGTACTTTAGCAAGGCTCCTGGCATCATATTGTGGGATATCCGTCTTACTTCGCTGGCGGCTTCGTCGATCAGCTTGTTGACCTGACCGTCTTCTGTATCCTGCTCAAGCCTATGCTTTACAGCCGTAAGCATAATGCCAACGCTGTCATGCAAATCCCTGGCCACCCTGATACGCTCTTTTTCCTGCGTTTCAGTGACAGCCTGTAGCAACTCATTTTGCTTTTGATTGGAAGATCGCTGTTTGTAGATAATGAATAGCAAAATGCCCACTATTAAAAGTACCCCAGTACCAATTAACAGTCTACGGATCAACAAACTTTGCTTTTCGATACCGGCTTCCTTTTCCAGGTTTTCCTTAGAAAGGGCTAATATTTCATTCTCCTTTTTCTGCGTCTCATACTTTAATTCGAGCTCAGAGATTTTGTTGAGGTGAGCAATGCCTGTCGTACTATCTTTCCAGACCTCATACTGTTTGCGGTGATAAAGTGCCTGCTTATAGTCTACCGTTTGTTCATATACATGAGAAAGGTTTTTATGTATGTCTCTCACAAAATCCTTGGTACCCAATTTTTGAGCAATGCTCAAAGCCTCGTGCCAGAACTGGCTCGCCTTACTATAGTCGTTCACCTCATCATAGAAATCCCCTAGATGATTTAAACTTTGCATGAGCCTGAATTCATTCTTGAGCTTTTTTCTGATTTCATAGGCTTCCGTGTGGTAATATAGTGCAGAATCATATTTTGCTTTTTTCTGCATGATCTGACCGAGTTGGCTCAGGACATTTGAAAGGACGTAATCGTTCTTTGCCTGCTTGTTGAAAATGAGACTTTCCTTGTAAGCCACAATCGCCTCATCCAAACTTTCTAACTCAAAGTAAGTATTCCCCAGGTTGAGGTAACGGATAGCCAATTTTGATGAATCACCCTTATCGGTAAACGCTATGGCTTTTTGCATATATTCAGTGGTGCGGCCCCATTGCTCCATTCTGGCATAGAATGTAGCGATATTGTTATAGGCACCAGATAACACCGACTTGTCATCGCCTTCTTTGGCGATCTGTATGGCACTCAGGGTATTGGAAATGGCATCATCAAATTCACCCAGGTTGGCGTATGATATGGAAGCAGCTAAATAAGCCTGACAAAGCAATTCCTGTTTTTCAATTTGACTTGCCAGGTTTATGGCTTTTTGAGCCTGCTCTAAAGCTTGGTTATAGTTATTATGCACATAAGATAGGCGACTTTTGATGATGCAAGATCGAATAACACCCAGTTCATAATCTACTATTTTACTTATAGAAAAAGCTGAATCGGCATAGAGCCTTGCATTGGTAGTATCCCTATTATCAAAGAAAGACTGAGATAATGTGGTGAGGGTATTAATGCGGCTGGTATCACTTTCTGCCTTGTTTAATAGAGCTTTTAAACTATCAATTCGAGGTTGCCCGTAAAGGCCAGACGACAGAAAAAACAAACCGATGATCCAAACGAACTTCATGATTTAAGCGCGTAAACCTGATATAATTTAACTTTTTCTTTTGGCATTCGAAATCCTACTAGCTATTGCCCTTCGTCCATACACCACTATACACGCTAATTCTACCTTCTTCCAGACTGCGAAGTACATTCCTCAACTTCAAGAGTGTATCGCTACCCATGAGCAGATTGAGTCCAATTGATGGAATTTCCTGGGTAATGCGCTTTTCTATCAATTCCCTGGTATAGTCTAAAGCCACTTCACGAGTATTTTCGACCGTGACTGGTTTGAATTGTAGATCTTCCAGTATCCTTGCTAATGCCTCAGGCTCGATCAGGTAGCTTAATGTAGCCTCATTCGCCCATGGCACAGGGAAGTATAACGGCAGAGGATTCTCTCCTTTTAGAATATCATAGTAAACCAACCGGCCACCAGGTTTGAGCACACGCTTGATCTCACCGTAGAATTGCCACTTATCTTCTATGTTCATCTGGACATGTTGCGTCCACACCACGTCAAAAACCGCATCTTTAAATGGCATACTGAGCGCACTGCCACAAACAAAGTTGATGTCAGTTTGCCCAACCAGATCAGATAATTTACCTGCTGTGAGCACGTACTCTTCCGTTAGGTCAATACCCGTCACCTGGCAACCGTAGTTCGACTGAATGTAACGGCAAGCCCCGCCAATGCCACAGCCCACATCCAATACATTTTCATGTGGTGAGAAACCAACCATTTCGGCCAGCTCCGCAGTAGCTTCCAATCCTCTCAAATGGAATGCGTCTACTCGAGAAAGTTGATGGTCGTTAACCTCATCAAGCGATATTCCCGACTTCAATATTGCCTGAACGATGGTCTCGTATAAATCCAATCGCGTGTAGTGCCTATCTATGTCAGAATGGGTCATTGATAAAGACGTCTTGTTTAATTTCCTATGGTCACTTTTCTGATCGCACTGTTTTGTGAATCGATTACATAAAGATCACCTTGAGCATCTGCGACGATACCGTATGGCTCTCTAAATCGTGCCTCATTGCCCAAGCCATCGATAAACCCGGAGGTATTACCCACTATGCCAGCGTTGTTAAATTCATAATCACCGGCTAGGTTCGCAACCGCCCACACACCATCATCAAATGGTTGCAATATACGGATGCGATTGTGCCGCATATCGGTTAAATATATCCCATTAGGTGTCCAGGCCAGACCAGCCACTCTATCGAATATGTCATTGATAGGCAGGTTGATAGGATTTTGTACGGTAGGCGGATTCCCGGCTATGGTGGTCACTATTCCGTCTTTCTGGTTGATCAAACGGACGGCGTTGTTTCTCGCATCTGCCACATAAATGTTACCACTAGGATCAAGTACAATATCATTACACTCCGCAAATCGGGCTTGTCTCACAAGCCCATCGTTGAAGCCATTGTTCTGGGCCACACCAGCTACTATCTCTATTACCCGCTGTGTAGGCTGGTTGGTTACGCGCATGCGCATGATTTGATAACTGTTATCCACAATGTACAGCCACTCTTGCGCTGCGTCAAGCGCTATGGCTCTGGGAAAGGCGAAGGAAGGAGTGTTGGCCGCACCAATCATACCTTCGATAGCGATCCCTATGGTACCATTACCAGCCAATGTAGTTACCTGACCATCGGTATCTATTAAGCGAATGGCATGGTTGTTTTGATCCGCTACATAGATGTTCCCCTGGTCATCCACGGCGACATCAATGGGAATACTAAATCTGGCATTGTTACCCACATCATCCACATATCCACCGAAACTACCGGCTACTGTGGTTACTGTCCCATCTGTGGTCATTCTACGAATGCGGTGGTTATTGACATCCGCAATGATGAGATTACCTTCGTTGTCAAGGGCTGCTCCAGCTGGTAAGTTGAACTGTGCGTTGGAACCGGTACCATCCGCTTGACCCTGAAAGCCGCCGGCTATTGTAGAAACTACTGCCTCTGTTTCACCGCAGGCAAAACCGAACCACCCCTCATCACACTGGCAATCACAGCCGTCACCAAAATCATTGGGTACTACAGTACCATTCACACAGGGGATATTGTCAGAACAAGTCTCAGGTGATATTTCACAAAGATTCCCATAGAATCCTGCGGGACAATCACAACCACAAGTTGTGGCATTGAACGTGCCGTCATTTTCACAAGCCAGTACCTCGTCACAGCCTTCTGAGGGGCCACAATATGGTGCCGTGACGGCTTCAAAACGCACATATGCTTCCTTTTGAAAGATGCATGTAGGACATACATCTCTTACTCGTCGCTCATATTCTTCCAACCCGACGAAGCATAACTGTTCACCCGTGTCGATTAAAGTGGCACATTGATCGTTCTCAGTGATGACACCGAAAATATCCCAATCACTGTATGCCTCCCAAGACGCACCTCCAGCTGACCTGTTAAAACTCACATAGAGATCAACACCTGATATGATAAGTTCATCGTCTGTCAAACGATTAACTTCCCAACGCTCGAAGAGCATCTCGCCCCCGAAAAATTTGATAACAGGCTCACCAATATTTACCCAACCCCAGTTTACCTCACTGTCCTTGATATTGCACGGTCTCCCGGTAAAGTTAAAAGCCTTCCCATTTTCTGGTGGACTACTTGAGCCCAGAAGTGTCTCCATAGTAGCGGATATGCTTGGATCGGATGGTCCGAATACTAAAGCACGGGTTGTTTCGACTGTTGAGTTTTGCCAGAGCCTGTCTTCAAAACTATAATGTTCGTCCCTTACGATTACCATAGTATCACCAGTCTCTGGAGTTATGATTCGATAACTTCTTTGCCATTCTTTTAAAAGCCATACCTTATTGACCAGTCTTTCTGTTTCTGGTCTTATGTCTGGCCTGATCGCCCCCTCCTCGAAAAGCTGAAGACAACCATTGCATAACATCATCATTACGATGGCCAGTGTGGAAAGTATCAGTGCTGGAATTCTATTTTTAGAACCTTTCATGTTGCTTGTGATTTAGAATGAAAAATTTAGCCCCACTTGAAGGTGAAGGACATATACAGCATGGTTGACGAAAGCGATTTCAGGTTGAAGCAGCCCTTGCCAGGGTAGCAATAACCGAGGGCCAACATAAAGTTGAAAATCATCGGTTAGGTTGTAGAGGTACTCCAGGCTGACTATTCCCGATAATATCACATCGCGATACGGGGCGAGTTCATTGGTGCTTTTGATCGTTTCAGAGCTACCGTCAGAAAGACTGCTTATCTCATTGATGGTGTGGGTCCGTAAATAGAGATCGGCGTTGATTCCTATTCCTGCTCTGAATTGGTGGTTACCGATTGGGAAAGTATAACCTGCTACCAGCGGTACAGAAATGAAAAAGTGGTCATAAATCCATGATTGTGATATCGCTGTGAAAGGCGAGGTGTCAGTCGTCGGCTCAAACGTAGACTCTTGAGTCCGGCCACCTTTGCGCGAAAAAGCAACTCCGGATCTTAATGATAGCCGAGGGTTGATCTGATACGAGGTATTAAACCCTAATGAATAGCTAAATCGGCTTTTCATGAGACCATTTGCCTGCTCAGCTTCTGTTCTGGCCAATGCTGAATCTGCCCCTTCGTAATAATGCTGCCAGCTAATGCCAGGTGCTACCTGAATCCCGAAACTCCATCTCCGTTCTTGCGATATCCCCTGGCTGTAATACAGCAGCAATATCGATACGATTGATATTAATGCTTTGGTTTTCATCATTTTACAGTGTTGTTCTATACAAATCTCGCAGATGAAAACACTGGATTAATCACCCTAAAGGAGTAATGCTGGGAATACTCCGAAAGAGGTATAAAGCAGGTTTGGAGAGGTCATAACTTTGATGAGGAGGTTCGGAAAATAGCTCGGATGACAGATCACAAAGTGATACTTATGTCCAACGAAGTAATCATCTCATGAAACTGATTAATTTAATAAATATCAAGCCATCACGACCCTTTCGATCAATTCTGTTGATAGTGATGAGTATCGCTATCTGTACCTCGGGCAATTCCAGGGAATACCAAAGTATACTTGATGAGAAGAACCGGCATGGGCGTGAACTCATCGTTGAGTTAAATAATCTCACCTACACGGTAGCCGAGCAACACGATCACTTTTATTCATTTGTTGGGATCAGAGCACTGACCATGGTTCATTTAGCTATACATGATGCTTTCAATGCCGTTGAGCCGGAGTTCGAAACCTACGCGTATCATCGAAAACAACCCAAAGCGAATGCCCATATGGCAGCGGTAAAAGCTACCAGAACCATTCTGCTTAATATTTACCCTGATAGGCGAGACACCATTCTACAGGTCTGTGATAGGTTAATAGGTATAGAACCATCATCAAAACCCAAGCAGGAGGGGTTGGCATTGGGTGATGCGATAGCCAAGGTTTATTTAGAACTACGCGAAGGGGATGGCCATGAAAAACAGGGTGACTATACACCAATGACTAAACCGGGTGATTATCAATATACACCGGGTTGGAACAACTGGGTGCTTAAGCCCGACTTTAGCTATGCTCGTCCGTTTGCCTTGGATAGCGTAACACAGTTCAGGTCACCTTCGCCACCATCACTGTCTAGCGAGGAATATGTGCAGTCCTTCAATGAGGTGAAAAGTTATGGCATGAAAAAGAGCACTGTGAGGTCTAAGGATCAGACCGAGTATGCCCATTGGTGGGCTGAATTTGCCGAACACAGTTGGAACCGTATTGCAAGGATTGCTGCAGAAGCGCGTGAACTTTCTATACACGAAACAGCTCGGTTATTTGCACTGGTCAACATGAACATATACGATATCTATCTGGCCTCTCTGGAAAGCAAGTACCACTATGATACATGGCGTCCGTTTACGGCTATCCGATCTGCTGGTCAGGACGGAAACTCTAAAACCGATCCTGACCGCGACTGGGAGCCGGAAATGCTTACTCCCCCCTGGCCAGAATACCCTTCAGCACACGCAGCAGTTGGGGCCGGAGGTGCAGAAATCATGGCTCATGTGTTAGGCTCTCCGAAATTTACTTTCTCAATGGAATCTACCTCATGCTTGGCAGATGCCAGGATCCGTACCTATTATGATTTGAATGATGCAGCAAATGAATGTGCAGATTCCAGGATCATGAATGGTTATCATTTTAGGTTCGCTACGGAAGAGGGGAAATTACAGGGCCGGCGAATTGCCCAATACATTGCTGCCACTTATCTCAAGCCATTAGAGTAGAATAGGCCTAAATCACCCAAAAACAGCACTTCCCTTCAAGGGCGACAAAACGTTAAGCTTTGACACTGCCCGGACTGTAGCTAAGGTATTTTTTTAGGAGAAAAGAAAGGAGCGGTAGAGCTTTGGCACATCATTGATGATCAGCTACAATTCTCGACCTTCAAAATTAGTGTTACCAGAGGAGCACATGTTTTGAAGATCATTTATTAGTTGATTAGATACCTAAAAACTTTTTCGGACACCATCCCGATCGTATCGGGATGCGCTTTTCGGACTGCTAGGCCGATTCCATGAAGAACTGTTGGTATTCTTGCTTTATGAAAGCTTTATTTTTTGTTTTCTTCAGGTGATTTTCAAATTGTAATACCTGGGTTTTTGAACTGAATGCTCTTTGAAAAACCAGTCTCCAAGGGCCTTTGAATCGCGTGTATTTAGATCGGTTGGTTTGATGGTCGGAGAGTCTTTGCTCCAGGTGGGTAGTAAATCCATAGTACCATCTGCCATTAGTTTCTGATTCTAATATGTAAACGTAAAACTTCTCTTGCTTCTCCATCACTGACCTTTCTGTTAAGCTATAAAATGAAAAAAGCTGATCAATTTGACCAGCTTTAGTCGGGATGACTGGATTCGAACCAGCGGCCCCCACGTCCCTAACGTGGTGCGCTAACCGGACTGCGCCACATCCCGCGATTAGTATTTTCTCTATTTTCCTCGGGGTCGCTGCCCCAGCGGTTCTCCCGACCTGTCGGGATGCGCTAACCGGACTGCGCCACATCCCGTGATTAATGTTTTCTCTGTTTTAATCGGGGTCGCTGCCTTAGCGGCTCTCCCGACCTGTCGGGATGCGCTAACCAGACTGCGCCACATCCCGTGTTTAATACTTTCTATGTTTTTCGTCAGGGTCGCTGCCCCAGCGGCTCTCCCGACCTGTCGGGATGCGCTAACCGGACTGCGCCACATCCCGATCCTTCCTTTTAAAAGGTTTGCAATATTAATTCAATATACAAAAAATGCCAATTAGTTTCTTTTGAAATAGGAACATCGGCCTGATGCTTTTAGGGATTCAAATAGCTCTAAAAATTGTATTTTGGCGCTGAACCGAACGAACAACCATGAAAGCTTTTATTCAAGAGAATAAACAACTGTTACTCCTTTGCCTTATAGTCGGCTTTGTCGTATTCACCCTTGCTGTTATTGATACTTACTTTGTTACCGGTGTGGCCGAAGGGCCATTGAGTGCCTGGAACTTTAGTGTAGTGTATAATGTGCTGGCTGCATGTGTTATTG
>JBCBSS010000179.1:0-13857 GCA_039819065.1 Bacteroidota bacterium
TTAGGCTGCGCGACATGGGTGGTATTATTGTTATCGACTTCATTGATATGAAGAACCCGGATAACAAGAGAATGGTCGATCAAAGATTTTTGAAAACTTTGGTATAGAGAAGCAGATCAAATCAGCTTTCGGTCAGTCTGTAAGCTTGAAAGGTGGGGGCTATCTGATTATCGAGCATACCGAGGCGCTACACGTAATTGACGTGAATAGTGGGAACAAATCGAACCGCGAAGAAAACCAGGAAACTACAGCTTTGTCTGTGAACTTGGAAGCTGCCAGAGAGGTAGCCAGACAGCTTAGGCTGCGCGACATGGGTGGTATTATTGTTATCGACTTCATTGATATGAAGAACCCGGATAACAAGAGAATGGTCTACAAGAAGATAAAGGAAGAAATGTCTGCTGACCGTTCTAAATTCACTGTACTTCCGCTTTCTAAGTTTGGTTTGATGCAGATCACGAGACAGCGTGTGAGGCCGGAAATGAATATTGTTACCAAAGAGGTTTGCCCTACTTGCGGTGGAACCGGTAAAATATCTGCGTCAATTCTAGTCTCTGATCAAATAGAGAGAAACGTTGAATTCCTTTTGAGCAAACAAAACGAAAAAGGAATCACTTTAGCAGTCCATCCATTTTTGTTTTCATACTTCACCAAGGGCATTTTTTCTCGAAGAGTCAAATGGCTAATGAAGTATCACAAATGGGTTCGACTGGTACAAGATACATCATTAGCGATCATCGAATTTAAGATCGTAAATAAATCAGGAGAAGAAATTGAGGTTTTAAATTAAACCTCAATTTCTTTCCATTCCTTTCTTACCACGGACCGCATTTTGGCTCTGCCTATACTAGCTGCAAATCCTTTCTTAGTACCATACGTTTCATGAGGTACACATCAAAACTAAATGATCATGAAACGACGCAAACTGTTATTTATCCTGGCGGTAATTATGATTCCTGCCTTTGCCTTTACTAAATACTACACCGAAAAAGCGGCTGCAGCAGAAGAGGTCAAAAAAGTAGTGAAAGAATCTTATATCCATGGTGCCTTTAATGAGCTTAACCCTGAGGCAATGGCCAAAGGTTTCCATGAGGACTTTGCTATATTCTCAGCAAAAGGTGAAGCAATCGGTAAGTATCCTATTAAAACCTGGGTAGAAAGCGTAAAAACCTCAAAAGCTAAACCGGACTTCGATCCTGAGAAAAACAAATGGGATCACAACTTTGCAACGGTTGACGTGACCGGCGGTTCAGCCATGGTTAAGGTAGAATTGTCGAAAGATGGTAAGCATATTTTTACCGATTATCTCTCATTACTCAAGTTTGATAGTGGATGGCGAATTGTGGCTAAAGTCTATCACAAGCACTAATAACACTCCCACAATCTGTTACTTAATGGGATCGTATTGAGATAGGATTTTCATTTCGTAAAAACTCTGAGGATCCATGGAGTTCATAAAGGATTGCCAAACAGCTTTCGGAATATCTTTGAAAGCTGTTTTTTTATTGCTCACGCTTACTATAAGATAGCCTACTTTGTTGTCACATGAGTAAAATGAACCTCCCTGAAATCCAGTCACCCTAGATATTTTGAAATCTTGTTGATATCTGTATTTGCCCTTTTCTATCAGGCTTACTGCCTCATCGGCATTGGCAAAACTGTCAGGCAATTCATCACAGTTGACATTAGTGGGTGCAATCTTAAGGTTCTGGTCTGCCTGAGCGTAGACCAAATTAGATATCGCAAAAAGAGCTATTATCGGTAAGAGCTTTTTCATCAAGGTATTTTTAGTTGGTTTGCCTGAGTAAGGCAAGAATGAAGCTGTCTCAAAAGCTGTCTGTTCCATCCCGACGAGTCGGGTGAGAAATCTTTCTCGACTCAAAGTGTTGATTATCAAGGGAGTGAGATTTCTCATTGTATTCGAAATGACATTAAAACGGCCTTTTGAGACAGCCTCATCTAAGTAAACACTATTTAAAAATACCCATTTTTTGTCTTATTGTAAGTATTAACCTAGAGACATTCGACACGCTAAAGTTTGATTATTCTTCGGTTCTATTTTACCAACCTGGTTTTGGGATAGGCAGAATGCCAGCCAAACCAAAAAGCACGGTGGTAGGGAAGACGTTTTAACACGTCGCCGTTAGTACTGATCAGCTTATCCTCGTGCAATGTCCATTTTTCCCCTGTATTATCAATGACCGTAGATTGTTGATCATAGTCAGAAAATGTCTGACCGTTGGTTTCGTAGACCCTGTTTGCTCCAGATTCGTCTGTTAGTACTACCAATCCAACTTCCCCAACTTTGTCATGGTATATTGGGTGCTTAGATAGATACCTAGCAGAAATGGCTAATTGTTCTTCCGGATATGCTGGCAATCGCAATGCCAAAACCTCATCCTTATTCTTAAGCCTTCTATCTCTTTTCGGTATATTGAACATCAACTGATCTGTGGCGAAGTAATTATGATAAGCTACACCTTCCCCATAATCTCGTGTATGACCGGTTTTCAATGAAAGCACTTGTGTCTCTGGGTGTCTTTTTTTCCACTCACCCCAAGTGGTTGTCACTACACTCATATGCTCTAATGCAATTCCTTTTCCGGCTAAAGGTCCAATAACAGGTTCGCCCCAAAGTGTATTCCATAGGGATTGAGTGGCTTTATCGTACATGAGTTTATTTGATCTATAGAGGAACCCACTGGTTCCCATCTCATGGTTGATGCCGTTGTGCTCACTCTTGTATAAAATTACTGTTCCGCAAAGCGTACAGTACACCCCTACTACCGGCACACCACCAACTTCATCCACAAACATTTCATGCCATGCTAAAATTCTCTTGGGGTAGGCTCTCACGTCACCGTTCACCTCAATGCCAAAAACGACATTATCATCTTCAAGATATTGGGCTTCGGTAGCATTGATCATTTCGGGGTCTCTGAGCGGAGGTATGCCGTCCTGAGCGACACCACCCCAAACTACCTCATCCAGTCTTATCTGGTTATCATACCTGCCTTCGAAGTATTTTTTGAATCGGCCATCCAACCTGGAGTAGAGTTTCGCCTTGAAATCTGCATAATCGGGAAGAACATGCTCTTTTTTATTCCAAAGCCAGCGATACCAATCGTTGAATTCATAACCGAATTGCTGACCAGTCTTTTCATGTAGAATTGTCGTTAGTTTAAAAGAATAATCAAGGTCATTAAGTAGATAAACTGTCTCCAAGACCATTACCGTGTACTCGTCCTTCCAGTTCCTATCCAGATATTGAAGTGTCTGTTCTTTGGCTATTTTATCACTGGAAAAGAATACACTGAAACGTTCTATCTCCGGCTCACTTAGCGCTAATCCGGTTTGGTTTTGTAACGGACTTGTAGCAGATAGAGAAAATAAAGAAGCGAGAAATATCAGTATTATGTTTGCCTTGATCATGATCAGAAAGAATTTTAGCTTTCTTCTTCAACGCAAACATGCAAATTTTTCGATGTCGCCTCGCTTACAGATGGGTCATATTCCAGCAGCAGGACCTTGTAAATACATCACCTATTTTAGTGCATTGGCCAAAAAATCCTTTATCGGCTGAGCAGCAAGCCAATACTCCATGATGATATCGGCCAGATCATCGGATAGGATATGTTTTTTATCTATGCTGGTAAAATAGTAGAATGATTTATTGGCAATAAGTGGCTGATCATTGGCGATCTCTTCAAACTCTTTGGGTAAGCGTTTATTCTTTTCGCCATGTATTTCGCCAAATTTCTTAACAAAATTCGGTGCTTCGATCAGAGCTTGGAACTGGTTTGGTTCAGCAGCTATTGCTGTTCTTACCTTGTTGATTTGATCCTTATCTATCCCGTGGGCGCCCCCGTAAATCTCTATGCCTTCAAGAGTCAGTTTGAAGAAAATACCTGGCACAGATTTATCCTTTCTTCCCGTTTTTGAAATAATTGCCCCTACATGCAGGTTGTAAGGCGTTTTATCGGCAGAAAACCTGATATCTCTATTGATGCGCATCACAGCATCTTTTGCCTCAATGCGCACTTCTGGATCATGGTGGTTGATCCTGCCAATCATTTCGTCCACGAAAGCTGCGAATGGTTTTTTGACGGATTGCTCGTAACGCTTGCGGTTGGCATCGAACCATTCTTTATGGTTGTGGTCTTTAAGTTCTTCAAAGAAGGCTATAAAATCGGAAGTGAAATAACTCATGATCTACATTAGGTGGTAGCTGCCTTGGTTCAAGGCAGCCACTGATGGGGGATAGTTTTAATTAGGGGAGTGTAAGGCTATTTTATTGCCTTCACTATCCATGAATATGGCCATATAGCCAATCTCATCAGAGATTTTGGTCTTAGGAACTACTACTTGGCCTCCGGCAGTTTCAACTCGGGCTAATGGATCGGCCAAATCATTCCCACCATTCAAATACAGAAGTGAGCCATCTGAAGAGGGTGTATATCCTTCACCTTGTACCACCGCTCCACCTACTCCAGCGTCTTGGCTTTCCATAGGTAAAAACCCCATTTGAAGGCCCATTATCTCTTGACGGTGTACTTCTCCATTCAGAACAGTGCCGTAGAATTTAGCAGCTCTATCGAGATTTGCGGCTGGAATCTCAAACCAGTTAATTGCATTTGCCATAGTGTTTAAAGTGTTATTTGTGGTTAAACTATTTCGGTGAATTCGACTGATGTTTATTTCGACGGATACGATATAAAAGTAGGTTTTCAAGCATCATATTTCCGATCAAAAAAATTGAAAACGTAAAATTTCAATTCACATCATTATTCTATAAATTATTGATAATGAATAATATAAGTTAAATTGAAATAAAAAACGTAGAAGTCTATGGCTAAAAAGGGTAATCTTTTTAAGCTCATAAAGTCGCTGTCAAAAGCTGAAAAAAGATATTTCAAGATGTTTCTAAACAATGGCGGGAGTAACAAAAACTACTTGCGCTTATTTGATTTCATAGACAATCAAGAGGCTTTGGATGATGATAGCATCAAAAAGCATTTTAAAGGAGAGACCTTCTTAAAGCAGTTACATGTGACTAAGAACTACCTCATGAGTCTCATCATGAAGAGTTTGCGCAATTTTCATGACCGAAATTCCAAAAATGCAGCGCTAAAGGATTTGCTAAGGGATATAGAAATACTCTACAAGCGTGAATTGTATGACCAATGTCACTATGCAATCGTAAAAGCCCAAAAGCTGGCTTTGGAATACGAAAAACTTGGTGAATTACTAGAGACATACCGTTGGCAACGAACCATAATACAACATCAACTTGGGCCAGTTGAGTCAAGAGTGTTGATCAGTTCTATTTTGGGTAAAGAACTGAAAGTGATCGAACAGTTGAAAAGACAAAATGAGTACTTCTCCTTGACTTACGATCTCATGAATAACATAAGCAATCAGACATACTGGTCAGAGGTACTTGGGCTTTCATTGCTAAAAGACCCTTCAAAGGCGAATAGCATGCAATCGCGTATATTCTATTATCACCTTCACTATATTCTCAATACATTTCTAGGTGAGCCAATGACAGGAGTCGAGGCCATCGATACGTTAATAAGCATACTTGAGGATAATCCTAAAAGAATTAAGGAAGAACCTGATAGCTATATAACGGCTCTTAACAACAAAATGGGCGCACTGCTTCAATTTGGTGACACAGAGGCTACCATTCTGATTCTACAAAAAATCCGAAACATTCCTGATAAGTATAACCTGAGAAAGGATGAACGCTCGGTTCTGAAACTGTTCATTCGAACCTATAATGTGGAATTAGAATTATACCGGGATTTGGAGCAGTGGAACAAAGGAGTCAATGTAATTGATGAAATAAGGGCTTTTTTAGAAGAGAATGAGAAGTCAATCGCAGACAACTATCTGGCTTCTTTTTACTATCAGTTTTCTTATATCTACTTCATGAAGGAAGATTATTCCAAGGCTCTTAAAGATTTAAATAAAATAGTCGCTGAAGGTCATTGGCAGGGAAGGGAAGACATAATGAGCTTTGCCAGAATCTTAAATTTGATCATACATTTTGAACTGAAGAATATAATGGTGCTAAAGTATGCTGTCGATGCAACCAGGCGATTCTTGATGAAAAAAAGACAGCTGCATCATTATGAACAGGTCTTGTTGAAATTCTTCTCCAAGTTGAGCACATCTCCAAAATCCCAATACCATGACCTATTCAAACAGCTGCAGATTGATTTATTCTCTAAAACTACAGAAGACCAAAAAAGAAGCGCACTGGACTATCTGAATTTTGAGAAATGGATAAATAAAAAGACGATTCGGACATCCATTTATTAGACTATACCGTACCAATTGTTGTCCCCAGCGGCAGTTTAATGTAATTCTACTTGCCGTTTTGTAATTTTATCTGGGCTGTTATGAAAATCTCACCGGCAAATAGACGTAAGTTAAAATCCATTCTAGTGGTCACCTTTGCATGGTTGCTGATCGGACAGGCCAGCGTATTTTACAACGCGCTTACGGTTGAGGCATACCATGAATACGATGATAACTTTGATATTGGGAGTTCTATTCTTACCAACATATTCGCCTCGATAATTGCTGGTCTGGTCGGCGGTTATCTTTTGGTAGTTGTACTTAAGGATCGCTTCAAAACCAAACCGTTATGGTATTCTATCGTAGCTCATATACTCAGCATTGTAGCACTCATTGTCGCAGTCAGTTCAATAGCCTCTATATTTTTCAACAGCTTGACCCTGGATAAAGCCTTTTTTGATCCGCTGGTACTGAAAGAAGCCATCAATTTCATCACTAGTTTCGGATTTCTGCAGATCATGGTGATTTGGACCACCGTAACCGCCCTTACGGTGGTAGCATTACAGATCAATGACAAATATGGGCATGGTGTTTTGTTTGACCTTTTGCTGGGCAAATATCATACACCGAAGCAGGAGACCAGAATTTTCATGTTCCTGGACATAAAATCCTCGACCGGCATAGCCGAAAAATTAGGGCATGAAAAGTATTTCAATTTGCTGAACGAGTTTTTCGAGGATATCACTACTGCCATCATCAATTCCGAAGGAGAGATCTACCAATATGTAGGAGATGAAATTGTGGTAACCTGGAGGATGGAAGAAGGCCTGAGAGACGCCAACTGTTTAAAATGTTTCTTTGAAACCGAAAAGATCATTGCCAAGCTCTCAGAAAAGTATCTTGATCAATACGGATTAACACCGGATTTTAAAGCTGCACTCCACTATGGAGAAGTGACCACTGGCGAAGTGGGTACAGTCAAAAAGGACATCATTTTTACTGGAGATGTGCTCAACACTACCTCCAGAATGCAGGAACTCTGTAACAAGTTCGGTGTGAATTTATTGATATCTGAAAAGCTACTTGACAAGCTGAGTTACGAGGATATGTTCGATGTCGTTGAATTGGGAGATATTGAATTGCGCGGTAAGCAGCAGAAAATAAAGCTATTCTGTGCCAAAGTAAAAGGGTCATCGGCGCCGGTAGCTAATCAATCTGTTGATGTTCTTTCAGCCAATTGAAAATGATCTTATCAACAGGGGCAATAATGTCCATATCGTTTGTATTGAGCCAGGCTATTTCTTCAATTTCAGAGTAAGGTAGAATATCTCCTTCATAGGCACCTGAATAACATTGCATTTTAACTTCTACACCCACAGGTTTACCGTGAGCTTGGGCCTGGAAGGTACCAACGTAGTTTAGCGTAGCATCATCCAAATGCACACTCAGTTCCTCTTCTATTTCCCTCACCAAAGCTTGGTGGTCAGTTTCACCATGCTCTCGTTTTCCTCCAGGAATATAAAATATGTCTTTGCCACGACTACGGGCACAAAGTACCTTTTTGCCAACTATCTCTATCCAGGCGAGTTTATCAATGACTTCCATTTCTTTGTTCAGTTCAGCTTTAGACTTTTGGGTATGGTGTTTTTGTAAGATAAGGTCTAATTTAGAAAAATCGAAAAAGTACCTTCGAGCTTCTGAGTGAGTGTTTGCCAATAACCTCATTCTTACACACCAGACAAGTAAAGGTTTGATTCGCTGAGATGTACGCTATCGTTGATATAGAAACCACTGGAGGGTTTGCAGCCAGCCACCGCGTGACGGAAGTGGCTATTTTCATTCATGATGGAGTGAGTGTAGTAGATCAATACGAAACGCTGATCAACCCTGAGCGCTTTATCCCTGCGAACATAAGTGCACTTACCAATATCACCAATGAAATGGTTGAGCAAGCTCCGGTCTTTGAGCAGGTAGCAGACGAAATCTATGACTATCTCAAAGGAAACATCTTTGTTGCTCACAATGTACATTTTGATTATTCCTTTCTCAAAAACGAATTCAACGAACTCAATTATAAATTTGATTTCAAGAAACTCTGCACGGTTAGATTAAGCCGTAAGATCATACCTGGGCTACATTCATACAGCCTTGGCAATCTTTGCGATAGCGTAGGCATACAAATTGAAAGTAGGCACAGGGCAGCTGGAGATGCAAAGGCTACCGCTAAATTATTTGGTATACTACTTAGAAGGGACGCGCAAAATCATATACAAAAGGCGCTAAAGCGCAATTCAAGGGAAACCATCCTACCTCCTAACTTACCAAAGGAGGAGTTTGAAAAACTACCAGAGGCAGAAGGTGTTTACTATTTTCATGATGATAAAGGCACTCCCATTTACATAGGAAAAGCAAAGAACATAAAGAAGCGTATAGCAGGCCACTTCACCGGAGATCGAACGGAAAAGGCTAAGCAGGGGGTGAGAAAAGATATTCACAGCATCAGTTATGAGTTGACGGGAAATGAATTTGTGGCGTTACTGCTGGAGGCTCAGGAGATCAAAAAATTCTGGCCCAAGTATAACAGGGCATTAAAAGCCAACACCACAAAATGGGGCATATTTGTCTACGAGGATCGCAACGGCTACTTGCGTTTATCAATGAATAAGGCCAACTCCAAGTTAAAACCCGAGGTTACTTTTAACTCGCATGCGGAAGCATGGCAGTTCCTGATAAAAAAGTCGAAAGAGTTTGAGTTATGCCCGAAGCTCTGTGGTATCCAAAAGTCAAAGGGTGCTTGCTTCGATTATGATATGGATATGTGTCAGGGAGCTTGTGTCAGTAAAGAAGAAGTAGAACACTACAATAATAAGGTGTTGGAAGCACTGAACAGTTCTGAAGAGCTTAAAGATACTTTTGCTATCATTGGCAAAGGTCGAAATCAGAATGAAAACTCTTTGGTGTTGATAGAAAACGGAACCTTTCAAGGGTTTGGTTTCGTCCATCAAGGCGAGCAAATAGACTCGTACGACAGGGCTTTTGACTTTATCACCAAAATGAAGGACAATCCCGATATTCAGAATATTATCAATAGTCAGCTGAGGCGAGAACTATCTCACAATATCATGTATTTCAATACTGATAATCAGATTTAGCATTCAAGCTTGCCCGGGGCGACCAGTTCCTTTGGGATACATGTTAATCACAGCATCACTTTGGTAGAACACCTTAGTTTCTATATCCATTATAGAAAGTGCGCCTTCCCAGCCCGCTCCGGTATCCATCATCCACACGCCAGAGGATTCCGTTGGTTCCAAAAAGCCAAACCTATGGATTGGCGTATGACCAACATATACTTCCTTATATTGAGTTAAGGAATGATTCACACCACTGATCTTGTTATCTATGGCTAGCTTTACCAGGGTTCTATCCCACAAAAAAATGTCGTCATCTTGATCGCTGATAGGTTGGTCGGGTAATATACCAGCATGCACAAACAGCTTATCTTCAAGCAGGTAATAGTGATGAGCACTTTTGAGTAACTCAACATGCGACGTGAACATGTTTCCCGGATATGAATCTACAGTGGCCTGACCTCCTTGTAAGAGCCATTGATCAGATTTGATGCCCTGCTCAGCCCAGTAAAGTGCCCAGTAATCATGATTGCCTAAAACATAAATAAGATGCTTTATCTTAAGTAACTCATCAAAGCACTGGCTCGTCTCTGGCCAACCATCACACACATCACCAAGGCATATGAGTAGGTCGGCTTCATAATCAAAGGAGGACCTTTCAAGACATTGTACTAAGGCCTTGTGTGCTCCATGTATATCACCAATTACGAATGTTCTAGGCAAAGCTTTCAATGAATGTGATAGATGCCCAAATATAAACGATAGGTACTCATTTTGAAGAGGTGGTTGAACTTATTAAGCTGCATGTCTCTATTAAAGGCTGAAAGACTTATCCGTAATAAATGGTATAAACCCCAGGATAGAACCCTGAACCCGGGCTTTCAGGGCAAAGACTTAAGGAATTAAACCACAACCTTCTGGTCTGCCGAAGCTTTAGCGAAGGTATATCTCGTCTGAAAATCACGTGCCACCAACAGCTTTAGTGATGGGGCAAGTAGCCGCGAAGGCAGATTAAAAACCAAAGGGCGCTGAAATTCAGCGCCCCCGGTTTGTAGCTTATGAGAAAACTACCTCTGAAGAAGTGTCTCTTACTGACCGAAGTTATATCTTACGCCAAGCTGTAATCTCCAAGGTGTACCTGAAATACCAGGATTGGCGTTACCAGTTTGAACCCTGTAGCTAAACGTGTTTGTATCAGGGTCAAAACCCGTTACTCGGTTCCAATCTTCTCTTCTACTATAATTAATTCTCTTACCCCATACGGCATCCTGAGAGAACTCATTGTCTAGTAACCCTCTACGAATCACATCAGAATAGAAGTTGGCCAGGTTGAATAAGTCAGCCGACAATGTAATACCATGACCTTCCGCTAGCTTGAATGTTTTCTGGATTCTCATATCAGCAGTAGCCCAGAATACGTCTTTACCGCCATTTCTTTCTGCGTAACGGCCGAAGTTATCCTCAAGGTAAGTCTTGAAATTCTCAGGAACATCAGGGTCATCCAAAATGCTTAAGTAGGCTTCAGCTATGTCTGCAGGTGTTTCAGGATCAAATGGATCGTAGATGTATGCGATATCATTTCTAAGGTTAAAGTCACCGTTCACACTGGTATTGTCATCAGTATGTAGCGAAAATCGCTCACCACCGGTTCCGGTAATGGTTAAACCTACTACAAAACCTTTCCAAGAAGGAGTAGCACCATTTACGACTAATTTGGTATCGAAGTGGTTATCAGAGAAGCCGAAGTTCAAGTCTCTTGGGTCACCTTCTACAGGGAGGAAAGTAGAAGTGTTGGCCACACAGCAGTTATAAGAAGAGTTGTCTCTTGCTCTGTTCCAGGTGAAGCTTGCATTTACATATCCATCTTTACCTATCTGAGCAGTACCTTCAACTGTTACGGCTACTTGATTCAGTATACCATCATCATCAAGAACCAATGTTCTACCTACGCGATCTGATATTCTACTTTGAGTCCAGTCAGTGTTACCACTGGCGGGGATCGTAGAGGCTGGCACAAATACCGGGCGGCCTGTAATAGGCTCAGTGAAGAATGGTTCATTAACCAAGTTAGCTTCTTGGTAAACATAGTTGTTAACCGTACGGCTAGCAGTAACATTAATACCTAAGCTATACTTCTCACCGAAGAATCTGGTATAGTTGGCATTGGCCTTCATGATGGTTGGCACTTCCCAACCCGGGCTTACTGCGTTGATAGTAGAAAATGGTTCCAGTCCTAATTGATCGATCAATTCTACACCAGGAGTAGTGGAAGGATCATTTCGGTAAGAAGGGAAATCAGGAGTAGGTACATTGTCGCCGCTAATATCGATAGCACCCAAAAGCTGACCGCTATTCTGAATATTGTTCACTTGAGCATAGTAGTGAGGCTGAGCACTGAAAATACCTCCACCAAGTTTTACGTAGTCTCTGTTATTACCTTTCACATTCCACGTAAGTTGGAATCTAGGTTGAATGTTGTCCCAGTCGCTAGGCTTTTCATCAGTACGGATACCAAGTTCTTGAAAAACTACTGGGTTGAACTCAGCAGCGTCTAGGAAGGCTGTAGCATCCCATCTCAATCCGAACTTGGTGTTCAAATGTGGGTGAGGGTTGAATTCTGCCTGAGCGAAAAGTGACAGGTCTATTACTGTCTGCTTTACTATAGGCAAACCTTGTAATGGTACTTCTCTGGCATAACGACTTGGGTTTTGATTTTCGAAATCATCCAAGCTATTGAAAAAGAATCTACCATTTTGTTCACTTGTCAATAATGTCTCTAGGAAGTTGATGGTGTTGTCTGTTCCAAAAGTGAAGTTGAACTTACCCGCTGTCAAGTAAGCCGTGTTAGTCAATTGGAAATGGTTTTCAAGGTTTGTTTCAGGAATGAAACGCTGACCTCCTATCTGAACAGTCAAAGTTCTTGATCTTCCATCAGGTAAGTCTGATTGTACGTTAACGATCGCTCTAGGTATGTTGGCAGTAGGCCCTACATTTCCCAATAGCGTACTTGGCAAGAACTCCCTTTGCGCTCTTTGGTATTGGAATTTAAGTTCATTAGTCAATTTAGGGCTTATTGAAGAACGTAAAGAAAGCAATAAGCTATTCTCATTAGAAGTGAAATCACCAACAGCTTCGCGCAATTCAATAGAAGAGTTATCAAATACACTGAAAGGCCTGTCCCAGAAAGTGTAGTTGTTTCTTAATGTAAGCGTGTGCTTGTCATTAAGCTGAAGGTCGAACCTTGCAAAGATGGTCTGTGCCAGCGTTTCTCGTTCAAACTGGCCAAAGGGAGTTGGGTCAGTCATACCGTACACATCCCTGGCAATTTGAACCACCCTGTCGAGATTACCTTGTGTTATACCAATTCTATTCTCGTCTTCCGGACCATTAATATCGGCTATAAAAACCGGCGTAGTTGAGTCTTCCTGCTCAGCCGCTACAAAGAAATGTAGTTTGTCCTTAATGATTGGACCACTTACACTAAACCCATACTGAGAAGTTGAGAAATCTACTATTCTATCATTACCTCGAATATCAAATTGGCTTTGTAGTGCGTCATTTCTATGGAAGAAGAAGGCAGTACCTTTGACTTCGTTGGTACCACTTTTGGTCACTACGTTGATAGCTCCACCACCTTGTCGGCCAATAGTTACATCGTACTCATTGGTCACTACTTCAAATTCACGAATCGCTTCTTGAGAAACGGTGTAAGTACCTCGTCCAATCTCTCCGGCGGTAAGTGTGTTTCTTGCATTCACACCATCCAAAGTGATGTTTGTAGAGGTTCTTCTTTGGCCTGCGAGGTTAATAGAACCACCCCCTTGTAAAGGGGACAAACTCACCAATCTACTGAAGCTTCTACCTTCAGTTGCCAGGTTATTCAATTGAGAACTGGTGATAGAAGTACCGGTAAACTTTCCTTCTACAGAATACTGAAGACTGGTTCCTTCAACTACTACTTCATCAAGCTGACTTGCTGATTCACTCAGTTCAGCCTCAAGATTAATTCTATCACCTTGGTTAAGCGTATAGCCTGAATACTTGCGCTCACCGAAACCAACAAATGAAACTGTGATGGTGTAAGGCCCACCAAGCGGTAGTTGTTTAAGCAAGAACTCTCCTTTCAAGTTAGTTACTGTACCGGTTTCGAATCCTGTAGATCCATTCTTAACGATTACAGTGGCTCCTGGAAGTTCTGCCCCTTTTTCATCTTTTACTGTCCCTGATATCGAAGCATTGGTAGCTTGAGCCAGAGCAGTATCGTAGGAAAACAATACAAGCCCTAAGGAGATCAGTACCACATAAGTGGACACACCTCTCCCTAGCAAATTTTTGGTAAATAGTTTTAACATGCTGTTGTAGTTTGGTTGACAATTAAGAGGACAAAAGTTGGGGGTATCTACCGGAATAGGAAGTTAAA
>JBCBSS010000180.1:0-13816 GCA_039819065.1 Bacteroidota bacterium
AAAGTGTTGATTTTCAGGGGAGTAAGATTTCTCATTGCATTCGAAATGACATTAAAACGGGCTTTTGAGACAGCCTCTTTTTTATTCCCATTTATAATCAACGATCTGCAGTTTTAATCTAACAAAAAAACTTCTAGATTAGCTTTTGCCTTTGGCCTATCAAACCATCAATAAAGCAATGCTAGAAGCGTGAATAGCTGGAAAAACTACACCATTGAATTCCTCTCTGTTTTTGTGGCTGTTATATCGGCCTTTGCACTTAATAATTGGAACGATAACCGTCGCGATAGCCTATCAGAAGAAAAGATACTAAAGGAAATAAAGAACGGACTCCAATTGGACTTACAGGATATCCAAACCAATAAATGGGGGCACAATTATGGTGTCAGAACCTGTCAGTACTTCAGGGACCTCATTGATAATAAACCAGTAGCACAGGATTCTATCAAAATAGCTTACGTGATTCTGTTGAGGGACTTTACCTCCATCATGAACTTGACCGGATATGAATCCCTTAAATCCAAAGGGTTGGAAATCATTAGAAATGACACCATCAGGTTAGAGGTCATTGCACTTTATGATTACTACTATCAGATCATGTATAAGTTGGAAGAAAGCGCTACCGAAATGCAATCTTTCTCAAACTATTTCAGTGAGATCAATGAAGCGCTCTACCCCTACATGGAGTTTGATCAGAATGGAGAATTAATGCGTTTTAACCAACCCATCCAATTAACCGAACAAGAGAAGAAACGTATATTCAGTTACCTGTGGAGAATTCAAAACAATCGCCTTTTCAAACTTAATCGCTATGCCCTGATTGAGGAAAAAATCGAACAGTTAGTACGACATATCGATGAAGAATTAGACAGGCGATAACCGGCAATGACTAGCCAAGTGAATGAAGTAGATATCATAGTTTTCGTTAGCACTGAGCCTCTTTATTCGTCTTCTTCAAAGACTTATCAGAAAGTATTACTACAGATTCAAGAGAATCACAGAAACCTTCTTCGGAGCCTTTCTACTCCTTTTTGGAGTCAAGATGTCCACCTCAGGCTTCACTAAGACTAATTATCTGGAAAAGCCTCATTCCTGGGCCAGCGATTCTACCGGATTGACCATAGCTGCCTTTACCGATTGGAAGCTGATGGTAAACCACGCAATCAGAATGGCCATTACGCCGCTCAACACAAAGACCCACCAGGTCAATACCGTTTTGTAAGGAAAGCTTTCCAACCATGCCGATAGTCCCCAATAAGCTAAGGGAACGGATATGATGATAGCGATCAATACCAGCTTGGAAAACTCGGTAGACATCATCACGATCAATTGCTTAACACTTGCTCCCAGTACTTTGCGAATACCGATCTCTTTCACTTTCAATTCTGCCGTGAAAGAGGCCAAACCATAAAGTCCCAGGCAGGCAACGAGAATAGCTACAATGGTAAAGAAGCCAAAGATGCCCATGAAGCGTTGGTCAGCCTGATACTGCCTATCATATTCCTGATCCAAAAACTCATACTCAAAAACCCCATAAGGCATGATCTCTTTGTATTTATCACGCACCAGTGCGATACCCTCCTCGTATTGATCTCCTGATAGTTTGACAGATAGATAGCCGGGCGTACGTTCTCCCATCATTACCATAATGAATGGTTCAATCGCTCTATTGACAGACATAAAATGAAAGTCTTCTACCACACCGATCACATATCCTCTCCGGCGTTGCCACCTCAATGGTTTGCCAATAGCCTCCTCCGGATCAGTCCAACCTAACCTGCGCATGCCGGACTCATTGAGTATAAATGCTTCATTGACATCGGTACCCCTCTCCTCTTCGAAAGCTCTGCCGGCCAGCATTTTGAGCCCATAGCCGAGTACAAAGTCGTAATCAACAGCCAAGTATCTCATATCGCTCCACTCGGCCGATTCGTCCCAACCTAGCCTTACCACATTGTTGGCCATATCCCTTCCCGGCACCCTTGAGGAAAGGCTTGCCCCCTTGATTTCCGAATAGCCCTTGAGTTCGTCTTTTAGCAAACCAAAGTTGGCCAAAGCATTATTGACGTACCTTGTAGGTATTACAATTGTTCTATCCTTATCAAACCCAAGGTCTTTGGCCCTCATATAATTGAGCTGGTTGAATACCACTACTGTACCAGTGATCAAAACCACCGAGATAGTAAACTGAAATATGACCAGCACTTTCCTGAGTATATTGCCTTTACGGTTCGATTTAAAACTACCCTTGAGCGTCTGTACAGGTTTGAAAGAAGACAGGAACAAAGCAGGATAGCTCCCAGACAAGGCGCCAACCAACAATGTGATGATCAATATACCAGCCGCCAGAATGGGTTGAGCAGCAAAGTCCATTGCCAGGGATTTTCCCGTAAAGTCATTGACGATACCCAAGCCAAAATAGGCCGTAATCAGGGACAGTATGAGTGATATGAATGTGATGATGATGGATTCACTGAGAAATTGAGCGATCAACTGCCTGCGATATGCACCGACCACTTTCCGAAGCCCGACTTCTTTAGCGCGCATAGCTGACCTGGCCGTAGCCAGATTCATAAAGTTGATACAGGCGATGATCAGAATGAAGATGCCCACCACCATGAAAATATAGACATAGGATGCCTTGCCGTTGGCCGATATCTCGTACCGAAGGTCCGAATTAAGATGAATGTCCTTTATCGGCTGAAAGAAATATTCCTGTCGATAGCCAGAACCATCTTCCTGGTCCGCTATGTAGTTACGTGATATGAGCTTCACTTTTTCGGTCAGTGCTTCCATATTCGTATGCTCAGCCACCTCAACGTAGGAATAGGTATTGAAATTCCACCAACCGTTCATATAGGTATTGAGGCTATACAATGTCTGCATAGAGGCCACAAAATCGAACTGCAGGTGAGAATTGGACGGCAGTTCATCAAATACCCCTGTTATGCTATACTGGATAGAATCCTCTGGTAAATTGAGTGTTTTACCGATCACATCCAGGTTACCGAAGTATTTCTGCGCGGCGTCCTGGGAAATAACCATGGTAAATGGTTCTACCAATGCGGTTTCCTCATCACCGTCAATTAAAGGGAAGGTGAATAGATCGAAGAAGTTAGAATCCGCGATATATAAAGTTTCAAACAGGCGATCGTCTGTGCCTGGTTTTTGAATTACTTTACTACCCTGTACCCTCAAGCGAACTACCTGCAATATTTCCGGATAGTCCTCCACCATTTGAGGGCCAACAACAGGTCCCATGCTAGCATTAACCTCGCTCCCTGCTTCATTGGGCAGGTAATAAATACAAGCAAGGCGCTGTATACGGTTTGCCTTCTCATGAAATTGGTCATAGGAAGTTTCATCATAAACGAAAAGAAATATGATGATAGAGCAGGTAAGGCCAATGGTAAGGCCAAGCACATTCAGTAAAGCATAGACCTTGTGCTTAAGCAGCGCCCTTAAAGAGACTTTCAGATAGTTTTTGAACATGGTAATGGCATAGGTTTGAATAGAATACTCGGGTTATTGGGGATAGTTACAGATTCTATTCAATTTATAAGTGAATGGTATACAAAAGACGCTTCAATGGTCATACAACAGATGCCACTAAAGTGAAAAACCACTCCGGACTGAGACCCGGAGTGGTTTTTATTATGCCGCTGTTGGTATTGTTTCCGTCAGCGTAATTCAGGAGATCAATAACGAGGTTACTTTGAGTAACCTCGTTATTATATACCTTACTGATTATTCTACTACAAAGCGAAGTACCATATTCTCCTCGCCAGAATATAACTTGATCACATACACGCCAGCACCAAAGTCATCAACATTGATCTTGTTATTCACTAATCTACCCCTGTCTATTTCCTGTCCCATCAAGTTGGTAATTTGGTAGCTCACATCCGTTCTGGAAGTAGCTATAGTAATGTCTCCACCCCTTGCCGGGTTAGGATACAATACGAAATCCAAAGGACCATTAGCTGAGGCAGTCGTAGCGAAAGATAGTGCATTGGTAGTACCACAAGTACCTAGGTTAATCCAGCTAGAACCTGTCCACTCATAGAGTGATCCTTGATAAGTTACCTGATCACCCGCTGAATAAGTTTGTGTGCTCGACCAAGGCTGAACACCTGCACAGATATCCGTAGTTGGTGGAGTACTGGTCAAACTGACATCGTCAACTGCAATATCTCCTTGCCATGTAGTTCCTGAAAGCGTATTCAATCGCAACTGAATACTGCCGCCAGTATATGAACTTAGGTCGATACTGACCGATTGCCAAGAATCACCTTGATTACCAGATAGGTTCCAAACCGAAGTCCAGGTAGCACCGTCATCATCACTAGCTTCTACATCAAGACTACCCATGGCCGTAGAACCAAACATGTGGTAACTGAAATTGAAGTAAGCAGAAGACAGCCCGCTCAAATCGAAACATGGTGAGTTGAGATAAGCACGCTTAGTTGGATAACCAGTACCGTTACCAGATACTTCTACATAAATATAAGATGTACCTTCAGTGGCGCTCGAAGGTCCAGTTCCGCTAGATGGTGTTCCATCGGAATTCACTGTCCAGTTGAGGTCGTCACCACCTACATTTGACCAGGCACCTAAAGTACCCTCAAAGCCTTCACTGTATGGGAACCCGGTTATTCCACCTGAGCAACCAGAACCTGGAGGAGATGACGTAGTAACGCTTAATGCACTACTCTGTGCTGATTCGTTACCGGCAGCATCTTTGGCTACTACGGTGAAGCTATAGCTTGTGCTGGCTACTAAACCAGTAATATTAGCAGTGGTAGAAGTAACAGTACCAAGGTTGCTACCGCCTTCATAAACATCGTATCCAGTAACGCCTACATTGTCAGTAGAAGCATTCCAAGTCAAAGTAAGAGTAGTTTCTGTTACGTTTGACGCAGCCAATCCGGTAGGAATTGTTGGTGCTTGCGTATCACCAGCCGCACCAGAAGAAACAACCACATTATCAACTGCGATATCTCCTTGCCATGAACTGCCAGATACAGCATTCAATCTCAATTTCAATGTGGCACCTGCATAAGCGTTAAGGTTAACATCACCAGCATTCCAATTTGCTCCTTGATCGCCTGATCGTGTCCAAACCGTAGTCCAGGTAGCGCCATTATCATCACTGGCTTCTACATCAAATGTACCGACAGCATTACCGGTCATATGATAATCGAAGCTCAAACTGGCCTGACTTTCGCCGGTAAGATCGAAGCATGGTGAAGTTAGTATGGCTCTTTTATTAGGGTACCCGGTTCCGTTTCCAGACACCTCTACATAGATATAAGAAGAGCCATCTGTGGCAGCAGTTGGTCCGGTCCCATTAGATGGAGTACCTCCTGAATTTACTGTCCAATTCAGGTCATCAGCACTCGATTGTTCCCAGGCACCAATGTTACCTTCAAAGCTCTCTGAATAAGGATAGGCCGTAATACCGCCAGTACATGCACTGGAACTGGTAGTGAAAGTTACCGAAGAACTATATCCTGAAGTTGAGTTATCAGGACATCTGCTGCGAACCTGCGCCTCATACTGCGTAGATTGTGATAAGCCAGAAATAGTAGTCGATGTACCTGAAACAGCAGTAGTCGTCCAACCAGAACTTCCAACCGCTCTGTACCTTACATCATAAGTAGCACCAGCCACTGCATTCCAGCTTAAACCGGCTGAAGTCGCGCCGACACTGCTTGTGCCTAAACCTGTAGGTGTGGTAGCGTTACAAACAACAGGCTGGCCAGTAAGACCAGTTACAATCAAACTATAGTTCTGGCTGCCGTTAGTTAACGAACCTTTGTGCGTAACTGTAATAGTATAGCTTCCGCTGGCGCTGCCTACCGTAATTCTCTCGAAAGGATCTACATTATTATCCGCTAAAGTATTCGAGTTCACACCAGTGAGCCTGTAGGGCAAGAAAGTAGAACCGCCTTGGGTCACACGAATGTCAAGGTCATTGACCAATACTGGAGTAGTCAAGTTAGCTGTACCAGGGTTAACAGTACCCGCTGGGTCTGTCCATGAAATGGATGCCATCAAAGGCACACTACCATCGGCATCAACCGTGATGGTATAAGTCTGTCCGGGCGTAAGGGTTAATTCATCAACAATAGATTCCGCTCCATTCTGGCTGATCGCCTGAGCAGCTACTTTAGCATTCAACAGACCCCATCCCCAAACGGCATCAGGGCCAGTGATACCCGCATCATCTGCTGTGTGCAAAGCCAAACCTTTCAAAGTAGCCGCACGCATGAAATTGCCATTCAGGTCATTGTAGTGCTGTTGTAAAAGCAAAAGCGTACCTGCCACGTTCGGCGAAGCCATTGAAGTACCACTGATAGAATTATAAGCGGCGTCGCTATTATCATAGGTAGAATATACACCGGTACCATTACCGGCAAGGTCAGGCTTGATTCTCAAGTCATCAGTAGGACCTTCACTACTACTGCTGTTGATGGCTACACTATTCAAAGTACCATCAGCAGCCACATTGGCATCCTGAGCATTAGCGATTACCAGGTTGTTCTTAGCAGTGGCCGTACCATTCAGCTTATCAAAAGCCGAGCTACCATTTAAAGGTTGGGCATTGGCGGTGTTGTTATTTCCATCATTACCGGCAGAATTCACCATCAGGTAGAACGGCGAATTGTACATCAATTGATCCCAATCCCTGGAATCGTCAATGTAAGCACCAAACCACCAGTCGGGTATCAAAGTAGCCCTGAATCCATATGAGTGGTTAGAAATCAGCATACCATTTGCAGCAGCATTAGTCGCTTCTGCCAGGTCATTATTCCAGTCATGAGTAAGGGCTCTCGCTTGCCAAGCCATTCCTTTGGCATTGGCTTGTACCCCTGATGCTACGATTGTACCGGTTACGTGTTGAGCGTGGAAACTATTACCATTCAAAGAAGTAACACCGTCATTAATAACTACACGGTTATTTCCTCCCGGGCCGTCAAACTCCTGGTGGGTAGGTCTGGTAGGACCACCATCCCAAACGTGGGCAGTCATATTCTGGCCATCAACATTAAGCCCCAAAGTACCTCCGGTATGCAGGTGGTTGGCTCTGGTAGATCTCGCCGCAGCAACATTATAGATAGTATAATAGATAGGCTCACCGGCTTTGGATACCCCCATCAATTCGTCAAAAGTACCATCTTCGTTTTGTTTGATTACTTCCCAGCCTTTCTGAGTGGCCATTTGAAGTGCTTTCTGCTTGCTCACCGCTGATTTGGCGGCAAATTGCTGCTGTAATTCGGATAGCTTGTTTTGATCATAACCGTCGATAATCTGTTGCTTTTGTGACTCCGTTTGGCCAAAAGCTGTCGATATCGACAATAGCGCTATAGGCAGCACTAACTTAATGTGCTTTAAGTGTCTAATCATGGTTTTATTTTTTGGTTAAAAAATTATAATCGAGAATTTAGGAAAATCTAACAGATTACCTAAAATAAATGTTATGAAAATTCGTTTCCATCGTTCGATTGAATCCATTTTCGACCAGAATTGAAGTTTATTGGTAACTTATTGCCATAAAAATCAACCATTTACGGCCGAGACTGCCCCATCTGAATTAACAGTCTGATCACATGCTAATTTGCACTTAGTAGCTATCAAGCCAAAAGTCAGTATTAATGGATAACTAAGGCGAGTTGTAGTGCACTATTCAATCAGCTAAAAATGCACTTTAATCTTGCTTGAGTTTAGCGGGTTTGGGCAGGTCTAATGAAACCAAATCTTAGTTCATTAAGTATGGGTGATACCCTATAGCTTTCAGTCTTAAGTTCTATTCTATATTGCAGGTACCTACCTTGAGGGCTTGCTATCCGCTCATCTGCTTCCAGCATTTCCCAACCCGACCATTGGGCACCATCGACCGAAGTTCGGGTGAAAACAGCCATCTGCGTAGCTTCAGGTAAACTCGCTTCGATCTCAGCATACTTCCATTTGACCAACTCCTTAGCATCGAAAACTTCAGAAGTAAAAACACCATTGCGTTCATATATGGCCTTAGCCACCGCCAGACCTATACCCTCGTACCAACCAGTATAGTAATATTTATATTCATCACCATCGTACATGAGATGTCCGCAACATATTTCGGTATCCGAGTCCCAACCATCCGATGCCTCTAGCAGTTGTTCATTGGTGATTTGCCATGATATCAGGTTTTCGCTGGTCGCCATTTCGACCTGCCAACGTTTAGAACCACGGTCAGCGCCATATACCATGGTCACTTTTTCGCCATCATATAGAAGCGTCGGTGAGTACATTGAGGTAGGGATATCTCCAGAAAGGTTCGAATGCATGCCAATCGAGTGATTGGCTTTTTGCCATTGAACGCCGTCAGAAGAATAGGCAGCAAAAAGTTGCCAGCTTTCATTTGTTCCGTTGTCCGCTGTGTAGATCATAGCAAAACCTCCTTCTAATTCATGGTCTGCCTCTGTCCATGTATCTACCGGTTTTCCCAGATACAACACAGGATGAATACCAAGAAACCTCTCAGGGGTATTCTTTTTGCCTTCCATTACCACCCTCGGCTTTGTCCAATGGATAAAGTCGGCTGATTCGGTGTACATGATATCAAAGACATCATGCCAATTGATGTCGCCGTACCAAAGCCGAAACTTCTCACCATCATAAATCAGCGTCGGGTCGGCCTCATAACGCTCATTCTGTATATTCAATTTGCCCTTGCTCTTCCACTCTACACCATCTTTTGACACCGCGTAATAAAGGTCTTCAACATACATATAAACCATCAGGTATCTCCCCTTTCGCGGGTCCTTGATCACACTGGGTATGGTAGCCCTTTTCAATATGAGGCCACCATCCTCATTAATCCTTTTAAACTGGCCTGGCCTACTGCTCAATTTCATCGCCCCAGCATCATGATCATCATAGTTTAACGGATTACCTACCGCATCCAAGAGCCTTCTGTTAATGCGTTCTACACTACCTCTCATCCAATCCGCCTGCGAGGTTTGCACCCACCATTCTATCTGTTGAACAGCATGATTCCTATCAGTCGGTTGCTCCGTTTGACCAAAAGTTTCTCCAACGGACACCCACCACAGGATGATGAAAAAGGAAATACTCATAAAATGATGTGATGGTAAAATGATGTGATTCAAAGTTTTCAGCGCTCTCCAAGAAATGTCGGTTGAAGATAACGAAAATCGTTCTAAGCTGTTTAATGTTCTTTGAGAACAAATGGGATACCTGATTAGAATCATAGACTACTTTGAAAGAGTCATTGAACTACTTGATGAATTGACATCCCTATAAATTAGGATACCTCTTCAACATAAACGTGTCTTTCTTTGTGTCTTACGTCTTCATCACGATGCTTAATACATATGTCTGGTTGAAAATTTGACCAGTGATATTCATTTTGTATATTATTTTTATTCTGTTTGCATTTTAAATCGTGGGTCATGGGTTTGGATAATTGTTTTCTAGCAATGGGCTATGCCCAATTGCAGCACTTGTATTCCGTAAAAACTGCCATACTCACCAGCAATTTCTAGGACTTCTTACATGAGTTTGTGGAGATATAGGGCATTATTTGTAGAGGACGACGTAAGCTTACAGCAATTTTACCGCCTCAATTTTGGCAAGAACCATGAGTTACTTTGCGAATACACTTCCTCTGTAGAAGAAACCATTACGCTTCTCAAAAGCCACTCATTTGATGTCATCATCCTCGATTATAATTTACCAGATGGTACTGCTTTCGATATCATCCCTTTAGTAAGTGGTACGCCGGTAATTTTTGTGACCGGTGTGGTAGATGTAGGTCTTTCGGTAAAGGCTATTAAAGCTGGAGCTTACGATTACCTGCTCAAGGACTCGGGCAGCGAATTCATTCAAATTCTTCCTCTTATTATAGAGAAGGCTATTAATCACCATAAAGCTCAGGAAGCGTTCAAAGAAAGCGAAGAGCGATATCGGGATCTTTTTGAAAATTCTTCGGATCTGATTCAAAGCGTTTCTGCTGACGGCTATTTTCTGTACGTAAACCCAACCTGGTTAAAAACACTACGATATAACGAATCCGAGCTTTCGCATTTATTCTTTCTTGATATTGTCCATCCCAGCTACCATACTACCTACGAGCATGTATTCTCAGCCGTAAAGACAGGTGAAAGGATCGATCCCTTTGAGCTTAAGCTCCTCACCAAGGACGGTGAAGAAATAATCGTGGAAGCTAACATCAGTTGCAAGGTTGTCAATGGCCGGCCAATCGCCACCAGAGGTGTATTCAGAAATATCACGGCACGCAAAGTAGCTGAAACCCGCCTGGTGGAAAGTGAAGAAAAGTATCGGCTACTGGTCGAATCAGCCAGTGATGTCATCTATCAAATCAATACAAATGGGTATTTCACTTTCGTGAACGAGTTGGCTCCCAAGATAATCGGCTACACCCGCGAAGAAACCCTCAAAATGCACTTCACTGATCTTGTAGCTGATGGCTTCAAAGACCAGGTAAAGGATTTCTATACCAGCAAATTGAAGCAGGCGTCTGGCAGTTCCTACTTTGAATTCCCCGTTAAACGTAAAGACGGCAAAGTCATTTGGATCGGCCAGAACGTGAAAGCCATGACCGATGAAATGAACCCGAAATGGGTCAAAGGTTTTTTTGCCATCGCCCGGGACATCAGTGAACGACGCGAAATGGAATTGGTATTGAAGCAAATGAATGAAGAGTTAGAAGCGCGGGTGCGGGAACGAACGCATGAATTGCTGACTTCTAACAAGCAGCTTAGGGATGAGATCAAGTTGCGTATGGAAGTGGAGGAAGCCTTGAAAGAATCCGAAATGGATTATCGTGGCCTGTTTGAGAATGCCCATGATCCTATAATTGTCTTTGATCCTGAGCATGGAAAAGTGGTAGATGTCAATGAGCAGGCATGCATGGCTTACCAATTTACTCGTAAGGAATTCATAGGCCTGTCGGTAGAAACGATTGCCAGGTCGCCCAAGAAGGTACGTAAGCATATCAAAATCACTATTGAAAAAGGAGCGCAACATAACTTCGAAACTATCCATTTCCGCAAAGACGGTACAGAAATGCAAATGGATATCAGCGGGTCCATTGTGTATTACAAAGGAAAGAAAGTGATTCTTAGTATCAACAGGGATGTCACTAAGCGTAAAGAAATGGAGAGAACGCTGAATGTGGAGCGTAGACGCCGACTTTCCGCGATTATCGATGGTCAGGAAATGGAGCGCAGAAGGTTGGCCCGTGAGCTACATGATGGATTAGGTCAATTATTAACCGCAGTAAAATTACATATTAACAAGATTTTTAATTCAAAAAACCTTGATAATAAGCAACTTGATAATCTAAAGGAAACCAAGACTATTATTCAGGATACCATTATAGAGGTCAAGAAGATTTCTCATGACCTCATGCCTAACGTATTGAATGATTTTGGTTTGTGGTCGGCGCTCAACAAACTTGTAGATCAAGTGGTCGATACCTCTGATTTATCCGTTAACTTGGATTCTGACGGCATCGGTGAGCAGCGACTGGGAAGAGAGATTGAAATAGGCATATATCGTATCGTACAAGAGGCTTTGAATAATGTGGTGAAATACGCTGAGGCCAGTGAGGTAAGTATCCTTTTGAGTAAACGCGAGGAGGATATCGAGCTGGAGATCAGCGATAATGGAAAGGGTTTCGATACTGACAGAATACTGAACCATGCCAGCCAACATTTAGGCAATGGAATTTTTAATATGAGGGAACGGGCTGAACTATTGAATGGAACTTTTAAAATAAAGTCGTCACCTCGAAATGGAACTGTTGTAAGGATTAGAATCCCAATGGGATACTTTTTTTATGGGAAAAATTAAGGTGCTTCTTGCCGATGATCACGGTGTAGTGCGAAAAGGCATTAAAATGTTGATCGATGATGATCCATCTATTGAGATCATAGGAGAAACCTCGGCCGGTGATGAAACCATTGAACAAACCAAATCTCTCCTACCCGATATTTTGATCACAGATATTTCTATGCCCGGGCTATCTGGAATAGAGGTCACTAAGATCATTACCAAAGACCTACCCGACGTCAAAGTATTAGTACTATCCACACATCATGATGAGGAGTATATTGTTAAATCGTTCGAGGCGGGTGCTATGGGCTATTTGCCCAAGGATAGCGAAGAGAATGAGATTATCGATGCAGTCAAGTCGATCAGCAAGGGAAAGATGTACTATACTAAATTTGTCTCTGACATTCTGGCCAGATCGATGCTTAGAAAAAGCAGTCCTAAATACGAAGAGGATCTTGCCCTAACCGATCGCGAGCTTGAAATCCTCAGGTGCATCGTAGATGGTCTCAATAACCGCGAAATCGCCGATAAGCTATTTATCAGTGCCAGAACTGTGGATACCCATCGCCGCAACATCATGAAAAAGCTCAATACCAAAAACACGGCGGAGTTGGTTAGAATAGCGATGGAAAAGAAGCTTACGCAGTCGAGTTGAGACCGTAGGTAACGGGAGAGTTAAGAAGTTACTGCTCTGGTGCGAAAGTTACTTTCGTGCCTTCCTATTGTTGTATGTAATCAGTCCTTTACTTAAGCCTTGCTTACCTTCCAATAAGTTTCTTTGCTTATGACGCGTTTTTGTAATGTACTGTTAATCAGCGGATTGTATTTTTCGCAAACCATGAAAACCTTTGCTATTCTTACCCCTTTGTATTTCCCCTAACATTAGGGGAAAACTCTCCAAAACAACAGAATTGCCTAACAGTTTCAGCCAATGTCATCCAATTTTGTGTGTTTCAAACTAAAATATTAAGTCTCAGAAGGACGAAGCAAGAGAAGCCTATTCGTAATTAACTTCTGGATTGCTTAGTCGTACCTTTCCAGTCAGTAGATGGGTAGGATCGCAATGACCAGCTTATTTCTATTTACTTCTACATGTTTCTATTTATTTCTTCCAACTTCTAATTTCTAACCTCTCTTAGTTTTCTGCTCCTATTAGACTACTGACGGATCGGAAAGACCAGCTTATTTCTATTTAATTCTACATATTTCCATGTATTTCTTATCACTTCTAATTTCTAACCTCTCATAGTCACTGAATTGCTTCGTGGCACCTCTTAGTCAGTAGACGGACGGGCTTGCAATGACATCCAGGCTTAAGAAAGTCTTATATATTATGTTTTACTTCTTTTGTCTATAAGCTGAAAGCAAAAGGTCGCCAAACCACAAAAAACACACTAAGAAACACGGTTTTAAAGCCCTCAAAATCAGGGTAAAATAGGCCTGTAATGGGTGTATCGCAATAACGACCATAGGACTAAGTATTTTTACCTAGAAAAAAATCCAAGAAATACGCGATTGTTAGGGATGTTGCATTATTCTAATTTAGCACTCATAAGGATGACGTAAACGAACGCTTCCGATGCTGTAAAGCATGAACAGAATAAAGCAAAAGTCTTAATGGCCGCCCAAATAAGAATGTGTTCTTTGGTTGTTATTTTTTAAACTAATATCGTAGCTGGTTAATACTTTTTAAACTTATTTAGGGTAGAGAGCGCGGGCGGTCATTATTTTTTTCTCACACGGATCAACTCACTTCCCAAGTATTATCCCCTCTTAACAAGTCATCTAAACTTCTTTCCTTAGCCTTCGCATTATCTATTTGCTCGATCAGTAGTTCTTCATAAACAGGTCGTTCTTCCTGATACAATACACCAAAAGGTCTGGGCAATTGTGATTCGATGTTATTATCCTCGAAAAAGCGTGTTAGAATACCTGCTTTCCATTTATC
>JBCBSS010000181.1:0-13661 GCA_039819065.1 Bacteroidota bacterium
AATGCCGGGCCGGGGTTTTCTAAAAGCAAAAGCTATGTGTCAGACAGCATTATATGACCTGTTGTTGGAGGTGCGTTGCTCACGCGTATACCTCGATGAAATTGTCCGCCGAGAGCCGGGAATAGACTCGTTCTTTCTTGGTTCGGCCATTCATAGCCTCAGGGAAGCTGAGCAGTATTTGCTCTTTCTCTCCCTAGGCATACCGAGCCGTACAAACACCAACCGCTCTAAAACGCGACACCCTTAAACCCCATCATCATGAATGTACCAACTATTACTCCACGAGCGCTGTCCCTAGGCGCATTACTGCAAAATCACAAACGCCTACTCAAAGCCATTACCCAAATAGAATTAGAAATGATAGCCGATGGCCATGATCCGCAATACATCGCCAAGGTCATTGCCAAACTGCGCGAAGTAGCTGAGAAGAATAAGGATATGAGCGTGGGGGAGTTAAATATAATCAAGGATAAAATAATTTAGATATTTTAAAATAAACTATACTAAGTCTCATTTTAGTAATAATAAAATTTAATTATATCATATAATACTAACAACAAAAGAATGAATGGACTATAAACAAGAAGAAATAACTAAGTAGATAATCAATAACCCACAAAGCAATCTGAAGAACAACATAACCATTTTAAAACCTAATAAAATCACAATATGAAACTATTAAAACTGGTGTTCGCAGTAGCGTTCATCTTTTGCTTCTCCCAATGCCAACAAGAATTCGAAGTTGTTCCTCAGGATACCCGCGAAATAACAAGTATTGAGGATGATGAACTACTTCAAAACATCCGCACAAACCTGTTCGGTAAAACATTAAAAAATGCCAGCACATCCACGGACTCATTGATGAACCGAGTGAATTGGGGACATGCCTACAAGCGCACCGAAGAGCAGAACGACCGATCAATCTACACGCTGCCACTGTTCATGGAAGAGCTTTTCGTTTATGAGAACCTAGTTTTGATTGAGAAATCTGACGAGTTGGTATCATCTTTTATTATTCGTTATAAACCGGATGAGAACTGGCTAGCCAATAAACCAGAAACTGGGGGTATGACCAGCTTCACCGGGAACCTGGCCCTGGTTGACCTTAGCGGGCAAGAACTTGCTGCTTCCGATTATTTAAATGGTGAAAGAGTGCTTGACAAGCAGCAAAGCGGCAGCTTTGAGAATTGCGAAACGTTCTTTGATGTCGAATGGACGGAAGTATGTGCGCTTGGTGACTGCCAAACAACGGAGATAACCTTCGTTGAATACGAAGTATGTGTTGTTATTTCATCCACTGCAGATCCTGACGATGGTGGTGGTTCAGGTGGAGACTCAGAAGGAAATGTCGGTGGTGGAAGTTCTGGCGGTGGAGGTGGAGGCACTACACCAATTGATGACGGTGAAAGTAATCCGGTTGTTGGCATTATTGACCCGAATGACCCTGCCTACAAGGGTCCGGGTAGGTTATGTGGTTATTATCCGTTTGATCGAATATCGTCAGGTTGGACAGCACAAATTGAAAAACTCAATGCGTACGCCGTCCATACTGAAACAGGTGAATTTCTTTCACCATGGTGGGGAGCAATGTGTGTTACATTTCCCACAACGAGTTCTTCGGTAGCGTCCTCAGAAGCGTTTATTTTAGCTTGGAATACCACTATTGATGAGGGAGAGGTGTGGTTGAATACACAAGAACAAGCGCCTACTACCGTTGAGTATGCTCATAAGTTCGTCGATTTTTTAAGAATTAACCTTGTTCAATATGCAGGAGCGGCAACATTGACCGTTGGTCCGTGTGGCGGTGGTGTGATAAGGACAAGAGCCAGAAGTTGTTTCTAAATTGATTATCCAATAAATTTCATTTTTAAAATTATAAGATGAAAAAATATAGAATTATTCTGATTGCGTGTGTATTGCTAGGTTGTACATCACCTCAGATTAAGGAGGAGACTGCTTTAGCAAAACCCATTAATGATCAAGAGTTTATAGATAGGTGTGTGGAAATCTTCTATGAAAACAATCCAGACATTGAAAGACCAGAAGGGTGGGGGACATATCCTCCCCCCTCTGTTATGTGCCCTGAATTAAACAAAGTTTACTACGGAGATTCTGTAGATTATTATCCTTAGATCATAAACCTTTCAAACAATGGCATGAAAGACATATTTAATTTCAATTTATATACCCATGATTTTTGGTCGATCTATGATTCGATCAGGAAGTATTATCCAATTGGTATCAAGAGAGGTGAAAACGGTATTTACTTTGATTATCCTGGTATTAAAGCGTTGGAGAAAATTGTTGTTGAACGTGTGCATGACCAAGCCAATTACGAAAATAATTGGGTAGCATTTACAGAGCAATGCCAAGACGAACTGAAGTACCCTGTTAAAGGAACAACCTATGGACAGGAACCAAGTTACAGCGCGTATGTCGAATTAAGCAAATTCGTTTCTGAAGAAGTTGATTCATCAAAGGAACTTCATTTTGCAGTTAGTTTCTTAGGCCCGTTTTACACCGTTATCGGTATGCATAAAACATTTGTGCCCACACAACGAGGTGACAAATTTCTGGAAAGAGTAAATCGGGTAGTTGTTTCACCACTCAATGAATTTGAAATCCCTTTCATTAAGATGATGAAAAAGATTGAAAGCCGATTTAATGGATATCGGTATGTACCTTTCTTCATAAATCAAATGTTCATTGATGGCTTAAGGGTGCGTTATAGAGATGATGAAGAAAACAGAGTTTATCATGCACTTTTCAATCAATTAATCGACTTCGAAGCCATGAAAGAAGGTGATCAATACAGTTTTGGAACAGATATTTGGCAGATCGATAACTCATGACTGAAATAAACCAAGTTTATCCTCTCTGTTACAAATCAGGTTTCCTGATGTTAAAGAAATCACTGGCAAGTGCTTTCTGCTAGGTGATAATCTGACTGATGAAGCTTATGATTATGGAACACTTTTTAAAACAGACTTTGCAAAGGTAGAAATTGATCTTTGTATCGAATGGCTAGGACAGTATCAATAATACTCATTTTTCTACTTGCCTTTCTGTTTGACTTACTTTGTTTAAATCAAGTAAAGGCTCAGGCATTGCGAAGCTTAGAACTATATCCAACCGTTGGTTTAAAATACAGAAGCCCGGCTACTCGGTTTATTGATTTTAGTGGCATAAGAAAAGTGCCATTAAACAGCATCTTTGCAGGAGAAAAGAATATTCAAAGTGCGGGCTTTTCCATAGGAATGGTTGCCAGATATAATCAGAAATTGGAATTTGAGTATTACTCTTTTTTAAGGCATGACTATATAAGCTATGCGTCAGTAAATCCTATTACATTCAACAAAGAGTTTATAGCAGATCATGAAGTGAGTATTAAATTGAGAAGAAAAGTTGCTTTTGGACTTGGTTTTAGTGTAATCAATACCGGAAAGGGTTATCGCAACCTAGAAATGGTAAATGGTAACACAGATTACAATAGCATCCAGTTTTCATCTTACAATTTCCTGATAGATATTCCTGTAAAGCGGATCATTGACCTTGAAATTAAGGTACAATACGTCCCTCAGGAATTTCCAACAAATAGATCTGCCGCGGTTACTATGTTAAGCTTAAGAGCATATTACAGGTTTAATTTTCTGAACCGGAACAAATCATAATATTTATTACATGAGAACTTCAGTAAAAAAACGCACCCTTAATGTTGCAACAAAAACCCTGGTCGCTGCTCTAGCTGGGTGGGTTTTTTTCAGGTTTTCATAATCGAATTATTCAATCTTAGCTGAATTCAGGAGTTAAACTTGCACTCAAAATATCAACTATAGATTTTGTCCACGTTACCAATGCCAAATACCACAAGCTATGAAAGCACTATTTCAAAGTTACCCTCTTGATAAGCGACAAAAGTTGCTAATAGCATCCATGGGTCTTGTTATGCTTATTAGGACTGTTTTCGATCTTGAGAGATGGGTTGATGCTATTTTATTGCTCACTGATGTTGTATTACTTGGTTTACTCATCTTCAGCTATTACCCTTTTAAAAGATGGATAGTTGTTTTTGCCTTAACAGTTTTATTAATTATGGCCGTAGGCACCATTTATGTCAACTTCTTTTATGTATAGCCAATCTTAAAACGCTGGTTATGAGACTTCAGCAACCTCTTTTACTTTTGATCGTCAATCAGTGGCGGCTGATGTATTGAAAGAAGTAGATGACGAATTACCCCACGTAAATATTGGCTTTTGATGACCTCTTTTGTATTACCGCTCGTCAAAGACACACCGCTTCACAGACCAATTGCCATTGGATTAATTGATTGAAATTCCCATATTCACGCAACTCAAACCATAAACCTTGACGAAATGGCTATGAATTCTACGACTGACGAGCGCGGACAGTGGGGCTCGAAGTTCGGCTTTATTATGGCTGCTGCGGGCTCAGCTGTAGGCCTGGGCAATATCTGGCGTTTTCCATATATAACCGGTGAGAATGGCGGCGGAGCCTTTGTGTTCGTATACATTCTTTGCGTAGTATTAATCGGAGCACCCCTTCTCTTCAATGAAATGGCCTTAGGACGCTTCTCTGGCAAAAACCCTATTGGTGCATTCCAATCCACTGGCGGTAACAAATTTTGGATTATAATGGGCGGGTTACTGGCCCTCAGTGTGAGCTTCTTTGTGCTGAGCTACTATGGCGTGATTGCTGGCTGGACCATTGGTTATATCTTCAAAACGCTCTTTGAGATCGATATGACATTCGATGCGTTTAGGGCTAACCCCACTTATATTATACCGCTTTTTGGCTTTTTTATCATTGTAACCGTAATTATTGTGTTGGGCGGGGTGTCTGGTGGTATTGAAAAGGCTTCCAAGATACTGATGCCAGTATTGCTGGTCTTAGTACTATTGGTCATTGCCAGAAGTGTAACATTGGAAGGAGCCGGTGAGGGCTTGAAATATTATCTCATTCCTGACTTTTCGAAGATAGATGGTGGAGTGGTTCTAGCAGCACTGGGGCAAGCATTCTTCTCTATGAGTGTCGGTTGGGGTATCATGATCACCTATGGTTCATACCTGCCAAAAAACACCAGTATAGTCAGTGGCGGTTTGTGGGTTGGTTTTATGGATGCCGGGATCGCGTTAATGGGCGGTTTGATGGTATTTCCTGCTGTATTTGCATTTGGAAAAGATCCCACGGAAGGAACCATTTTGGTTTTTCAGGTGCTGCCAGAAATATTCTCTTCTATGCCAGCCGGAGGCAAAATAGTAGGTGCTATTTTCTTTTTACTGCTCTGTATTGCGGCACTCACATCGGCCATTTCTATGCTGGAAGTACCGGCTTCATACTTTATTGATAACAAAAAGTGGAACAGGAAAAAGGCCGCTTGGGTGGTAGGCATTCTCGCATTTATAGTAGGGGTTCCATCGGCGCTGTCTAATGGCGGGATGGAATTCTTCACGGACATGGAATTGACCGTATTCGGTGGTAACGTCAAAACGGGTTTCCTTGATATCATGGATTATATCTTTGGAACTTTCTTTATAGTTATTGTGGCCTTAATGACCAGTTTGTACACTGGATGGGTACTTGGGTTAGATAAATTGGTAAGTGAAATTGAGCAGGGAGCACCATTCTTTACAAGACCATTTTTAGGTTTTATTACACCGGCCCAGATATGGTCGGTATTTATCAAATTTGTTTGCCCTATTGTTATTGGGCTGGTGCTGTTAAATATGGTGGGAGTTTTTGATGGGTTTGCAGGGAATTAGGTCGAGTGCCTTGATTACATAAGGTCCAAGCCAATCCGACTCATTGGGGATAATGATAGGCTAGTTTTGAGATAATGTATTTAACCTCCTGGACTTCTACTGACACTTCGGGAGTAGGTTCAGCTTGACTCAGGCTTGCCAGTATTCTTTAAACTGGTAAGAACAAGTCGGTGGTTAGGTGGATAGATTCGCGGCACTAGAAATTGATAATGTGATGTAAATACTAATCATCACAGTAAATCCGTGAGTAATCCTGCGCTTCGAAGGCATCTTTGCGCAAAATGTTACCATCCGAATCATAGTAGATTACCACATGAAATTCGGCTTCCTCAATATACTTTTCAGCAAAGTATATAGGGCTTTCAATGCTACCCAGGTTGTGTATCACTGTATAAGTAGGAGGAACGACCTCACCACGTGTGTTGCTGATCAGCCCATATTTATTTTCACGAAAATAGGTGGCCGTTATTTCGCTTTCACTCTGGTAAAGTTCAATATCCTTGATCTCGTCTATTAGATTCTTATTCTGCTTGAAATCATAAAGAATCCATTGGAAGTCTTTCTTTATCAAAGCCGCCGTGTCATTCCAATAGCGTATCTCCTCAAACTCAAATCCAGTAAGAGATACGTTGTTTTTGTCAATGAGGCCTTGTTTTCCACCTTTTGAAGCGATGAATGTATGACGGTTGTATGGAGTCAGTATCTTCTCATACTCACAAGGGATGTTCACCGTGTCTTTGACTGAGAATAACCCAAATTTCTTTCTATATAAAATAGAAATTATACCCGCTTTATAATTGCCTACTGCCTCTATATTCTTCGAAAGTAATTTCTGGCCATCAGCATCCATTAAGGTCTTTTTGCCTTTCCTTTCAATGATAATGTACTCCTCACCAACTGCTGAAATGGCATCGGCTTTGCCCTCGAAAATTTGAATACCGAGATAATTGTAAAGCTGCTTCTGATCGCCATCTTCAAAACACAAATACTGACCTCCTTTGGATGGTGTACCGGTAGAAATATTAGATTCAATAATTCTAAAAGCCTGATCTTTTCCAGCTGGGATAGTATCTGTAGAGGCAGGAAAATAGAACCAACTAGAGTCGTTTTTAGTGGCCCTCAGCAGATGGTTACCCAGTAGACTGATCGAGTCATATTCAAACGGAATGAACAATGCTGCATCCAAATGAAAAGCCCCCCAAAGCGAGTCTTTTTTAAGTGTTACCCAATTGTCGTTGTACAAGGCAGATTTAAACGAAATGCCATTGAGGTCTTCATGTTTGTCATTCAGTACCAAATAATCATCGTCACGTTCTACTAAATAACCTTTGCTCAAAGGTCTGATGGTTTGTTTATCTGGTGGAATGGCATAATGGTAATTCTTGCCAAGCAAAGCTTCCTTCTCGCCGTTGATGGTAATGATGAGCCCGTCGTTTTGCACCTCAAGTTCCTCATATTTAAAAGCCAGGTTATAGCTGGCACCATTAAGTTGTTCCGCGACTTGTTCCGCCGTTATCAGCGCTATCTTATCCGATTTCCTGAAAACCAAATAACCGTCAACCTCATCAATATCTTGGAATTGATGGGCGCTAATTTGCCGCCCATGGAAACTTACGAGACCCCATTTCCCATTCAGTCTATGCGCTAGAAATTGGCCATCCACCACCTTGATGTCGTCATATTTAGGTGGTAGCACTTTATATGATGACTTATGAACCAGACCATAATAATCGCCTTTTTTAACCTTCAGAAAACCATAGCCAATATCCTCAGCATCATCATATTTCCCTGCCCATATGGTGGCTCCATTTCTGCCTACAATCTTTGGGCTATCCCCTTGAATAAGCAGATAATCAGCTGAAGTAAACCCACAGAGATAATCAGTTGATATTGATTTATATTGCGCTGGAATGATTGGCTTGGCCTGGTAATCCATGAAACCATATTCACCGGCTTCAACGAAGGGTACCAACGGCTGATCTTCAAGGCGCACAACTTGAATGAGCGAATCACTTAATAATGAAGGATAGAAGTCTGCGGCCTTGTTAGTGGCTTTATAGGTATGATACAGATAATTGACAGCTTTTTCCTTGAGGTGACTATTAGGATAGGCTTTGATAAAACTCAGATAGCTATCGATTTGATTATTCCCTACCGCAATTTCGAATATGTTTTTTTCGGCAATGTCACGATATGGTGTATCCGGATGTTTTTTCAAAAAGCGAACGTAACTCTCTAGCCTTTTATCCTTGGTACTCTCCTCAAAATAAAGCCTTTCATAGCGTTCACGGGCCTCTTGATATTCGGAGGCCTCCGGATAAGTCTCCATGAAGGATTTATAACCATCAAAAGTATTCCTGCGTTTGGCTTGCTCGAAGGCGATCGCATTGCGCTTTTTTATAGCCGCAGGTATTTGAATAGCGCCGGAAAAGGTGTTAATGAAATAATTATAACTTGCAATAGAATGTTGTGCAGAAGCACGTTCGAAGGCCAAACTATCCACTTTCTGGCGCTGCTCTAGAATAGATAAGCTATCTACGCCAATCTTTGAGAGCTTACTTCTATCCTCGGGGCTTAGCAAGGAATAATCTACTGAAGATGCCACTATCGCATTGTAAGCCCTGTCCAGATCGGCATCTTTGAACCCTTTTTCAAGCAACAGTAAGGAATAAATATACCGGGCACCGGGGTTAATGGTGTCTTTGGCCAGTGACTTATCGAGCAGGTCTATTACCTTATCATACTTTTGCTTAGTCAGCAAATTGAAGGCTTTTTTGGATTGATAGCCTTGCGCTAGCACTAGATTAGGCGCTAGAACCAGTAAAATGAAAATAAACCTTCTCAAACGGACACCTGTTATCCGCCAAAATTAAATATTAAATGGGATTTATAAGGTTGTCTTGTCAATCATTCCGACGGTCGATAAAATAAACCGCCGAGCATTGATGATTTATCCGGTAAGATGTTATTTGTGTAGATAGATAGTAAAGTCTTCGGGGAGGTATCCATCGACACAGTCAACGTTCTTCGATAGCTTTTGACACCATGCTAAAACTTTTGAGCGATCGTGAGCACGTAGTAAAGGGTGTTCTCCGAAATGACGATCGTCAAGCATATTGAAAGCCACTCCTTTCTTGGCGGCACCGAACATTTTGATGATCATATTATGATAGAATTCCTCATTCTTGCTGTGATAGCCTAAGGCACCAGAGGCCAAAACATAATCCACTTCCGGCCAATTCACTTTGGAAAAGTCACCCAAGTAAAAATGAGCATTAGAATCTCTTTTGTACCGCTCGGCGGCACTCTTCACAAATTCAGGTTGCTGGTCGATACCGATGTAAGTAACCTGCTCAAAATGTTGGTCTAAGTAGTATTTAAGATCCGCATAGCCACAACCTGGGTCTAGCACACTGCTGTGGTTTAGGTCGGCGATTCCGGCCAAAACTTCATAACGCTTTTGCTGGCTTTCCTTATTCTTCCAGCCAAGCGCTTTTACCGTGTCTTCACCGAATTCCGAAATCCGATGCCGATGATAATGCATAATGGTCGCTGCTTCAATGAGTTCCAAGGTAAAAAATGATTAGCTGGTGCAGCGAATTTAAGATTTTTCACCACTTAACCTAATAAGTGTTAGGTTAAATCTAAGTTAATCTATAAGCAACAATCTGTTTATGACAACGGATAAAACTACTTCAATACCGTTTATTTAAGCGCTAGTTTGGCTATCATGGAGAAAGTTTGAGATGGTTGAAAATCACTAGAACCCAATTTGTAAATAAGGTAAGAACGGCTACAAAACTTAAAGGCTTCTAAAAGGCTCACCTCGGTTGAGGTGTATTGACTTGCTATGGCCTTTAGGCCATAGACCAAGTAAGGTACATAAAGCCGGGCTTTAGCCCTTCATACTGATGCTAAACCAACCTTAGCACTTTACTATGACTTTTGATGCTGAGCGGTTTAAAGCCGTAATAAAGACCCTACCAAATGCACACCTTAACAGGCTGGCAATGATCGGTTTAACCCAAATCAATGTTTAACTAAACGAGTTTGAAACCAGTCCATACAGCATTGACCAATTCAGTTGTTACGTTTCGCTCAGTACCTTGACAATCTCTTCATTAACCCTTTTCGGTCTTCTGGTTTGGGCATCTAATAGACACCAAACGGTTTTAGCCTTAGCTAGAACCTTGTCATCCGTAGGCCGATATATTTCAACAAACCGGTCAAACTTAGCACCTGAAACATCACCTACCCATGTTCTGGCTATAATATCATCGTCCAGGAAGGTTTGGCCCAGGTAATCGATCTCATGCCTAAGCGCTACCCAAAGGCAACTGGCTTTCATCTCTTCTGTGGCAAAGCTGCTCCAATGTGCAGCACCTGCATCTTGAACCCATTGTACATAAACTACATTGTTGACATGACCCAACTCATCAATGTGCTCTTCCTTTATCTTGATGGGGAGTTGAAAGATTTGTCTATTTTCCGGTGTATCTAGTGACATGGGTTGGGCTCATTAACCAATCAAGATCGAGAAGCAGGGTAAGTGATTTTTCTAATAGTACTCATATTCCCTGGTCACGATCGTTGAAGGTTCTTTATCGTCAAATTTAAAATTTAGCTTTTTTGTCCAATTCCCTTTTTTATCTATTTCCGGGTATTCGAATCTCTCCGAATTGACGGTGTCACCTTCTGCATCGATTTGCTTCATAAGCTCAATGTATCCATTTTCATTGTATTCAAATAGTATCGTGATTTCGAAATCTCCATCTTTGAAGTCTCTATAAAATTGTTTAACTATTCTGTGATTCTCATAGATAGATTCCCCTTCGCTGACCTTTTCCCCTTCTTCATCAAAAGACTCAAACCTATACCCATCATCACTCGCATGTTCAAACTTACCCTTGAGCTCTAATTTGCCATCACCATCGTAATGAGCTTCTTCAACAATTTTTCCATTTTCATATTTTGGAACGAATTTTCTTGTCAGTCGATTTTTGTTATCAAAAACCTCAGTGCTCATATACCTCCCTTCAGTGTCAAAATTTGCTTTGCTATTTCCGTACTCTTCAGGTTCTCCTGGCATCCATTCACCGAATTTTTGCTCTGCTTTATAGCTTCTTTCCTTATATGACATTACCTCACCCTTCAATCCGAAACGATCCCAATCGTTGGTGGTACTCGTACAGGAAGCTATTACAACAATACAGGTAATGGACAGGAATATTGATTTGAGCATTCTCATTTTGACTAAGTGATTTAGTTTGTGAAGATATAATTGTGAGTGGAAAGAACAAGAAAATCAAAATCCAAATTGAGAATGTCGACTTGGTACGATCAAGACCATATGTAAAATCAATCGATTTTGATCATTCCGATCGTGTCATCCACCAAAGTGAAAGCATTGAACATTGGACATGTGCCTTCGGGCTGTCCTGTTACAGAACAAGGAAACCCCACTTTTACACCATTGTATTCATTCAGAAAGAGAAGGTAAGTACGGTTTTCTTCTATAACATTTGAATCATAGAATTCTTCTAGCCATCCAGGTTTTGCCAAGTATTCAAAGGGTATTTTGTGAGTAACCCCGAAGTATTGGCTAACCTCTCCTTTAAGAGTATTTGTTACCTCGAAAACATGAGTCGCTTCCATATAACTCCAAACAAAGTATATGTCCTCGTGTATCAATCTAGCCTCGCATATTATCGGTGCAGATAAACGCAGGGTTTCTACCTCATCAGTAACCTCGATTGAAGTATAAGTCGGATCGACATTAACGTCCACCGGGGTACAACTCGCGATAACCAAGGCAACAATGAATAACGGTAATCTTTTAACATTAATAGTACTCATATTTCCTTACTTGAATACTACGAGGTTCTTTTCCCTTGAGCCTGTAAACCAATCTTTTGGTCCAATTGCCCCTACTGTCTTTAGCAATGTATTCATAAGTTTCAGAAAACACCAAATTGCCTTCTAGGTTAGTGTGTCTCATAGAGGTCATATGAGCATCTTCATTGTATTCGAAATGCACGTTAATGTCATAACCCCTCTGGTGATCATCTACATACTGTTTGGTTATTCTCTGGCCACCGTAAGCCGAGTTGATGGTTAGGAGCCTGTCACCCTTTGAATCGAAAGATTCAAATGTATATTCCGTTTCATTGATCCGGTGAATGTTAGATGTCATTAACAACTCACCATCAGGACTAAAATGATCTTCTTTTACTACTTTCCCTTCTTCATAAGTGGGTGTTATTCTTCTTGCCAATTTGTTCTGGCTGTCCATAGCGTCAGTGCCCAAATACCGACCAGCTGCGTCAAAAGATACATTGTCATTTCCAATATCTTCAGCATCTCCTATAACCAATTCATCAGATGTCTTCACCGCTTTGTAAGTACGTTGCGAATATGATTTCACCTTTCCTTTGAGCCCGAACCGCAGCCAGTCATTGGATGCATAAGTATGAGCAATTGAAACTGCCGTGATCGATGCCAGAATGATTAGGATGAATGATTTGGAATGGGTCATGTTATTTGGAAGGATAGCTAGAATATGAACGTCCAGTAAAAGTAAAGGCTCAATCCAAAGAACACAAGAGGCTGTATACTACGAAGGGAATTGAAGTCCAGTAAGCGATGGTAGTGGTGCTTAGGAAATGGCTTGACTAATCCAACAGATCGGTAGACAAAAGAATGGGACTGTCCCAAAAACCTCTAAAGGTTAGTTTGAAACAGTCCCATGGATCTATAGTATTTTGGGTTATCTACCCAATGTTTCATTCAAAGAGACATTGACCAATTGAAAAGGAATATCTGCTGGCGTTCCCACAGCGCCATTCTCATCATCAATGACATGGTCTAATTGGCTGTTGACTGTCCATAATCTACCATTTAGTATTGCTGATGCTGTTGGACGATTGTAAACTAATTCGAAGGTAGTTCTGGAAACAAGCGATGCTGAAGAAAAGTCAGCGTTGAATTCAGCGGTAACAATCGATGAAGGTGGTGTAACGTTTACCATCATCAATAACCCAGTAGGCTCGAAAAACATACCATCAGAACCGCCAAACTGCGCTATAGTAGTTGCATCCCCTGTAAGTGTGACTTCGCTTACGGATCTTGAGCTGATATCAATTCTCACCAACCGACCATCTCCTTGATCAATTCTATCCATGATAGAAGCGATTAAGTAATCACCATCGGCTGTGATGGCCAAGCCATTCTGGCCAAAAGGTCTGTTAGGATCTGGGTTGGATAATAGGTCGTCTTGGGCGAAAACGTAAACCGAATCTAAATCTGCATCGGCCGTCCAAATAGTAGGAGTAGTTGTATCTGAAATATATACCCTACCGGATTCGTCAATAGCCACTTCGTTAAAGAAATGCCCGCCCGTTGGAGGTGTTAACGTAGCCAATAAATTGCCCGAGTTAAGGTCGAAAACCTTCATATTACTGTTGAAAGTAGCAAAATCAAAATTGGCCACCCATAGTCGATTTCGTGCTTCGTCAATAGCCATTCCCACAGCGCTTGATAATCCATCTTCTGCTGGGTTCTTGAAGAATTCTATGGTTTCGCCGTTAGTGATTCTGAGTATAGAACCGTTCCCCGTTCCCGTGATTGTCGCATTGCCGAAGCCGGTGACATAGAGGTCACCACTGGCGCTCTCTAGAATTCCTTCAGGGAACAAATCGTTAGTTGGCAAATCTAAAAAAGTAGGGCCTTGTACGAATGCTTCATCGTCGTTAGAACAACTGGCCGCAAAGAGGACTAACAATGCCATGATCATAGCACCCCAAGTCTTGCTAATGGCATTGGTTTTCTTTTGTCTATTCCTTAGAGGGTTTAGATTAAATGTTGCTGGTTTTGTCGCGTGT
>JBCBSS010000182.1:0-13611 GCA_039819065.1 Bacteroidota bacterium
CTAATTGAATATCAAGGAAATATAAAATATCCCTCAAATTGGGGTATAAAATAGTCAATTAGATATGTAGGATTAGTTTTTATTAATATCGCCTTGGTATGAGAGGTTGGAAAACACAACCCAAAGGGAGTTCTAAAAGCTTACAGGCTTACAGATTGTGGGCTTCGAAGATGAAATCAATGATCATATCTCGGTACTGGCTATCTGCTGATTTTGCCAGATGCTGATAAAAACCGCGATGATCATAGTCACTAATATGGTAGAATTGAATATTGGTCGCACCTACGGCTTGCACTTTATCCTCAAATATTTTGGTGTACTGATAGCTTTGGCTTTCTGACATTACCAGCATCGTTACATTGGTTTTGCCGATGTATGTGGTCGGTGATGCTTTCTGAAGTTCTTCCCTGGTTTGCCCGAAGACACCTTTCACATGTCCGTTGGCAAGCTCCGGGCCATTGTGACGTAGGTGCACATCATAATATGCCGGAATATCATAAGCTCCCGCTAAAGGAATAGCACCTCGTATATGCTCTGTATGTAATCCCAGGTCTTCAAGATATTGACTATCCATGGCCAAAAGCGCCGCTAAATGTCCTCCTGATGAGTAGCCACTAACAAAAACAGAGGATCGGCGATAGTCATATTGGCTGGCATGATCATACACCCATTTGAAAGCACGCGCCACATCTCTGATATGCTCAGGGTGTTCAATGCCTTTATTGTATTTGGCATCTCTCCAAGTGGCAGGGCTTATTCTGTGGTTAATGCAGGCCACTCCTATTCCCCTACTAGCAAAGCTCTTGGCCAAATCAGCTTCGTTGCTCTTGTCTCCAAAAGCCCAGGCGCCACCATGTATCCAGATCATGATTGGATAGTCTTTCTGACCTACAGGAAGGTATAAGTCAAGGCTGTGTTTATCACTATCAGATGGTAAGCCTTGGTGGTATCGGATATCCTTAGTGACATTCACCTCGAAAGATTTGCCCGCCTGCTGTGCTTTCGCTCCCACTCCAAAAAGGAAACCAAGGCAAATTAATATCGATAGAATGACTCTTTTCATTGTACGGCTTGTGCAAATAGGTAAGGGACGGCCTCCACCGGAACGCTCCCTTTATTAAGCAAGAAAGTGTGAAATGACTTCAGGGAGATTTTACCTCCGTCTACCCACTCCTGTTTTAATTCCTTTATCTGCCGAGCCCCTATTTTATAGGTGAGCACCTGTGCCGGCCATTTGCGCATGCGCTTTATCTCTCTCCACCCTATCTCATCCTTACCTCGAATATGCTTTCTCCAGTACGCCAATGCCTTCTCATCATCCCAGCCATAATAGTTGATGCCAACATCCAGCACTAATCTAGTCGATCTGATCAAATCCCATTCCCACTTTCCGAGATACGCGTACGGCGTTTTATATAGACCCACTTCCTGGCCAAGATTTTCTACGTAAGCGGCCCAGCCTTCTGAATAGCCTGCATAATTGAAATAGGATCTATAAGCAGGAAGATCAAGCGTGTTGGCATAGGTGATTTGAAAATGATGTCCGGGATTAGCTTCGTGGATAAACAACCAATCCATTTGACGTTTATTAAACGGTTCAGTAAACAGATTGAAATAGAAAGTATTATTACTGTAGAATCCGGGTACATTAGCCAAAGAAGGATTTGTTCCTCGTTCTATCTTGATATCAGGCAGCTTGTGATGCTCGGGAAAAACCTTGATAAGGTGCTCATCAACGGTCTGCTTCATCTCTTCAAAACCTGTTCTGATTTCTTCTACATCCCTGGTTAAGAACTGATCTGAGTTAATGAAAAACTCAAAGTCAGATTGCCCAGATTGTTGTTTGATAGCTCTGATCTCTGATTTGACCCTTTCGATTTCGCTTTCCCCATAAGCCAATACCTCTTCCGGCGTAATGTTTGAGCTGGTCCATCTCTTCACGAAATACTTGTACCAAGAAGGACCATCTGGCAGGTTAAATAGGCCATCATTAGTAATGATCAGTTTCTCTGGCAACTGGCTTTCCAATGCCAAATACTCAAGATTGAGAGCCGTTTCGAATGAAATAATATGATAATCAAGTCTGAGTTCAGGAGAAAGTGTGAGCGGATCGATTTGATCTATTTCACTCTTTATTTGGTCAAAAAACTGCTGGTGACCAGCCACTGCTTTACTGCTTCTACCTCGCGGAATATTGCGTCTGTAATCGAGTTGTAAAAAAGGCATTTGAATATCATCCAGCCCCAATGTGAATGATTTCATTAGGTCAAGGAATTGCTGATCTTTGGCTATCGACGCATGCTTTTCCAGATCAATACCGGCATATATTTTCTTATTACTGGGAGGAAGGTATAAGCTAAGTGTAAGCCCGAGGCTGACAAGGATAAAAAGTGCTGTGAAAACGACGATCGTTTTCTTTCTAAAAGGATAGCGCATAGTGCTTATACGAACTACGGTTAATTAAGGTGTCAAAATATGGTGGAAGGCAAATATAGTGGAGTTTGGCGTCTATGGTTGGATCAGTTTTCCAATTCTTCTAAAACGAACCCCCGGCCATGGACATTGGTAATCTTGATATTCGGGTCATTTTCCAGGTATTTACGCAGCTTGTGAATGAATACATCCATACTTTTCCGGTTGAAAAAATCACTTTCTCCCCATATTTCCTTTAACGCTTTTCTTCTGTCCAGTACCTGGTTTTTCTTCTCGCATAGCATTTGAAGGATACGGGCTTCCTTGTCTGTCAATCGCTGTTGCCGTCCTTCATACTCCAGGCATTGATTGATGAAGTCAAAATTATATTGGCCAATCTGGTATTTGTCTTTGGCCACGGAAATGCTGTTGGTTGTCCGCTTGATAATGGCCTTGACCCGTGCAATGAAGAGTTCTTCGTCTATCGGTTTTACCACATAGTCATCACAACCCAATTTGAAACCCTTGAGCTTATCCGTCTTCAGGGCCTTCGCCGTGAGAAAGATAAACGGGATATCCGGATCAATCGACCTAATGTCCTGAGCCAGCGTAAAACCATCTTTAATTGGCATCATCACATCCAAAATACAGAGATTGAATAGGCCTTTTTCAAAAGCTTTAAGCCCTTCTTTTCCATCCTGTGCCAGCGTTACTTTCAGCCCGTGAATCTCGAGGTATTCTTTGAGTATATAACCGAAGTTGGCGTCATCCTCAACCAGCAAAATGTTATTTGTACCTGTCATTTAGCTAGCCGGGATATAGAGCATGAACTCGCTGCCTTGGTTGAGCTTGCTGGAGAGATCAATTTTACCTTTATGGGCGGTGACCAGTTTCTTCACGTAACTGAGGCCTAAACCAAAACCCTTTGCGTTGTGCACATTACCCGTTTCTGCACGGTAGAATTTATCATAAATGAGTTTCTGTATTTCCTCACCTATACCTACACCGTTATCCCTGATGGATATTTTCACACCTTCATCTTCATTTGATGTAGCAATCTCAATCTCCGGATCTTCCTTGGTGTATTTCAGTGCGTTATCTACTAGGTTGTAGATGATATTAACCATGTGGGTGGCGTCTCCCATGATCGTAGATTCGGTCGCGTCCAGACTCAATTTCACCCTAGCACGCCTTTGTTCGATCGCTACACTCATGCTTTTGATCACATCTTTGATCACCTGATGGACATCCATTGCTTGTTTATCGAGAGTGAAGTTGCCAGAATCGAGCATGGCGATCTGCAGTATCTTATCTACTTGACCTTCCAGCCGTTTGCTTTCTTGGTCTATTAGGTTGAGATAGTTATTCTGTCTTTCACGGTTCAACACCGCATCGTCCCGCTTCAACAAATTTGCTGCAATGTTGATAGATGCAATAGGTGTTTTGAACTCGTGCGTGAGGTTATTGATGAAATCATTTTTGATCTCGGAAAGCTTCTTTTGCTTTCTAATAATGACCATGGTGTAAGTAAAACAGATGATAAGCAGTACAATGAAAAGAATGGAAAGGGACAGTGCGCCCTGCGACTGTGCGAAGACATACTTGTCCTCCTCAGGAAAGAAAAGAGCCAAATGAAGGTCACCGCCCTGGTCAGGTGAGCAGGTAAGACTAGTCCAGCCATGCCCACGTTCATTGGGGTTCTCGCAACTCCTTAATTCAAAGTCAAGGCTGGCGCCGTCGTCTCCTAAAACAAACCGGAAGCCATCTTGCTCTTTCTTATGTTTATACACCGCGTATTCATAAGGCGTATTGATACCATAGTTCACCAAGGTGGGATCAATAATGCTTCGCATGACCATATCTATCTCTGGATCGCTGATGTTTTTGGTGCATGACTTGATGGCCGCTTCTGTCAGTTGATCTGTTCTATCACGGTCTTCAAAAAAATGGTCAGAAATTTTGGAACAGGCCAAATGCACTTTCTGTCTGAATATTTTCCTGTTTGTATCCAGAGAGGACTGTAAGTTGATGATTTGTAGCACCGCTAATCCCAAAAAAGAAATAGTAGCCAGTGCTACTACCAAATGGGAAGTGGTAACTCGTGAGAATTTCGAAATCTGCATAACCGGATTATTGGCTTTCGATATTTTGAAATTACGATTTTTTAAAACTTCGTTGGGAAAATTAACTTTTCGTTAACCATTTTAAACTTTCATTAAAGGACGTTAACTCTGCGTTAGACCATTGCGATAGGTGACATGATTATGATTGTGAAAACCTTAAATAATCATGAACCGTAATTTTTTCCGCCATTTCTTTCGCAATCTTATCAAGTCCGGGGTATTGAACGCTTTTAATATCATCGGCCTTTCCCTTGGCCTTACCGCCACGTTATTAATTACTTTATACGTAGAACATGAATTCTGTTTTGACAGCTTTCATCCCCATGCCGATCAGTTATATAGACTAGAAGCCCAAACCAATTCTGAAATTTGGTTTGCCAATTTAGGTATAGAGCACGCCCGGGAGCTGGGAAATGGAAGCTACCCTGAGGTAGAAGGTCTAGTAAAATTCAATGGACGCGCACAGGGATTTGTTCTAAAAGACGGAGAACGGTTTGCTGAAGACAAGGTCTTTCAAACCAATGTAGGGTCTACATTCTTTGATCTATTCGGCTTCACATTCCTTGAAGGTGACAAGCGTACCGCACTTGGAGATGCTAATAACATGGTGATCACGCAAACAATTGCTCAAAAATACTTTGGGGATGATGATGCTTTGGGAGAAACGTTGAATTACGATTCTACTCTCTTTACAATTACTGGTGTGATAGAAGATCTGCCCACCTACACTCATTTTGATTTCGATATGCTGGTGACCAACTCGAAGCTTTACGAGCGCCAGCACTTCCATACATATACTTACCTCAAATTGAACGGTCAGGCTTCTTCTACAGCACTTGAAGATAAAATTCTGTCAGCGGATGTCGCTTTTAACGATGCGCATATATTGACAGCTGCGCGCCTGGTACCGGTTACGGATATTCACCTGGCTTCAGATAGTGCTTTTGGGGATAGCAGCAAAGGTGACCTACTACAAATCAATGTTTTCATTGTGTTGGGCATATTGATTATGATCATCGCCGCTATCAATTATGTCAATCTTTCTTTCGCCATATTCTTAAACAAGGGTAAAGAGGTTGGCGTCCGAAAGGTGCTCGGGGAAACGAGGTGGCAAATCATTTTGAGCCTTTCCAAACAAGCCATCATGACCACACTGCTGGCTTTGCCATTAGTGGCATTGGGGCTTTTTTTTCTAGCGCCAGAATTCGGCAGGTATATGCATGTGGATATCGTTTCTGTTCTACTTAATAATCCCATCTATCTTGTCTATGGTGTCTTGCTGCTCGTGGTCGTTGGTCTTTCTACTGTCATTTATCCTTTCTTGGCTTTAAATAAAATGGACGTTGGCTCATTGATGAAATCGGGCCTACTCTTAACGCCTTCGGGTGGGGTACAGTATCGCAATGTCCTTATTCTAGTTCAATTTGTTTTTCTTTTCACATTAGGCATATCGGCCTGGTTCATGAACCAGCAGATTCAGTATCTGGATGATAAGGATAAAGGTTTCAACGCCCATAATGTCATCAAAGTGGAAAACGCCTATGAGATCGGTGATTACAAGAACTATACTCTGCTGAAAAACGAATTGCTTGCCAATGCACAAGTGAGCGGAGTGGCATTCGGCCCGATGATGGGCGATAATATGAGGCCTTTGGCTTACAAGCCAGAGGGCAGTGACCAGACTTATGAAAACCTCCTCTCCTATGGCGTCGATATTGACTATTTCGATGTCATGGAAATTGATATTACAGCCGGCGAATTTAAGAGTGTACTTAATGCCGCTAAAAATGGTCAAATTGTCTCTCTTGTCAACCGTAGTTTTATCAATCGATATGATTGGGGAAATGATCCAATCGGTCGAAAAATCATCTTGAGACCAGGGACAGAAAATGAGCTTCATCGTCAGGTGTCAGCCGTGTTCGAGGATTTTCATTTCTACTCATTCAAAGAGAAGATTACTCCACAGATCATTTCGCTCAGGCCTGACCCTCAGTTCATCAATACCAACATATTAGTAAAGGCGACAGCCAACGACATCTCTAATACCATGAAGTTGGTAGATAAGGCTTGGCAGAAGGTACAACCTGACTTGCCCATTGAAATGACGCTCATGGAAGATGCGGTTCGAAAGCTATATATCAAAGAAAGGCAAACCGGGAAAGTAGGCATTGCACTTTCAGTGTTGGCCATGTCCCTTTCTCTTGCCGGAATCGTTGGTTTCATGTTTTACATCCTAGGACTTAAGTCAAAGGAGATTGCTATTAGAAAAGTACTGGGCGCGTCCATCAGCCAAATTGTGGCTATCCTAAATCGCCAATTGTTCTACACTATATTAGCAGCGGGTGTAATAGGCAGTACTGGAAGCTACCTGCTAGTCGGTCGTTGGCTAGAAGATTACGCTTATGCCATTGCTATTGGGCCAACAACGTTCGTGAGCACCGTGATTCTGGTTTATGCACTCGTTTTTATCATCGTAGGTTTTCAGACGGTAAAATCGACCAGAATCAACCCTTCGATGGTTTTGAAGGAGAAGTGATGATTGCAATCAAAGTAGGCAGTTGACAAATGACAGTAAACAATTTGCTCGCCGAACTACAGACATCAAACCCCATGACAGTCATCCAGAAGGACTCTTATTAATAATGCAACTCATATGGTGGTATCATAAAACAGCACATCTTGGTACATGATACCCAGCTATCTGTGTGGTATTGGTTAGGCATTGCGTATCGGCCAAGAAGATTCTTTGCTTATGACGTGTTTTTGTATTGCACTGAAAATCTTTGCTATTCTTACCCCTTTGTATTTCCCCTAACATTAGGGGAAAACTCTCCAGAGCAACAGAACTGCCAAAGGATTTCGGCTAATGTCATCCAATTTTGTGTATTTGAAACTAAAATATTAAGTTTTTGAATGACTGCGGGATGGTCTGATTATTTGATGTTATTGATTCCTGAAGCATATTTCTATGTATTTCTACTTAATTCTACATACTTCCAGTTTATAACTTCTAATTTCCAACTTCTCATAGCTACTAGATTGCTTTGCTTCGTCGCTGCCTGTCCGGACACTGACGGACGCAATGACTTTTAGAATCTAACGATATATAAGGTTTCGCCTATTGCCATCTTTCAGACAGGCCCAGCTAATTCGCAAAGAAATGCTTATTGCGCCTGGGCACCAGGAAATATGATATGGCCAATCTCATTATGCCAAAATGAATGATTACTGCAATAATGGCCCATGGTGATATGCTAAAAGGCAAGAAAGAAAGCAAGTCTGCCAGGTATGCCTCTATTGAATACCAAACACCCAAAAGGTTGTAATAGTCATTAAGGAAGTAGATTATCACCGATAGAATGCTGATTTGGATCGCTATCAACCCAGCTATTAGTAGCTTTCTACCAAGACTCATACTGCCCGCTTTACTGGCATGAGCAACCAATACATTCCTCATCACCTGGCTGGTATAGTTAGCCGATGGCGGGTTTTCTAATGCGTGATCCCGTAAAGTCTCCGCCAGGAAATCGTGAAACTTATCTTCTTCCTGGTTCATAGTATATCTCTTATTTCTTCTTTCAATGCATTATGCAGATAAACATGTAATTTTTTCCGAGCTCTGAATATCTTAACCCTGACATTCGAATGACTCAGTCCGGTAATTTTGCCAACTTCTTCCATTGCTTTACCATTGATATAATGTAGGTTGATCAACGTAGCTTCTTCCTCAGATAGTCTGTTTAGCGCATGGTGTATGTACTTCCTTTGGTCTTTCTTTACCAACTGCTGAAAGCTTTGTATAGTATCTGAAGCACTTATTTCTTCATGTCTTTCTTCTATGCTCGTACTGTCCAACTGCTTCTTTTTGATTTTAGAAAGCGCTGTATTATACACGATTCTATATAGCCAGGTTGAGAATGCCGCCTCACGTTTGAACTTGGCAATTGACTTAAAAGCTTTGACAAAGGCATCTTGTGATACTTCCTCCGCATCCTCTTCATTTTTGACAATCCGAAGAGCCAACGTATAGGTTTCCCTTCTGTATTTGTCTACAAGGGTCGAGAAAGCATCAATGTCGCCATTGACAACTTGGTCTACACAAGCAAGATCGCTTTGGTCGTTCATAGATTGATTCTAGTACTTGGCACTATTGCCCAGAACCCCGCACTTGAGCATTGGCTTTCATCAAACTAAGTGCTTCCCTTGCTGCTTTTGTATTATATTCATTTGCCAAACTTTGATAGTTAACTAAGTCTATAATAGAACCAATGAGGCACAGCCCACCAGTAAAAAAGTATAATAAACCCATACCAATTTGGTCAAGATAGAAACGCTGTATACCCCAAATGGCGAAAAGACCTACTACTGCTAACAACATAACCGTTTGTGGATCTTTTCTGCGTGCTCTGTAAATATGAGCAAAAGTTTGAGCCTCTTCATCTGTCATATCTTTTAAGAACGACTCAATATAAGCCATCTCCTGTCCCTGTAACTCCGGTAAAAACTGCATTGCTCTGATCATAATCTTTATTGATTTAAGGTATGTTTAAATGAGAAAATACTTAATGAAATAATCCTATAGATAAAGAATGGGACGGCTACTATTCCAAGAGGGTGCATGCTCAAAGAACGGTATATTTCACCCTGAAACAAATAGGCAATCGACCTTCCCAGTCCACAGCCGGGACAAAAATCGAAACCCAGGTTACTCAATGGGCAAAGTGTCGCATGAGATGCTTCAGTGTCCATCATAGCCAGTAATACTAGTGCTACTGTCCAAATAACAGCTTCTCTACTGATTGGTCTGATAAGCTTTTTGAGTTTGTTCCAATTCATTCTTTTATCGTTTTCATAAGGTTTGACCGCGGCTAAGGGAATAGTGTTACAACTTTATTTACATTTTTATCAGCGTCAACTTAATTCTATCTTTTGTTTTGACAATAAGCACCAAAAATATAAGTTCGCTATCCTAGATTAACCGAACAACTATGAACCAAATTCTTGATACCCGACTGGCTGATCGTACTTATCAACCAAGTGGGGCCACCTCTCCTATAGCTTATGCTGTCTTTTTAGTAATCGCTTTGTTGGCCACTCCTATTCTAGGTATAGTATATGCGGTTATCGTTTGGCACAATCCTATTGTTTATATCAATGCTATCGGCACTGGTGTATTTGGAGCCGCGTTAGGTTATTTGGTTTATCCTGTGGTCAAATTCGGGCATGTCCGATCGCTGAAAATGGAGCGCCTTTTCATGGTTGGATTCGGCTTATTAGGCCTCTATTTTTCTTGGGCAGCCCATTTATCTTTAGCGCTCAATATCGTTGATTCCAGCAGTACTTTGGGTTCTGCGTCCTTCAGTTTATCAGACTTTTTCTCACTGGTCATCAGGCCGGATGTGATGATGCTGTATGTACTAGAACTAGCTAGGGTAGGCACGTGGGGCTTTGGCAGTGTGCCTATCAACGGCACTATGCTTTGGGTCATCTGGCTCATTGAAGCCGCCCTGGTTTTCGCGTTGATATTCAAGATAAATCGAAAGTGGAGTCAGTACCCTTATTCGGAAGAAGACCTGAGTTGGGGTAAAAAGATCAAATTGAAGAGAACTATGTCCTTACACAGAGGTGTAACCAAGTTCGTAGAAGGCATACAAGACAATAATTTAAGCCCATTACTTGAGGCGCCCTTAGGCAATAGGCGAGCTTTAGAGTTTACCGAATTGGTGCTTTATACCTTCAATAGAGATAACTCTTGCTACGGAGCCTTTTTCAACAAAACCCAGGAACGGGATAACAACGGTAAGCACAAGTCAGTTTACCGAAAAGTCAGTGATTTCTATAAGATAAGTAGTGATCAAAAGCAGGAGATCACTGATCACTTTGGCGTCGAATAATTAGTACTGGGCTCTGAGGTATTTTCCGGTTTAGCTTTAGAATGAAGCTTTTCATCAAGCCTTTTTCCGGCCGGTACTGAAATATCGCTTTCAGTATAGAAGAGAGCTGATGTGTCAATCGTTTTCTCTTCTACTTTCTGTCTCATTTCTTTGGGCACCAACCATAGCCGCAGCTTGGGTGCCACCCATACAAAGCAGATGATGCAAAGCACCCCGAAAATCAATTTACCAAAAGCTGAAGTCTTTTTCATCGTGATATCTGTTCGGTAATATGCGGAAATACCAGGTAGAACATGATGTAAGCCATAAGCAATGTCAAGGCGAGATTTAAGGCTTGGCCACATAGGTACAGAACCAAGGGTTTCCCTCCTTTCATGAACTTACCCAGTTCCTTGAAGTTGGTGGCTAGGCCTATGCTGACGAAAGCAAGGCAAAACGACCATCCCCGTAAGTTTTTTGAAAAGTGCTTTATAATGCCGTTATCTATTATTTCTCCCGCAGAACTACCAAGGGCGCTGTAGATAATTGAGAATAAGATCGAGGCGCCGATGAAGCCTAAAATGAATTTGGGAAAGCGCTTCCAAATCTCAGAAGCGCCAACCTTGGCCCCTTGCTCCTGCTTATCGGTTTTGGTAAAATAAAGCGCTACGAAAAACGCTACGACACCAATCAAGATGTTTTGGATCATTTTGATGGTCGCCGCTACATCAAGTGCGGTATCTCCCAGAAAAGCCCCAGCCGCTGCTACGGCACCGGTAGCGTCTATGGTTCCTCCTATCCACGCTCCCCCCAACACCTCCGGTATACCGACCGCCTTTATGAATGCGGGCATGACAATCATCATGATGGATGTGAACAGCATGGACAGACCGATGGCCAATGTAAGCTCTTCCTTTTTGGCATTACTGGCCGCTGCCACAGCCACAGCTGCTGAAACTCCACAGACGGACATATCCGCCGAGATGGTAATGTTCAGGGTGCGTGAGGACATCTTGAGTATCTTCTGACCAAACCAGAAAGTAGAAACCAGTACCAGTGGTGTGACTACCCAAGCCACGAATATACCGGGCAGACCGATGAAAAGTATCTTACTTAGTAAGATCTCGGCACCTAACAATACCAAAGCTGTTTTGATAAATAGCTCAGTTCTAAGCGCGGGTTTGACCCATTCCGGCACACCAACGGTATTGCTGATGAGCAAACCAATACCAATAGCCCAGGCCGCATACCCTATCCCTAAGTCGTTGATGGCTTTATTACCAGCTAAAAAATAGGAGATAATCGCTATCACAAAGATGAGAGCAAATCCTTTCACGAATTCCACATAGGAAGATCCCATCACAGCAGCAGCGAGGCCAAAAGGAATGGTGAAAAAGGCAAACAAAATAATAAAGTTGATCAGCTTGCTATAGGGGTTAGCCACGAAATCTGCCTGCGCCTTGCGATAATGCTTAAGCTCTTTCTGCCAGTGAACTATGGCTAAAGCGGCCTGACTATTTAGCGTGCTATCAGTGTAGTTTTGGCCCATCGCAAGACTGTCTTTGGTCTTTGCCTCTTCATAAGCTTGATTGTACCGATCACTGATGGTGTCAAATTCATCCAGTGTATAGGATTTGGGCATGAACGCATCCAAAGGTGATGCACTCCACTTGCCGGGCTTGTTAGTGATGGCAGAGGTATAGGCCCGCTTTGATCCGTAATTTCTTGCTTCTTGTTCGTACTGCGCTACGGTTTTAAATGGGGCGCCTAAATCGGCTTCACTTTGTTTTGTGTTTCCAGCAATGAAATAAATCAGCCCGAAAAGCAGTACACCACCGCCAATTAAGATTGCCCATAGGTCATCAGTTTTAAAAAGTTGAGAGCGTTTCATGAAAAAATCGAAATATGAACCTGACCAATTTAAAGTAATAATTTGAAATGAGAGTCGCCCCGACCCAATGCTGGAAGGAAAGCTACTGACAAAACTCAATAATCTTAAGATTGATTGGTCAAATTGCGTAACTTGACTCGCAGTCGTTTTTAACCTCCCAAACTACAGCACTATGGAAGAAGTATATGAAGAGTTGGTTTTATTATTCGATGAAACCGGCGGAGCCCATCATGAAGCTTTTGCAGATACTGATGGCTATGACCCAGAATGGCCACTTTGGTACTCAGAGTACATGCTAGAACAACTACGCTCTATCCTAGAAGCCGATTTTACGCGCAGCGAATTAATCTACTTACTGATTAGTGCACACAACGAGCAAACATCAGACGCCCCCGGCTCCCGATGGAAGGATTATTTCGCCACCTACTTTTTGGAGCGGTATATCTAGGAGATGAGCTTCGAGATTGCTTCTTCGTTCCTCTCAGTCAGTAGACTAACAGGCCCGCAATGACAGGAATATTCGCTGTCATCGCGAACGCGACGAAGGAGGTGAAGCGATCTAGTAGCTATGTGCTATTACGCTTTTAGGGCTTTCATCGAGCTTCGAGATTGCTTCTTCGTTCGTACCTAGCTACTTGTCCGTCTACTGACGGATCGCAATGACAGAATTCCCGAGTCGCAGTCAGTGTCTCCACTAACGGCTTCTTGTTCTCTGCAGCCAAACGCCAGATGGAAACATCTGGCTTGCACGAAACCCACAAATCAGTCCTTCTGGAAGAACCTTATCTGCTCACATGGGACAACCAGCGGGTAACGAATACAGGACATCGTGATGTGTGCTGTTCTACTGATATCAGCATACTCAAGCTGTCATCTATGTTTGCCAATAAGTTTCTTCCAGAAGGACAATATGGTTTTTATAACGCTTTGGGATTGCTTCTTCGATCGTACCTCGCCACTTGTCCGTCTACTGACGGATCGTAATGACAGGGGCAATGACAGTAACGAGGTTACTTTGAGTAACCTCGTTACTTGATTTCAGCATAAATACTTGACTAGTAATTACTTAAATATCTATACTTAAACTAACAAAGCAATAACCTCTCCCTCAACCACTTAGCTCCTCTTTTCCTATCTGTGATTCTCGTCCTTGTGCAATTTTACTCAAAATATTTGTGCATTTTTACACAGTATTATTTGACATTTTAAGTCTAATTGCACATATTTACATCGTATTCAATTATTCATTAAGTGAATTATTACACATAATCATGAGCGAATTCGAGAAAAAGAGGAGCTAAGTGGTTGAGGG
>JBCBSS010000183.1:0-13586 GCA_039819065.1 Bacteroidota bacterium
TGGGATATATGTGTCGCGTTAAAAAACAACGGATTATTGGCAAAACCTACACATGGCAACATTATACGTTTTGCACCACCATTGGTGATGACAGAGGTTCAATTACATGAATGTTGCGACATCATAGAACGAACGATCAGTACATTTGAAAATAAATAAAAGTTTATTTTCTTATATTTTTTAAAGTAAAATACCCTACAATTAACTTTTACATTGTTTAAGTTGTTATTGTAATTATTGAACGATTAATGGTCTAAGTCTCATCTTATTAGAACCATTAGGGGTATTTATTACTTAGGTGTTTTTCGAGTTTACCTTACCGAACATTTATAATCAAGTTGATATAATTTCGGTTAACTCAATTTTTTAGACTTAAAGATCAATTAACACCACTATGAAAAAGTCGATCTTGACTGCCTTATTTTTAGCTAGTATTCTTTCTATGTCTTTTACTAGCGGCAACAAAAAGAGTAAGAAAAGTGCATTGTTTGGGGAATACAGTCTGCTAGAGGTCAGCGGTATTTTGAACGAGACCTACAATGTGACGGTTGAAGAAGCTCCTTATGGAGTGACCATCAACAATTTTTTCAATAAGGGTTTATCCGTCAGGGCCATTCTGGATGGAGGTCATTTGGATATACCTGAGCAAAGCCTTTCCAACGAGTTAGGATACCTAGGTGAAATAACGGGCTACGGACACATCAGTGAGAATGGCTTGGAATTAACCTACTTTATTAAAATGGACGGTTTAGGCTCCAGCGTGATGATGGATTATCAGGCAACAGGCTCTCGCTAACTTTGTACCCTTAAATTTCGGTCAAAAGCTCCGGATTGATTTATTTTGCCTTTACACAATCCGTTGCTTTATGCTTAGAAGACCCAGAAGAAATCGCAAATCAGATGCTATAAGGCGCATGGTTCAGGAGACTCACGTCTCTGTAGACGACCTTATCCTTCCCCTCTTTCTACTACAAGGTAGTAACCGGAAAATCGAAGTAGAGTCTATGCCTGGCATTTATCGCCTAAGCACTGACTTAATGTTGAAAGAGATAGAATCATGCCTAGAACTTGGCATCTACTCGTTTGATTTATTTCCAGTGGTTGATGAGGTTCACAAAGATAAAGTGGCTTCCAAGAGTACAGATGAAAATTTCTTCTACCTTAAAGCGCTTAAAGAGATCAAAACCAGGTTCCCTGAAGCTTGCATCATGACCGATGTAGCTATGGATCCCTATAGTTCTGATGGGCACGATGGTTTGGTAGAAAACGGAGAGATCCTCAATGATGAAACGCTCAAGATTTTGGGTGAAATGGCTTTAGCGCAAGCCCGGACAGGTATAGATATCATCGGCCCTTCAGATATGATGGATGGGCGCGTAGGATATATTAGAAACATACTGGACGAAGAGGGTTTCACTGACGTTTCTATCATGTCCTACACAGCCAAGTATGCCAGTGCTTTCTATGGCCCCTTTAGAGATGCTTTGGATTCCGCACCAAAAGCTGGTGATAAAAAAACGTATCAAATGAACCCTGCTAATCAAACAGAAGCTTTGATTGAAGCAGAGTTAGATATAGAAGAAGGTGCTGACTTCTTGATGGTTAAACCAGCTTTAGCCTACCTTGATGTGATTAAGTTGATCAAGGATAATGTAGCACTTCCAGTCTCAGCCTACAACGTAAGTGGAGAATATGCCATGGTGGCGGCAGCGGCTCAGAAGGGCTGGTTAGATAGGGATAAAGTGGTGGATGAAACCTTACTAAGTATAAAAAGGGCAGGCGCGGATGTCATACTCACTTATTTTGCCAAGGAATTCGCTAAACGGCAAAAATAAAAAGGGCTGCCTCAAAAGCCCGTTTTAATGTCATCCCGATTAATCGGGATGAGAAATCTTACTCCCCTGATAATCAATATTTTAAGTCGAGTAAGATTTCTCCCGATGGTCGAAAAGACAGCTTTTGAGACAACCTTCTTTAAGAATTATGCTAGTGGCTAATTATACAGCCAATTCTTCTTCCTGATCTTCGTAGGCGCTAACAGGTATACAACTACACATTAAGTTTCTATCTCCGTAAGCACTGTCTACTCTACCTACAGTAGGCCAGAATTTATTTTCTCTTACTGTATCTATAGGATATACCGCTTTTTCCCTGCTGTAAGGGTAAGACCAATTACTATCTAGTGCTACCTTGGCCGTATGTGGTGCATTCTTCAATACATTATTCTCAGGGTCTGCTTGCCCTTCTTCTATTTCTTTTATTTCATTTCTAATGCTGATCAATGCATCACAGAATACATCCAATTCCTCCTTCGCTTCACTTTCTGTTGGCTCTATCATCATCGTGCCAGGAACTGGGAACGACACTGTAGGGGCATGGAAACCGTAATCCATTAAGCGCTTGGCTATATCTTCTACTTCTATGCCTACTTTCTTGAATTCTCTACAATCAATGATCATCTCGTGTGCACAGCGCCCACTGGTACCGGTATAAAGCACTGGATAATGCCCGTCTAGTCTTTCTTTGATATAGTTAGCATTCAAAATGGCAATCTCAGTAGCTTCTTTCAGTCCATCAGCGCCCATCATAGCTATGTAGGCATGAGATATGGTCAATATGCTAGCACTACCCCATGGTGCAGCTGAAATGGCACTTATCGCCTTGTCACCTCCACTTTTGATCATTGGGCTGCCGGGCAAGAATGGTTTTAGTTGCTCTGCTACACCTATCGGTCCCATTCCAGGACCTCCGCCTCCATGAGGGATACAGAATGTTTTGTGTAGGTTCAAGTGGCATACATCGGCACCAATCTTCGCGGGGCTGGTCAAACCAACCTGAGCGTTCATGTTGGCACCATCCATATATACCTGACCTCCATTAGTATGAATAAGGTCACATATCTCGATTATGCTCTCTTCAAAAACACCATGTGTGGAAGGATAAGTTACCATCAAGGCAGATAGGTCATTCTTATGTTCTTCAGCCTTGGCACGCAAGTCTTCTACATCGATATTTCCCTTCTCATCGCATTGTACGATAACTACCTTCATTCCAGCCATCACCGCGCTAGCAGGGTTAGTACCGTGGGCAGATGATGGGATTAGGGTAACATTACGATGTCCTTCACCTCTGTCTTCATGGTATGCGCGGATAACCATCAGGCCAGAGTATTCGCCTTGAGCACCACTGTTAGGTTGAAGAGATACTGCCGAGAATCCAGTGATTTCAGTCAGCCATGCCTCCAATTCATCAAAAAGCTGACGATAACCTTGGGCTTGATCAAGTGGCGCAAATGGATGGATACCTCCAAACTCAGGCCATGTTACAGGCACCATTTCAGCGGTTGCATTCAATTTCATGGTACAAGACCCTAGTGAAATCATGGAATGAACCAATGAAAGGTCTTTATTCTCTAACTTCTTGATGTATCTAAGCATCTCGTGCTCAGAGTGATGAGTATTAAAGACTGGATGAGTGAGATATTCCGATTCTCTCACCAAATTATTATCCCATCCCAATACTAAGTCTTCAGCAGCTTTTTCAAGATCAAAATCAGTTTCTGTTTTGAAACCAACTTGATCAAAAACATGCAATATGTCTTTTACATCTTCGATTGAAGTAGTTTCATCCAAAGCGATACCTACTCCGTTCTGTCCGAAATATCTGAAATTGATACCCTTTGCTTGCGCTTCGTTTCTCAAGGCCTCTATATCATTGAGTTCAAGTCTCAAGGTATCGAAGTAATTTTCATTGAGTTGTTTTACACCTCTTGCAGCAAGTGCCTGATGTAGCAATTTAGTCAGTCCATGCACTCTTAATGCAATGTTTCTCAAACCTTCTGGTCCGTGATAGACAGCATACATACCAGCCATGACGGCTAATAAAACTTGGGCAGTACATATATTAGAGGTCGCTTTTTCACGACGAATATGCTGCTCTCTGGTTTGCAAGGCCATTCTATAACCAGAATTACCATGGCTATCTTGCGAAACACCGATGATTCTACCTGGTATCTGTCTTTTGAAGCTCTCACGAGTAGCAAAGTAAGCAGCGTGCGGTCCACCATAGCCCATTGGTACGCCAAATCGCTGACTTGTTCCTACAACAACGTCTGCACCCATTTCTCCGGGTGCCTTAAGCAGTAGTAGGCTCAGTAAATCCGCAGCAACCGCTACGAAGACGTCATTCTCGTGGGCGCTTTCTATAAATGATGTGTAATCCTTAATGCTACCATTATTGTCAGGGTATTGAACCAATACACCATACAGATTTTCATCAGTCACATCCAACTCACTCAAGTCCGCCACCTGAAGCTCAATGTCCATGGGCTCAGCACGTGTTTTGAGTATGTCAATGGTTTGAGGGAAAGTGTGCTGATCAACAAAGAACTTGCGAGCCTTCTTCTTCTTTCCTTTTCTGGTAGAGAAGAGCATTCCCATCGCTTCTGCTGCAGCTGTCCCTTCATCTAAAAGTGAAGCGTTAGCAATCTCCATCCCGGTTAGGTCCATTACCATGGTTTGGAAATTGATCAAAGCTTCTAAACGTCCCTGGGCAATCTCAGCTTGATATGGCGTGTAGGCCGTGTACCAGCCTGGATTCTCAAGTATATTTCTTTGAATAACACCTGGCACAATACAATCGTAATAGCCAGTACCTATATAAGATTTGAATATCTTGTTCTTGGCAGCTACTTGCTTCAGATCTTTCAAAAATTGAAATTCACTTTTCGCCTTTGGCAAATCCAATTCTTTCTCAAGCTGTATGGTCTTCGGAATAGTTTCATCAATTAAACTCTCCATCGAAGCCGCTCCAACTGCTTCCAACATTTCTTTAACCTGCTCCTGATCTGGCCCATTGTGCCGGGATGCAAACTGCTCGGTATTATTGATATTGATCTTCATTTATGCATTTTAGGTTTAAAGAGGTACCCCGTTTTCAAGCGCAAAGGTATAATTTATTGCTCTAAAATTTATCCATTTTCTGTCCATTTGGAACAGCATAATTGGATAACAGAATGAGCCCCCATCCGTTCATAACAAAACCCATTTTTCCTCTCTTTTTTCAGCTATGGTTTGTCTAAATTTGAAGCTACATTGATTTTGGGCAGATCAGATTTCGCTTGGTTCAGGCTTTATGATGGTACGATCTTCCCACTCTACAAAACCAAACAATACGAGAATGAAGAAAAAAATAGGATTAGTGTTCGTGTCATTGTTGGTGGCGGCTAGTTCTTTCGCCCAAAATGAAGACGCCATTAAATTTGCTGAAACCATTACAACAGATGACCTTAATGAGTATCTCTCTATTTTGGCTTCTGATGCCTTAGAGGGAAGAGAAACCGGCAAAAGAGGGCAGAAAATGGCTGCGGCTTTCATACGCAGTCACTTTGAGGAACTTGGCCTTGCACCGGTAGTTCCGTCGAAAGAAGGTAAAACTTATTTCCAAAAAGTACCCTTATATTCCAGCATCCCCGGTGAGACCTATTTAAGTGATAAAAATGGAGCTCAGCTCAAGAACCTGGAAGACGTGATATTCTTTGGTAGCTCTTACACTGGAGAGACCAAGAATCTTGACCTTGTGTTTGCAGGAGCCGGTACGGAAGACGATTTTGACGGGTTAGATGTCAAGGATAAGGCAGTTGTAGTGATGATCGATAATTTCCGTGCTTGGAGAGCACCTCAACAGGTAGCGGAGGAAAAAGGCGCCAAGCTTTTAATCGTATCGTTTACCGGAAAAATGGATGAGTTTAATGGCTTGCTAGACCAAGTAAGAGGCTCATTTACAGGAGGGCGATTAAGTCTGAGCAAACCAGAAACCAACAACAATGGTGGAGGTGGCGTATTCTTTACACATCATAATGCGATAGCACAACTGTTTGCAACTACCACTGAAAAGCTTGAAAAAGCACTTGCTGACCAGTCTGCTGGTAAAAAAGGAGCACTTAAAAAAGTAAAGCCTACTTCAATCTCCTACAAGACTTCCAGAACCGTAAAAACCGTCAAATCTGAAAATGTATTGGGTTATTTGGAAGGCTCGGACAAGAAAGACGAGTTAGTGGTAATCACCTCTCATTACGACCATATCGGCAAGAGTGGAGATCAAATTAACAATGGGGCAGATGACGATGGTTCTGGTACATCTTCAGTGATGGACATTGCGGAAGCGTTTGTATTGGCTAAGCAAGCAGGAAAAGGGCCCAGAAGGAGTATTTTATTTATGACTGTTACCGGAGAGGAAAAAGGATTGCTAGGATCAGCTTTTTACGCCGAAAACCCCATTTTCCCTTTAGAAAACACTGTAGTGAACCTGAACATCGACATGATAGGAAGGATAGATCCAGGGCATAAAGAAAATCCTAATTACGTGTACCTTGTAGGATCAGACAGATTATCTTCTGAGCTTCACGAAATCAGTGAAAAGGTCAATGAAACTTTCACCCAGTTTGACCTCGATTACACCTATAATGATGAGAATCACCCCGATAGAATATATTATCGTTCTGATCACTGGAATTTTGCCAAAAACAATGTTCCGGTTATTTTCTACTTCAATGGGGTTCATGAGGACTATCATCGCCCTACAGATACCGTAGACAAAATAGAATTCGAGATATTAGCTAAAAGAGCTCAGTTGGTTTTTCATACCGCCTGGGTGTTGGCGAATAGAGATGAGCGCATAGTGGTTGATAAAACCCAGGGCACAGAATTAAACGGCGGTAAGAATTAATAAAATAATGCTGCCCTAGGCTAGACCTATCGTTTCAACTGATGCTGTAGGTCTAGCCTCTTCTTTTTTTACTTCTTTTGAGTTTAGTGCCTCCCCCTTGTTTCATATCTCTTTTCTTTTCATGGAAGGCGCCTTTAAAATCAGGATTCTCTTTTCTCTTCTGCTCATCAATTTGACGCGCAATCTCCTGCTTTTCCCAGAACTCTGTGTCTGTGATTTCAACCTCTTTCGGTATTGACAGCACCGGAATACTCTGGCTAATCACTTTTTCAATCTTTTCAATGTGGTATAGTTCAGCTTTGTTGGCAAAGGTGATCGCTTCTCCATGATGTTCTGCCCGACCCGTTCTACCAATTCTATGGACATAATCTTCATGAACCACGGGCACTTCAAAATTGATAACATGACTCACCTCACTGACATCGATGCCTCGTGCTGAAACGTCGGTTGAGACCAACACCCTTAACTCACCGTTTTTAAACTCATTAATGGCATTGATGCGACTATTCTGACCTTTATTAGAATGGATGACCCTGACCGCGCCTATCTTCTTGCGATCAAGAAATTTGAATACGTTATCTGCTGTGCTTTTGGTTCTGGTGAAGACCAATACCCTACTGAAGTTTTGGTCTTCAAGCAGATATTCAAGCAGGTTTATTTTGGTTTTGAGATTAGGCACATGATACAAGTGCTGATCAATAGTCTCGGCAGTAGTTGCCTGTGGCGTAATCTCGACTTTCTCAGGAAATTCCAGAAATTCCTCCGACAGCTTCTCTACTTTGGCTGGCATGGTTGCGGAAAACAGTAGATTCTGACGCTTCTTAATGGGTATCACTTCAAGGATACTTCTTATTTGCGGCATAAAACCCATATCCATCATTTTGTCTGCCTCGTCGAGTACAAGCGTCTTGATTTCCTTAGTGGTCAATACATTTCTACGATAGATCTCCAGAAAGCGACCTGGGGTAGCCACCAGGATGTCTAAACCTCTCTCAATCATTTCTATCTGGGTTTTAGGGCCTATACCACCGTAAATAGGCACTGCGCGCAGATCAGTGTATTTCGAGAGTTGGTCTATGTTTTCGGCAATTTGCAGTACGAGCTCTTTTGTTGGCGCTAGAATAAGTGCACGTGTGCTGTTCCCCTGGGCATACTTGACCTTCATCAAAAGCGGCAAAACATACGCCGCTGTTTTACCAGTACCGGTCTGAGCTATGCCCATTACATCATGCCCGGACATGATCAAAGGAATACATTTTTGCTGCACCGGTGACGGCATCTTATATCCTAGTTCGTCCACAGCGTTCAACAACTGGCGGTTGAGCTTCAAATCCTCAAAGGTTTCAATCGTTTTAGCCATGAAATAATTAGGTTTGTATGAAGTGAAATAAAGCGCCTAAGGAAATGAATTCTATCCTAATTCTGAATGCAAATATAGTAAACGAAGGAAACAGCTCTGAAGGAGATGTTTTAATCAAAGATGGTCGAATCGACACCATCGGAAAAGACTTATCCGGCCAACGAGCGGATAAAGTAATCGATGCTGCCGGAAAATACCTTCTACCTGGAGTAATTGACGACCAGGTACATTTCAGGGAGCCTGGCTTAACGCATAAGGCTAACATTTACACAGAAGCTAAGGCAGCCGTGGCTGGTGGCATTACTTCGTTCATGGAGATGCCTAATACCGTACCCAATGCGCTCACACAGACGCTCTTACAGGATAAGTATGACATAGCCGAAAAGTCATCGCTGGCCAATTATTCATTCTATATGGGCGCCTCTAACGACAACCTTGAAGAGGTTTTGAAAACTGATCCCAATACTGTTTGTGGTGTGAAGGTTTTCATGGGTTCGTCTACGGGTAATATGTTAGTAGATAATGAACAGACTTTAAGTGGGCTATTTTCCAAAGTTGACATGTTAATTGCTACTCACTGTGAAGATGAGGCTACTATTCGAGCCAACACGGCAGAGTTCAGAGCCAAATACGGAGAAGATTTACCAATTAGTTATCACCCTTTGATTCGCAGCGAGGAAGCTTGCTATAAGTCTTCTTCTTTAGCCGTAGAATTAGCGAAGGAATACAATACGCGTTTACATATTCTGCACATCTCCACGGCTAAGGAGCTTTCGCTCTTTGAGAACAAAACACCTCTGACTGAAAAACGAATTACTTCTGAGGCATGTATACACCATATGTGGTTTGATGATAGCTTTTATGACGAGAAGGGCACTTTGATAAAATGGAACCCGGCAGTGAAAACAGCTAATGACCGTGAGCATATTTTCAACGCTATGCTGGATGGCATTATAGATGTTATCGCTACTGATCATGCCCCTCATACTTTAGAGGAAAAGCAAAACACCTATTTCAACGCGCCTTCGGGTGGGCCTTTGGTACAGCACAGCCTGGTGGCCATGCTTGACTTCTACCATGCTGGCAAAATCACCCTGGAGCAGATTGTGGAAAAGATGACGCACAACCCAGCTATTATGTTCGACATTGTGGACAGAGGATTTATTAGGGAAGGATATTATGCTGATTTGGTATTGGTTGATCTTAATAACCCTTGGGAGGTTAAAAAGGATAATATACTGGCGAAATGTGGCTGGTCACCGTTTGAAGGGCATCAGTTCAAGTCAAAAGTGACTCATACCATCGTTTCAGGTCATTTAGTATATGAGAATGGCATATTCAATGAAAGCCGATATGGCGAAAGGCTCAGTTTCAGCAGGTCATAAATAATGAAAAAACCGGTTTGCAAATTCCGTTAATGTATCTAAATTTGCAATCCTTTTACACGGTGGTTGTAGTTCAGTTGGTTAGAACGCCTGATTGTGGTTCAGGAGGTCGCCGGTTCGAATCCGGTCTTCCACCCTCTTAAAAGTTAAGAAGAGCCTCTTTAGTGAGGCTTTTTTTATGTCATCACTAGAATGGGATAAACTGGATCTTCTATATCATAAGGCCATCATCCCCAACCCAAAAGTTTTGTAAGAAAGAACGTCCCGATGCAATCGGGAAGGTCGCCGGTTCGAATCCGGTCTTCCACCCTTCTAAAAGTTAAGAAGAGCCTCTTTAGTGAGGCTTTTTTATGTCATCACTAGAATGGGATAAACTGGACCTTCTATATCATAAAGCCACCATCCATAACCCAAAAGTTCTGTAAGAAAGAACGTCCCGATGCAATCGGGAAGGTCACCGAGCTGAGAATCCGGTCTTCCACCCTTTTAAAAGTTAAGAAGAGCCTCTTTAGTGAGGCTTTTTATGTCTGCCAAATAAAAGGACTAATATGCCAATCTCATTTAAAAGAGTGAAATCTAAGCTACAGATAACACCGATTTCATTTCGTCCAAAAAAAGGGTAAATTTCGGATATGGTCTCTCAACAAAATTTTCAGAAACTACCTCTTCGTGAGAAGATCAAGATGCTTTATGAACAGGGTAGCTTCGTCACTTCTATTCGCTACTACGGTTATAAGGTGAACCTATATACGCTTGGGGATTTCTGCGTGGAGGTATTCTATAACCACAAGCTGGATACTGTAGAAAAAATTGAGCCCTTGGAGGGGTCTCCTTCCAGGATGAAGTTCTATTCTGATCAGATCAGGCTTCCTAAGAATCTCTTCTAATAAAAAAAGCCTCTCAAATGAGAGGCTTCATATATCTTGTATAATATTTTCTTCTACTCTAACACTTTGTCTCCTGCACTGGATTTGGAGAGCTTGGCTATTACACATTCCCTTTTTTCCTTATAACCTGAGTATACGTCTTCATAATATTTGATCAAAAGACCTTCCTCGTCGTATGTAGGCGGCTTCACTATTTCTTCTTTCACCACTTTCAATGTATAGTATCCTGAATCAGGAGAAAGTTCTGCATGCAAGTGACCAGCATATTTCTCGATCTTTGTATATCCTGTTTCTTCATCTACCCAAACGTCGTAGTCTACAGAGAATATATTTTCCTCAGCCTGCATACCTTCATCCAAGTAAACATCTTCTTCTTCCTCACTTAGTAACTTCATTGGCTTACCAGACTTAGGAGAAATCCTAGGCTTATACCTTAGCTTCTTAAGTCGCTTTTCTATGTAGAAAGGATAATAGAACCTCAGTGTATTTCTCAATACCACTCCGGCAATCAATGCCATCAGTACAGTTACAAATGCTCTTACGAAGACAAGAATCATAAATGACTCTTCGGAAGGGCCTATGTATGAATTGAGGAACAGTGCTACGGCAGCGATAAGAAAAATACAAGCGACCCATAAAATTCTGATCTCATACTTATTGATGAAATCATATTTGGCTTTTGGATCACTGTTCATCAACAGCCTTAACTCGTAAATCAGCACGATGGCCAAGAAAACGCCACCAAGTGCGAACCCGGCTATTCTGGCAAAACTATTCCATTGGTCGAGCGCTTCAAGTAAACTTGGGTCCATGATTGAAGGTTGAAAATTTTACGATTTATAACAAATATATTAAAAATTTCAGTCTAATTAACCAAACAAAAAACAAAAAAATGTCAAGCTGACATCGTTATAAAATAAAAAATTAATGCCCTCAGTAGCTTGAACGGGCGAAAATCATAAGACGAATATTAGAGAATTAATTTTTAATAACAAGAAAAAGAGCAAAATATATGTAAAAACCTACACCTTATGGTTTTAGGTGTTTTGGTCGCTCTTTGCAATAAGCGACCATTCTCAAAAAATAAAAATCGTCAATAATCTAGCAGTCTTAAACTTGAGGAACTGCTACTCCGGCCATAGATAATACTACACACTTAAGCCCAAATGGGTCAAAACCACACTCGTTCTGAAGCTCTAGTTGCTCTCCATGCTCAATTATTTTATCGGGGATACCGAGGCGTTTGATCTGAGAAGTATAGCCATGATCGGCCATGAATTCTACTATAGCGCTACCAAAACCTCCCTGTAGGCAGCCATCTTCAATGGTTACGACCTTTTTGAAGTTGCTGAAAATGTCATGTAAAAGCTCTTCATCAAGCGGCTTTACGAAGCGCATGTCATAGTGTGCAGGATGTACACCGTCTTTCGCTACCTCCTCGCAGACCTGTACTGCATAATTACCAACGTGTCCTATGGAAAGGATAGCAATGTCTTCTCCATCCGCTACTTTTCTGCCCTTGCCAATTTCGATCTCCTGAAAAGGTGTACGCCATTCAGGCATTACACCCTGGCCACGCGGATATCTGATGGTAAAAGCGCTACCTTCCCTTGGTAATTGGGAAGTGTACATCATATTGCGGAGTTCTTCTTCATTCATTGGTGCCGCGACGATCATATTAGGAATGCATCGCATGTAAGCAATGTCGTAGGCACCATGGTGCGTAGGCCCATCAGCTCCTGCAAAACCAGCCCTATCCAAGCAGAATACGACCGGAAGGTCCTGGATACAAACGTCATGTATCACCTGGTCATAAGCACGTTGCATGAAAGTACTGTATATATTACAGAAAGGTATTAGCCCTTGCGTAGCTAAGCCGGCTGAAAATGTAACTGCGTGTTGTTCTGCAATTCCGACATCAAATGCACGATCTGGCATTTCTTTCATCATGATATTGAGTGATGAACCCGTAGGCATAGCAGGAGTAATACCAACGATCTTATCGTTCTCTTTTGCCAGCTCCACTATGGTATGGCCGAATACGTCCTGATATTTAGGAGGCTGAGGCGTCTCATGGACTTTTTTACGTACTTCTCCAGTAACCTTGTCAAACTTGCCTGGCGCATGCCATTTAGTCTTGTTACCAGTTTCAGCGGGTCCATAGCCCTTACCTTTAACAGTGACGCAGTGTAGAATTTTTGGCCCCTTGATGTCCTTAAGATCATTAAGGACGCTTACAAGGTGATTGACGTCATGCCCATCAACCGGACCGAAATATCTTAAGTTAAGTGATTCAAATAAGTTACTCTTACTAAGCAAGAATGACTTAACGGTACTTTCTATTTTAGAAGCTATATCTTGGGCGCTTGTCCCGAACTTACTGATCTTACCGAGTATGTTCCATACTTCGTCTTTGATCTTGTTATATGTATGGGAAGTGGTTATGTCCGTGAGATAATCCTTCAATGCACCTACGTTAGGATCAATAGACATGCAGTTGTCATTCAATACAATCAACATGTTCGTGTCCGAGACACCTGCGTTATTCATACCCTCGAAGGCCAAACCACCGGTCATCGCACCGTCACCGATCACAGCGATGTGCTGCTTTTCTTCCTGACCGGTGTATTTAGAGGCAGTAGCCATGCCAAGAGCGGCCGATATTGAAGTTGAAGAGTGTCCTACACCAAATGTATCGTACTCGCTTTCCTTTCTTTTGGGGAAACCTGAGATACCATTGTAGCTTCTATTAGTATGGAAGGCTTCTTTTCTACCGGTGAGAATCTTATGCCCGTAAGCCTGGTGTCCTACATCCCACACCAGTTGATCTTCCGGTGTATTAAAGATGTAATGTAAGGCTACCGTTAATTCAACTACACCTAAGCTAGCACCAAAATGCCCGCCATAAACAGAAACATTATCTATAATGAATTGTCTGACCTCATCACATACCTGCACCAATTGGGCTTGGTCTAATTTTCTAAGGTCTTCCGGCTTGTTAATTTTTGCGAGCAGTTCTCCTGGTTCTATAAGCATTCCCATGCAGTTTTTTTGAAGTATAAGGAATAAACAATGAAGTTAAGTTAAGTGTTTAGACCAATTATTACAATTCTTTTAAACGCCCAAAGTTAATGCCTTCGGGAATATTTTTAATAGCCTAATCTAAATTCTGACAACTATTCAAAATATAGAGTTCTTATGGGTCTTTATTCCAAAGATATTATGAAT
>JBCBSS010000184.1:0-13502 GCA_039819065.1 Bacteroidota bacterium
CGCCAAAAGGGCAGGGGAGACCTATTACAATTTAGGAGCTGCTATCTATAAAGAGAATTTGCCCGGCGCCATCACTGTTTTTAAAAGAAGCGTTGAAGTGTACCCGAACGATATTAATCTTATTACCACACTGGCTATTCTTTATGAAAGTAATAAGGATACAGCGAACGCTATAGAGACCTACAAGTATGCCATTGAGGTGTCAAGAAAAAACAAGTTCGGTAATGAAGAAAATTACCAGAAGGAAATTAATAGGTTAAAAAGTGGCTCTTGAAAGCACCGTTTTCAATGAGACACCCTCATTTTTCTACCATCTAGAAATCTGATTTAGCCCAGCGAACCACTCATATCTTTAAGCAGGATTTGGATAGGTAAGACTAGGGGTGAATGAAAACCATTCACTTTTTCCATAACATTAGCTGCTATGGAAGAAACGGTTTACAATCATAATCGACCTGAAGTTGCAGTAGAAGACACGAGCATTGTCTATCGTGGTAGAACCGTAAAAGCGAAGAAGCTAAAAGTCTCATCTACCATTCCAATGTCTATCCAAGACGCATGGGAGAATGTCCAAACCCCTGAGCTGTTACAATTTGTGGCCAAAGGGATGATTGCTTTTAAGTCTACCGATGGTGGGTTTCCTGCAAAATGGCAAGTAGGAAAAACCTATGGGGCCAAGATGCGCATATTTGGATTTCTACCCTTCGGTGGTACGCACTACTTGAAGATTGAGGGCATTGATCACGACAACTATGAGATCGCCACCAAGGAGTGGGACAATAGCGCGAAGGTTTGGAACCATGATGTGAAAATGGAAACCTTAAGCGATGGCTCCATTCATTATCAAGATATTATCCTCATCTATGGCGGTCTGATGACAGGGTTTATAACTGCATTCGCCAGGATATTCTACCAACACCGACAGCGACGGTGGCAGATCGTAGCCAAGAAAAATTTGAGTTTTGGCTGACCATGCCAAAGGTGAGATTGAGTGCATAACCTTCCGGAGCGTGTTATTTTGCAAAGGCTATTGTTATACAAGATTTTTATAGAAATTTGAAAAGTCCGGATGACAGATGATAGTTTGACGTTAGACGCAATGCTTATAATAACCTATCCAGCCTTTGAATACTGATCTGATTTTCGCCAACATCTCCAAACATATTCATCTTACAGATAAAGAAAAGGATGACATTCATGGTAGACTGCAGGATAAGGCTTTCAAGAAGAATGAATTCATACTTAGATCAGAGGAAGCCTGTAATCATATATATTTTGTAAACAGTGGAACCCTTAGGGCTTTTTTTCTTAACGCCAACGGAAAAGAATCCACCATCATGTTTGCTATCAAAGACTGGTGGATTACAGATATGTATTGTTTTTTAAACGAGTTGCCAGCCATGGTCAATATTCAAGCAGTAGAAAATAGCAGTGTCTTGAGATTGTCGAAAAAAAATATGGATGAACTCTACGAAGACATTCCTTCCTTCAATAAACTGTTCAGGATACTTATGCAAAATGCATATTGTAGGGAACAACTTCGAATGATTGAGAATCTTTCACTTCCGTCCATAGTCCGCTACAACAACTTTTTGAATCAATACCCAAAAATTGCCAGCCAGGTTCCATTAAAACAAGTGGCGTCCTATCTCGGAATCACACCTGAATTTTTAAGCACGATTAGGGCAAACAAGCATTAGCCCGTTTTACTCATGAGTATGCTATATAGGAAACGAGAAATATTTACAATGTCTTGATCATCAATGCCTGGCACAAGGGCTAATCCCGATTTCGGTAAAATCTGCACAGCTCAAATTTTGGCTACGCTCAATAACTGGCCTTCAATTATAAGTCTAATAATGAGTTGCTAATCAAGGTTTTAATGATTATCGGCCCGAAGGGCGGAAAATTAAGTGAATTTTCCGGGTTAGGTCGGTTGCTCTTTTCTTAATATATCTTATTCTTTTAGCGCAAAAGAATGACCTTCTTTGGAAAAAAGATATGCTGATATTAATTGCTGGCCCATACAGAAGCGGTACAAATGATGACCCCCAATTGATCCAAAAAAACCTGGACAATCTTGAATCCATAGCACTTCCAATACTAATAAAAGGACATATTCCAATAATTGGAGAGTGGGTTGCCCTTCCACTTATCAATTTGGCAGGATCCAAAAAGATTGGTGACAGTATATGGGATGATATTCAGTATCCCGTGGCTCATGGACTATTGGAGAAGTGTGATGCCGTTTTTAGAATTCCGGGCAAGTCCAAAGGCGCAGATAAAGACGTCGAGCTTGCTAAGCAAAGAGGCTTACCCGTTTTTTATGATCTTAATGAAATTCTAAATGCAAAGTAGTAATCGAGTAAAGAACCTTCGTAAAGAGTTACTCTCAAATAATTGGTATACACTAGACAAGGTAACCTATGATTTCAAGCTCAATAATGGCGACTGGCAGACCCAAACCAGAGAAGCTTACGATAGAGGAAACGGAGCCACGATTTTGTTATATAACAAAGAGAAAAAGACCGTGATTCTCACGAGGCAATTTAGGCTTCCGACCTATCTCAATGGAAACGAAAGCGGATTTTTGATTGAGGCGTGTGCAGGTCTATTGGACAAGGACAACCCGGAAGACTGTATCAAAAAAGAAGCAGAGGAAGAGACCGGATATAGGCTGGACAAGGTAGAAAAGGTTTTCGAATCTTATATGTCACCAGGGTCCGTGACTGAGATACTTTATTTCTTCATAGCTGAGTATTCTGAGGATATGAAAGTAGGCAAAGGAGGAGGACTTGAGACGGAACAAGAGCATATTGAAGTGATTGAATTGCCATTCGACAGGGCATTTGACATGATAAAAAGCGGTGAGATCAGAGATGGTAAAACCATCATGTTGCTTCAATACCTTAAAATTCAGAATGTATTAGCATAAATGGGATTACAAGAGATCATTATACCTATAACATAATTTGAAATTTATATTATGCAAAAATCTTAGAACACAATGGCCCGGAAGTAGTTTTTATTGTGGGTCTGCGCATTTGTTTCTATTTCGGCACAGAAGAAACACTATCGCTAACCATGTATAAAAAGGACTACAGAGTATGAGCCACATTCGGAAAGGTCAAGAAGACAAAAAATACACACCAGAACAAAAGAAGAAGTTACTACAGGAGCCTAGATGGCAGTACGCCAAAGATCAAGTAGATCACGAAGTATTGGAAGCAAACTTCAATTTCTTGAACCAGGGAGTGGTCACCAGAGGAGACGCTGAGGGGATTCCTTTGATGACCACCAGGGCAATATATGGGCCAATAGCTCCTCATGATACCGTCCAACTTCACCAGGCGGAAGAGCGTACAGTTAACGTCGTTTCTACCACACCAATAGAGGATAAGGAAAAACACCTTCTCCATCAGCTAAAACATCTCAAAGCAAATGCCAAGCGACCGGAACCTGAACTGTGTGTGCAAGTCCATGCCAAGTGGGTGAGTGGCCAAGAAGGCGGTGGCCTTCCGGGTTTGGATAAGTCCTCGAATGTCTTTGGCATCACAGGGTCATTACTGATTAACGAAACAGACATTGAGTTTCCGATTATCGATAAGAATCACCCGAAGTTTAACGAGACACTGGCATACTATGGTGCTAAGCTATTGAAGCCCAAAGAGGAGTTTTATATGGGTTTTGATAAGCCGCTATTCGGTATGGAATATGACACTTCTCTACCCGGTTACATTCAAGATTATGTGATGAAACCGTACGGTGGGGGAGGTTTGTTCGTTGAGCATCATCCGTTTCCGCATATTTGGTTCCCCAACCCTACGGACTCAGAAAGGGAAACCAACATATGCCGCATCTTACTCGGAAGAGTAGTTCCGGAAAACGAATTGCAACTGATCGAACAAAAGATTGACTACCTATGTGATGGAGATACCTGCACCTTAATTACCGGTAAGAAAACGGATCCCAAATATAGGTTTACCGTTTTTCAAATCCCTACAGATGGACATGCGGTGGCGGTTGATGAGTGTTGTATCCATAACGATAGTTTTTGTAATGGTCGGCAAGTAGTTTTTCTGGCTGATACAAAAGCCGATACAGTTGCGTTGAGGGAGGCGGCACCCTTTGAAAACTTGAGAGTCAATTACGTGAACCCACCCTTAGCATAATGATTAAGACCTACAGAAGGATCAAGTGAAATTTCGTTCAAGCAAGGCTTCAAGTATAAACGACTTGTCATTTTCAATCCTGGAGATTTCAATACAAATCGAGTATATATTGGCCTGTATTTAAGGAGATGGCAAATTGTATTCAACACCATAGGCGCACAACACTACAATAGCCTAATCGCTCTTTAAAGTCTCAGCTGGGTTGGTGAGTGCGGCCTGTATAGCTTTAAAACTCATTGTAAATAAGGCAATACCCAGGGTAATGACTGCTACCGAAACGATTGTGTCCCAACCGATGGTGGTTCTATATTCGAACCCTTCTAACCATGTGTTCATCAACCAGTAAGAAGCCCCTATTCCAACTGCCAGTGCAATCATTACTTGCCTTGAGAAACTTTTGGAAAGCAGTACCACAATGTTGAAGGAAGTAGCGCCCAAGACCTTCCTTATGCCAATTTCACGATAGCGTTGGAACGTCGTGTATGACACCAGACCAAAAAGCCCTAGACATCCTATTACAATAGCGAGCACAGAGAAAATGGTGAACAGCTCGCTAAGCCGTTGTTCTTTTTTATAAGAAGATGCTAGCCTGTCATTCAAAAAAGTATAGTCAAACGGTTTGTGATCAATTTGTTCTTTCCAGATAGACCCTATTTTACTAATGGTATTGGGAAAATCCTCGCTAGTCACCCTAAGCATAAGGTGATTTCTACCAAAAGCCTCTTCTTCTACATTATACAGAATGAGTGGTTTGATCTTTTCGTGAAGGGAAGTAAAATGAAAGTCTTTCACTACAGCAGTAACTGTACCCCATTCTGAATTCCAGATTTTGATTTTTTGACCAATCGCCGTTTCTGGTGTCCAATTAAAAAAGGTAGCGGCACTCTCGTTAATCACGAATTCATATTGATCCTTATTGGTCAAGCTCATCTCTCCACCAGCCAGTTTTTCTAAACCAAGCGTGTTGATGTAGTCATTGTCGATACCTGCTGCTCTCATCAATTGCCTATTTTCTTCCCCATCCTTAATAGCAAAGGTAGACTCGAAGTTAATCCTGGAAGGTAGTTGTGAGGTGATACTAGCGCCGGTTATGTCTGACTGACGGAGGTATTGGTCTTTGAGGTAATCAGCTCTTTCAGCCGTTTGCGGGTCAAGCGGTAGCGATATAATAAGGTCTTTGTCATATCCCAAATCGGCATTGCGTACAAAGCTCAATTGCTTGTGGATGACCAATGTGCCAACGATCAATACGACTGAAATAGCAAATTGAAAGATGACTAATAACCTTCTTAGCACCACACCTGCGTTAGAATAAATAAACCTCCCTTTCAACACAGAAGTGGCAGAGAAAGCAGACATGGCGAAAGCAGGATATAGACCGGCCAATAGCGAAACACTGGACCAAATCATAAATAGAATACCCAACAGATCGAAATCTCTCAGCAGATCAATTACAAGTTCTTTCTGTGCGACAGCATTGAATAATGGAAGCAGTAAGAGCATGGCTGCAATAGCCAGCACCACAGCTACCAACGTGATCATAAAAGACTCTCCCAGAAATTGTAAGGTAAGTTGGCCCCTGTAAGCGCCCATCACCTTTTTTACCCCCACTTCCTTAGCCCGTTCTACCGATCTTGCTGTGGCCAAATTCATGTAGTTGATGCAGGCGATGAGAATGATCAACACCCCAATGGCTGAAAAAATGTAAACGAACCTGATATTACTGGTTGGACCTACGCCATTGCTATTATCGGCATGAAGGTAGATATCCTCCAAGGGCAATAGGCTGATTTCTACCACACTTTCTCCTTCAAAACGCTCTTTCAAGCCGCTGTTGACCTGTTTGATTAAGGCATTCGGATCAGCCTGAGCGTTAAGTAAAACATAAGTCATATATGCACTATTCTCGAAATTCTCTAAATCTGCCTTGGCCTCCCTCAGTGAGGAAAAGCTACCCAGGAAATCAAATTGAATATGCGAATTGGACGGACTGTTTTCAGCCACGCCAGTAACCTTATACTCACCTCTTTGCCCAACACTAATGGTATTGCCTACAAGGCCGTTGGCTCGCCAGTTTTCACCGAAATACTTGTTGGCCATCTCTTCAGACAATATCACGCTATTAGGCTCAGTCAATGCAGTTTGGGGATTGCCTTCTATTAACCCAAAAGAAAGTAGGTCAAAGAAAGTAGAATCAGCATAGATGAAATTGGCTTCTTGCGCCGTCAGTTTATCAGTAGTGATCACCAACGATGTCCTCATCTTGAGCCTGAGAAATTGCTCTACTTCCGCATATTTTGTTAACATCAGCGGACCTATATTGGCCGTAGCGTGTGAAGAAGGCAACGTTGTCACACCAAAGTGCCAGGTAAATGGTACTGTATAGATATTGTCTTTTTGGCTATGGAACTTGTCAAAGCTCAATTCATGCCTAACAAACAAATAGATGAATACAAAGCAAACAATGCCCAGAGCCAATCCGGTTATGTTAATGATAGAATAGCTTTTGTGCCTTAATAGCCGGCGTAGCGAGAGTTTCAAGTAGTTTATTATCATATCCGGTTGGTTTATTCTGTGTTGGTAAGGCCCTTTCATGCGATAAGCATAGGGACGGATACATTTGAGTACATCCCATAGGTAGGCTAAGTCAGCTTTCCTTTTACTCGCTCGTTGAAGGCGTTGTGCGTACAACTCATGCAAATCTCCTTGAATCTCCTCCACCCGTTGTGCACTGCAGTAGAGTCCTAGAAGCCGGTCAATCCATTTGGGCGGTTGTTGGGCCTGTTTATCCATTGGTCATCCCTGGAATGAGTTGGTACATGGTATCCCTTAGGTGCTTGAGCTTCAACAGTGCTGCTTCACCTGCTACGGTCACGGTAAAAAAGCGCTTGCGCCTGCCTCCTCTTTGTGAGGTTGCGCCTCCAATGCTTGACGCTAGAAAGCCTTTGTCTTCTAATCGGTACAAGGCGGTATGAATGGCACTTATGTTAATCTTTTTGCCCAAGCGCTCCTCCAGGTCAGCTTTTATACCAACGGCATAAGCTTGATCTCCCATGATGATCACAGACATGAGTACCAGTTCTTCGAAGTCTCCTAAACTTGTTGCTTTCATATTATCCTCATAAATGTAAATGATATTAATAATACTTTCAATAAAAATTGACTTCGGATGCTAATGTAGGTAGGTTCAAAACGAAAAGACCGGTTAGTATCAAAGCCTATTATCTTAATAGGTTGGAGGTAATATTTGAAATGAGCGTTTGAGCTAACCTTTTGATAATCGATTAGCTAGCGCTCCCAATTGAACTCAATTCATAAACCCTGGTGCTCGTAGTTTTTTTGTAAATGATAGTTGGTCGCTATTATTAAAATTCTAGCGTTAAAGCATTTAATTTGCAGATGTTTAATAAATACACGAAAACAATAAACAATGATAGAATGTTATAGATGCTTGATTTAAACTCCCAAAAACGAGCTATCTATACAATTGGAAAACTAGAAGTATAAATATGAATTACTATTTGGCATTGTGCATTGCTGCCGTCACACTCTTATCATTTGTTCCTGCTGAAGCCCAACATCATCACCATGATGGACTTCATCATTGGGAGATTCCCAGCAAAGACCCTGATCGGATTATATTGACGTTTCTTGGCGATCCGGCTACGAGTCGAGCAGTTACCTGGCGCACCGATACAAGTGTTACAAAAGCAGTAGCACAAATCGCTGAAGCAACGGTTAATTCAAAGTTTGTAGATAATGCTTTGACCAAAGATGCCTCGACTGAGCCATTTGATTTGGGTTTATATAAAGCGAATGCGTCTCTCGTTGTTCACTACCACAGTGTTGTGTTTGAAGGGTTGAAGCCCGATAAGCTGTATGTCTACCGCGTCGGAGACGGCGACAAGCACTGGTCAGAGTGGATTCAGTTCCGTACAGCGAAGACAGGCTATTCTCCCACCCAATTCGTGTACTTTGGTGATGCTCAGAACGACGTCCTTTCACACTGGTCTCGCGTGATTCGCATGGCTTACCAAACGGCTCCCGATGCATCATTTGTCATCCATGCAGGAGACCTCATTAATAATGCACATCGCGACTACGAATGGGCCGAGTGGTATAAAGCGGGCGGCTTCATTCATAGCCAATGGACGGCAATACCTGTGGTTGGCAACCACGAATTCTGGCCGGTCAAAAAGGGAGGTGCTAAGAAACTTTCTATTCAATGGCGACCACAATTCACATTACCTGTTGAAAAAGACTTAGCCTCAGCATTGCACGAGACGGTTTACACAGTGGATTATCAGGATCTTCGCGTCATTGTCCTCAATTCTAACGATCGGCTAGAAACACAAACGGCTTACATTGAAAAGCAATTGAAGAATTGCACGGCCAAGTGGAAGATCATCACTTGTCATCACTCCGTATTCTCACCAGCCAAGGGGCGTGACTTCAAGTTTGCGCGGAAACACTGGCAACCACTGCTTGATAAGTATGGTGTGGATCTCGTACTCAATGGTCATGACCATACCTATGCACGAGGCCATGTTCCGGTTCGGACTACAGACTCAGGCAACACAGATAATCTAGGGACGGTCTATGTTACTTCCGTCAGTGGGCCTAAGCAATATCAACTAGATGCTGAACAAATGAAAGCCTATTCAGCTCAAGGCTACGAGTTGGACAAAGCAGCCGAACAAACCCAGTTTTTCCAGGTCATCACGGTTGAGAATAATACCCTAACCTACGTGGCTTATACTGCGCTTGGAGATGAATACGACCGAGCCGTGATTACCAAAGATTTCAATACTGGTAAGAAAACACTATCGCAGGAAAGAGAGTAAATTAGTCGAATACTATTTGTCTTGTTCAATCCATAATATGTGGCTATGTGCTAATAAACCAGCGCATAACATGAACATACCGGTAAAAGAATGGTTGCAAAGTAGGTCAAAAGAATGCTAAATGAATACTGGGAAAGTGTTAGATTGTAGGTAAAAAAACGCCTTAATTGTAATCACTTTATGGATGAGAAGTATTGCTCTAATTGTGGTCGACCAGTTCAGCCTCCAAGAATTGATGGCAAATACATTATCAGCGAAATCGGTAGCGTACTAAGTTTTAAGAAAGGTATACTTTATACCATCAGGGAACTGTTGTTTAGGCCAGGGAAGAGTATAAGAGCATTCATCCTTGAAGACAGGTACAGATTGGTGAAACCAGTGATCTTTATCATATTCTGTTCCTTTCTTTACACCATTCTGCAACAACTCCTGGGATTCGAAGATGGTTATATCAACTATGATTCGGAAACGCAGTCAACAGCACTGACCATATTTCAATGGATTCAGTCCAATTATGGTTACGCCAATATTTTAATGGCTATTTTCATGGCAGGATGGATCAAAATACTCTTCCGAAAATACGACTACAACTTCTATGAGATTCTCATTTTACTCTTTTATGTAGTCGGCGTTAGCATGTTGATTTATGCGTTGTTCGGTTTGCTGGAAACAATTACTGGTGTAAACCCACTCTATTTTGGAGGAGGGTTGGTTGGTATCATTTATTCTTCATGGGCTATAGGTCAGTTCTTTGACGGGCGCAAGGTATTCAATTATGTTAAGGCCTTTTTGTCAAGCGCTCTAGGCCTTATTTCATTCATTGTTTCTGCTGTTTTGCTTGGTCTAATTATAGATACGGTGATCAATAGCATTTAAAACAGCGGCTGTCGGATATGCCCAATGAATTCGCCTGGTCTTTTTCAATGCGGCCAAGGGGCTTTGGCTCGTCCGAGTTTCGGATTCATGGGTGAGTTGTCATAAAAAACTTTGTAAGCACCTACATACTTCATTATTTTACTATCATCGACTAATGGGTTGGAGAACGTGAACTGTTAAGGGCAATTTGAATAATGGAATTACTCGAGAATATATCTCAAATTACAAATCCTAATTTAGACTTAAATTCCATAACTGTCCTCGGGATCAGGTTTGGGGATGCTAAAGACAGTATACCATCAGAATTAATAACCGAAGGTCCATATAGAGGCTGGTTTCACACGAAAAATGGAGTAACTATTAGGGTTTCAGAAAAGGAGCCATCGGTAGTAACTGAATTCCTGATAAAACCTGATGTACTGACGGGTTTGAAACTCACAAAAAAGAGTAGAATTGAAAAGAGATTTGGAAAAGCTGAAGCAATTGAGCAACAGCGTGGTTTTACTTACTATTTCTATGAAAGTCAACATATAGTAGTTGGATGGAGTAACTCGGATAATCGCCTTTTCGGTATTTACATTGGAGAGAATGTAATCAAACAGACCCAATTTAGAATCAGGGATTTCCTAAATAAATATTACGAGTTCAAGGGAATGGTTCCAAACTACAGTGATTGGAATTTAAAAAGCCTTAGATATAATGAACCTCGTTTTTATCGACTCAAAGAACTGCAGTCATTAATGCTTGCTTTTAATATTGGCAATGATCTGCTACAAGATTTTAAAAACCTGAACTTTATAAAAAAGCGTTCAATTCAAGATTTTCGGCCAATAATCGACGACCTGGATGAATACGCAAATAGTAAAGAACTCGAAAAGGAAAGGTGGTTAACAGAATCAGAAAGATTGGCAGATGTTAACCAGTTTGGAATGTTAATTCAGACCTTCCTAAGGTTTTCAGAAGAAGTGAGAAGTCTACTAAGATTCAATAATGGATGGTTAGAAACAGGGTCGGTAACGGCAAGATATTCTATCCACAAAACGCAAAAACTTATAGACCATATTGACCTAACCCAGTTAGACGAAATAGAATCTCTATTGTGTAAACTATTAGATCCTGAAGAAAGAGTTTTTACAAAAAGTGAATTGGTGGGAAAATATAATTTCCCTGATGTCGACTTACATGCTATAGATATGGATAATTATTAAAAAGTAATTTAATGCGCATCAGATATGAACCGCATATAAAATCAAAAGCCAACAAATAATTAAACCCTCAGAAATGACTAAAAGAATCTTTATTACCGGAGCATCCACCGGATTAGGCAAGGCCACGGCAAAGCTTTTTGCCAGCAAAGGGTGGCATGTATTAGCCACCATGCGAAGCCCTGAAAAGGAAGAAGAGCTGGATAAATTGGAAAACGTTACACTGCTTCCATTAGATGTTACTGATGTAGATCAGATTAAATCAGCTGCTGAAAAGGCCATTGCTATTGGTTCCATTGACGTGGTATTCAATAATGCCGGTTACGGCTTGGCCGGGCCTTTTGAAGGGGCTACAGACGACCAAATCACGCGACAGCTCAATACCAACTTACTGGGTGTAATGAGAGTGACTCAAGCCTTTATTCCTCATTTTAGAGAAAAGAAAAGCGGTCTATTCATCACAACGACATCTATTGGTGGACTTATCACCTTACCCTTTAATTCAGTCTACCATGCTACTAAGTGGGGTTTAGAAGGGTGGAGTGAGAGTCTGGCATTTGAACTTAAGCCTCATGGTATCGGTGTAAAAACAGTATCCCCGGGAGGAATTGCAACAGACTTTGCCGGTCGATCGCTCGATATGACCTCACATAATGACTATAATGAGTCGATGCAAAAAGTGTTGGCCGTGTTTATGGATCCCGAACGACAGAAGAATTATTCTACCGCAGAACAGATTGCAGAAGTTGTATTCGAAGCGGCGACGGATGGAAAAGAGACATTGAGATACCCAGCAGGAGAAGATGCCAAAGCATGGTACGAGCAAAGAAAGCAGGCGGGAGACGAAAACTTCAGAGAAGGAATAAGACAAATGTTCTTTGGTGATTAAGACAAAAACCCACCACAATAAATGCTAAAATAATTGTGCTGGTCATACGTTTGGTGTGTGATTGGCACAGTTGTTTTCACTTAGCTCCAACCTCATTTTGAAAAACATACTCACCTTAACCTTCCTGGTTTTAACCGCCAATTCGTTTTGCATGGCACAGGCCACATATAAGTATGCTCAGCCTGAGGAGCTGGCCGACGGATGGAAAACAAACGATCTAAAATCAATAGCGGCTGATACACTTCGCTTATCTGCCTTCTTTAACCAAATCATTAACGAAGAGCATAAGCTGCACAGTATCCTATTGGTCAAAGACAATCAATTAATGCTCGAGGAGTATTTCAATGGATACGCAACAGATAGACCTCACGACATTCGCTCAGTAAGCAAAAGCATCAAATCACTGCTGTTGGGTATCGCTATTGAAGAAGGCATCATTGATGATATAAATGACCCAATATCTAAGTATCTCAAAAGCCACACGCCAGAGAAAAATCTAGACCCAAGAAAGGAGAATATTACCATCAAACATCTGATCACCATGTCCACCGGGTTGGATTGCAATGATTGGGACAAAAAATCAAAAGGGCAGGAGGATAAGGTTTACAAGAAGAAAGATTGGATTCAATACACGCTCGACCTCCCTATGATCAATAAGCCCGGAGAAGTGTCGACTTATTGTTCGATGGGAGTGATCATAATGGCGGAGATCATTAGCCAGGCTTCAGGTATGTCCATAGCTGAATATGCTCAAAGTCGCCTTTTCTCCCACTTGGGAATCACTAATGTGCAATGGGGTGATGCTGAAGACGAAGGCGCTATTGACTCGGGAAAGAGTCTGTACATGACACCAAGGGATTTGGCTAAAACAGGTCAGTTGATACTTAATAAAGGCCGATGGAGAGGGCAGCAGATCGTACCCGAAAAATGGATAGCAGAAGCTACCGCACCTCAAACAGCCATCACTGGTATTCAATATGGCTACCTATGGTGGACCATTCCTTTTCGTGTAAATGGAAAAGCAGTGATCTCTAAAACAGCCACTGGAAATGGCGGGCAATACATCGTGGTCATTCCTGAAATGAATATGGTTGCTGTATTCACCGGAGGTGCTTATAATTCTCAGGAAGACAAATTACCTTTTGCCATTGTGAAAGATGTATTAATTCCGACGTTCTGGAGTGGGGAATAGTGGAGTAGAAAACCTTCTATTTCGAGCTCCGTATGTAGTCAGTAAACATAACCATCTTTTGGGAGATCTTCAGATATCGGATTTGTGATGCGATCTCATCAAATCAGACCACAAATGACCTAGAAAATTGAATTAGATGCGATACCAGTATGTTTTAATTTCGATGGTATTATTTCTTAGTTGTCAAACAAGTAAAAAGGAAGAGGTTTATGAAGAGGCAATCTTAAATAATGATAATCAAGTTAAAAATGATAGAGCTATACTTGATAGCCTATTACTATTACCTAAAGAGGTGATTAATTTTAAGAATAAGGTTATTCTTAA
>JBCBSS010000185.1:0-13484 GCA_039819065.1 Bacteroidota bacterium
AATTGATTTTTATAAAAATCAATTCTAGCCGACAGGCTAGCCAAATCAAACCTCTCTGTATAAAACAGTTGGATTAGGTTTAAAAGCAAGTATTGAGTTAGTGCCAACTAATTCAATGCGAAGATAGATTAGGAATAGGAAGTCGCAAAAAGAGGGGAATTACCGAAGGCGTAAGATTTTTTCTTGAAAGAAACCCAATTTACAAAATGTACTTCATGGGATAAAGTCAAGTTTTAAAACAAAGATTAATTATTAATTTAATCAAAGAAAGATCGTTTTGCACTTAAGGGCATAGTATGATCTAATCCATAAATGATCAAATTTTATTTGTATATGCTGTATATAGAGCGGCCTGGTTGGTTAGGATTTTTAAGTACGTAAGTTTTTTCTATCGAAAAAGTGGTGGTCTGAAGCTTTTGTATCGTCAATGACATTTGTAGATTTCCAACAATAAGAAAGGTTACTTCATTTGCCCCAAAATTCAAGCAATAACGAACTGAAATTGTAAGAAGTGGCATTAACTACCTCTTCACCAACTTCCCATAAAACTTTTTATCAGAAGTGGCAATCACGATCAGGTAGATACCTGGTCGGAATGAGCTTATATTGATCGCTTTGAAGGATGCTACATCATATTGATCAAAACGCTCTGTCAAAACAATATTACCCTTGGCATCAAGTATTTGCAGGCCCATTGCTTTGTTACTGATTGCTCCGAGTTCTATTTGAAACTTATCTCTTGCAGGGTTTGGATAAATGGAGATCAGGTTATCGATCTCTCCATCATCGATCAACCCTACAATAATTTCTACCTCTTCGGCTAAGGTATAGCCATCCCCTATTCCTCCCTGGTAGAAACCTGGACCTCCTTCCGTGACAGTTAGGTCTTGCCCATCGCCAATACCACTGCTGTAGAAGTTGTCATTATCAGCTAAAAGCAGTTGGTCATAGCCTATTCCTATTCCTCCGATATAGAAACCGCCAGCATTCTCAATGCCCTTTTGATTATACCCATCTCCTACCCCACCGGGATAGAAGTTATTCATATCTACAATGGAAAACTCATCATAACCGCTACCTTCACCGCCATCGTAGAAGTCTTTGTCATCAATTACTGCTATTGCTGAGTACCCATCACCATTACCACCTTTGAAAATATCCAGGCCTTGAATTGTCACATTGACTGTTTTCGTGGTTTCACATCCATTGGCTGTTCTAACGATTACACTATAGTCTCCAGAAGTATTGACGGTGATAGATTGGGTAGTTTCCCCGGTAGACCATTGATAGGCCAATCCATCTACTGGTACAGTTAATGTAATTTCAAGTAGTGCTGTAATCTGAGTAGGAAAATCAAAGGTGACGGGTTGATCAATAGTCACATTGACAGTGTCTGAATCCATATCTCCATCTTGATTGGTCACTTCCACCGCGTAACTACCGGTAGTACTGATATCGATGGTTCTGGTTGTCTCACCTGTGGACCATAGATAAGTGGCATTATCCACACCTGCATCCAAGGTTACTGTTCCTTGACATTGCCCTACATCAGGACCAAGGCTCACATTAAACAACCCAGGAGGGGTCATTCGCGCTAAAAAACTAGGCCCTCTGTTAAGGTCAAAATCAAAGCTCCCCAAGGAAACAGGACCCACCTGGAAATTAGCGATGTGGAATAAATCACCAGTGCTATTTGTAACCATTGGATAAGTGCTTCTTATCACTCCTCTTTCGGAGTAAGTGCGAACAAATTTTTGGAACACGCCATTATTGTCTAATGTAGCGACAAAATAATCCCCTCTTCCGTCGTCATCGCTAAAAGTATCTCCGGTGGATTGAAATGTAATATCATGATCGACACTGGAAAAGGTGTAGCCAAAAACACCAGAAAGTATGTACCCTTCGGTCTTATTGATTTCAAGGTTCAGCCGAAACTCTCCCCCCGAAACTTCTTGCCCCCAAACCAAATCACCATTACCATTCAGCTTGACAATAATGTTACCTCTATAGGGGAAATCATCTGTATCATGTGGGTGGTTAAAGGTAGTTCCGTCTATTTCAATGTCGTCGCTAAAGTTGATAGCCAATAATATATCGGTTCCATCAACCAGCAGCTTTTGGAGCCTCTCCTGTTCAGAAACGGCGTTGGTGGCTTCTGCTATTTGCTTCTGCCATACCACTGAGCCATCGGGCCTGATTTTCACTACGAATACACCGTCATCATTCCGATTACCCCCCATGAACGGTAGCCCACCGAAACTGAGCCCGAATTCGTTAGTGTTGTTAGCGATATAAGAGCCAGCCATAATAAGATTATCCTCACTGTCGACTGATAACTGGAAAGTCTTCTCCCCGGTAAAGGCTTCTTCATCCCACTGCCCCTTACCCTGTACAAGCCATTCTACGGAGCCCTGTTCATTGTATTTGATTACAAAAGGTTCTGCCGGGCGATTGGTATATGGGCTACCGATCGCACCAAAAGTAAACCCTGCATAGGTAAAGGAACGATCACACTCTGCTGACAGGTATACATCTCCCGTACTGGAAAAAGCAATGTCTGTAGCCTCGATATTCGCCAAATCATAACTAAGTACACGATGCCAAATGAGATTGCCATTCGGATCAAGCTTCATAAGCAGCTCTCCTCCGTTTTCATCTACGACCTGAATACCTTGGTAGAACATGACATCATTTACAGATAATAGACAGGCAATGTTGTCGTTGGCATCTACTTTAATAGCACTCAAATATTCGCCAGGGTCTCCTTCTACTACACGAATCCACTCTTCCAGCCCATCCGCAGAGTATTGGGCCAGAAAGGCTGTCTCAAAAGAAGTAGAAGTATAAGTAGTTCCCTGAAAAACCATATCCCCATCAAACGCCCCAGCTACCACAACACTGCCATTACTTTTGATGGCCATGTCCCTGATCTCAACATAAGTTTGGTCATCATTAACATTGAGATTATTGATCCATTGGTAATTCTGGGCTGCTACCCACCCTAGGGGAATAAGGGCTAGTAAACTTGTTATTAATAGTATTCTGCTTAAAGTCTTCATAGCGCCGGTCTCTGAAACTCATCTAGTTGCCAACGTATACAACGCCTCTACCCCCATAGCGTTCACCGTTTGTAGAAGGGGTGCTTATTGATGATAATTGTGATAAGGTTTGCCTATCGTTATTGTTATTCAACCGGATATCATCTTTGATGATATACTCCAAGTTATTCCATTGATTGACAAAACTGACCCCATTGGAGCTCAATTCTCCACTGCCATATTCACCGTAGTCAAACCTGTCTTCTATTATATCTTCTACTATGCCTACAGTCCATTCTGCTACATTCCCTGTTAAGCTCATGATACCAAAATATGACCCACCACTACTTAGCCTATCTGAATCAACATCTGCTGCATATCCTACACGTGTTACAAAACCTGCGGGGATGAGTGTGGGTAAATTGACGGTAGGTTGTTCTGAAGTTGTTCCAACTTGTGAAAGATCGTTTAGCGTAAAAACGTTGAGATCGGTACTACCCCAAGCATATTCATTGACCACTGATTTTGCAAAACCTCGACCAGCCTTCTCGTATTCCATTGAAGAAGGTGGGCGCAATCCTGCCCAGTCGATATAAGCAAGAAAATCATCTTGGTCAAGATAATTAGCGGCCAGGCTTTCTCCATCATCTGCTTCATCCGCCACACCATTGTTGTTTAAATCCATGAAAAAAGTAATAGGTCCTTGGTCTACAACATCACTAGCGCAGGCAACAGCATTTCGATTGGTTGGTATTGTATTGTTACTCATCACAAATCTGTTGGCTACAGTACCGCCAGTAATATCACTATTGACGCGTCCTTGCTGTTGCTGACGTGTGAGTGTATTTAAGAAGTCCTTATATTGACCTTGGGTTATTTCATATTTCATCATGTAGAATGATTTCCAACCACTTGGATATTGATCATCAAACGCCAAAGATCTGGCTTGAATAGTTGCTTCAACAAATACTCCACCACTCCCTGCACCGATCAACATGGGGTTACCTATAAAATCGCTATATCCATTGCCTGACCCATCCCCAATAAAAAAACTACCCTCCGGTACGTAGACCATTTCTACCCCGAATACTTTGAAACTTGGGTTAGGTATATTGGCCATGCCGGACGTAAGTGTAACCGTAATTCTAGTGCTTGTTACATCACCCTGGAAGGGAGTATTGAGCTCTATCATACCTCCTATGTACCCGTCATGGTTATCAGGGCCAAATCTCTTGGTCTTGGGATTCTGTCCTGCATGTCGAAATGTGAGGTTGCCAAAAGTTTGATCCTGTTGCACGATCAAAGCCGGTTTCCAGACTGGATCGTTCGAGGCTTTATACTTTATAAAGACATAGGCGGCATCATGGTAGAGTGGGTTGATGTACCATGCATTTTCCCAGGATACATCAAAGCTCAACTCTCTGGTAGAAGGGTCGTAGTTTGGGTTTTCAATCTTCAAATTGTTGGTATGGCCCATAATTGTTATGCATAGGCCGAACGTTAGCAATACAACTTTTTTCATGATAATCGATTTACGGTTCGTGCTTTCTACTGGGGATTACAGGAAAGCAAAGTAAACTGGCTCACTGGATGGTGTTTTTTTTCAAACAAGCCACTAATACCGTTGAGATGAGGTAATTCTGGTACTTTTAGACCTGTCTCACGTTTCATGAATATCCGAAATAGGGCGGCCGATAGAGACCAACTTGTGGCCGATGAACCTGCCTATGCCTCTTGTGCCATAACAAGTTAAAATATTATGGCTGAAGTAAGTCTTTAGGAAGCTTTTAGGATTTAATCGATCAGCTACGATTTATTTAAAGGTATATTGACAGATAATGGGAGAGGGAACGCGTTGCAAACGCGCTCCAGCGTAGTCATTATCACATAGCTACCAATAAAAGTGTTTCACATCAATCTATTGGCCACGCCCATTACCTCTGAGATCACCCTTGGAGGGCAGCAAGATTCTACCATTCATAATGCCATAAAATACCAAAATAATTTAATTCCAGGCGCCTTTTTGACAGTTCATAGCCAACATGGGTAGTTCATCGACATATTTGTTGGCTCACCTTATGTGACAAAACGAAAATACTGTCACCCATTAATTTCATCATAACATCTTCAAGAAGAAGTGTTTTCTACGGACAAGGGCTTGATCTGGTCTTCCAACACCCAGATATAAGATGCTGAAGTTGTATTGACCCCGACTTCAGTATTAAAGAGGTCATTCGTACGCAAAGCGTAGGTCCGTTGACTCTCTAATTGTTCAGTTAATACCTATGATACGGCAGTTCATCAATGTGCCTTTCTGCCTGTATTCAATTGAACGATATGAGCATTGAACCAAGAAAAACCAGCTAAATACATAACCATGATTGACAAACATCTATCTTACTATTGTAGAAATCGGCTCTCCAAGTGGAAGTACGTATTCTATTTCTTGTTTATGCTAAGTCCGTATCTATCCTTCGGGCAAGAAAACATCCAGTTCCCGATCGGTGCCGGAGTAATTGATGTCACTAAGGCTCCCTATTTCGCCAAAGGTGATGGCATGACAGACGATACCGATGCCATCAACCAAGCCATGCTTGATCACCCTGATGGTCATTTTATTATTTACTTGCCCAACGGCACATATCTGGTTTCTGACAGAATTGACTGGCCTAGGGTCTCTCCGAATGACATTACCTGCGGAACTGAGCAATCTTGTCGGTATACCATTTTACAGGGACAAAACAGAGATAGCACCATTATCAAATTGATAGATAATGCCCCCGGCTATCAAGACGAAACAGCCAGGAAAAGTATAATATGGTGCGGTCAAGGTGCCGCACAACGATTCCGAAATGCAGTAAGAAACTTGACTGTGAATGTCGGTAGCGGTAACCCCGGTGCGGTGGGCATGCAATTCAATGCCAATAATCAGGGCGGGGTCTTTGATGTGACCGTCAAATCAGAAGATGGTCAGGGTGTCTACGGTATCGACCTGTCCTATACCAATGAAATCGGACCACTGTTGATCAAGAATGTAGAGGTTGATGGCTTCAGACGTGCCGTTCAGACATTCTTCAACGTCAATAGTATGACCTTCGAAGACATTACGATCCGTAACCAAAGCGAAGTCGGGATCTTTGTTCAACAACAAGTAGTGAATATCCGCGGCTTGCAAAGCTTCAATGATGTAACGGCAGTAAGAACGCTGAATCAAGGCTCCCATGTTGTACTCATAGATTCGGAGTTAAATGGCTTTGGAGACGCAGCTAACCAACCAGCCATTTACTACGGTTCTAATATTTTCATTAGAAATGTTAGTACAAATGGATACCGCAATGCAGTAAATTTCGCGCTTAATGGTACCACACCGGTTACAAGAGTAGCCGAAAATTTTGTAGACGAGTTCGTATCCAGTGACCCTATACGGCTCTGCGACAACGTAGAAAAATCACTCAATTTACCCATTCAAGACCCACCTGAAGTGCCGTTGGATGACCCTAGCACCTGGGTAAACGTAGAGGATTTCGGGGCTGTTATTGATAAAAACGGAGGTGATGACACGCAGGCCATTCAAGATGCTTTAAACTCTGGGGCTTCTACCATTTATGTTCCTGTTAATTCTTTTAGGACCGGAGGTTACACAGTTAATTCAGATGTAATTGTACCGGCTACAGTAAGAAGGATAATAGGTACAGAGGGTGGTATTAACGGACCGGGCAAATTCATTATCAGTGGGGGAACTGAACCACTTATTATTGAACGCCTGCGAAGTCTTGGTGATGGCATTCAGCACGATTCTCCACGGACGCTTATATGCAAAAGTACCAGGATTACCTCTTATAGCTGTAGTTCAGGGGCTGACCTTTTCGTTGAAGATGTCCTATTTCCCAGAGCTACATTCCTCAATCAGAATGTTTGGGCCCGACAACTGAACACGGAAGTACCGGATATCAGTATTCTCAATGACAACTCCAACCTTTGGATCTTAGGTCTTAAAACGGAAAAGCGAGGCACAAAGATAAAAACCATCAACGGCGGGAAAACCGAGGTATTGGGTGCACATATTTATTCTATCAGCGAGCCTACTGATGATTTCATGTTTGAGGTAGAAAATGCCTCTTTATCGCTGGCTGGAGTTCGTGAGACAAATTTTGCTCAAAACCCATATGTCAACCTGATCAAAGAGACCCGAGGTGGGGTGACGAGAGAATTAGTAGCAGGACAAGCCAACTTCGGTATCAATGGCAGTGGCTTCCCGTTGTTCGTTGCTTACGTTCCGGACGGTGCCAACACAGCGCCGGAAGTAACTACAATCGATGATATTAGTATTATATTTCCTCTTGACTCTGTCATCATCAGCGGTACAGTGAATGATGACGGGCTACCAGGCTCCGATTGCTTCACTTCCACCCAATGGGAATTGACAAGCGGCCCTGCCAGCGCTGCCATCGCAGACCCATCAGCATTAGAAACGGCGGTTTCTTTTTCAGAACCTGGCGTTTATACATTTAGCCTTATAGCCAATGACGGCGATCTCAGCACGACCGCTCAGGTCAATGTATATGTCTATGAAAAGTCTATTACGACTGAGGACCACGACGGTGACGGAGTACCTAGTGGTAACGGTGCAGATGCTACTATCGTAGCGCGAGGTGGAACTGATCTCAATTATGGAGGTGAGCCGGGAGTATCCATCAGAAATAGCTCATCTGGTTTTCATCGCAAAGGTCTTATTAGATTCGACCTAAGCACTGTTGATACGGACATTGTAGATGCTGGTTTGCAATTGGAGATAGCCACCACCAATACCGGCTTGATCGACGACTGGACCTATAATGTTTTCGGATTGGTTGAGTCCAGTGATTACGGAGACGGCAAATTAGACGAGTTTTGGGCAGAAGGTACAAAAAACGGTGAGGCACCAGATGGTCTTGGGATTACCTACCGAAACGCTCCCGGAAATGGCTCAGGTGGCGGGGGTGTTTATGATTCGATCAACGGTACCGGTGGTGGGGTTGTTGACTCGCTTACCGTTTTTCTAGGTACATTCCAGATCAGAGATGGTATCAGGGAGATTATTGAATTCAGAAGTGATGCGCTGAAGCAGTTTTTGAACGATGATACCAATGGAATAGCTACCTTGATCATCACCCGAGTGGATGGTAGCAATAATGTAATCGCTTTCTCTTCTAAAGAGAATACAAGTTTTATTGCTCCTACATTGAACTTCACATTGTCTCCAAAACAGGTAATTGGAGAAGTAGGTGTAGCTTCTACCGATCACAATTGGCAGCAGGTGACTTTGCGCAACACTTATACCGAACCCATAGTGGTGATGGGTCCCAGCACTTTCGTTGATGATGAACCAGTAACGATCAGAGTTGCCAATGCTGCCGGTAATTCGTTCGAATGGCGCATGGACGAGTGGGAATACCTGGATGAAGTACATGCGGTAGAAACATCCAACTACCTGGTCATGGAAGCCGGAGAGCACTACCTCACTAACGGCAAAAAGGTAATCGCAGCCAACAGTGTAGTAGATAACCGATGGATTACCGTGCCTTTTTCAAGTCCGTTCAATACGCCCCCAACCATCATCGGACAGTGCGCTTCCATCAATGAAGATCAAGCCGTGGTGATTAGAATACGCAACGTAACCACTGAAAGCTTTCAATTGAGAGTGCAGGAAGAGGAGTTTGGCGGCACACAGGATGGCAAAACGCGCCATGCTTTTGAGACTGTTTCGTGGATTGCCATAGAGCAAGGTGCGGGGGATGGTGAGGGTACTCAGCGATTCGAAGCCATTAATACACCAGATGCTGTTCGTAACACGAAATGGTATCATGTAGAATTTGCCCAGGATTATCCTGACGCTGATCGCGCCTTCATTGCGATGATGCAAACCATTGACGGTTTTGATCCGTCACTGGTACGGTATAGAAGAGATGGTACTCAAAATTCATTGACTCCTACCGGTGTGGATATCTTCATTGAAGAAGAGCTATCTAGCCCTACCGAGAATCTTGGTCGAGGAGAAACGAACCATACCTCAGAAGTAGTAGGATACTTCCTTTTCAATGGATTGGGTGATGTTTTTGGGATTGCAGACCCAAGCGAAGCGACTACAGGCGGAAACACGCAGGCCAGGGTAAAACCAATCGAAGCGTATTTCGAGGAGTATGATGACTCGGCTAACTTAGCCGTCTACCCTAATCCGCTCAAAGGAGTCGATCTGCACATTTTCTTTACTTCGCCGGAAAAAGCAACCATGGAAGTCCAGATGACTGATCTTTCAGGTAAGCTTGTGCACAGCATAACCATTGAAAGTGGTAAGGAAGAGTTAATAGACACCTCTGGTCTAGGGCAGGGTATATACCTGATCAAAGGCTCTACAGCAAGTGAGACCTGGGTGAGGAGAGTGATTGTGAGATAGCATCTTAGTACACAATATTGATCAAAAGCCGGGCTTGATAAAGTCCGGCTTTTTGATTTGTATGGGTCGTAGGACCGCTACGCTTAACCTACGACCAGATTGAGGTAATCGTTGTTGAAGCTATTCAAATCTAACCTACACTAATTTTCACCACCACCGACTTAGAAATAGGCGTATGGCTTTTTTCAGCGTAGTGGTTGGCGGGTACCAAGGCATTGGCCTCGGGGAAATAAGTGGCGATGCACTGCTGAGGGATATCGTAGGGTATGACTATGAATGATTTGGCAGTTCTGGCAATGCCATCATAATGACTGGTCAAATCTACTACTTGGCGTTCTTTTAGATCAGCCTCCATCATATCCTGCTCGTTCATAAAAACTACCCTGCGCTCATTGTAAATACCTCTATATCGATCATGCAGACCATAGATAGTGGTATTGAACTGATCATGACTGCGAATAGTCATCATCAGGTATTGGCCGCGTTTCAGGTCAATAGAGGAAAGGCTGTTGATAGTAAAGTGCGCCTTTTCTGTGGAGGTGGTGAAATTACCTTCTCTAGGCGCATTAGGTAAATAAAACCCTCCAGGGTTTCTCACCCTCCGATTGTAATCATCAAAACCGGGTACTATCTTTTCTATCAGATCGCGTATACGATCATAATCATCTACCAGGTGGTTCCAATCAGCTTTCGTACGGTTGCCAAATGTCGCGTTAGCCAGCTCTGCCACTATTTTAGGCTCGCTCAGAAGTTTTTTTGAGGCTGGTGCTTTTCCACCTCTGGACTGGTGTACCACTCCTGTAGAGTTCTCCACGGTGACAAATTGAGACCCACTGGTTTGTTGATCCAATTCTGTTCTACCAAGACATGGCAAGATCAGCGCGGTCTTTCCATGAATGAGATGGCTACGATTAAGTTTGGTGGAAATTTGAACTGTAAGGTCACAGTTTTGCAATGCTTCGGCCGTGTATTCCGTATCAGGTGTAGCAGAAAGAAAATTACCTCCCATGGCGATAAACACTTTGGCTTCACCTTCTTTCATAGCCTTGATAGCCTGAACAGTATTGTAGCCCTCTTTTCGAGGACTCTTAATAGCCAATACTTCGTCTAGTTTATCTAGAAAAGCGGGCTTGGGGCTTTCATGGATACCCATAGTGCGGTCACCTTGTACGTTGCTATGCCCACGAACAGGACAAGTTCCTGCCCCTGGCTTACCAATGCTACCTTTCATCAGGAGCAGGTTTACTATCTCCCTGATATTATCAACCGCATTTTTGTGCTGCGTGAGGCCCATAGCCCAGCAAACGATAATCTTATTCTTGTTGGCCAGCACTTCCGCTGCCTGCTTAACTTTAGAGGCCTGAATTCCGGTACGATGAATTAAATCCTCCAGATCATACCTTTCAAGGTCTTTGATCAAAGCCTCGTATCCAAAGGTTTTACTGTTTACAAAGTCATAATCCATCACTTTACCCGGATTCTCCCTTTCCTTCTCAAGAAGAATTTTCATCAATGCTTTTAGAAGCGCTACGTCTTCATTGATCTTGACTTGTAGGAAAAGATCCGTGATGACAGTGGGCTTTCCAAAAAGGTCAGCTGGGCTTTGTGGGTGTTGGAATTTGATCAATCCTGCTTCGGGCAAGGGGTTGATGGTAATAACCTGACAGCCATTCTGCTTGGCTTTTTGTAGTGCGGCCAACATGCGAGGGTGATTGGTTCCGGGGTTCTGTCCCATGACCACGATTACCTCAGCTTTGTAAAAGTCATCAAGCTTTACCGATCCTTTTCCAATGCCCAAAGTTTCCGATAACCCCACGCCACTTGATTCATGACACATGTTCGAGCAATCGGGTAAGTTGTTCGTACCATACTCCCTCACAAATAATTGGTAGAGAAATGCGGCTTCATTGCTTGTTCTACCAGATGTATAGAATATCGCTTCATCTGGAGATGCTAAGGCATTCAAGTGCTCGGCGATCAATTGAAAAGCGCCTTCCCAACTAATCCGCTCATAGCGTTTTTTCCCAGGTCTAATGACCATAGGCTCGACCAATCGGCCGCTTTTACCTAATTCATAATCAGACCAACGTGAAAGTTTGGCAATGGTATGCTTCCTGAAAAACTTAGCCCCTACCCTGTTTTTAGTCGCTTCTTCGGCCACTGCTTTGGCGCCATTCTCGCAAAATTCAAAAGTAGAGCGGTCATGGTCTGGGTCAGGCCAAGCGCACCCGGGGCAATCGAAACCATCGGTTTGGTTGACCTTCAACATCACCTTGGTTCCTTCTTGTAGCCCTACTTGTTTGAAGACGTGCTTGGCTGAGCTGGTAATGGCCGAAATACCACCAGCCATGTCTTTTGGTGCCTTTACTTTAATCCCAGTGTGTTTCTCAGGAGGTTGTGGATGTATTTTTTTCTTATTGGCCATCTACTGATTGCTGTCTGGCAGGATTGTCATATAGGTCAGTTTCATCTTCTCCTGGCCTGTCTATGAGGCATTGAAAATCCTTTTCTATCAACACACTCAGGCTCTTTTGCTCGTCCAATGCCAAAACCCGACTAATTCCAACCTGTTCCGAATCAGCCCAGTCAGCAATAAGGTTATTTGGCACAATTACAGCAATAGTGCTATTCTCAAACATGGTGAAAATCTGATCCGCTGTAGTATCAACTTGAATGCTATAATGAAGGCTTTGTTCTAGGGTGTTGCCTAAAAAAACAGTGGCTTTTACTTCATTCCCTTCTCTCAACTGCCGCACTTCAGTCTGAGATAACCGAAACCTAAGTGTGCTATCTTTTATTCTCAACTTCATACCCAAAATTAGTCAAATGATAGAAAGCTTGGCTATCGGTCGGATTGAAAACTTATACGGTCTTTACCAGTATAAACATTGAATCTACTCTCTCTGGTAAAACCCACCAAGGTGATATCAGCCTTCTTTGCCAAGTCCACCGCCAAACTGGAGGGAGCTCCTACTGCCACGATAATCGGTAGGCCAGCCATCATTGCTTTCTGTACCAGTTCAAAACTAATTCTACCACTTAGTACAACTACATGTTCGTTCAAAGGAATTTGCCCTTGAAAAACAGCAGCACCAATTAGCTTATCCAGCGCATTGTGTCGTCCTACATCCTCTCTTACTAGCTGCAATTCTCCATCAGCATCGAATAACCCGGATGCATGCAGACCACCCGTATGATTGAATACTCTTTGCGCCTTCCTGAGCATTTCGGGAAGCTCATGAATAAGGTATTCGCTCAACTCTATCTTTGCTGCCGAATGAACCTGACAGGCCTGCTCCACAGCCTCAATAGAGGTCTTGCCACAAACACCACAACTTGATGTAGTATAGAAATTCCGTTGCAAACGCTTTAAGTCAAAACTTAGGTCAGATGTCAACTCCACCCTTACTACATTCCCTGCCTCTTCCTGACGGCCTAAATCTTCGCAATGTTCGATGGATTTGACTTGTTCGAAGTTCTGGATGATTCCTTCACTATAAAGGAATCCTAAAGATAATTCCAGGTCGTAACCAGGGGTTCTCATGGTCACAGCCAGGCTCTTTTGCTCCCTCTCCTGTTTTGGGCCAAAGCCGATTCTGATTTCCAAAGGCTCCTCTACTGCAAGGATATCCTGTTCATCACGAACCTTACCTGATTCTACTTTGATTAATGTGGTTGGAGAGACGCTGGAGGTCATGGTGCTGGCAACTTTTAAACGGTCTATTGAAGATAGAAATAGATGAAATCAATTCATAATGCGAAAATAGCCGGACCTTGCACCGGTATTAAAACTGACTCAAAAAGCTATGCTAATTACAAATAATATGTGACTATGATTTCAAGTAATGAGTCATTTAACAATACTTATTATTGATAAAAGTATATTAAAAAAGAACTTAACTTATGGATTATTTTTTCAGTTCCATTTTCATCCGTACTGATTTTCCTTAAAACCAAAACCCAAAACATACCATAAAAAGGTATTTGATCCTTTTATCAATAATAAGTATTGT
>JBCBSS010000186.1:0-13291 GCA_039819065.1 Bacteroidota bacterium
ATGTTTATAATTATTAAAACTACATTTAAGTTAAATATTGAATTATGAGTAAACACCACCTTGGCGAATTTGAAGAGATTGTCTTATTGACTGTCGCCATTCTACATAATGAAGCCTATGGCATTGCCATTATTGATGAAATGGAAGAGAGGTTAGGACGCAAGGTCAGTATAGGGGCGCTACAAACAGTACTGAGAAGGCTTGAAAAGAAAGGCTACCTTTCTTCAGACCTGGGAGAAGCTACTAAAGTAAGAGGAGGGAAGCGCAAGCGTTACTTTACCATCACCGCGTTTGGTAAAAAAGTGCTTGCTGAGGTGAAAGAGCAACGCATGAGTTTATGGAACGCAGTTCCGGAAGTCGTATGGGGAAATAACTATGGCGTATAACGAACAGCACTTGCCGCCCAAATGGGCACTGCGTTTTTTTCGGTGGTATTGCCGATCCGAGTATGTCGAGGATTTAGAAGGCGATCTTTTAGAGCGTTTTGATAGACGTAAAGAAGAAGTTGGTTTAAAAAAAGCGCGTCAGAAATTCTTCTTCGACGTGGTTCAGCTTTTCCGACCAGCATTAATCAAATCAATATTTGGCCTCAGCTATATAAGTCAATACAGTATGTTTCGCAATTATTTCAAAGTGTCCTGGCGCAACCTATCCAGACAAAGACTCTATTCTACCATCAACATAGGTGGGCTAACGATCGGTTTGACCGCCTTTATTCTAATCTCATTGTATGTGACACACGAGCTTTCTTATGATAAGTTCTACAAAAATTCTGAAAGCATTCACCGTGTTTATAAGGAAAGCGCAGATGGCGATTATCTGGGGAGTAGCTTTTCCGCCCGTACACCGGCACAACTGGCTACCAGCATGATGGAAGAGTTCGAGGAAGTAGAATTTGCCACCACCTTCGATAATTACAGCGCCTTATTAAGCAATGGAGAGTCCAACGGCTATTTAGAAAAAGGTGTATTCGCTGACCGGCAATTCTTTAATGTTTTTCAGCTTAACTTCCTTTCTGGCAATGCAGACAAAGCACTGCCCTCTCCCCAAAGTATTGTTTTGACCGAGACGTTGGCATCAAAGATGTTTGGTAGCCAAAATCCAATGGGTAAAACTGTGCGCTATGGTGAAACAGACTATCTGGTGTCTGGTGTGATTGAGGACCTGCCTAATAACTCGGTGTTTGAGTTTTCATTTGTGTGTAGTCTGGAATCAGACCGAGGATATCAAAGGTACTTTGAGAGCGCTAAGTGGAATAGTCATTCTTATCTGACCTTTTTTACTCTTGCACCTGCAGTCAAGCCAGCACAGTTGGAGAGGAGGTTGGCTCAATTATTTGCCAAACACTGGATAGATATTGACAAGTATCCAACCGAGCTCTTGGTGGAACCGCTTTCCGCTGTTCATCTGCACAGCGATATCAATCATGATTTGAGCCGTAAGGGAGATACACAGCGATTGTGGATCTTTTCAGCAGTAGCCTTGATCATTCTCATGCTGGCTTGTATCAACTATATCAATTTAGCCATTGCACGTTCTATCAATCGTGTCAAAGAAGTAGGAGTGAGAAAAGCGATTGGGGCTAAACCTAGCCAACTGATGGTTCAATTCCTGATAGAATCGTTGCTATTCGTAGTATTGGCACTGTCAGCATCGCTATTCATGGTCAAAGGCACCTTACCCGCTTTTGCCAGTATTGTCGAGCGCCCTTTCGTATTTGGCGTCACCGAATTGGTGAAAGGCTTACAGTATATCATTGCACTCGCCTTAGCCTTAGGAGTCATCGCCGGCAGCTACCCAGCGCTATATATTGCTCGTTTACAAACCATCAATGTACTGAAAGGCAGACCGACCAAAACGGGAGGCAAGCAAGGCATCTTAAGTAGCTTGGTCATTGTACAATATGCAGTAGCCATAGTGTTGGTCATCAGCAGCCTCATTATTTATCAGCAATTTCAATTTGTACAGCAAAAAGACCTGGGGTTTGAGCAAGACCAGGTTGTCTCTATTTCCATTAGAAGTCATGACATTCGAGACAAGTACGAAGTTTTAAAACAAGAATGGATGGCTCATCCCGGTATTGAAGATATTACGGCTTCCCAATATTTACCAAGCGATGTACAGCAGAAAACCATCACTAACGACGATGATGGTGGTAGCCCAGACGATGACCTTGACATTTATCAGCTGAGGACTGATCTCAACTTTCTGGATTTCTACGGGATAGAATTGATAGCAGGCCGGGATTTTTCTGCCCAATCTGCTTCTGATATTAAAACCGCCTGCCTTATCAATGAATCGGCCGTTAAAGCTATGGGATGGACGCCTGAGCAAGCAGTAGGGCAAAGATTTACCGAGAACTGGCTTGAAGAAGGTATAGAAGTGATCGGTGTGGTCAAAGATTTTCATTTGCATTCTCTCCATCTACCTATTGAGCCTTTGATGCTAGACTTAACTAGTCCCAGGCGTTTCAAGTATCTTTCTGTCAGAATACATAAGGATAAGATTCCTGAGACACTGGCCCACCTAGAACAACAAGTAAAACAATATTCGTCTTACCCTTTTGATTACCAATTTCTGGACGACCAAATTGACCAATTGTACAAGGCTGATATCAATCAGGGTAAAATATTGGCTACGTTCACGGGTTTGGCCATTTTAATCGCTTCTTTAGGTCTTTTCGGTATGACGGCATTTAGAACTGAACAGCGCAAAAAGGAAATCAGTATCCGTAAAATATTGGGTGCTTCTCTGGCCAACGTTGTTACGCTTTTCACTAATTCCATCATGCGGCAGACCTTGATTGGGTTTGTTGTGGCCGTACCGCTGGCCATATTGGTTATGAACAAATGGCTCGAAAGCTTTACTTATAAGACTGAGTTATCGTGGTGGCTGTTTGCATTATCTGGTATCCTAATCATGTCTCTCGTTTTGTTTACCGTAGGTATTCAAACGCTGCAAGCTGCGCGTGCCAATCCTGTCGATGCTTTAAAAAATGAGTAGGAGGTACCCACCAAAATGGGCACTTAAGTTCTTCCGATGGTATTGCCATTCGGAATACATCGAAGACCTTGAGGGTGACCTGCTTGAGCGATTTGAGAGAAACCTGGAAGCCAGAAATGAAATAGAAGCAAAGCGACGCTTCATTATTGATGTACTTCTACTTTTTCGGCCTGCTATCATAGGGATTCGAAACAACACACTCCTTTTTCACCGAATTGGTATGCTTAAAAATTATCTGATACTGGGGTATCGCAACTTGCTCAAGAGAAAATTATATACATCCGTTAATCTCGTAGGGCTATCAGTTGGGTTTGCGGCAGCATATATCATCTTCTTGTATGTACAGCATGAGTTGTCATACGATCAGTCTCTACCGGATGCAGACCGTATCTATAAAATATCCCAAGCGGTAGTGGATGAAGAAGGAGAACATGTCTATAGAACCGTACCTTATTCTTTGGTGAATATTTTGCACCAGGACTACGGAGAGGTGGAGGAGGCCACTATTATATCCGGGCCTTATAACCAACAGGTAGTTACGCTGAGTGGTGATCATACTGGTACCAGACATTTTGTCGAAAATAACGTGTTGTTGGCTGACAGTAATTTTCTTTCAGTATTTCAATACGATATGCTGGTTGGTGATGCCAGGAAAGCACTTAGAGAACCGAATAGTGTGGTATTGACTGCTAGCACGGCCAAACGGTTTTTCGGGAATGCGAATCCGATAGGTCAGTTTATTTCACCTTCAGGAAGAAACGCAGTTGTAACCGGTGTTTGCCAGGACCCACCTGCCAATTCACACCTACAGTTCAGCTACTTGGTATCATCCACTTCGGTAAAATGGTTGAACTGGCCAAAATTTAATCTGAACGCAGCCCATTGCTACATTAAATTGAAAGAAAATGCCAGCCATGTTCAATTGGAGTCCAAACTGCCTGAACTTGTACGTACCTATGTTCTACCGGAAATAGAACGGATACAAAATATTTCCAGGGAAGACTATATCGAAGCAGGTCATGGAATTGACTATTACCTTCATGCTATAAGTGAATTGTACCTGAATGAAAATGATTTGGGAGGCTTCAAGCCCGGAGGCAATTGGACTACCCTTGGGATTTTCATTGCTATGGGCCTACTAATGTTGATTATCGCATGCATCAACTTTGTGAACATGTCCATTGCCAGGGCATTCGAAAGGACCAGTGAGGTGGGGGTGAGAAGGGTAATGGGATCTTTAAGAGGAGAAGTCGCCTTTCAGTTTTTAATGGAGTCATTAATCATAAGTGCGATTAGTGTCCTCATTGGGTTTTTGATTATGATTACTGTACTGCCTTATTTCAACCACCTGATACAAGCGGAGCTCACCGTTCAATTTGACTCAGCCCTCCTGGTAAGTTTGGTGGGTGTAATAGTGATAGTTAGTCTCGTCACCGCAGGTTATCCGGCGTTCTTGATGTCCAATTTATCACCTGTAAACGCACTAAAAGGCCATATACGTACAGGTTCTCGAAGAAACAAACTCAAAAATGGCTTGGTCTCTTTTCAATTTCTTGTTGCCATAGTCTTCATCTTTATCACGCTTGTGATGATTAAACAAGTCAACCATATCAATGATAAAGAACTCGGTTTCGATCAGGAACAGCTGATGGTGATAGAGGGCATACCTCATAAAGAACCTCATCGCTTCAATCCTTTTTTGAATAAACTCAAGAACCTACTAGGCATACAAGCTGCCGCGGGTAGTCTCTGGGTACCAGGTTTTAACAATACATGGACTGACAACTATCGTGTGCCAGGGCAATCAAAAGATTATCATTTGAACAGGATTCTAGTCGGTGATGATTTTATGGAAACGATGGGTATCGAGTTGGTAGCCGGAGAATCCTTTTCCGTAGACAGTCGTGATTCTACCATGATCATACTTAATGAATCCGCTGTTGAAGCAATGGGATTGCGTAACCCGATAGGACAGCAAATAACACTGACCGAAGATGTGAACGGTGAAAAGTTGGAATATGATTTTAAAGTAAAAGGAGTCATTTCGGATTTTCACTATTACACCTTGCACCAACCAATATCTCCCTTAGTTATTCAAAGCAATGAAAACAATCACAACCGTATGAGATTCATGATCGCCAGAATACAGGCTGGTACATCAGCACAAGTTATCGCGGATGTTCAAGGTATTTGGAGTGATATGTTTCCTGATCGCCCGTTTAGGTTCCAATTTCTGGATGATGCACTCGCCGCCAAATATCAGGGCGAAAGACAGACCGCTACGCTTTTATCTATTAGTTCATCATTGATCATTCTTATGGCCTGTATAGGCTTGTTTGCCCTGTCCGCCTATACAATCAGCTTACGCCTGCGTGAAGTCAGTATCAGAAAAGTATTGGGTGCCGGAATGGGCGATAACTTAATGTTGTTGTCACTCGGTTTTATTAAAATGACCTTTCTTTCATTCTTATTGGCTGCTCCTATAGGTTGGTACATAAGTGTTCAGTGGGTGCAGAGTTTTGCCTATAGAACATCAATCGGTCCGAGTGTGTTTGTGCTTACCGCGATCATCATTATGACCACTTGCTTACTATCTGTTAGTTATCATTCATTTAAGGTATCATTGACAAATCCCACTGATAGTTTATCTGGCGAATAGGTCACCAGCAAATAATATGAAAGGCTATTTAAGGTTTTATACCTGACCCTACGATCTCTTCTCAACCGTTTACCACCCTTTAAAACGGCTCGTCATGGTCTTTTTTTGATATCAAGAAGCCTCAGGTTACCTTGACATTAGAAAATCTATCAGAAACCTAACTTATGACTACTATGGAAAATAGTTTGGATGACGTAATGCCTGAATCACCCTCAGTTAAGTCGTTGGCGTTCAAGTACGGGGGCTTACTAGGTGCCATCATGGTAATTTATGGACTCATATTACAGTTTGCCGGTCTCGCTACCAATCAAGCTTTATCTTATGTTAATTACCTCTTTATCATTGTAGCCATGGTGCTGGCCCATAGTGAATATAAGCGCTTGGGTGACGGCTTAATGCCTTACGGGAAGGCGTTGGGTATTGCCACTTTAACAGCAGTTATAGGGGCGGCCATTTCTGTCATATTCTCCTACATCTACATCAAATTTGTTGATGATTCTTTGCTGGCCTTGATGGAAGAAACGCAGATCCAGTCTATGGAGGAACAAGGCCTGAGTCAGGAGCAAATTGATCAGACGTTGGAGATCAGTTCTGCCTTTATGATTCCTGAGGTGATTTTTCCCATTGCATTTCTCGCTTTTAGCTTTTTTAGCTTTATTTTGGCGTTGATAGTATCTGCTATCACGCAAAAAACTAGCTAAAGCTGTATGCAGGAAAACCCTGAGATTTCAATAGTTATTCCTTTATATAACGAAGAAGAGTCCTTAGAAGAATTAAGTGAATGGATAAGCCGTGTTATGAAAGAGCACGGCTTTACTTATGAAGTGGTCATGGTAGATGACGGCAGTAGTGACACTTCTTGGGAGGTAGTAAAAAAGATCAGGGATAAGAACACCAATGTCAAAGGCATCCGGTTCAATCGCAACTTTGGCAAATCGGCAGCGCTAGATACAGGTTTCAGGGCCAGTAAAGGAAAGGTGGTAATTACCATGGATGCTGATATGCAAGACAGCCCTGATGAGGTGCCGGAGTTGTATCGGATGATCACGGAAGATGGATACGATCTGGTTTCAGGCTGGAAGAAGAAACGCCATGATCCCATTGGCAAGACAATCCCTTCCAAGTTTTTCAACTTCGTTACCAGCAAAATATCAGGCATCAAGCTCCATGATTTCAACTGTGGATTAAAAGCCTACGATGGTAGAGTAGTGAAAAATATCACGGTCTATGGTGAAATGCATCGATACATTCCACTAATTGCTAAATGGAATGGTTTTACCAAGATCGCTGAGAAGCCAGTCAAACACTACGAACGCAAATACGGGACGACCAAATTTGGATTGGAACGGTTTATCAATGGCTTTCTCGACCTTATTTCCATAACGTTCGTCTCTCGATTTAGAAAGAAACCCATGCACTTCTTTGGTACGTTAGGAAGTATTTCATTCTTGTTGGGTTTTATCTTCACTGTTAAAATCCTTTGGGACAAAGTAGACTCAGTTTACTTTTCCAAAGTGCCTCTCGTACGAGATGTGACCGAACAGCCTATATTTTTTCTAGCTTTGGTGGCACTGGTAATTGGTGTGCAGCTCTTTTTGGCTGGTTTTCTAGCCGAGCTACAAGCGATGCGCAACCACTCTCAACGCGAGTACCTTGTCCTTGAAAAGATTGGGATAGAATAATTACCTCAAATCCTACTATCATTTTTCCGAGCTCAGGTTTCAAAGCAAAAATCGCTAATTTCGAAGCCTTGAAGCATGAGAAAGTATTCCATAATTATTCCGGTCTATAACCGCCCGCAGGAGGTAGATGAGTTACTCGAAAGTCTTACCCACCAGACCTATTCCCATTTCGAAGTATTGATCATAGAGGATGGTTCCAGTGAAAAGTGCGAGGAAGTAGTAGCGAAATACAAAGAGGCACTGGATGTAAAGTATTTCTTCAAAGAAAACTCTGGTCAGGGCTTTACCCGCAACTATGGATATGAAAGAGCTTCAGGAGATTACTTTGTTGTATTCGATTCTGACTGCCTGATTCCCACCAATTATTTTGAAGCAGTAGAATCACAATTGAATGACGACTACCTGGATTGCTACGGCGGCCCTGATAAGGCACATGAAGATTTCACTCCTGTACAGAAGGCCATTAACTACTCGATGACATCGATGTTCACTACCGGAGGCATACGAGGTAAGAAGAAACACGTCGGCAAGTTTGAGCCACGAAGCTTCAATTTCGGTATTTCACGTGAAGTGTATGAGAAAACGGGAGGCTTCATCATCACTAGAATGGGCGAGGATATTGAATTCAGCCTGCGCATAAGGAAAATGGGTTTCAGGGTGGGACTGATATCAGAGGCGTTTGTTTATCACAAGCGCAGAACGGACTTTGTACAATTCTATAAACAAGCGGCTTTCTTCGGTTCTGGTAGAGTCAATCTCAATGACATGTTTCCTGAAAATGTGAAAGCCGTCTATTTCTTTCCGGCAGCTTTCGTAATAAGCTTGGTGATTTACTTACTTACACCATTGGTGAGCATGCCACTTTTTATGTTGGGTAGTGTGTTATTGGCGCTTTTGTATTTGATGATCTTCATTGATGCCACAGCCAAAAACAAGAGTATCTACGTTGGCTTATTAAGTATCATAGCCTCTTTCATCCAGATATTTGCCTATGGCAATGGCTTCATCAAACATTGGTGGAAGAAAAAGGTGTTGAAGTCCGCCTAACTCACCATTTCTCACTAAAGAACACGATCTCATCCATTGGTGATATATTGCTCCAAATCTTGGGCATGCCATTGTTATAGCGGTCTTATGTTCTGATTATTACTTGCTTAGACAATTAGGTTACAAAAATCTTCTATATTGACTATAGTATTCATATATTGATCGGCAGTTGGTGGAATACCAATCACAAGAAAGACAACAACACTAAAATACTTGGATGGCAACAAACTTAATCACACATGAAAAGAACAATCATTCTGCTGTATCTAATTTCCAGAACTCTATTTGCTAATGGACAATTTGTTGAGTTTGTCCACCAAAACACCGGAGTAATTGAGGGTATAGAATATCCAGATTGTTTCCTTTATTCGAATGATCATAGGTTTCTCTATATCAAGTCTAACTTGACCTTAAGTGTTAATGATTATGATTCAGCCTCTGGTAAATTCGAACCAATTCAACTGATTAGGTCATCACAACTTGATATCTGGAGGTTTAACGCAATAACACTAAACTCGGAAGGGAATATTTTATACGTCATTACAGGTCATAACGATCAGTTTGAGTCAAAAATAATAATATATGATAGAGATGTAAATTCTGGAATACTTACGCGCGTTAATGAAATTTCCAGTTATCCAAGTGATGTTTTGCTAAAAGCTCGTAAAATGACTTTGGATCCAAACAATAAATTCCTTTACGTTTTTGGACGGGCTCATATGTTCGTTTTTGAAGTTCAAGGAAACAATTTAAGCTATATCAATAAGCATCACATTAGGGATCACTCTGATTCATGGATGAGTCCTGATGGTAATTATCTTTATATCAATAGGTCAGGTTACATTAGGCAGTATGGAGTAAATCAGAGTACCGGAAATATCACTCTTCTTGAAGAATATTGGGATATCGATCAAATAGGGGTAACAATAGATGGTATCAACTTTTTCGGTAACTGGGGAGGAGGCTTATCTGTTACAAGACGTGATGAGTCAAGCGGTGCCCTGAGCCTAATAAAAACTAACCCAAGCCCAACCAATTTAATATGTAAAATCTCAGGAGATAATGAGTTTTTACATGCCATGTCGGGAAGAACAGGTGATATCTATACCTATACAATAGATATTACGACGGGAACACTGTCGGCTTTAGATACTCTGAAAGGGAGAGATGACTTTTTTAACGGTCCTCTAGGGTTTCATAAATCCCCAAATAGTGATTTTATGTACATACCTGGATTCAACTATGACGATTTAGCGCTAGGCATTTATAAGGAAGGACCCCACGGATTAGTAAGCCTAGTTGACAGCCTAAGAATAGGTATATCTTTGAATAAAGGTCTTAATGATATTGATTTTTCTTTCGTGGACCAGAATGATAACCTGTACTTGATTAGTAATAGTGATTCATCAATTGTTAAATATAGTGTCGATAAGACATCAGGTATAGGCATTGTAAAGGATAGATGGCTCTTCAGTGAACTTGAAGATGATCTGAGGATTGTTGGGGCGACTGTCGACAACACACTTAAACATATGTATGCTGTTGATGAAACCTCAAATTCAATCCTCATTTTTGATCTAGTCGATGAAATCAGTTTGATATCCACAATTGGTCATCCGCCTGTCGAAGTCCCTAATACATGGTGGAGTACCGAATTATTAGTTTCTACTGATGGAAAATATGTTTATGAGAAAATTAACTATTCAAGTATACATGTGTATGAACGAAGTATAGAAACAGGCGCCCTTAGTTTAATTCAAACAGTAACTGATATCGGAGGTACCCCACTTAGTAGGTTTAGTGGAATTGTGATTTCTAATGACAATAAAAACCTTTATACCAAAGGGTTTTTAGGAGATAACCGCAACCCTACAAAATTCTATATTGCAGTACTTGATATTGATCAGACTACAGGCCTATTGACTCTTAACGATTTATCTTTTAAAGTAGTCTGTTCTGGTTGTACTAAATTTGTTATTAGTCCAGATGATAAAACCGTAATTCATTTTGGTAAATATGGTATTACTGCATTAAGTAGAAATCAAGATGATGGGAGGCTGAGTTATCTCCAGCTCAGCCCATTAGGCGCTTTAAAAGCCCCTCAATATGATGGAATCGTTGATGTCACCTTTCCAAAAAACAATAGATACATTGCTGTACATACGATCGATGGTTTAGTTATGTACCAAAGGGATTTTGATGGGAATGGTAAGCTTATATATAATGGGGAACAGGAAATCTTTCGAGGATACGGGTATACATTCTATTTTAGCGCTTACAAACAGCGGTTTTTGTATGATTCTGATGGAAAGACTATATACTCTATTTGTGAGAGAGATGGAGGTGTATGGGTGTATAATTTTGAATCAAACTTTCCACCCGCTGCTCCAAGTAATTTTAAGGCGATTTATAATAAAGATAAAGAGTTTTACACGTTGTCATGGGACAGGAATATTGAAGGCAATATATCCAAATATGAAATATATAGGGGTAGTTATTCTGACCCATTATCAGCTAAGAAAATATTAGAGACATCGGATACTTCAAAAATATTATACCAAGACAATAGTATTTATCGAAATCATTACTGGGTGAAAGCTGTCAACGACTTAGGTCAATCGAGCCCATTCAGTGATGGTGTTGGTCCAATTGGACTTGACCCTAAAAAATTAGATAGTGTTCGAATTTCAACAGGTGATAAGTATTTAAGTATTGAATGGGAAGAAAACACTGAGGAAGTTTTTCTGCAGTATGTAATTTTTAGAAATACTAATAATGATTTTGAGACGAGCCTTCGTCTTAGCTGGACTAAGGAAAACTCATTCAAAGATTATGATGTAAGCTATGACTCAACCTATTATTATTGGATAGCTGTTGAAGATATTGGGGGCAATTTGAGTGACATGAGCGATGTCGTATACGGAGTTCCAATAAACCGACCACCTTCTGCGCCTCAGCATGTTCAGAGTCAGGCAGGTGAGAATTTTATAAGTCTGAATTGGGAAGAAAACAAAGAAGCTGATTTTGTTGAATTTGTATTGTTTAAAAACCTCACCAATGACACCTTGTCAGCAGAGCTATTACTCAGAACAATAAAAAATAGCTATTTGGATGAAGATGTAGTTGGTGGAACTGAGTATTACTATTGGGTGAAAGCGTTTGATGGCGTGAGCCACAGCAAGTTCAGTATTACTGCATCAAATGTTCCATATAATTCACCACCATCAAGTCCACAAAACCTTACGGTCAAGAACATTTCTGACTTGGTTACATTGACATGGGATCAGAATGTAGAAGAAGACTTTAAGAATTATAAAGTATACGAAGGGACTGTGAATAACGTAGAGAGTTTGTCATTGATCGCTACTGTTGAAAATAACTCATATGAATTTAGACCTGAAAATACATCTGTAGAAAATTTTTATGCTGTCAAAGCTGTGGATTCAGCTGGTCTTGAGAGTGATTTTAGCTCAGTAGTCTCATTTACTATAGAAACAATTCTTAGTACTGCCGATAATATTAATCAACACGTTGTTATTTTTCCAAATCCCGCCAAGGATATACTAAATGTTAAAACTGTAGATAAGGTGTATGATAGGCTGGGCTTTGAAATATATAACGCCTATGGGATTAAAGTCCTAAACGGCGTTTGTGAAGGTCAAATTGATATTTCAAGTTTAGTTCCGGGAAATTATTTTCTACTGCTAAATTTTGAGGGTGATATAGTAAAATATCGAATGAGCATTAATTAGTGACCGATATACAGCTTTATTCATAAAAAGTATTCGTAGATGATCTTTGGCTTTAAGTAGATATTAGACCAGCGAAGCCGTAAAGTCTGTTTGTTGGTAGGTTTATTTTACTTCATGATGATATGACCTTACCCTCACAACTAAATTGAATTACTCCTTCTCACAAAAGAAGACTATTTCATCTGCAGGAAGGGCATAGCGTTGGACATCTTCTGCTGGTAGTTGCTTTACGAAATTATCCTCGGTTACTTTGAAGCCAGCCTTTCTGAGCCTTTCTGCGTAGTCCTTTCCATACCTTCTGACATGGTCATCCTGCCCGAAAGCCTTTTCACGTTCTTTTGGAGATGTGATAGAAAAGTCTTCATAGGTAGTATCCAAAAGTGGATAGAAAAACGGCACTTGTAAAATGGCCCAACCGCCGGGCTTCAATACCCTGTGTATTTCAGACATGGCCTTAATGTCATCATCGACATGCTCCATAACGTGATTGCACATGGCCACATCAAAGCTATTGTCCTCGAAAGGGATTTCATGCACATCCATTTTGACCTTGGCAAGAGGGGATTCAATATCTGCTGTGATATAGTCTTCGCCATGTTTGGCTTCGAACTTCTTCATGAAACAAAGCTCAGGGGCGATGTGAAGCATTTTCTGAGGTTGCTTGAAGAAATCTGTTCTGTCCTTAAGATAAAGCCAAAGCAAACGGTGGCGTTCTAAAGAAAGTGAATCAGGACAGAGGGCATTAGGTCGGGGATTGATACGACCGTAAGGCAGAAACTTCCGATAGCTACGACCACTGATAGGGCAAGTGACTTTGTTGCCATAGTAGAATACAGCCACCACGCGCAATACAATATGACTAACATATTGTAAGTAGCGGCGCGGTATTTTCCTTAAAGCAAAACTGATCAGTTTTTTCATGCAATAATCTCAGTGGCGTAAACAGCGGGCAAATATACTAAATTCACCGTCAGTGGATGTGCCATAGTTTCACAGTTATAGCTGTTTGAAACGATGGTTTTTGATAAATTCTTTAAAAAATAACCAGAGTTAAAACTTTTTTGGCCCGACCATCATCTAAGAGTCAATTAAACCTAAATTTATGTATGCCGGAACACTGTTGGATATTGCTATGACGCACTCAGATA
>JBCBSS010000187.1:0-12871 GCA_039819065.1 Bacteroidota bacterium
AACTCTATTGACTAATGTCGTGATCCCGCAAATTGTGTGATTGACTTGATTGTTTTTCAGCATGTTAGCTTGAAATAAGATCCAAAACACAAATTAATATTAAATTATTTTTATTTAGTTAACTATTTAATTTTCAGTTGTTTAGGCTAATGATGATTATATATTAATATCATTGATATCTTACATTTCAAATCAGAAATAGCCATGTTAACAAAAAATTGATTTGTTTGGAAAAACATTACTTGTAATTTTGAATCGATATGTCGTAGTAAAGACTTAGTGGTATGGATTACCGAATTCATACAATCTACAATAATACGGCAAGCACAAGAGAGTCATAATCATCCGATTCGCCATTTGAATGCGGAAAGATAAAGTAAACAACAAGAACCAAACACTAGAATAATGAACACAACACACAGGAACTCATCTCTGCAATTTTAGTATAGTCTAAAATCACCTTTATGAAATAGAAGGTAGCTGCGTATGCCCTTCTTTGGATTACAGTCCCTCGATGATATCAACTTCTCGGGGTAAACTCTGTGCTCTCTATGGGCTCCTGTGGTGCTGTTGGTGCCATTATTAACGGACAATAACTACAACCTGAATATGTTACTTAATTTGAGACGGATCTCTATCAATTACAGCTTACTGCTGAGTATTATTTTGCTTGGCTTTTGTTCCAAAGTGTTCGCGCAAGAAGTTTTGAGTATCCCTCCTTCTCCTGATGCGTCAGCATTGGGTCGATATGGAGAAACTCCAGCAGGCTTGTATAGTGGTATTATGCCAATTGGTGTACCCATTACCGGTATCAGTGGCAGGAGCGTTTCGGTAGGGTTAGGTTTAAACTATTTTGGGGGAGGTCAACGAGTAAGAGACTATGGTTCGTGGGTCGGTCTGAACTGGACCTTGCAGGGTGCTGGTGTGATTAGTCGTTCAGTAAATGGGATAGATGACTATGCTGGATCTGGTTATCGCAATGCAACAGTAAAGGATATTACGGACCTGACAAAATCCTGCGAATCAGAAAGTACTGATCAGACGAGTTGGGTTAGGGGAGTACTTGATGGCAATATTGATAGTGCTCCCGATGTATTCTTCTTCAATTTTGCGGGTGTAAGTGGAAAATTCATATTCGAATATGGCGGTGGTGTAAAAATTCTCTCTGGTTCAGGGCTTAAAATAGAAGCTCCTAATAGCCCACATGAAGAATGGGTGATTACTACCACTAATGGCATGAAATACTACTTTGGCGGTGGTGTCGATTATACCGAATACAATAACAATGTGGCTACTTCGTGGTATATGAAGAAAGTGGTTTCGCTGCTTGGCGAAGAAGCCAATTTCACATACACCAAGCATAATTACAGTTACAGCCTGCCCGACCAACTAACAGCTTATTATAAAATTCAGAGTACTGATCCTGAGAATCAATGTGATCAAGTTTTTGGTGCCAACTCCCCACAGAATTTCAGCTACAATGGCCTCTACCTGGATAAGATAATCCTCAACGATGACGAAATAGAATTTGTAACAGGCCCCCGTTGTGACCTTAAAGATGCGGTGAAACTAGAGAAGATCATTTATCGTCATGCTGGTGCAGTGATAAAAGGTTACGATTTCGGATATCACTGCGATGAAATCAATAGTAGGCTTTGGCTGAAAACTGTAACTGAGTTCGGAAAAAATGAGAGCCGCAACCCACCATACAGGTTTTCATACTATCAAGAGAAATCCATGCCATCTCCTCAGTCTTTTGCTATAGATCACTGGGGCTTTTATAACGGGGCTGAAAGTAATACACATTTGATTCCTGTCTTCAATACAATGGACACCCTCTACATCCCGGGTGCCAATAGAGATTCCCACCCTGATTATGGACGTTATGGTTCACTCGACAGAATTGATTTTCCCACTGGGGGATGTCAGGAATATACTTATGAGATCAACCAGTACATACCTTACCGTAATCAAACTTATTACAAAGTACAGGCTAGCCCAAATATAGCTGTATGCCTGGGTGGAGATTGTATTGAAATTGATGACCAAGAGAGCTTCACGCTTAATAAGGCCACTTTGGTGGAAGCTCGCTACGATCTGATCAAAGGCCTTGTGCCTACAGGCCCCGGAGGGCCGACACTTCAGCAAGGCCATGTAAGAGTACAACTTTCCGGCAACGGTATTGCCCCTGTTGTGTTCCAACTTACCGCTGATGGAGGTAGTCAAGGTACCTATAGCCAAATACTACCTGCTGGAACCTATTCCATTACAGCCAGCATGGATGATCTTCCCAGCGACGCCATTGGTAATTTGGCTCAGTTGGAGATCAGCTATAATGAGATCGTAGTGGACACTAACCCAAACCACCTTACTCGTGGAGCAGGTTTAAGAGTTGCTAAGATTGCCACATATGATGGTACCGGCGACAACCCACCCATTATCAAAAGATATGAATACCAGAACCCGTCCACTGGCCTTACCAGCGGCATCTTGATGACCCAACCCCACTATCACTACTTCACTGACTTTGAGGTAGGCAATACTGATGAATCTTGTACTTACCTTGTCCGAACATCAAGCAGTACTGTCGCCCTTTCGGCTTCGGCTAATGGTAGCTTTGTAGGTTATGCTTATGTCATTGAATATGAAGGAGAGGTATCGGACCCGCAACAAGGGCGGGTAATTCATGAATTCTATAATGCCGCCGATGAACCTGGTGAAGGCTTCAATACTTGCCCTGAGTTGGCCTCAAATACTCTACCTGAAGGCCCCTTTCCTTATGTGCCATCGAAAGTAGTAGAATTGAGGAAGGGTTTCATGAAGAGCCAGTTGGTAGAAAGAAGTTATCAGGGACAATACTACCCTGTATCTTCGACTTCTTATAATTACGAGGTTAATGAATATACGGAGCACCTGGGTTGGGTGATCACAGGTATTATGCGAGAGTCTCAGCCTAATTTGTGCAAGTACGTGGAATACGCACCGAGCTTGTATCAATCCTTTAGAGTACAGCTATCGCAAACCTCAACCACCAGTTACGACGGCCGGCAGGATGTAGTAGGTGAAAGCAGGACATCAACAGAATATTACACCTATAGAAGTGAATCCCCATGGTTACTTAACGAAACCAGAACAGAAACAAACGCTGGCGAGGAGAATATCGTCAGACTTTTCTATCCGCAGGATTACCCTACCTCTGCACAAAATGGGGTAGTTGGAACCATGGTAGATAGAAATATCTTGCAACCAGTAATAGAACGGCAGGTGTGGAGAAAAGAAGGAGCTCTTGAAAAGCTTTTGGGCAGCCAGGTTACGGAGTTTTTTCTGACCAGTAACTATGTAATGCCCTATAAATACTACTTCACTGAATTTCAAAATCCACAGACCTCCTGGACAAACTACACTGGCAATGGTACGCCTGACCCAACCTATTACGACCATAGGTCTACGTTAACTTATGATGTACAGGGAAATCTTGTGCAAACAGTGAGCAAGGGCGTACCGCAAGCTGTTATTTATGGCTATGATGAATACCGCACCATGGCAGAGGTCAGTAATGCTTTTCACAACCAAATCGCCTACATCGGTTTTGAAGAGCCATTACATGGTAATTGGGAAGGAGTAGATGAAATGGCAATGTCAAGCGGAAATGCCCATACCGGCAAATATGCTTACCACGGAAGCATGTCTAAAACTGACCTGCCCGAAGGCACTTATTCGGTAGCACTATGGGCCAAGGGCGCTGATGGCAATGTAGTGGTGAATGGACAAAGTCGAAACACTAGCGCCGAATGGGAAAGATACCGGTGGATACTAGACATTCCTTCGAATGGCAGTATTAACGTTTTGGCCAATAGCACCAATATAGATGATGTAAGGTTGCTGCCCGCAGATGCGACGATGACGGCTTATACTTATGAACCTGGTATTGGCGTCACGGCAGTAAGTGGTAACAATAATCTACCGGCCTATTCTACTTATGACGACATGAACAGGCTCGTACTTTCAAAGGACTTTGAGGGGAATGTAGTACAGCGGGTGCGTTACCAATACAAGCCCTTTAGCGGTTACATCAACTATGATGGAACGGTGGCTCTGAATGGTGAAGAGATTTTTTCTTTTCAAAGTGCCGATGAAGCCTTTCTGCAAGATGTGGAGATAGCGTGGGACTTTGGTGATGGTACCCCAACGCAATATGGGATGTATGTAAAACACACTTATGAGCGATTAGGCTTTTATAATATTACCCTTACCATTGATGGTACCCAGACATTCTATCAGACAATTTTTGTTGAAGGAGGGCTTAGTGCTGATGTCAATATTGATAATAATGTGCTTGAGCAGCCCGTTAGCCTTTCCGTTATTAATGCGCTACAGAACCCTGTAGGTACGACCTACACTTGGAACTCAAATATTATTGTAGGTGATCTTAATGGCACCAACATATCATTCGATATCGCCAGGTTAGGGACATACGCTGTAACCCTAACTGTTAGTCATCCTTTTTATTCAACTTACACAACCACGATTGATGTGATGATTGATGGAGAGATGGTGGCCAACAGCTATAAAAGCGATCAAACCAGACCACAGGGTTATATCATGTCCTTTAGTGCACAAGAACATCCTAATCCTTCCGACGCACAGTATCAGTGGGACTTTGGCGATGGTGCTGTTGCAACAGGTAGAAACGATATAGAACATCGCTTCATGCAAGTGGGCACTTTCAATGTCAGGCTGGATGTGGAACACCCTGACTACACCAATGTCTCTGACGACTTCAATGTCACGACATACTATGTCGACCCGGTCATCCTTCAGATTCAGCAAAGCGAAATATCCAGTGATGCCAATAGCGTTACCCTGGACTTTAACATAGATACCGAATTAGGTCGGTCCCCTTATACCTATCAATGGCAATGGAAATTCAACAGTGATGCCGACTGGAGTAATACCATGAATAGCAGCTCTTCTAATTGGAGCTATACATTCCAGAAAAATGGGCCCGCTAAGATCAAAGTATGGGCAATAGATGCTGACGGTAGAGCATCCCAGCCACTTGAAGTAAACCTTTTTATTCCTTTCGGTAACTGATCAATGACCATGAACAAAACACGAATGAACAGCCTAAATAAAGAAAACATGATTCGAGTCGCTTTAAAGTGGTCTTTCATGCTCTTACTGCTAGTTACGACCGGTGTACTGAAAGCACAGGTGCCAACACCAGGAGGTGATGGCATTAGTGGGCCTGTGAATGTGGCAAGGAACCAATCAACATCTTATAGTACCCAGAGTACCTGTGGTCCATATATATGGAGTGTTAGCAACGGAACCATTCAGGGTAGTGCCACCGGCTCATCAATAGTAGTATTGTGGAATACTGCCGGGACAGGTAATGTTGCCCTCACATGGTGTAATGGCAATGAGTTTGACCAGCTTTCTATTAATGTAGAACAGGCCGTAGCCGCACCTGGCTCCATTACGAAAACCGATTATTGCGGGTACACAACCATTACACGGCCCAGCCCGCCATCAGGGGTAACGTTCTATTGGCAGAGTTCGGCTTCTGGCACCAATACGTCTAATAGCAATCAAAACCGAAATGTGGGTAATGGCACATACTATTTGAGGGCCAGAGATAACAGTACGGAAGCCTGGAGTTCAGGATCGTCTTCTATCTCTGTTAGTGTAAGAGTACAGCCTCCAATGCCTTCTACACCGGCCATGTCAGCAGTATGTGGTAGTACTACGATAACCAGGCCAGCCAACACCCCAAGTGTAAGTTATTATTGGCAGACCGGTACATCTAATCCGAGTACTGGCAATAATAGTAGCCAGATAGTAGCTACTTCCTCCGGCACATATTACTTGGCTGCTTTACATACCAGTAGTTGCTGGAGTGATGTACTCAGCTTTAACGTAAATGTGAATCAGGAACCGGTATCTCCTCCTGCGCCTACTGAAACCAGATATTGTGGCTATACAGAGCTAAGCAGAGTTGCGCCACCTGCGGGAATCGAATATTATTGGCAAACACAAGCTTTCGGCCAAGAAACGGCGCCAGTCAACGCTGCACCTACTTTTACGGTGACTACTCCGGGCACACAAACCCTATATTTGGGTGCTTTGAACGGGGATGGCTGCTGGAGCTACACCACCATATTCGTGGGTGTGAAAGGTATAGCGGAAGCGCCTGTCAGTAGCATGGACGACCATACTTTTGGAAATGCTAATGTTAGCCCTTCAGTATCCGGAGGAGGGCCTATGTATAAGTGGTACACCCAGTCTTCAGGAGGAACGGCCATCAGTGGAATTAACGGAAATGTGTACAGCCATTCACCTGCCGGTACGATTACGTATTACGTGGCCGGCAATAACGCCGATGGCTGCGAAAGCAGTACACGCATAGCAGTGACTGCTTATAAGTACCCTCAACCTGTACTTGAAGCTGTTGGGGGCGCCACTTTGCCTAACGGTGGAACAGTGACGCTTCAAGTTAATCCAGCAGCATACGATAGCTACAGCTGGATGAGGAATTTAATACAATTGTCGGGTAACAACGCATCTATTTCAGCAGATCAAACAGGCTATTACGAAGTCACAGTGACTATTGATGGGCATACGGCTTCTACCGGTCTCATGGTAACACCCGAGATAGAGCCTTTGTCTAACAATGACCGCAACCATGTATGGGTAACACTAGTAGGGCAAGAAGGCATCACCGATGAAGCACTGACAGGTGCTGATGAAAATAAGCTCTATCATACATTTCAATATACCGATGGCTTAGGCAGAGGATTGCAATCTGTATCTCATGCTTCTTCTCCATTGGGCAATGATGTGATTCAGACCAACCATTATGACCAATTTGGTACGAGCACGAAAGGTTATTTGCCTTATACAGCTTCAAGCGCTTCGGGACAGTTCAGACCAGACGCACTTTCCAGCAATGGGCAATACGAACAAAGCGAGCAATTTCAATTCTACCAGAATGCGCCTGAAATAGCTCATGACACTAAGCCATTTAGCCAGGTAGAACTAGACACTTCGCCATTTAGAAATGTGCTGGAAAGTGGATCTGTAGGTGCTGGATGGCAGCCCGGGGAAAATGGGGTAAAAGATGATTGGTCTTACAATAGTGTTACAGACAATGTGCGCAAGTGGTATATCAATGCACAAGGCAGGCCTCAAAGTGATGCCACCTATGGCACCAAGACACTCACCAAAGGAGTTACAACCAGCAGTGAAAACCAAGATGCTATAGTATTTGCCGATTTTAGAGGACGTGTTGCGCTCCAGCGTACCATTGCCGCTGATGGTGTCACCACCTTGGACAGTTATACCATTTATGATGACTTTGACCGGCCAATATTCGTGCTCTCGCCCCAGGCCATTAAAGAGTTGGAAATATCGGGTAGCTATACCCCGGACAACGCTTTTCTGGATAAATGGGCTTTTCAATATAAGTATGATGACCAAGGGCGATTAATCGAGAGTAAGGCTCCGGGCGTGAGAAAATGGAGTAAAGTAGTCTATGACTATTGGGATCGCCCCATTCTAACTCAAGATGCGAACCTGGAGAACAGAGATGAATGGTCTTATGTCAAATTTGATACCGAAGGTAGAACGGTGATGACCGGATATTATTCAAGTGCGGCTGACAGAGCTACGCTTCAGGCTGAAGTTGACCAATTCTACACAGGAGGTACACCAAGAGGAGAAAAGCGAGGTACTTCCTTACATGATTATACCAATGTCACCTTTCCCACAAGTATAGTTGAAGAAGATGTATTCACGGTAATCTATTATGATGATTATCAATTCCTTAACGGTAACCCGGAACTTGCTTATACCCAGATGTATGACAATCCTGCTACTCCCCACGAGTTTATCCGAGGCATGCCAACCGGCAGTAAGACCAAGGTATTAGATGAGCCAATTTGGCTGACCACTGTAGCCTACTTTGACAAACGACTTAGGGCAATACAATCTATAACCGAGCAATATGGAGGTGGTATTCAAAGGCTTACCCAACAGTATGACTATGAAGGACAAACAGTGTCCACTCAGACATTTCAGCAGGAAAACGGAGGTCAGGCAATCATTACCAGGGAATTTGAATATGATCGAGTTGGCAGGCTACTTAATCTTTACCATCAAATTGAAATAGCAGGGCAGGTACATGGTCGTATTCTACTGGCTTCTTATCGATACAATGAGGCTGGACAGGTAGTAGAAGAAAACCTGCACAGTACGGACGACGGCAATACTTACTTCCAATCATTGGATTATCGCTACGATATAAGAGGTTGGCTGAAATCCATTAACAATGCCCAATTAGAACATAACGCTATAAACAATCCAGATACAGGACAGAATAAGGACCTATTTGGCTTGGAGTTGATCTACCAGGATACGACTGGTTCGGGGTTGGAGTAGATCTAGGATATCAGATATAAGAAGTAAGACAAAAGACTTTGGAACAGGCGTGACATTGCAATGAGGAGCAAAGAAGCCGTTCAGATGACATTAGAAGCTGGAAATAGATAGAAACAAATAGAATAATGGACCAAAGACGAGCATGGCTATCTTTTTGAAAAAAACTTATAGAAAGTCGAGCAATACTGAAGTATCTCTATATGATCAATTGATGATATCAAGAACAGAAAAGAAATAAATGGAAGCAAACCGTGAGACTACTCGGATCTACTCCTATGTCAGAGCTAGTGAAATAACCTTAATTGGGAAGCTTAACAAAACAAGAAGTAACACCTGGTAACATGAACCAAAACCAAATAAAGTCTGCAAAAACCCCTCTCGGTAATGCTAAACATGACCGGCAAAAACATATAAGAGCAAATCTTAATCACATGAAGAAATTCTTTATACTGATAGCTTTATTACTCATCTTTTTCCAAGGTAGAACTCAGGATGTCGTGCCTGATGCCATTGAACTAGAGGTGCTTAAAAATCTTTATGATAGCACGAACGGTGATGGCTGGACGTCAAACACCAATTGGCCGTCACTAGCCAATTGGCCTTCTACGGCTTCTAGCGCTGACTATGCCACATGGCATGGTATAACTGTTCAAAACGGCGATATCACTAAAATATCACTGACGGCCAATATGTTGGATGGGAATCTGCCTTCTACATTGGGTCAACTTACTGCTTTAAAAGAATTGCTTTTGGACGGAAACCTGCTTCAGGGAGAAATCCCAACTTGTTTTGGTGACCTGACGAACCTGACAAGTTTGGACTTAAGTAGCAATATTCTGGATGGAGAGATACCCGAATCACTTGGCAACTTAGGCTCGCTTATTTACCTCTACCTCGACAATAACCTTTTATCCGGAAGTATTCCTGATGAGCTTGGAAACCTATCTTCACTCAAGTATCTATACCTGTATCTGAACGACCTCAGTGGCAACATACCTGGAGAGCTCGGCCAACTGACTAATCTCTGGGACCTAAGGCTACAATTGAATAGCCTTTCAGGCTCTATTTCGCCAGAATTAGGAGGCATGAGCCAATTGAGAACGCTGAGGTTGAATGCCAATCAATTGAGTGGTTCAATTCCAGCGGCCTTGGGACAGATAAGCACGCTCAATCATTTGCATTTGACCAGTAATAATCTGGAAGGTGCCATTCCTGAAGAAATTGGTAACCTTAGCTTACTCACCTATTTATACCTCGATTACAACAATTTGTCAGGCGCTATACCTGAGAGTTTTGGAAACCTCACCAAGCTGGCTTTTCTCATGATTCGGCATAATCAGCTAGAGGGAGCGATGCCTGATACCCTGGCAAGCATAACCACCTTAAATTGGATATACGCACATGACAATAAGTTTACCCGCATTCCGGATTTCAGCATCCATCCGAAGCTATCCAGGTTCCACATGGCTCGCAACCGCTTGGATTTCGGCTCGATAGAGGAAAACCTAACTGGACCAAACACCTATCATTTTTCGGGCTTTTTTAGCTATTTGTCACAAAGAGCAGTAACTGATCTGGTACAAAAGCAAGTCTATCAAATGGGTGATGTGCTTGTTGCTGATGACCGTACAGGAGGACAGCATACGGCATACCAATGGCAGAAGTGGGATGGCACAGCCTGGCAGAACATAGCCGGGGCCACCGATTCCACCTATGACTTCAGCGCTACCCGTGCTGATGCCGGGCGCTATCGCTGTGAGATGACCAATACCTGGGTGCCAGGAGAAGTACTCTATACCGATGAGATCAAACTGGTACCTGAGGATGAGTTTAATCCAGTACCGAACCACGATGTTTTCCCTGCTGTACAGGGTCGCAGTGATGGTAGCATTACTGCCATTAAGTGGCGTACTTATGGTAGCCATGAGCAAGCATTTACCTATCGTTATGATGCTCTTGGCCGGTTGCAGGATGCCTACTATGCTTCTAAAGATGAAACTACTGGTGGCTGGACACGCTACCGCGGTAACTACAACGTAGAAGCACTTAACTACGATGCTAATGGCAACATAGCAAGCCTCGATCGCTATGCCAACCGTGAAGGTGGGCAGAAAGTAGATGAGATTGCCTATACCTATGACGGTAACCAATTGCAAGAGGTAACCGACAACGCGCCATTCCTGGAAGGTTTTGAAGACGGCAATGTAGCTGGAACTGATTATACCTACGACGATGATGGTAATATTATTGCCGATCTGAACCGTGGTATTACATTAATAGAGTACAACCGCCTTAATCTGCCTAGGAAGATTACCATGGAAGATGGTAGCTATATCATCTACAAGTACGATGCTACCGGTGCCTTGTTGATAAGGGAACACTACGACCAAGACGGTACACGCGAACTGAAGCGACAATTTAAAGGCGAGTTCGAATATGAAGACGATGTCCTTAAAGTAATCTACCATGACTTTGGCAGGATTGTCTCTCGACCTGAGTCGGGACCGAGCTTTGGAGATCTCGAGTACCAATACCATATTGCCGACCATCAAGGCAATACCCGCGTGACCTTCACCACAGCACCGCAGACGCAGTCTGCAACGGCTACCCTGGAGACAGCACAGGAAGATACTGAAAGGGTGGACTTCATCTATTATGATGATGTTATCAAGGTGAACTCACCGTTATTTGACCATACTGGCGGCACTGACACCCAGTATGCCCTGCGCCTTTCTGGTACGACCAATGAACAGATTGGCCTGGCTAAATCCCTACAGGTAATGCCTGGTGATGTGATCAAGACAGAAGTATATGCCAAATATGTAGATCCTAATAATGCCAACTGGACTACACAATTGGCTGACTTCCTAGCCACCATTGCTAATGGTACGGCTCCTGCAGGGACAGTGATCGATGGTGCTAGCGCAGGGGCAACAGCAAGCTTCCCATTCCTGGGCACCTTTACCCCTGACCCCGGCACAGGTACAGGCCCTCAAGCCTACCTAAATGTATTGGTCTTTGATGAGCACTTCAACTTCCTCTATGCCGATGTAGACCGTATAGATGAAAGTGCAGTAGAAACCGGTACGGATGTGCCCCACGACAAGCTCATGGTGGAGACCACCATTGAGCAGGCAGGCTATGTCTACATCTACCTATCTAATGATAATGCCACCCCGGTAGAAGTCTATTTCGATGACTTTGCCGTGACCCATGAGCAAAGCCCATTGATCCAGTCATCGGATTTCTATCCTTTCGGTCTGGCCTTTAACAGCCACGTACGAGAGAATATTTTCAAAAACCGTTTCCTATACAACGGTAGTAGCGAGCTGAACGAAAAGACCGGCCTTTATGAAACGCCTTTCCGGCAGTATGATCCGGCTATTGGCCGGTTGAATGGCATTGACCCGGTGGCGGGTAAGTACAGTAGCTTAAGTCCATATAATTTTGCTTTCAATGACCCTATCAATTTCAGTGACCCTAGCGGTGCTGATCCGATGAATATTCCCTTGCCGTCCGGCATGTCTTCCGGAAATGGTGGAGGTATAAATAATAGCCTGAGAATTTCAAATAGGGGATTTGGAACGTTCGGAGCCAATGGGTCAGGCAGTTTTGGATGGTCGCCTTTTGGACCTGTTGAATCACCCATTACCAGTTGGTATATGGGTACTGGTTATAACGCCTACGGCATGCTTAGGTCTGTCGGGCCGACTTTTGAACAATGGCAGGACTATAGGCAGTTGAGAGAACTTGCTGGCGATGCGTTGAAGGGAAACTGGATTACTGGATTTGAGATATGGTGGCCTAAACTTCTAGATGTAACCGGCTATAACTTTTCGACCAATAAGAACTATAGAGTATATGACTTTGATATCATACCGGTAACCGGACTGGGAAGTGAGCTGGACTTTTTTGGGGGAGCCATTATTGGAGGGTTGAACGGGGTTAAAAGCTCTGTAGAAGGAATTCAAAGCTTAGGAACAGCCCAAGGTTGGATCGATATGGCCAATGGGTTCGGGGATCAAGCGGCCATGATGAACCCGCTTTCCAGTTCAAGGGGTATGATGCTCAATGCGCAGCTAGCCGCTAATGCCCAACAATTCATACAAAATGCCCCTAATATGTCCGCTGGTGAATGGGGTTATTTAACAGGTTTTGCAGGGTATAAGGTTTTTGAAGGAATAGTAATTTCGAAAGGAACGGGATTTGTTGTATCTTATGGATCCGGATTTTTCAGTGCATCTGGCTTATTTAGAAGAACAGCAAATGTTGGTGCATTTTCTCATTTACAGGTACCCATGCAAATGAGATATGTTAAACACTATGCCGGCCAAGGGGGAATAGGATTAGATGGTGTACGGATTAAAATATTAAGGCAAAGTGATTTAGTTAATTATCCAGCGACAGGTTCAGCTAGCGGTAAAACCATTAG
>JBCBSS010000188.1:0-12845 GCA_039819065.1 Bacteroidota bacterium
TTTGGATTTTTAGAAGAATGCTATCTGATAGAGCAGTGATGATGTTAGAATTCAGATGTGTCTCTAATTCTATCACCTCTCCAATAAACTCGCCTTCAGTTTTATGGCTCTTTATACTGCCTCTTTCGTACATGTCCACGTCCCCTTGCAAAACGATGTAGAATACATTGTTATAATAGTTATCGATTGTTATCGAATCTCCTTCCGCTAAATGCTCCTCATCCATCATATCCACCATTCTGGCAAGAATCAATCCCGAAAACTCCTCAAACATGGTTAGTCCTTTCAGAAACAGTACCTTTTGCAGTTTGGATTTGGGTTTAATGGATACGTTGGCCGGAGGATTGATTAATGCATTAAAACGCATTCTATATTGTATGCCTACCCGGTCTATATTGGCCATGTAGAGGGTCGGGTCTATCTCATTCAAAGACCAGGCCGCCACTTCACTTACTAATAGGTCAGGGTTGAATAAGTTGGCAATTAGATCATACTCATAGTTTTTGATCTTCAAGAGGCCAATTTGATAAATAGCACAGGCCTTCGACCATCTGTTGGTTTGATTGAAATCTCGGTTGATAAGGTGTTTCAAGACCAATTGAGAATCGAGTCTATCTCTTGGGAAAAAGACCTCTAATCTCTTAGCCTTCTCATAGTCAGAGATGTCATCCAACAGTGGAATGATCTTTTGCTTCAAGTCCTCAGATAGGAATACATCCAAAAGCTCTAGTGCATAAGTGACTCCTTCATTAGTTCCACTCTCTATATTCTCTTTAACCAATCTTATCGATGCTGCATCATACAACATAGAAAGTAGCGTATATATATGTTCAAGATCATGCTCGTTCTCTTCCCTAAGTGCGTCCTCCATTTGATCACTGAAACTGGTTCTTGGCAACTCAGACAGGGCCGCTAAATTCCAGGATATATCTTCTACATCAGATTCTATCGCATATTTGATTCTGGTTATTTGGCTGATGTTAGCTTTGAATCCACTTTCTCCAAGTGCCCAGAGTACTTGAGATACGATCACCTTGTCAGGGTAGTCCATTTTGTTCCAAAGCATATCCCTTGCCTTCTCACCACCTATCTGACCGAATATCTCAATTATCTTTACCATTGTGACCGGGTTCTGGCCTGTCTTGTAGAAACCGGCATCTAATGCATCGAGGCAATCACTTCCGATAAGTACCAAGGTGTTCATCGATTCATTACTAAATTGTGCAGTACATAAGTTATCGATCAATGCACTGAGCACTTCTGGGTTGTATTTTTTTCTAGCCGCTTTAATGGCTGCGAGCCTTACTTTGGGATCTACGTCATTGAGTAATTCTATGAGGTAAGAGATATTTTCTTTATCAGGACTATTTCCAAGCAACTCGGCTACATATTGTCGATCATCGCGGCTGTCTGAACGCGTCAAACCTGAAACCCTGGACTTTGAAATGGAGCCGGTCATGAACAGTTCCTGCATATCCTTTTTCGGCACTAGATAACGACCACTTATTACTCCGCTATTTTGCTTATTATAACTTATGACGTATTTATCGGATACAGATAGCCCATTTATTTCATTCATCCTTTCTTGAGCAAAAGCTTTTATCTCACCAGAGTTATGATCTAAAAGTTTATTCACCATTATGGGCAGTTTGGTAGGGTTGACCTTTTCAAGTAGTTTGAATGAGAATACGGCCTTGTTCGTTTCCTCACTTTCCAGCGTATTTTCTAATTCCTTTATAATCGTATTACTGGCATCCTCTTCAGATTCATAATTGGCCTTTTGGCTCTCAAGCTTAACCTGGATCTTATTCCTATACTGATTATGAAGCTTTCCTATGATCAAGCCATAACCCACCACTATGAATATTAAGGCGTAAGAATAATGTATCAGTTCGAAGAAGCTTAGATAAGACAGCAGCAAGATGAGTAAGCCGGCGAGTAGACGGGCACTTTCGTTGATAACTCCTTCTACCTTGGTTTGAATATCGAACCTGACGCGATTATCCAAAGGCATGAAATATAATTTGAAGGTAGGGTTCTCTAACGAGTCTCGCAGTGAGTAGTTAAACAATCGGCTGAGTGATATAAATAGGAAAAACCAGATAAAAGTATCCGGGCTATCTGTAACAGAAAAACCGAAGAAAGAACCTGACACCGCCGAAGCAATGGTGAACACTACTAATATAATGGGCAAAATAAGAAGAGAGACTTTAAGCCCGTATACGCCTATAATCTTGTCATTCACGAAGGTCTGTAACAAAAAGCCCAGTACCAGAATGGATCCGTTAAAGGTCGCCAAGAAGTTACGCAATTGATCTTCTTCCGGGTATTGCTGCTGTGTTACTTCCTGAAAGGAATATTGCACAAAGGTGAAGGCCACCATTGAGAAGATCAGAAAGGTGGACAACAATATCACATAGCGGTCTTTGATCAGTGTGGAAAACTTAGCATTGACATTCTCATCGCTTTGAACTGACGACATCTCAGCTTGTTTCAAGTCATACCTCGCAGTGACCATCAGCAGAAATATGGACGACAACAAAATACTGACACCACTAATAATAAGTAAAACTGTAGTATCTGGAATCAGAGGTGTTAATAAAGGTATGGTATACGAAGCAATAATGGCGGCTGACAACTGACCGGTGTCAATCCAGCCGATGATCCTTTTGGATTGGCGCAGGTCAAACATTCGGCCGAATACACCCCAGAAGCCTAGCAATAAGACAGCCGTGAATGGCCCTACGAGGGCGAACATTACAAAAATCACATAGTCTACAAACTGCTCTTCGGCATAATTAAAACTGGCATAAATAGCACCCGTGATGATAAATATGACTATGAGGTTGAAAACCGCTAGTTTGGCAAATGATACTTTGCGTTGTAAGCGAGAGAAAACGGCAGTGGTAAATACACCTAGTAGACCAGAAGCCAGTATAGCTTCTTTCAGGTAATCACCTAGCCTATTGAGGAAAAGTGTCTCAGCACCAATTTGAAAGGTTGCAATAAAGACCCCCATAAAAAAGCCTTTGGCAAGTAGTAGTGTAACTTGTCGCTCCTCCTCAGGTCGTACATTGAGCGCCTTGAAAATAGCTCGAAACATCAGTCTATCAGCAACTTGTTATTAGTGTATGTTCTACTAAAAATATTGAATTTGCTTGTTTTCTCATTGGTTGTGCCGCTATAAAACTGAAAATATAGCCAAAAGTCACCACCAATCACAAGCGTAAAACAACAAAGCCCGGCAAATGCCAGGCTTTTGGACTAATATGTCGTTATTTTCTAGTTGGCAGTCTCTGTTGTATCTGCGGGAGTGGTCTCAGTAGCTTCAGTTTCTTCTTCCACCGGGTTGTTGTACAACTCGTTAAGGCCGTTGATTATGTCTTCAGTGATATCCATTGAGTTGTTAGCGAATAATACATCTCCGCCTTGACCGTACTTCACCACCATATCAATACCTTTTTCACCACTATACTTCTTCAAGTATTCTGTCAAATCTTGGTACAATTCACCAGTCATGCGAGCTTCATCATTGATGATTTCCTGCTGTAGGCTCTGCGAGTATAACCTTAGATTTTCTTCCTTCTTTAAAAGATCTTCCTCAATCGTTCTCGCCTGTCCAATGGTGAGATTGTTTTTATTTCTTTGGTAATTATTGATCTCAGTTTGAAGGCCTTGAGCTCGGTTTTGGTATTCTGCCTGTAATTTTTTTGCCTTCTCTTCCAATTCTTTTCTCTTGGCACTTACAAAATCAGACTTTGATAACAGTGAGTCAGTTATGACATAGGCAGTGGCATATTGAGCCTTTACCGCTGTTCCTTCTTCACTTTCAGTATTCTCTACTCCTTCAGGTGATCCACCTAGTTGCAAATAGAATAAAACCGCCACCGCTATGAGTAGCACTACATTCAATAGAATTGATAGATTTTTCACAATACTCCAGTTTAAATTTTCGAGATGCAAATATAGAGAAAGATACTTGTGAGGCAACTAGAGTTATACGGCTTCGGCTATTGATCCTGTTCCTTTTGTTCGGATGAGTTATCGCCAAGATCTAGCTTATAGTAAAAGGAGGTCGACTTCTTTTCATTGTCGTTCTCAACTTCACTACGCTTTGTAGTTTTGATTTCGTATTGGTAGTTATATGCTATGCCTGCATTGGGACTGCCGAGTATATCAGGTTCGTCTTGAAAGTCAATCAGTCCTTCGTCTGAAGAGAGAGGTTCCTTTCTAAAATAGATAGCACAAAATATCCCGGCTATGGCACCCATCAAATGTGATTCCCATGATATATGCTCTTCGGTCGGAATGATACCGGTAAAAAGGCTACTACCATACAAGAAGATTACGATAAATGATATTACAAGTGCTCGGCGATCCTTCTTTAAGAACCCACTGACCAAAAGGAAAAACAGTAATCCGTAAACAAGCCCGCTAGCACCTATATGATAGGCGGGACGGGCAGCTATCCATACCCATAATCCAGTCATCATATAGACCAATAGAATAACCTGCCAGGCTATGCGTTGATAGAAATAGAAAATACCCACACCAAGAATGATAATAGGAAAGGAATTGGTGATTAAATGGAGTAAATCACCGTGTACCAGTGGGCCGGTGATAATACCAATTGTACCATAAAGTGTTCGTGGGTAAATACCTAAAAGGCCAAGGTCGTAATCGAAGGCATACTCAGCCAGCTTAACCGTCCAGAGAAGCGCTATGAAAAGAAATGGAATGATTATGCTTTTCCTGACCCTAACTGCTTCCCTGTCCATTAAAGTATTTATATATTTTAGCCCTCGGGCTAGTTATATTGAGAATCTCTAACCTACCTTTTCTTCTTGCGTCTCGAAGGAGTATAGCGTATCATCCAACTCCAAATTATCATCGTTGTAATCGCGTATGAACTTCTCAATCACCTCGTGAGAAATCTTTTCAACATTCAGCCCGGCATCAAGACCAACGCCAAAATCCACATGCGGATCTACCTCGACATGTTCTTTCACTTTCACATCCCCCTCTTCTTCAAGCCCCATGATAATCTCAGCCATGAACAGACCTATTTCTTCTTCTAAATCGTCTAGCAGTTCCAGATCTCCATTCTCATCTTCCTCGTACTTTATTCTCCTGAATTCGGGAAACTTGTTGGCGGCTTTATGTTCGGCTATTTCATAAAGCTCACTTTCATGTTGCAGTCGAAGTGTATAAATCACAGCATCATAAATGACCTCCCTACCCTCATACACACCTATAAAATAAAAATTGGTGTACTCATCTGAGTTTTCCTCATGCTCGTTCAGAACATACAGACCATTACCTGATTTTATTTTGGCCTTATATTCTTCAACATTAATGCTATCAAACCCTTCATTTTTGGTATCCATAATTGCGATTCTTTACAAAAAGACTAACATGTTAAACAAGAAAATGCTCATAAGAGATTGTGAGACAGCCAATTGAATATAACTTTTTTTAAATTAAAATTCAAGTGGATTCAATACGCTCGTAAATTATCACAGTTCGATAAATTATCAACTAAAATCATGCAAAACTGTCTATTAATTGACAGAAAACGCTGGTAGTTAAAAACTTAAGTTGTTTTAAAAGCCATCTTAGTTTTGTCATCTCATGTGTGATAAGAAATCGTTAGATGCTAATACCCAAATTCCAAGGAATTGTATTCTAGTCTAGGCCAACTACTATTTTAGTAAGAATCTATTATCTTCAAGGCCAATACCAAAACCACATTCAAATTAATAAGATGAGACTATTTTTATTATCGGCCGCACTTGTATGCATTAATCTCGGCGTACTGGCACAGGATAGAATTACAGGTAAGTCTTTTGCTACGCGATCTGAAGTAATTGCCCAATACGGTATGGCTGCAACAAGCCAACCTTTGGCTACACAAGTTGCATTGGATATTCTAAAAAGCGGTGGAAACGCTGTTGACGCAGCTATCGCAGCAAATGCTACGCTCGGTCTTATGGAACCGACAGGTTGTGGAATTGGGGGAGATTTATTCGCTATCATTTGGGACGCGAAAACGAAAAAACTTTATGGCCTTAACGCCAGTGGCAGGTCTCCATACGATTTAAAGTTGAGTTACTTCAAAAAGAATGGGTTATCAAAAATACCCGCCCTAGGTCCTTTACCAGTATCTGTACCAGGTGCTGTAGATGGTTGGTTTGAAATGCATGATAAATTTGGCAGCATGGAGATGGAGAAGGTTTTAGAGCCAGCCATCAACTACGCACGAGGGGGCTTTCCCGTGTCTGAATTAATAGCCTATTACATACAGCGCAGCGCTCCCAGGCTTTCACAGTATGAAGGCTTTAGTGATGTATACATGCCGAATGGAAAAGCACCTGAAAAAGGGCAGATTTTCAAAAATCCTGGTCTTGCTAATACTTATGAGAAAATCGCGAAAGGTGGCAGAGATGCTTTCTACAAAGGAGATATAGCCAAGACCATCGCAAAATACATGAAAAAACAAGGAGGGTTTCTATCCACCAAGGATCTCGCAGATCATAAATCAGAATGGGTCGAACCGGTTGGGACCAACTACAGAGGTTATGACGTATGGGAGCTACCCCCGAATGGTCAAGGAATTGCAGCCCTTCAAATACTGAACATCCTGGAGCAGTACGATATCAAAAGCATGGGCTTTGGTAGTGAGGAGTATGTACATTTATTTACCGAAGCCAAAAAAATAGCCTATGAAGACAGGGCCAAGTTTTATTCTGACATGGATTTCAATGATCTGCCTATCGAGGAGCTCGTTTCGAAAGAGTATGCCAAGGAAAGGAATAAATTGATCAATTCGCGAAGGGCTCAAAGAAGTTATGAACCCGGTGCTCTTAAAGATGGAGACACCATTTACCTTACCGTAGCGGATAAAGATGGCAATATGGTATCATTGATTCAGAGTAACTTCCGCGGTATGGGTTCTGGTATGACACCTCCAGGCTTGGGTTTTATTCTTCAAGATAGAGGTGAGTTATTTAGCCTTGATGAAGGTCACTATAATGTATATGAGCCTCATAAAAGGCCGTTCCACACGATCATTCCTGCTTTTGTCACTAAGGACGGTAAACCATGGCTGAGCTTCGGTGTGATGGGCGGAGCCATGCAACCACAAGGTCATGTACAAATCCTTGTGAATATGATCGATTTTGGTATGAACCTTCAAGAAGCTGGTGATGCGCCTAGAATACAACACCTCGGCTCTTCTCAACCGACAGGTGAAAAAATGACTAATGGGGGTACTTTATACCTTGAAACCGGATTCGACTATGAAGTGATACGTAATCTGATGAAAATGGGACATCGCATATCATTTATCGATGGTGCATACGGTGGTTATCAGGCAATCCTGTGGGATGATGAAGAAAAGGTATACTACGGCGCATCTGAATCGAGAAAAGACGGGCAAGCTGCAGGATATTAGCTTATAATGTTGGCAGGATGGGCCATGTGCAACAGTGCTATTCCTCAGTAAACCATTTGGAATACATGATATAGTTATTAGCAGTTCTTGAGAAAACTTCCTGCATGTTTTCTCCCACGTCTTTTACCTTTTTGGCTGGCATGCCCGCATATATACTGCCAGGCTCCACTACTGTGCCAGCCAATACCACTGCGCCTGCTGCAATGATGGATTCACTGTGAACAACCGCATCATCCATGACAATGGCCCCCATACCAATGAGCACATTATCATGTACAGTACAGCCATGTACAATGGCATTATGCGCTATTGAAACATTATTTCCTATTACCGTTTTGGCCTTTTGGTAGGTACAGTGTATGACAGCTCCATCTTGTATATTGGTATTGTTCCCGATAGTGATAGAATGCACATCTCCCCTCACCACGGCGTTGAACCATATGCTACAATTATCCCCCATGATCACCTCCCCTACCACGGTGGCATTATCTGCCAGAAAGCAGTTATCGCCAAATTTTGGATGTATCCCTCTGACTGGTTTAATAAGCGCCATCATTACATTTTAATTGTAAAAGAAAACTTTTGTGCATAAATACGGTTATTTTTACGGTTTATATAGCCATAAAAGAAAATTAGAAAACGATTAAAAATTTTATTTACCAAAAATCAAAACCATGAGCAAATTCAATTTTTTTGGATTAGTTGTCATTATTGGCTTAATGTTAACATCTTGCGCCAAAAGCCCTGAAAGCGATACTGCTAAAGTAGAAGATGCTAAAGAGGTCCAAGAAGTAGCTACTGCTACCTCGTTTGACATCAGCAAAGACCTAAGTGAAGTCACTTGGATAGGTACAAAACCAACAGGACAACACAACGGTACTTTCGGAATCACGGAAGGCTCTATTTCAGTAGAAGGAGGCAATATTGTAGGAGGAAAATTTGTCATTAACTTACAAGAGATTGCTGTAATAGATCTACAGGAAGATAGCGTAAGTGAAGGTAAATTGGTTGGCCACCTGCAATCACCTGATTTCTTCGACGTAGCTAATCATCCAAGTGCCATGTTCGAAATCACTTCAGTATCAGCATATGAGGCTGCTGGAGAAACTAGTGAAGAAGAAAGTGAGCACAAGATTTCTGACCCAACTCACACAATCGAAGGTAATTTGACTTTAAGAGGAAATACACTCAGTATTTCTTTCCCAGCTAAAGTTGATATGGCTGATGGATCAGTTAAAGCTGAGGCTAAATTCAACATTGACAGAACTAAATGGGGTGTTTCTTATAATGAAGAATCAGGTTTCGAAGGAAAAGCGAAAGATGGTTTGATCTACAACACTGTAAACGTAGGTTTCAACATCACTGCTAAAGCCAAAGAGGCTGCATAAGCGACACCGCACTATTTAAAAGCATTTACAAAGGGAGCTTCATTAGAGGTTCCCTTTTCTGTTACTAATCCTATCTGATCATAACATGCAGAGGTTCAAGTCATCATTTGATCTAAACCGTGTATCAATCAGCCAAATATTAAATTGGGCTGAGCAATATGATCACTTTACCTACTTCAACCACTGTGGCATTCCTTACAGGTTTGATTCTTTCCCCCACATGCTGGCAGTCGGTTGCCATGATAAGGTTTCTTTTGATGGAATTGATGATTTTCATCAACTGGCTAAACACCCCCTTTTAAACAAAGACTGGTTGGTTGGGTACCTTGGTTACGACCTTAAAAATCAGCTGGAAAAGCTGGAAAGCAAGAACCCTGACCGGATCGGAAATGCCGATATTTACTTTTACCAACCCAAGCATATATTACATTTCGGTGAGCAGGAAATCACAATAGAATCCTTGGATGACCCCAACAAGGTCATAGACGAAATCAAACTAATCATACCTGACGCCAAGCCTGACAAGAATCGGTCATTTAAACTTAGGCAAAACACTAGCAGGGAAGAATACCTCAAAACCGTATCATCTCTGCAAAACCATATTCTTGAAGGAGATATCTATGAGATCAATTATTGCATAGAATTTTCTGCACAAAATGCGAGCATTGATCCAGCCGAGTTCTATCAGCATCTCACCTCTATCTCCCCTACACCCTTTTCTGTTTTTCAAAAAATAGGTGCTCAATATTTGATGTGCGCTTCTCCCGAACGTTTTCTCAAAAAGGAAGGCTCAAAACTCATTTCTCAACCCATCAAAGGCACCATACGAAGAGGGTCAAATACCGAAGAAGATGAGCAGTTGAAAGACATACTTCGTCACAGTGAAAAAGAAAGAGCTGAAAACATGATGATCGTTGACTTGGTAAGAAATGATTTGGCTCGATCATCAAAACCTGGATCGGTGAGGGTCGATGAGATATTCGGCATCTACTCATTCAAACAGGTACATCAAATGGTATCAACTATAGTTTCTACCATAAAGCAGGGTTGCAGTGCTGTTGACGCCATCAAGAACGCTTTTCCTATGGGAAGCATGACAGGTGCCCCAAAGATAAAAGTGATGGAACTGATTGATAAGTATGAACGAGCCAAGCGCGGTTTATATTCGGGTGCTGTCGGTTTTTTAACACCTGATGGTGATTTTGACTTCAATGTGGTCATCAGAAGCCTTTTGTACAATGAAGCATCAAACACGCTGGCATTTCAGGTTGGCAGCGCCATCACCTATGATTCCGTACCCAAACAGGAATACGAGGAATGTCTTCTTAAAGCTCAGGCTATTATGCAAGTGTTGGAGCATGCCAGGCTGAACACCACCCTCAGCAATCTGCTGTAGAATTAAAATAAATTCTCAATGCTAGCGTCTGCCCCTATAGGCTACGGCTAATCGCCAAATGGATATCGTAAAGTAGATCACTCAAACTTGATTAGCTGACAAAATGTCACATTTTTAAATCATTATTTTTAATTTTGCAGGACTATTTAATGGAGAGAACTGAATGGAAAAGCTAATTGAAGATATTGGAATTATACAGGAAGGCAAAGCTGATCAAGAAGAAGCTTGTGAGGTAAAAATATCTAAGAACGAAAACACAGGAAAAGAGCGTAAGCTTTATATAGAAAGCTATGGCTGTCAGATGAATTTCTCTGATAGCGAGATTGTCACTTCTATCATGCAAGAGGAGGGTTTTGATACCACTTCAGATTTCAATGAAGCAGATGTGGTCTTTTTGAATACCTGTTCGATACGCGAAAAGGCAGAACTAACTGTCAGGAATAGGCTAAATCAATTTAATGCAGTCAAGAAGAAGAAACCCGAAATGACCATCGGTGTACTAGGCTGTATGGCTGAAAGGCTCAAAAGCAAATTACTTGAAGAAGAGAAGATTGTCGATTTAGTCGCAGGCCCTGATGCTTACAGAGATCTCCCCAATTTGGTCAAAAAAGTCGATGACGGTAATAAGGCGGTCAATACATTCCTATCCAAGGAAGAGACCTATGCGGATATCAGCCCGGTCAGGTTGAATTCTAACGGCGTAACAGCTTTCATTTCTATCATGCGCGGATGTGATAATATGTGCTCTTTCTGTGTAGTGCCTTTCACAAGAGGTCGAGAAAGAAGTCGGGATCCACACTCAATTGTAGCAGAAGCCCAAGCACTTTTCGACAAAGGCTATAGGGAAGTTACGCTTCTAGGTCAGAATGTAGATTCTTATAAATGGTCTTCAGAGCAAAATAACAAAGCCCGACTAGAAAGGTCTGAGGCAACTGATATCGTGAATTTTGCCAATCTACTTGAGATGGTAGCCAAAGTAGATCCCGAGCTTAGGGTTAGGTTCTCCACCTCACATCCTAAGGATATTACAGATGAAGTGTTGCACACCATGAAGCGGTATGAAAACATTTGTAAGTATATACACTTGCCTGTTCAAAGTGGTAACTCGCGAGTGCTGGAGTTAATGAATAGAACTTATACGCGCGAGTGGTATATCGACCGTGTAGACGCTATCAAGCGAATCTTGGGAGAAGCATGTGGCATATCTTCTGATATGATTGCGGGATTTTGTACCGAAACCGAAGAAGAACACAGAGAGACATTGACCATGATGGATTACGTTCAGTACGATTTCTCTTATATGTTCTATTATTCTGAAAGGCCGGGTACGTTAGCAGAAAGAAAATATGAAGATGATATTCCGCTTGAAGTGAAGAAAAGAAGGTTGAACGAGATCATAGAAAAGCAACGTCACTTATCTCTCGAAAGAAATAAACTGGATATAGGTAAAACCCATAAAGTGCTTATTGAAGGAGTATCAAAACGTTCTGACGATCACCTACAGGGCAGAAACAGTGCTAACAAAGTAGTAATCTTTCCTAGAAAGGATAAGCAAAAAGGACAATACGTAAATGTCCATGTCGATGACTGTACCGCAGCAACATTGACCGGACACATTGTAGAATAGTGAAATAAAGGAGAAGCGTCTATCGTGAACGATTCAGAGATTCAAAGCATAAAACTGAGGTTTGGCATCATCGGTAATTCATCTTTACTCAATCATGCCATAGAGGTAGCCATTCAGGTGGCTCCTACTGACATGACCGTATTGATAACCGGTGAGAGTGGTAGTGGTAAAGAATCTTTCTCCAAGATCATTCATAGCTTGAGCACCAGAAAACATGGACAATTCATTGCCGTAAACTGCGGTGCTATTCCTGGCGGAACCATTGACTCAGAACTTTTTGGCCATGAAAAAGGAGCATTCACCGGTGCTCACGAAGCGCGAAAAGGTTATTTCGAAGTTACCAATGGCGGTACCATATTCCTTGATGAGATCGGGGAAATGCCTTTAGAAACCCAGGCCAGGTTGTTGAGGGTACTAGAAAATGGAGAGTTCATAAGGGTTGGATCTTCGAAAGTACAAAAGACCGATGTCAGGGTCATAGCTGCTACAAATGTTAACCTGATGAATGCGGTTGAAAAAGGCAAATTCAGGGAAGACCTTTATTATAGGCTTAGCACAGTACCCATTTATGTACCTCCATTAAGAGAGCGTGGTAAGGACATAGAATTGTTATTCAGGAAGTTTGCCAGTGACTTTGCGGAGAATTATAGGGTCAAGCCTATTACGCTTACACCAGAAGCCGTGGAAATGCTTCTTAAGTATCGCTTTCCTGGTAACATCCGACAATTGAAAAATTTGGTTGAGCAGATTTCCGTTCTTTCTAAAGATGATAAACTAATCACTGTAGAACGGTTGATGCAGTACATTCCACAGGAAAGGAATAACCTTCCTGCACTATATAAAGAGATTGGAAAGAGTGCAGAAGGTATATCAGAAAGAGACTTATTATATAAGGTGCTTTTTGATATGAAAAGGGATATGAACGAATTGAAGAAGTTAGTTTATGATGTGGTCTCTGAGGAAAACCAAACTAAGCAAACT
>JBCBSS010000189.1:0-12563 GCA_039819065.1 Bacteroidota bacterium
GGACAGACCATAGCCGATAATGTACAGCGCTTTACAGGTACAGCAAGAAACACTTATTTCCTGTCCGATGCTTTCACCTTTGGTTTAAAATTAACCGCCAGTTATAGAGATCAGCGCGTACCAGGTACACGAAACAGGGAATTTGATCCGATTACGGGTAGGTTCAGTAGAAACTTTGATATTAATCCTTTTAGTTATGCCTTGAATACAGCACGGTCGATCAGACCCTTTGACGAAAACGGTGACCTAGAGTTCTTCAGAAGAAACTTTGCTCCATTTAACATACTAGAAGAGCTAGACCTCAATTTCATTGATATTCAGGTAGTGGATATCTCCGCTCAAACCGATTTTGAAGTCAGACCACATAAAAACTTATCTATCAAAGGCGTACTGCAAGCCAGGTATGCTACCACAGAACGAGACCATACCGTTCATGAAAGGTCTAATCAGGCAGAGGCTTACCGAGCCAATCAAACCCAGTTTATCCAACAGGCTAACAACTTGTTATTCAGAGACCCAGACAATCCAGGGTTAAACCCTCAAGTGGTACTTCCAGAAGGTGGCTTCAATTACATAGACCAAAGCGACTTACTTAATTTCTTCAATAGAATCAGTGTAGATTGGTCAACAACCGTCAATGATGTCCATGATGTGAGCGTGCTGGCGGGTCAGGAAGTTAGGTTTACCAATAGAACATCTACCTCAGCAACGGGTATTGGTGTGGTATTCGAAAGTGGCGGCGTAGTGGTCACCGACCCAAACATTATCGAATTCTTCAACTTGCAGAACATAGATTTCTTCAGCCTCAACGAAGAGAGAGATAGGTTTTTCGGATTGTTCTTGAATGGAGGGTACTCTTACAGATCAAGATATGTAGGTAATTTCACAGTGCGTTATGACGGTTCTAACCAATTGGGTGAAACCAACGCGGCCAGATACCTGCCTACCTGGAACGTAAGCGGTGCCTGGAATATCGAAAACGAGCCATTCTTCAAAAATATTCCCTTGTTCAGCAAGTTTGATTATCTGAAGTTGAGAGGTACTTATGGCATTTCTGGTAATCTTCCACCCCAAGCTAGTGCCATTCTCAATTTGCAATCTGATGTCACAGTCAGGCCGACAGATGTGGAACCTGTATTATTCATCGTAGACCTGACCAACACGGAGTTGACTTGGGAGAAACTGAGGGAATTTAACGTAGGGCTTGATTTCAGCTTAAAACAAGGACGTATCAGCAGTATCCTTAACTTTTACCTACGTGATGCCTTTGACTTGATTGGAACGGTACAAACCAGTGGTATTGGCGGTCAGGGCTTAAAGGCGGGTAACTTCGCCGATATGGAATCTATAGGTTTTGAAGTGTCAGTTTCTACTGTCAACATAAGGAGCAATAATTTCACCTGGAAAACAGATTTCAACTTTGGTTATACCCGAGATGAAATTACCAGGTTGGATTTCGGGCCACGCATTGCAGATGCGATCGGTCAAAACGGAGCGGCGGTACTAGGCGGCCCAAGAAGAGGCCTATTCTCAACCAACTTTGCCGGTCTGAATGCCCAAGGTGTTCCTACATTCTTCAACGAAAATGGTGAGGTAGTTTTCCAGTATGACCTGCAGGATAGGAGTAACCTCAACGAAGTACTGACATTTGAAGGGCCCACTGAGCCACGTGGCGCTGGAGGCTTGAATAACTCCTTTACCTACAAAGGCTTCACTTTGAGTGCTTTATTGTCTTTCAAATTCGATTACAAGATAAGGCTCAATGATGCCTTCTTCTCGACTTATACTGATTTTGATGCATTGCCAGGAGAACTCGCTGATAGGTGGGTAGTGCCTGGCGACGAGAATATAACCGATATTCCAGTTATTCTGGATAGAGATGCTACGTTGAATAACGGTGAGTTTGTACTTGCCTATCAATTGTACAACAAAAGTACGGCAAGGGTAGCCGATGGCGACTACATACGGTTAAAAACTGTTCGCCTGTCCTATCAATTGCCGGTAGCATGGGCAAATCGCTTTGGCTTGTCCAATGCTAGTTTCTCCATTGAGGGGCAGAATTTAGCGTTATTATACGCTGATAGCGCCTTGCGCGGGCAAGATCCTGAGTTTTTCAGATCAGGTGGTGTATCGCTGCCGCAGCCCAGGGCGCTCACATTCTCACTTAATATCGGTTTATAACAAAGTAGAAATACGGACGATATGAAAAGTTTCTCTTACCTAAAACGCCAGATTTCTTCTTTAAAGAAAATAACTCCGGCTATACTGCTCGTATTGGTGTCATCTTGTAATGATTTTCTGGAAGAAACACCAGACAACAGGGTTGCGCTTGATGATTTGGATAAGGCAGCACAGTTGCTAACGAATGCTTATTCTATATCCTCTTATAGCTACACGGACTGGATGACCGACAATACTGGGTTTACCAGAGGCGTAGCCATAAGACAAAGCCATACCAACGCGTATGAGTGGAATGATTTTCTGGACGACCCTAACGAACAAGACACGCCTGCTTTCTTTTGGTTCCAAACTTACAGTGCTATTGCTCATGCCAATGAAGTTTTAGCCGTATTGGATGAATTACCAGCAGTAACCGAAGAAGAAATAGCCCAAAAAAGAGCGGTAGAATCCGAGGCATTACTGACAAGGGCTTACGGTCACTTTATGTTAGTTAATCTATTTGGCAAGCACTACGATGAAAACACCGCTCTATCTGACTTGGGTGTTCCTTATATCACCACACCCGAGACTGTCTTCATCGCACAATATGAGCGCAATACAGTTCAAGAGGTTTACGACAGAGTAGAAGAAGATATGCTTAGAGGGCTGGAACTCGTCGATGATACCTTCTTTGCTAACTCTGGTAAGTATCATTTCAATAGAAATGCCGCTCTAGCCTTTGCATCGAGATTCTATTTGTATAAAGGTGATTATGACCGTTGCGAGGAATTCAGCACCATGCTACTAGGCGGTGATCCATCGGCATTTGTAAGAGATATGACTGGCAATGAATATCAGTCAGCCAGTTCCTCTATTGATGCATATCCACAGCTTTATTCTTCACCCGATCAACCGAGCAACTTGATGTTGATCCGTAAAATATCACTGGTCCAAAGACCTGACTTTGCTCATGGCCCAACCAGAACGATTTTCAACGATTTGTTTGACCAAAATCCATTGGCTGGTACTGTGGATGAAAGAGAGAACCCGGCATTTGTGAAAGGCGATAACGGCCTTTTCCCAGTGAGATATGAAAACCTGTTCGAGAGAAGTAGCTTAAATTCTAATGTAGGCTTCCCTTATCATATTTCGGTGGCCTTCAGAGGTGAAGAGGTGTTGTTGAACAGGGCCGAGGCTAACGTATTCCGTAACCGAACCAGCGCTGCAGTAGCAGATTTAGAAGTTTTGGCTCAAAACCGCTACAGTGACGATGACAATCCTATTAGCCTCACTTTGGACGATATTAGGTCCTTCTTTGGCGTGGCTGGAAACCCCTTCGTAAGTGATAGGGTGATACTGATTGAGTATATCCTCTTGGAGAGAAGAAAAGAGTTTTTGGCGCAAGGGCTGAGATGGTTCGATATAAAAAGATATGAAATAGAGGTCGATCACGAATTGGCAGATGGTGTATCGACTATCACACTACAGGAAAATGATTTAAGAAAAATAATGCAGATACCCGCTTCTGCTGTTGATGTGGGAGGTTTAAGACCTAACCCAAGGTAATATAAAGAGAATTACGAGACTGATAAGAGAAGATAATGAAAGTAATATCAAAAAGGCTTTTGCGACTATTATGGTTCTTTCCAGCTATAACTGTGATGGTGTCAGCATGTTATCCAGACGAGACTTTAAATGCTCCTGTCAATAATCAGGGTGTCCAGCTCGACAGTGACCTCGATATCTTTATTGAGGAGAATTTTACCAAAGAGTTTGGAATGGCCATCCGCTACCGGTTTGTAGATCGTTATGTAGACCCGGGACAAAGGGTTACTCCTCCAAGATTGGAAACAGTTCAACCCATGCTGGATTTCATTCAAGAATTTTGGATTGACCCATACCTTGAAGTGGAAAATGGAGAGGAATTCTTCAGAGGACACGTACCTTCTGAAATCGTATTCTTAGGTGGTCTAATCTTTAATGAAGACGGTACGGTTACGCTCGGTACCGCTGATGCCGGAGCTCAAATTACATTCACCAATGTCAATGCCATAGACCCAGAGGATTTTGATTGGGTGACGCTTCAATTACAAACCGTCTATCATGAGTTCGCACATACAGTTCACCAGCAATATAAATTGCCCAACGCATTCGAAACTATTTCACCCAGTGGTTATACCAGTGCCGGTTCATGGTTCACACTCAACGATGAAGAGGCGTTAATACGTGGCTTTGTATCACCTTATGCTACCAGTTCACCGAACGAAGATTTTGCTGAGACAGTAGCATTCTTTCTTTTTGATTCGGACTTTATGGAGGAATTCATGACTGACGAAGAGGATTGTCAAGATGACGATTGCGTCAGTAGAAATGAGGGCAGGGAACGCATCAGACAAAAATTAAACTCGATCAGCGATCACTACCAACGCGTAACGGGAGTAAGACTCGAAGATATCAGAGAAGCCATACAAGCTAAATTGTAATTGACGCATGTTTAAACTGAGATATATCGCATTAACCATACTGGTTTCTAACTTGCTCACTGCTTGTAATGATGATAGTGGCTCAACATTGGCTCCAGTCAATGAACGAGTTGACGCAGCTATTGCTGAATTGAGAAGTGAACTGGTAGCACCCGCAGAAGGTTGGCGGCTGGAATACCAACCCACTCCAGATGCTGGTATTTTCTTTATGCTTCTGGAATTCGACAATGAAGGTGAGGTTCGCATTCAATCTGACGTAGTTGCCAACGAGGGTGAGTTTTTTAACCAAACCATCCCCTATCGCATTGATAATTCGCTTGGCTTAGAGCTTGTGTTTGAAACATTTGGTGTATTCCACCACCTCTTTGAACTCGATCAGGCTGGTTTCGGTGCTGAATTTGAATTCATATTTCAGCGCAGAGAAGGTGAAAATTTAGTCTTTCAAAGTAAATCAGATATCTCTACCCCTACGGTCATCACCCTTGAACCTGCCAGCTCTGGTGATGCCAATTTATTCTCCAGGGAGTTGGCTGGAAACCTAGAGCAATTCGGGGACCTAAGCCCGCAAGCCTTGGTTTCCGTAGCACCCAGTCAGCAAGTCATTCTGGAAGACCTGGATGTTTCTGTTTTTTGGGTATTTGATCCTTCCAAAAGAAATATAACTGCGGAGTTTGCTGGAAATGGCAGAACAAGACAAGAAATCATCGACAATGGCGGTTTTAGGTTAATCGATCATAGTACAGGTTACTCCATGATCAATGGTAATCTTGTCTTACAAGAGCCTTTGACTTTCGTCATTAACAGAAGAGAGATCACCATTGGTCAAATAACGCTAAACGATTTTGAACCCAATGGAGGTCCAAGTTTGTGCGCTATCAATGCAGAAACTACGCCGAAGTATGACGGATTCGCGCAAAACTTAGGTTCGGTATCTGTCGTCAACAGTTTGATCAGCAGCCGCGGTAACGACTTTCAAGAAAACGTATACCAAATCAACATTGATTTCTTATTTGATGGCGACGGCAATGCGCTGATCGATGACGGAATAATTGGCGACCTCTTTCCTAATACTGGCGGCTTTGTAATGTTCTATGGTGTAGAATTGGTAAACGAAGATATACCCATTTATTCATTAGGCCTGATACTTGATGATGGGGAAATTTATGTGCGTGAGTTCGAAGAAACTTCTACAGAAGGTAACTTAATCACACTTAGCTTTACTGATACCTTTTTCCACTCTGATACTGCTGCAGTTGGAGACGAGGATAAACTGAGGCAAATTACTGATGAAATATTCTCTGGTGGTGAAGTCTATGCCTTTGATTTCCCACAAGATGATGTATTCAGGTTATTCAACCCTTGCAATGAATATGAAATATTCCTGGTGCGGTAGGGTTAGCAATAAGTTTGAAATATCTCTATCGTCTGAGCCTAAACTGAAACAGGGTCTTGACGTTCGGAACAGGAACGCTGAGACGATCAAACTCGTCACTGGAAAGAGAATCGAAATCCACGGTTTGTAGTACACTGTCAGGAATAAGATCTATAGTTACGACCTGAGAAAGGAACAGTGAATCGAATGGTGTACTTTCTATGTCAAATTCTTCATCGAAAAAATCATCGACCTCCGAATTCAATTTCAGTTCGTTACCTTCGATAGTCCATATGCCGTTATCCTCCAGCTCATCTGTACCATTTTGAAAGGTAAAACTCCTTGAGTAACTATTGTCTCCTCTGAAGTCGATCACGTATTCTTGTTCTCCTAGAACACTTTCTACCGTTGCACCTTCCCAGCTTATAAAATCATTTGGAAGTTCACTCAGGGTAAAATGATCAAACTCCCACTCTCCAACAATAGGTTGTTCTGCAATACCGAATTCGTCATTATCGACGCAACTCGATAGGAACGCTAATATCGAAAACACAAAAATTGATTTAAAAATGCTCTTCATAAATTCCGTTCTTAATGCATTTTTCGATCATACGCTACGCAAAGTTATTCCAATAAACCCTAAAAACATTGCATCCCTAGTGCATAAACGAGGTTTTGATGGGTTAGGATATAGTATTATATAAATTTAGAGGGTTCAGAACGTATAAATTTCCGACGGGGTAACGCAATAATCCAGACTTACGTCATATTCATCGATGTGTGGAATCTCTTCGATTGGCGGAAAGATAGAAAGCCCCACTTTTATTGTGTCAGGGTTACAACGTCTCAAGAACCTATCGTAAAAACCCTTTCCATAGCCTAACCGATGCCCATTCTTATCAAATGTCAAAAGAGGTACCAAAACCATCTCTATATCCTTAACATTAACTGGCTCGGCACTATTACTGGGTTCTGGTATATTCCATTTGCTCAATACCAAGCTTGCTTTATCACGATAGTAAGCATGTTCCAGTTCATTAGTACCTTCTAATACCTTAGGGATAGCAATGCGCAGCGTCGGCAAAACAGCCTCAATGTGATCTACCACCAACCAGGTGTTAATCTCTTTCTGATTATCAATAGGAAGGAAAGTATGCAACACGTTAATTGAATACTGTGTTAACCACTCACCAAAACGGTCAGCAATTAACCCACTTTGGCGAGCCAACTCCTCTGTCGTTAAAGCACTCCTCTTCTTAATAAAAGAAGCTCTAAGAGACTGTTTGCTCATCCTGAAGTAGTATATGGAATCTGAAATCGAATGGATCAAACAGTTCCAAAAGTTGTGAAATGAAGCTTGGGTTTTCCTGGTAAAAATTCAATAGGTTATCATGTCTTTCCTGAAGTGATTGCCCCGGAAAAAGTACGTCCTTCAACGCGGCTAGCCTGTTAAGCTGGTTTTCATTATTCCTCTTTTCTGCCTTAAGGAGTTTACCTTCTACTTTTTCAAGACCATTTATAGCTCGCTTACCTTCTGCTTCTACCGAAGAGCCCAAAGTAGGGTCAACTTTTTCAACCTGGCTTTTGATGTTATTAAATAAGGTGGCCAATGCTTCCTTCTCACTATTCAAATTTAAGTTTGCCTCGCTATGCTCGATGACATACTTCCTGAGCAGTTCATGCTTATCGAGAAAAATATCTGAGATAGCGATATCCGCCTTAGCGTATTTTCGATAGGTAGGTCTGTTCATAACCAAAGCAAAATTCCTTGGCATTAAAATGGGGAAAGGCGTTTCGTAGTGATCGAAAACCGGTTTCAGCAAAAGCCAGTAAGCGATTTCAGCTGGCCCACCGATATAAGCCAGATTTGGCAATATTGTTTCCTGGTATAGCGGTCTTAGAATTACATTGGGGCTAAATTTCTCTGGTGAGCTAGATACGAGATCGAGGATTTCATCTTTAGAAAAACGGGTATCTTGATTAAGCACCTCATAGTTACCGTCTTTTTGTACTATTCGGTCTCGGTAGTTTTCTTCTAAGCAAAAGAAATTGATCTCTCTTGGGAATATTTGTGCATTGTATTTCAACGCTTCAAATTCACTCCGACAATTCTCAACCAGTTGGTTCGCCGTATGGTTTACCAAATCATCCTCTATAACATCCTTGAACCCAGATTTCAGTGCATTGCAATCGGCATCTATGACGATAAGGCCTTCTTCTCCAAAAAGCGCATTGACATAGCTTCTAACCGCATCTGCAAGCTTATCATTGTTCAAATAGGCTTCTTCAAATACCTCTTTATGACCAGGTATTTCATCCAGAATAGACTTCAATGAGTTAGGGTCAAATCGACCAACCGCACCGCTCTGATCAGTATCCCATTTATACTGCTTACCATAAAGATTGAAGTGATTGATTTCATCAAAATCATGATCTTCAGATGCCATCCAATAAACAGGTACGAAGTTTTGACTTGGATATTTTTCAGATAACCTCTTACAGATGTTAATGACTGTGACAATCTTATAGACGAAATATAACGGCCCGGTGAAAATATTCAACTGGTGACCAGTGGTGATTGTATAAGTGTTCTCCTCTAATAGTAAATCCAGATTATTGGTCACTGCATCTGTAACTTCTAATCCTTCATATTGTCTTTTCAACTCCTCTACCAGTGTCTGCCTGTTCTGTGCGCTGAAATTTTTCTCCTTGATTTGATCTTCAAAACTGTCGATGCTAGGAGGTCTGTTAAAATACGGCCTTAGTGTTTCATGACCGGATAAATAATTCAAAAAAATGGAAGAGAAGTTCTTAGTCTCTTCGAAGCTGATTTTCTCTAATCTCATGCTAGTTTGTAGGGGAGCCGTAGAGGTCGAATTCTGTTGCACTATCGATTTTTATGTTTGTAAAGTCTCCGATACGGAGGTAGTTATCTTTCGCGCTTACCAAAACTTCATTATCTACTTCCGGAGAGTCATGTTCAGTTCTACCTATGAAAAAGCCATTTTCCATACGGTCGATCAATATCTTATACTCTTTTCCGACCTTTTGCTGGTTGATTTCGTATGAAATTCGTTCTTGTAACTCCATAACGGTATTTACACGCTCTTGTTTCAAATCTTCAGGGACGTCATCAGCCATAGAATGAGAATGTGTTTTTTCCTCGTGTGAATATGCAAAAATGCCAAGCCTTTCGAATCTGGATCGCTCGATAAAATCCAACATCTCTTGGAAGTCTTGCTCAGTTTCACCGGGATGCCCCGCAATCATAGTAGTCCTGATCGCTATATCAGGCACACGATCGCGCATAGTTTGTAATAGTTCCTCCGTCTTCTGTCGAGTAGTTCCACGGCGCATGATCTTCAGCATATTGGTAGAACCATGTTGTAACGGAATATCAAGGTAATTGCATATGTTGTCCCGCTCCCTCATCACATCCAACACCTCCAACGGAAAACCTGTCGGAAAAGCGTAATGTAACCTTATCCAGTCAATTCCTTCTACATCCGAAAGTCGAAGTAAAAGCTCGGCAAGATTTCTCTTTTTATAAATATCCAGACCATAATAGGTAGAATCTTGTGCTATCAGTAGCAGTTCCTTTGTACCATTCTTGGCTAAGAATTTAGCTTCTTTAACCAGTTCTTCAATTGGTCTTGAAACATGCCCTCCTCTCATCAGCGGAATAGCACAAAATGAACAAGGCCTATCACAACCTTCTGATATCTTTAAGTATGAATAGTGACGCTCTGTTGTGGTTAAGCGTTCTCCAAGCAATTCTTGCTTGTAGTCTGCGTTAAATCGTCTCAGCAACAGAGGTAATTCCATGGTGCCGAAATAGGCATCTACCTGTGGGATTTCTTGTTCCAGATCATCCTTATAGCGTTGGGATAAGCACCCTGTCACATACAGCTTGTCAATTTGTCCTGCTTCTTTTGCATCAGCATAAGTCAAGATAGTATCAATCGACTCCTGCTTAGCGTTATCTATGAAGCCGCAAGTATTGACAATCACGACGTTTGCGTCGTCCTTTTGAGACTCGTGGCTGGCATCAATATTGTTGCCTTTAAGTTGGGTAAGCATTACCTCAGAATCGACAAGGTTTTTGGAACAACCTAATGTCACAATATTCACCTTGTCTTTATTCAACCCTTTCGTTTTCAAACCGGTAATTGTTAATGGAGTGCAAAAATAAGAAAAATATAAGGACTCAGGTTTGCTAACAAATCATAAAGTATATTTGTGCCATTTCATGAAAAAAACACCGAAAATCAAGCTAATGAGGTCTATAATGGCGTTTTTCGCTATTGCTTTGCTGGCCTCAGCATGCCTGGATGAGCCTGATTGTGTTGCATCAGAAAATACAACCACCATTAGGTTCAGTTTTAGAAAACTAACTGGTGGAGTAGATACAATATCTTTTGAGTTTGTCAACATAATCAGCGGAGATCAAGTATTCGTTACAGAGCCCCTTGAAGATATCTCAACACTCGACCTGACCGTTAATCCTACCGACACCACCACCACGTTTGTATTCCAGCAGAGTGGCCAAGTTAGTGCAAACACCCTGGTATTACGATATGATCCTGTAGCAAGGTTAATTTCACCAGAATGTGGCGTTGAAACGTTGGTACAAAACTTAGGCATAATCGAACAGGACTTTGATTCAATCTCAATTCTTAAACCTGATTTGGAGGAATTCATAGAAACTAATGTCCAAATTTTTAACTAAATACATATTCATATCTTTTGTTTTCTGGGCAGGTTTCGCAAGCGCTCAAGACGAACCTGTGGAAACTGAAACTTTGGAAAAGAAGAAAGAAAAAAGCGGTCCGGTTATCGACATAGACGGCATAAGGGCCGGGATTGACATTTTCGGGTTAGGTCAAACATTTTTAAGCCAGGAACGGGATGTATTGGAATTCCAGGGTGACGTTAGACTCAAAAGTTACTTTTTTGCTGTTTCTTATGGTACTGCTTCCCTGGATGATTCGAACGTAGAAAGGGGTATTCTATATGAGAATAGTGGTAGTTATTTCCGCGCAGGCATCGACTACAACTTCTTAAACAAAGATCCAGATGGCAGTGCGTTCTTTTTTGGTATTCGATACGCAAGAGGTTCAGTGGAAGATCGGCTCAGGTTCGATTTCTCCGGTGACCCTAACTGGGCGGATACACCTGGCTTAGATCGACAGAATGATAGGCTAAGTACAAGGTGGCTGGAATTTACCTCAGGATTAAAAGTGAAGGTCTATAAATTAATCTGGTTTGGTTACAATTTGAGGTTCAACTTTGCCCTCAATATAGAAGAATCGAATACCTTATTGCCTTTTTTCGTTCCAGGATATGGATTAGCACAAGAAGGATCGAGATGGGGTTTTAACTACTATGTATTGTTCGATATTCCTTTCAAGAAGAAAGCAGATAAGCCCGCAGGTCTTAAAAATTAGTTCTTACTGAACAGGGTATCTACGAATTCCATTTTATTGAAAACCTGTAGATCACCTACCTGCTCACCCACGCCAATGTATTTGACCGGTATTTTAAACTCATCTGATATACCGATAACAACTCCGCCCTTAGCCGTACCGTCTAACTTCGTCACCGCCAATGACGTCACCTCTGTAGCCTTGGTGAACTCCCTTGCTTGAATCACTGCATTCTGGCCTGTGCTGCCGTCGAGGACAAGTAGTACTTCATGAGGTGCATCGGGTACGAATTTCTGGATTACCCGCTTGATTTTAGAAAGCTCGTTCATCAGGTTCACTTTGGTGTGCAACCTTCCTGCTGTATCAATAATAACGACATCCGCCTTTTCTTCAACTCCTTTCTTGACGGCATCATAGGCAACAGAAGCGGGATCAGTATTCATACCATGGGAAATGACAGGCACTCCTACTCTTTCTCCCCATAGCTTCAATTGATCTACGGCGGCGGCCCTGAATGTATCTGCAGCACCTAAAACTACCTGCTTACCCTTATTCTTAAATTGAGCCGAAAGCTTACCGATGGTGGTTGTTTTACCAACACCATTCACACCCACAACCATGATCACATATGGCTGTTTGTCAGCGGGAATGTCAAAGTCTTCTATGTCAGTTGAGTTATTCTCGGATAACAGAGCGGCTATTTCCTCACGCAATATATTGTCTAACTCTTCAACACCAAGGTATTTGTCCTTAGCCACACGCTCTTCAATACGCTCGATTATCTTGATGGTGGTGTCAACACCTACGTCTGATGAAATGAGTATTTCTTCGAGTTCATCCAACACCTCATCATCTACTTTGGATTTACCCACAATAGCTTTACCCAGCTTTGAAAAAAAACTGGATTTAGACTTTTCAAGCCCTTTATTGAGTGACTCTTTCTTTTCTTTAGAAAACAGGTTCTTAAAAAGCGCCATAGGTTTTAAGTTCTGACGTGGTGGATAAATACATTTCGAATTCCCGCTGGTCGGAAATTATATGTATACAAAAGCTAAAATAACAAAAAAGTCCCTTGCTGAGGGACTTTTTTTAATATCGAATATCTTGGATTTCTTTCAATCA
>JBCBSS010000190.1:0-12437 GCA_039819065.1 Bacteroidota bacterium
ATCAATTGTTAGAGAGCGAAAGCCAAGAACTCACTTCACAAAAAGAGTTATTGAAACAACTGCAAACGGTTGTAGATGATACAATAGAATTAAAGCTTGAAACCGATGTTTTTAACCAAATTCGGTTTGTTACAGATAAGATAGAAGGTAGTACTCTAATTAAAAACGGATCAGATAAAGTATTTGGTATTATCAATTTATCAAAAGTTGCTTTTAGCAAAGACATGTCTGTTGGTTGTTACTACCTAGCTATCCAATGTGGTTCAAAATGTGGTTCTGGTTATGTCGTTTTTGTAAATAGAACAATTGGTAAAACTTGGGTTATTGATAAATTTTTGAATGTTTGGCATCATCCAAATAGAACTGTAGGTTAGTGAAATAAAGCCTTAACTGGTCGTAGCGTCCGCTACGATCTACACTCCTATGAACTAATCGATCGCCTGCCACAGATGCAAGAAAGTATGATGCTACCAAGGCTGAATGACATGCTAATATTGCCAGCTTGAATTAACTTGGTATTTTTTCATTCGGATACTCTTGCTGGTTTTATGTCTTAGGACCGCTGCGCTTAGCCTAAGACCAGGACGAGATATGGGTAAATTGATTGAAGCTGTTAGGGATTGATGCTTAGAGTGCCTTAGACTACACCATATTTAATGTTCATCTTTTAGTTGGTCTAGCGCGATTTGTTGTCTTTAGTATATATTAATTGCATGCAATTGTGTTTCTTTGAATGTTATCAGCAATGAGTAAAACCACATGAGCATGTCAATATCTAAGTATACTTTGCTTTTACTGATCGCCCTGGTTGGATGTAAATCTGTCCAAGAAACCGAACCTAAAACGGAAGTTAAGGATGCCTCAGTGATAGCTTTCGCCTTTCCTGTCCATGACATACAAATTGATGGCCATGCCTCCGACTGGCCGGAAAATCTGACTAAATATCCAATATCTGCACTGCTAGAGAACGAAATCGAAAGTACTGAAGATCTTGATGCTTACTTTCACGTAGGATATTCAGCACATACGAAGTCTGTTTATGCGTTGCTGACGGTGACTGATGATGTTCACATTGCCGATGAAAAGGCAGGCGCTTTATCTGATGAACAAGATCAATGTCTTATGTTTTTGGACAAGCTCCACGATGCCAAAGGTTCGGGTATAAATGTATTTTGCTTCAATGAACTCTACAAAGCAATTGATGGTGCGGAGACTAGCTGGGATCCCAATGTCAGAAACCCAACCTGGAATAATGTACAAGTAGCTTCTCAACGGGTTGGCAACCAAACTCATTACGAAATTCAAATATCTTTTGAAGGAGGTCTTTCTGTAGGTCAGGCCTTGGGATTAGATTTTATGATCTATGATAATGACATTCAGGGTCAGGAGGATGAGCTAACCCGAGTATCATGGATACAGAGTGAAAGAAAGGAAAAATTGCCATTTAGAATCGGTACCGTGCTGCTGGTTGAAGAAGAAAATCAACTAGGTTTTATGGAAGGAAATGTTAGCTGGCAGAGTGATTCTTTAGGTTTGTCACCAAATAAAGTAAGGATTACTTCTGCTGATATTCCATCTTTATGGATCAGAGCATCAGTAGATTCAACGGGTTATTACACCACTCAACTTCCGACTGGAACTTACCGCATCAGTCCGGAATGGGGCTTTTATAATAAGGACGATGCCATACATAAAATCAACAGAAAAGCCATCGAGACGCAAGTGGTTGCCAATACCACGGTCAAAGCACCCAAACTGGAAATTGAAATAGCTACGCCACTAAACTTATTGCCAGAAAAGGGTATTCTGATAGAGAACTCACCCAACAAGTACCAAAAAATAGATGCATTTGTAAATGCCTATATGGATTTTTATGAAATTCCTGGTGCATCGCTCGCCATTATTGAAAATGGGAAATTAAGCTATCATCAAACTTATGGGATCAAAAATACCTTCACTCAACAACAGGTAGATGAAGAAACCATTTTTGAAGCGGCCTCAATTACTAAACCTGTTTTTGCTTTTACCGTATGCAGACTGGCCGAAAAAGGAGTAATCGATCTGGATAAGCCTTTGTATCAGTATTTACCTTTTGAGGAAATCGAATATGACGAAAGGTATAAAATGATTACTGCACGACATGTTCTTACCCATAAAACAGGGTTTCCTAATTGGCGCAATGGCAAGATGACTATAGCGTTTGAACCAGGAACGCAATTTGGTTATTCTGGTGAAGGCTTTGAGTATTTAAAAAGAGTGGTTGCTCATGTTACACAGAAAGACATTTTACAGGTGCTGGAGGAAGAAGTTTTGCAGCCGCTAAAGTTGGAGAATTTCTACTTTGAAAAAAATGACAAGCTCTTTAATGTGGTGGCAAATGGGCACTATTACAATCATGCTAATATGATCAGTTTGCCAGACAAAGCTGGTATGGCCTGGAGTATGCATACGGAAGCAGCATCCTTTGTCGATTTTGCACTGGCCTTACTCAACCGAGAGGGTTTAACACCTCAAACCTATTCGGATATGTTCACGAAGCACACCACCACTGACAAGTATAAAGCGTTGAATAACGACGACTGGGCAAGCCATTTTGGATTGGGTGTTCAAATAGAAGAAACACCTCTCGGTTTAGCTTTTGGACATGGTGGAAATAATGGTGACTTTTTGTGTGAATTCAAAGTCTACCAAGACCTCAAAATGGGATTCGCCATTTTTACAAATGGGAATACTGGTGATCAGTTGACATATCAAGCGATGGAGCAGTTTTTAATCACAGGAAGATTCAAATAAACTATGGTCTGTAATATGAATAGCCTATCACAATGTATTGTGTGATAGCCCCTCCATACCCCCATGAACTAATCTATCGTCTGCCACAAAGGCAAGAAGGTATGAGGTTGCCAAGGCTGAATGACATGCTAATGTTACAAGCTTGAATTAACCTGGTATTTTTTCAATCGGATACTCTTGCTGGTTTTAGGTCTTAGGACCGCTGCGCTTAGCCTAAGACCAGAACGAGAAACTTCCCAAAAGTTTTGAACTTTTGGAAAGTAGTAATGACATAGCACCCGTTCGAGCGCGTTTGTAACGCGTTCGGCTTATTAAGCACTAACTTCCCTTAACTGGTCGTAGCGTCCGCGACGATCCACACTCCTATGAACTAATCTGTCGTCCGACACAAAGGCAAGAAAGTATAAGGCTACCAAGGCTGAATGGTGTTTTAATATTTTAAGCTTGAACTGACTTAGTATTTTTCCATTCTGACGCTCTTGCTGGTTTTAGGTCTTAGGATCGCTGCGCTTAGCCTAAGACCAGGATAAGGGTAGTACCATTCTATCATAAAAACGGCTTTCTAAAACCTCACTCCAGCCGATAAGTAAAAGCTTCTGATGGTTGCTGGTATAATGCCGGGGCCGGGGTAGCCCTCAGCTCTGCGGGTAAAATACGCTTCGTTGGTGAGGTTATTGACTCCGGCAGTGAATTTATACCGGCCGGGTTTATACTCAAGGGAAAGATCCATCACTTGATAAGAGGGGATAAGTCCGGTCAACGCATTGGGATTGAAAGTTGAATTGGTAGCGTCTGAAAATTGCTCACCTAAATAAGAGAACTGGTAGGTAGCCTTCAGGTTTTTCCATGAATAATTAAGGCCAGAACGAAACACTACCTGAGGTACGTACTCTACATTTCTGCCTTCAATGGAACTGTCTTCCGACCTGACGTAAGTAGCATCAATTAGCGACAAATTACTAAAGATTGAGAGCCCATGATCAGAACCTAGCGGGTGGAGCAATTTCATGATATCGAGTTCTATAAATGACTCAAGGCCATAGTGTCTTGTGTCTCCCACATTGGTTCTGAATAGTAGCGTGCTACCCGCAGGGAGTAAAATACCAATTCTGTCATTGTAGCCGAGGTAAAACAGGCTTATATCTACATTTAACCACGGCTTCAAAGCGCCACGAATACCTAAATCGGCATTGAAGCCATTTTCATCAGTGATGAGGCTGTCCAATACAAAGTTTGGGTTATTGAGCCGCAAATCGTTGAAAGTGACAGAACGAAAGTTTTCCGAGTAATTGGCATACAGGTTCAGGTTATCATTTAGATAATAACTGGCCCCCAACCCGAACAAAACAAAAGACCGGTTGACCGAACGGGCTTCGGTGAATCTATTCTCGGTTACAATTTCACCGGCGAAATTCCTTACGATTTGTTTCCAGGTGCCTTCTGAGTCAGTGTCGATGTATTCAAAACGAACGCCTGGTGTTATGCTAAACCGATCTGTTAGATTCAGTACATTTTCAGCGAACAGTGCGTAATTGATGCTGGGAAAATCGTAATCAAAATCTTCGAGGTCTTCCGGGTTTAAAAATGAAAAGTCTGCACCGGCTGAGTTACTGGCATCGCCCTGCTGTCTGTCTGTAAGGCCATTATAATACCTACCACCCACTAGCAAGGCTGACTTCTTGCCCAAAAAATCGAAGTAGTGCAATACACGGGCCTCGGTGCCAAAATTTTGAAACTCATCACGAATCAGCGTTCTGTTGGAAGACGGGTCATCGGGCCGGTCTATTTGGGATAAATTGCCGAGGGCATCCCGTCCTGAAAAGAGGGCAAAGGTTCGGATGTTTAATTTGGTTCTATCATTAAACCGGTAATCCAACGTTGATGCCAGCAAATTCCAGGAGACACGAAACCAGTTTCTGTTTCTACGTGATTTTTCTATATCGCCGGTATTGAAATCTTCATCGGTCAGTCCACCCGGTTGTTGCGCCTCATAATCCAGAAAGGAATACTCGAAGCCCAGCTTTAGCCTTTCATTAGGGGTAAAACCAATTCTGGCAAAAGCCAGTTGAGAATCAAACCCACTATTGTCCCGCCATCCGTCACCTTGACGGTATTGATAATAGCCATAGTAATCGATCTTATCGACTGTGCCACCGACGCTGGCAAAAGAGTTTAAAAGACCGAAAGACCCAATGGATTGCTCCAGGTTCAATTCAAAAGGTTTGGCAGGTGCCTCCTTCAATTTGAAATTGAGCATACCGCCAAATTGCGTTCCGTACTGCAGGGAAGCAGCGCCTCGTACAATTTCGATTCTCTCTACTGCCTGTAGTGCCGGTAGATAGTAACTCTCTGGATAGCCCAGGGCATCGGCACTCATGTCGTATCCATTCTGGCGGGTATTGAAATTAGCTGTACGGCTAGGCCCAAGCCCTCTGGCCGCGATATCCAATTGAAGCCCGGCAAAATCACTTTCCCAAATATTCAGCCCAGGGACTTTCGCGAATACCTGTCTGGCATTGTTAGTCGCTTTGTTGGCAGCAAAGTCATCCAGGAAGATCAATTCGTTTTTCTTGGCTTCATAGATACCGAAGCCATCGATAGCCGATAGACGGGAGATGCCGGTGGTAGCCTCTCGTTGTGCCCGTACCTCTACGTTTTCCAGATTGTTGGACAGCGATTCCAGATAGAAATCAACCACCATATCCTGGTTGACCGTGATTTCTTGACTTGCAGTCGTCATCCCCAGGCTGAATGCCTGGAGTTTATACGTTCCTTTGGGTAATGCTATCTCGTACCTACCTTTGCTATTTGTATTTACCTGAATGTTCAATTGCCGCACGAAGACGACAGCTTCTTCAAAGGCTTGGGAGGTTTCTTTAGATAACACCTTGCCTGTAACGCGGTATTGTTGTGCCTTTAAGTTTGTACACAGTAGAAGTACTGCAAAAAAGAATATTAAGCTCCCTCTCATCGAACAGCACTTTTATCAAATGAGACGATCCAGTCCTTCGCTGTCCATGTATCTTTCTCAGAGGTTAAGTCAATCTTAGGATCTATCAGTAACTTGGCAGGCCTGGCGTTCAGTGTTACCCAAACCTCAGCCCTTACTTGAGGGTTTTTCATTCCTTTCGACCTATAATTATCTGCTAAATAGTGTGCAAATTGCAGAATCAAATCTGGCTGCATAGCCATCTGTTTTTCCTGATGCGAATTTAGAAATTGATGATTAATAACCGAACCTTCTCTGCCGTTCATTCCATCCTTTACGTAGAATGTCGCGGTGCCTGCTTTTTCCATCAGCATTACCCGCCATGAAAAACGGTAGCCTTCTTCTGTCCAAAAAATGTTGCCCGGATAGAGCAGATACCGCCATGGAAAAGCCAATTGGAAAAGAAAAAACACCAGTAAGAAGGGTATGACCAACCGGCCCATCGTTTGCCTCTTCTCAGTTGCCATGTTTTCAACCGCTATTTCTTTATCGTTTTTAGTAGCAAGTAATCTGGCTAATCTGTGCAATAGCTTTTCATGAAATGAAGCCGAAAAGAAGATCGTCACCACTAAGATCATCACTAGGGGAAACACGCCGATTTGGAATAAAATACCAGTCAACGTGTGAAAGACGACCACGGCTGTGTAAGCCAACCACCTGGTTTTTCTAAACAGCAGACCAAAGATGATAAAGGTATCAAATAGCATCCCCAACCAACTGAATAAGAAGGCCGTGAATTTGTACTTGAAGATAAATCCGATAACCGGTATGCTCGTTTTGGCAGGCAACCATATAGCTAGGGGCAATGCTTTAAACAACCAGTCATAATTGATCTTGGCCAGACCAGCGTAGCAGTAAACGATGGCAATTTGCAGCTTGAATACATTAATACACCAGCGGCTGACCTCTCGCTGAAGTAGTGCCGGGTTTCTTTTCACATCCAAAGAAAAATACCTATTTGCCGGCACTAGAATAAGTAGAAAAGAGACAATGCTAACGAAATAGTAGTGGTTGAGATAGTAGGTGATATCGATCAGCTCGACATAACTGAAGGCAAGAAAAAAGACCACCGAGAACAAACGATAGTACCACCCCAGGGTGATGGCGATGCATGATACGACTATAATGCCAAAGACGCCGTACATGCCATAACCGGGTAAAGGTTTTACCCAATCAAAACCGTAATAGCTAAAATGTAGAATGGGGTTGATTAATTGGGTATCCACCCAACCCATCCACATATAGCGAACGGTGCTAAAGAGCATCGCTAAACCGAAGAGGATGCGGAAGGTAACTAAAGGGGCAATCGAAACTGACTGCCCCAAATAATCTTTAAACTTTATATAGCTGACAGGTTTGAACAATTAGCAATGGATCAATCCCCGTCTCCAGAGTTGAAGGTGATACTGATACCTAACAATGAGCTCATAGAGCTTTTAAAATTGGCTGTGTTATTCTGAAGCTCATCCCTTAATACGGCTACTGCATCATCAGTGATTTGATCCGACAGCCTACCTTGTGGAAGGGCAGCGACGGCATTATCAATGACCACTATGGCGCTTTGAGTATTGGTAATCAATTCCGGGCCTCCCACCACACTTTCAAGGTACTCCTCAAACCCGATAATGTCCTGACCGCTACGAGACAGACCAGACCAGATGTTTTTTGAGCTTTCAAAATGCTCCACTATAAGATCCCTTGATATACCGCTGTAGAAAGCTTCAACCAAAGCACCGTCAGCGCCACCCTGACCGGCAGTTAAACCTGCAGGCAACTCGATCTTGAAGTTCTTCAAATTCTCGTAGTCTTGCACAAACTCATTGTACATTAAAGAAACAGAACTACCTGCCGAAGTGCCTTCACTGGCCACAAATTCTTGCAAATAAGTGGTGTTCCATTCGGTCACAATATTGTCAAAAGTGGTTTTGAGTTCATTGACAAGTAATGATAAGTAGTCCTTTCGGTTCTGATCAAAACCGGCAACAATTTCTGCGGCAGTGCTTTGATTGCCATAGATCAAGTACTCAACGGCATAAAACCCTCTGACATCCCGGTCAAAACTACTGGCCGGATCAAAATCACCACTGACGATATTACTTTCTACATCGGTTTCATCAATGGGAAAAACCCCCAGTACAGATGCGTAAGGTCCTAATGATAAACTAGCCGGCCCAAAACCGAAAGCAGAGCAGTGTTGATGGTCTGTCACAGCCTGTACCCAGGCTTCTTGCAGTGCCGTTAAGTTTTCTTCCGTTGTGGTTGCTACAAAGTTGTTAGCAGCGACTTCCAGTTGATTAACACTGGCTTGTAAGGTCTCGAAGTTAGGAATGATCAGATTAGTCGCCATGCTTTCCAGCATAGCCGATCTATCAAACCCCGACATTTCTGTTCCTGTGGTATCGTCGTCTCCGCATGATATGACTGACCATGCCAATGCGACGAACCAGAGTGAGTAATACTTAACTTTCATTTCAGACTAAATTTTGTTTTTCAGACTGGTAGTTTGTTTAATTTTTAACCTAAACGAGGCTGTGTCGAGGGTTCTTATTTTCCCTCGACACAGCCTCTAAGACAAAGTCTATTATTTACTAGGTTGGATCGTTCACAAAGAAAGAATTCACTTCTGCGTCGGTAAATCCGTAAATGGTCTGTAAATCATCTATGATTTGATCCAGATTATCAAGAAGACTGGCATCGTTCAAGAATTTATAGCTTTCTGGTGTTTGACCAGCGGGTGCTAGTAATAATTCTAAAACGCTATCTATCTGAGCATCGGTAATCAGTTTCTGACTTAGCCCCCTAAAACCATGTGCGAATGCTACACCTTCAGCATAAGCATGAAGGGCATCACCAAGTGCTTCTTCATCATCTCCCGCATTTTGCAATTGTACCTTAGTGGCGTTACAATAATAAATTACCGTAGCGTAGTTTGATCTCTCCCAGTTGAGCAAGTAATCAGCCAACGCCTGGTCACGCTCATCATTGAAAGCGTCTCCTGCTTCAATAGCGGCTTTGGCAGTGATCAGATTAGTACGGATGTCATAGAAGAAGCCAGTTTCAGTAGTTTGGTTTGATCTTCTTCTTGAATAAGTAGCGGCAGCAGTGGTTGAAGATGGGTCAAAGTCTGGTCCTGTACCGTGAATCTCAACCAATTTATCGATGGCAGAACTATTGCTCAAGTCTCCATTAATTACGGTCAAAGCGTGATTGTATAGCGCAGCACCAAAAGATCCTTTTTGTACCATTTGCTCCAATTCTAGGCCATTCTCGTCAAGTAAACGATCACCAAGTAGACCTCCTTCTTCACCATCAGCCGGTGTACCTGAGCCTGGGTTCTGGAATGAAGTAGGTGAATTGGCAGAATTCACCAATTCTACTAACCAACTTTCAACTAAAGTTCTGTAACTAGGTAGCGTAACAGAAGATAGTGTTGTAGGGTAGGGAATTGGATCTACAGGTGTAGCACCCTGTGCGTTTGCTTCGGCATCATTAGCTGCAGATGTCATAGTTGATAGCTCGTTTACTACAGTGTTCTCAGCCATCACATTGGCATCAAAAGAAGCGGACACATACTCCGTAGGAATAGTTAGGGTTACATTAGGATCTTCGTCGTCATCGCAACCAAAAGCCACTAATCCTAAGAGGCAAATAAAATAAGTGAGTTTAGTTTTCATTTAGTCTAAATTAAGATTATGATTCAAATATAGAGCGCGCTTAGAAAACACAAATGCTTTTGTTTAGAAAAAGTCTAAATAAAGATAAAAATAGCTAGAAGTAGTTATTGGGTACTAGAAGTAGCTATATCGTAAAGAGGTGATTATGGGTAAACCAGTGTTGATAAGGCGAAGATTAGACTAGGTTGGTAAAGAGGTATTACATCCGTCTGACTAAGGTTTTACAAACGTTAAAGTGACGAGATTTGACCTTGCCATATCGTAAATAGCCGCAATTGTGTTTGTTTAGATGTCAGGCACAAGTAAGAGATAGAATTAGACAACTATAATTTCCTTGAGTTATTGGAGTACAAAATATGGTCTTCAGATTTGCCTGGCCATCTCGACATCAAAGACTTGTTATTGCTTTTAGATGTTGGGCTGAATATGATACAGGGCATGACATAAACAACTATGTCAAGACAGCATTTGAAAAGGAGTATGATTATGTTGAAGCACTGAACCAATGAAATACATTAAGCACTAAAATGAATAAGCACAATGTGCTGGACGAAAGACTAAATAGATATTGAAAGAAAAACGGTTATAAAGTACTGGCATAAACAGCTAAATCGCGCTAATGCTCACAGACAAAGTAATTGGTGGGAATTAGATGTTAAGGAATATTACCATTAATTTAATATTGATTAAAAACCATTGAATGAATATTAAGGTAGCTCTCCTACTTACTTTTTCGCTGTTTGTGACCAAACTCGTTGGACAGGATAATAATGACAGTACTAAAAACTATTCAATCCATGTGGGGTTGTATGCGCCTTACGTAGTGCAAAGTGGCTTAAGGGTTGGTTTGAGTATTCCTATTAAAAACTGGATGAGTGAAACCAAGCGCCAGGAGACCAGAATACATTTCTTAGATATTACCCCTCGGTTCGGATATTTTGTTGAGTCCGACGTACAGAGAAATTATTTTCTGGATGCCACCTTCGAATACCGATGGCTTGAATCTGATAGAAAAATACACCCCAAAATTGGCATTGGGTTGGGATATATGCTGTCTCGACAAAACACCAGCGGCACCCTTGATTTGTCAAGTGGTGATATTGAATTTGACACGCGTTCGTTAAATTTCTTTGTCCCCACTATAAACATTGGCTTTGAACGAAACAGGAAAAAATTCATCGGTTATTATTTTTCTGTTTTTTACGGTAGAAAATTCACTGGTCAGGAAGTCAATTCAGATTTCATAGGAGCTGAGTTTGGCGCCACTTTTAACATGGCCAGGAAGTAATAATTATGAATAGAAAGGAATTTATAAAAAAGAGTTTAGCGCTTGGCATTGGCTTGCCTTTTGTGAACTTGATTTTACAGTCTTGCGATGATGAAGGCATAGATTTTCCTGTTTTTGAAACTGACTTTATAGGCAAAGTCCTCATTATTGGTGCTGGTGCGGCGGGATTATCTGCGGGTTATCTTTTGAGTAGAATGGGCGTAGACTTTGAAATCGTTGAAGCCAGTTCGAATCTTGGTGGTAGAATGAAGCGAGTCGAATCCTTCGCAGACTTCCCGATTGATTTAGGCGCAGAATGGATACATGAATCACCATCTGTTTTAGCTGACATCATTAATAATCCACAAGTTGAGGCCAACCTGGATTTTATTGTTTATAATCCGCAGGAAGTAAAAACCTACAACGATGGAAATTTGAGTGACTTAAATATCAGCAGTAGTTTTTACAGCGAGTACAAGTTTGAAAGTACTACATGGTTCGGGTTCTTTGAAGATTTTATTATTCCTGAAGTGCGTGATAGGATAGTTTTCGATTCTCCGATTACGCAAATTGATTATAGCAATGATGTCATAGAAGCTACTGCGGCTGACGAATCGACGTTCATAGCTGATAAAGTCTTGGTAACGGTTCCAGTAAATATACTCCAAGCTGAGCTCATCAACTTCACACCAAACTTACCCACCGCTAAAACGAATGCCATTAACAGTATTTCTATGGGTGACGGTCTTAAAGTGTTCATCGAATTTTCCGAGAAGTTTTATCCAGACCTCGTTCTATTCGGCAATATTTTAGACGCAATAGTAGGTGATAGTAATAAACTCTACTATGACGCAGCTTTTAGAAAAACATCCAATAGAAATATTCTTGGCCTTTTTTCGGTGCAAGATGAAGCTTCTACATACACCGATCTAGGTTCGGATGAAGAGATCATCAGCTTTGTGCTAAATGAGTTAGATGAGATTTTTGACGGCCAGGCAAGTAAGCATTATGTTAAACATATCATTCAGAACTGGACAGGTGAGCCTTACATCCGAGGTTCGTATTCTGATAGCTTTGATGGTGATGCCGATACCATTATGAATACAATCAAAGAGCCTATCGATGGGAAAGTGTTTTTTGCAGGAGAAGCTTTGTCATTAGAAAATCAATCCACCGTACATGGGGCTTGTGAATCAGCCTACCAAATGATTGAAACTATGCTCAATACTTAACCTTGAACGGAATGAAGATGATTTTAGAAGTGGTTTACGGATATGAAAGCCAATTCAAGGTAGAACCAAAACTATATTTCAAAACAGCTACACCTCCTGCGGAGGACGTTATCAATCATTGCATATTCATAAATAGATGCCTTTGAAGACTTATTTTCTCGCATTAGTTATTCTATTAACTGGCTGCACAAAAGCCTCTTTTACAGATTCATATAAGGAACTGAATAGAGGTAAATACAAGATTGAAATACCAGAAGTACAGGAATTAGTCCATATTGCTATCGCCATAACCCCAACGGGACTGGCTGATTCTAATATGGTTGATCACACCACCGATTATTACCAAGAGGTAATCAGTCATTTCAAACCATTTGAGAATGAACCTTTAGTAAAGCGAATCAATGAGAAACTCCCCAGTCTTTATGCGCATGTTAAAATGGATGCCTGTGGTTACTATTTTGATGCAAATGGTAAAATCATCA
>JBCBSS010000191.1:0-12375 GCA_039819065.1 Bacteroidota bacterium
TTTGGTTTAGGTTAAAAGGGGAAACTGGCTGGAAAAACGTTCCAGCCTTTTTCTTTTACATCAAAACCAAACGAAATTCAAAAAAATAATAAGTTGTCGCTTATGAGTGTTTAATGCTCTTATTATATAATCAAAGTTACTACCCTATCCTGATTCCTTTGCTGTCATATAATTGGCTTAGGATCAATAGATTACAAAATTACATTTTAACCCATCTTTTTGGCACTAAGAGAAGCAACATAAGACATTACTTTTGAATTATCCAATCCAAATCATACTACCCAGTAGTATGGTTTAATCTTGCCCATACTGTAGTTTATCTCGTTTTACTTTGGAGTTGAGGGTTACATCAGACGGATGTAACCCCTTTTCTTTTTATAGACCTTAATCAAGCTTCTTCTACCAGTAGTACAACTCTCAGTTCATCTCTTTATAAGGTCTGAAAGTACTAAAATCCCTATTTGGGACTTTAATTGGTAAAAGGACAATGCATACATAATTATTGTCCTATAGAAGCCCAAAGAAGCTGTATATCTTTGATCTCACCCCTTGAAACCTGCGTTCTTTAAGGCTAACCATCTTTTTTGCAACGGCCCTTCCATCCGAAATTCCAGATTTTTTTAATTCACAACCAGCTAAACAACAGATCATGCAATCAACCGTTAGTATCTTATTTTTAAGCCTATTGTTATCATTGAATAACTCGGCTTTGGGTTTTGGAAGTGCCTATAATAGTGACATAAATGTAAAGTTGACCAACTTTAAAAGCTCGAATACTTATGTGATGACTTTGGTAATGGAGACATCACCTGAGCCTTTGACTATTAGTATCAAGAATTCGACCGGGAAGACCATCTTCCAGGAGATTACGAAAGATGTAGAACGAGTGAAAAAAGTTTATGACCTTTCTAGTCTTCCAGTGGGCTCTTATGAGTTTGAATTTATACAAAAGCAAACGGTATTAAGAAGAGAGAAAGTCATTGTTAAGAAGTGTGCCGTGATTCGTCATCCTGATATAGGTAAAACGGTAAACGTTGGCTTTTCTAGCTACAATGCGGATAATAAGACAATTTTGTTTGCGGTAGAAAACAAGGCTAAGAAGCAAGTTTATATGAAAGTATATAATAAAAGCGGGGACATGCTCTTCACCAAGGCCATCGGGAATGATGCTTTTCTAAAACATAGATGCGACTTATCTTCCTTGCGATCAGGAGACTATACGCTGAAAGTAGGTAATGGAAATACAGTTTTTAGTAGGAAGCTCACAATCAATTGACTTCTGAGTAGGTGAGAAGTGTGATCATCATTCTTCTCACCTCTTATGCCTTTGATAATCAGCAATACAAAAGGTTAGTATACGCAAGTCTACTTTTCAAAAGTAAATTCCCTTTTGATGCCCATTTTCTTTAACCTGGCATCCAGCGTATTAGGTTGGATATCCAAGATCTTAGCAGCACCGTCGTCTCCTCTTATTTTACCTTTGCAAAGCTCAAGCACACGGAGAATGTGATCTTTTTCCACTTCCTTTAATGGCTTGAGATCGTCAATACCGTTTTCCTCTAAATGAGCGATGCTCTCGGTCTTTTCGGGAGATAGTTCAGGTATTTGAAGTTCTTCACCAGTGCTATGTATAGCACCACGCTCTATAATATGTTGTAGCTCACGAATATTGCCTGGCCAATGATAGTCATTCATCATATCCAGAACGTGCTGAGGTATCTTGGTGATATTCTTCCCTAGCTTCTTGTTCGCCTTTTCCAAAAAGTGGTGCGTGAGAATTTCTATATCCTCTTTTCTTTCACGGAGCGGAGGTATTCTTAAAGGGAATACATTCAACCTGTAGAAAAGGTCAGCCCTGAAGTTGCCATCGTTCACCTCCTTTTCAAGATCCCTGTTTGTAGCAGCGATAAGCCGGACATCGATTTGTAATATCTTATTGCCACCTATGCGCTCGATCTCTTTTTCCTGTATACACCTAAGTAATTTAGGCTGCAACTCCAGCGGTAATTCGCCAATCTCATCAAGGAAAATGGTACCCTGATTGGCTAATTCGAATTTACCTATTCGCTTGTCATTTGCACCGGTAAACGCACCTTTCTCATGCCCAAATAGCTCTGATTCTATCAATTGAGGTGGAAGTGCCGCGCAATTGATCTTAATAAGTGATCTTTTCTTTCTTTCAGACAAATGATGCAGCGCCCTGGCAACCAATTCTTTTCCCGTACCAGTTTCCCCATGTATCAAAACCGTACTGTTAGTGGGGGCTACTTGCTCAATCTCCTTGAAAACTTGCTGAATAGCAGCGCTTTTACCTATGATCTCCTCAAAGTTATATTCCCTGTTGATCTCTTCAATGAGGTAAGAGTTCTCCGCTGTTAACCGCTCATTCTCACTCTTAAAGAGCCCTAATTCTATAGCGGCATAAATATCTTTCTCACCAAAAGGTTTTAGGATATAGCCATAAGGATTAGTTGCCGCTACTTTTGAAATCGTTGTTTTATCAGCGTGAGATGTAATAAAGATGAATGGTATTTTATAATGGTCATTGAGCTGCTTACCTATGTCAATTCCGGTCTTCGGGCCTTTTAGAATAATATCCAGTAATACTATATCCGGTCTTTCTTTATCTATTTCTTGAAAGGCTAGATCTGCTGAAACAGCAATACCTGTAACATAGTACCCAAGGTTCTCCAAAATCTGTTTAAGATCATGAGCAATGATAAACTCGTCTTCAACGATTAGGATTTTTCTGGGCATAATGATTGTCTTTTAACTTACTAATACTGCGGAATGTTAGTCAAAAATACCAACGGAAAACGTTAGCCAGATGACCTACTCAGGTCATAATGTCGCTTGTGCGTTGATAATCAAAGTGATAGAAGTTTTAAATCTCAATAAGTTGATTCTGGTAAAACGTAAAAATCATAATCGCAAATATATGCCTTTAGAATGTTTTCATGGAATGAGGGTAATGATACCGCGCGATTAAATGTACAATCGGGGGGAGTGATGACTTGATCAATTGGTTAAAACGAAAAAGGGTACCTTATTAGGGTACCCTTTTTATATAGTTGAGGTATATCTTGTCTATTGGAAAATAACCGATCTCAATGCCAAAACATCGATTTCAGGTATGTCTGATCCAAATTCGCTGTTTAACACTTCAATTACTTCATTAGCTATAATAGCATGTCCTCTTGGGTTAGGATGAGTTCCATCCGTAGAGAAGAAACCATTAGGACCGAAGTCAGGTAATAAAGTAACTCCACCCACTTCAATACCCAATGTACCATCAGCGGCGGCGATAGCTGCAGGTGATAGTGCCAATGCGCCGGCAGCGTCAGCATCTAAACCGAATGCATCAGCAAAGAATGGTCCTACATCTACAAGTTGTAATCTACCGCTGGTAGCGGATACCGCTGCAGTGATAATTCCATTGAACTCTGCTGTTCTGGTAATGATGGCTACTTGCTCATTAAAAGTCAAGATAGACTCATCTCCCAATGGAACGGTTAAACCACGAAGTAATAGTGGGTTATCATCTACTGCTGATCCTAGAACAGTAGATTGTGAAAGCGGAATAAGATCTGCTGCATTTGTTTGCCTTACTTGTACGAAAGGCTCAAGTGCTGCTCTTTGTTCTGAAGTAATAGCACCTGCACCAACTAATGCGTCAAACAAAGGACCAATATTGTCAAGGTCTTCGTCTACTAGTACTACAGGATTAGCTCCTTCAGCAAAGGTAATAGTACGAGCTGCTGCATCTTCTGCGGATAGAAGCATTGCACCCACCAAACCTTGAAGAGCTGCATTATATCCTTCAAACCCTGTATTTAACTGGGTGGCAGTAGCCTCATCTAATGGAATAGGGTTCCAAGGTACTGCTCTGAAGAATGGAATAAGTGTTATCGGAGGAACGTTTAGTACGACACCGTTGGCGGAAGTATTGGCCATTAAGCTATTCACAACGGCGCTAAATTGAGTTTGGAAATCTCCAGCAGAAGTGAACAGGTCTTCATTGCTTGCTCCACCAGAAGCATATACTAATACATCATTACTTCCAATCCAAAGGGAAAGGAACGAAGGGTTAGTAGCTATGGCATCTCCAAGAATAGTTGAACCTGTCATGCCATCCAGACTTGGATTAGTGGCGAATCGCTCATAAAACGGATTATAAGCAGGATTGATATCAGGATTAGCCGGACCACCAGTCGCAGGTGTTAGTAATTGAGCTGTTAGTATACCAGGTACACCGAAGTTATTTAGAGTCGATTTATCTCCGGTAAATGGAGCAATCAGATCTCCAGGAGCAGTTGGGATTGGGCCAGGAATACTGGTATCCAAAATTAACCTACCTAGAATGGCACCTGTTGTGGGGTCTGGGTTGGGTAGCACAAAGTTGAAACCATTTTCAGAGTTGATATCGGGTTGGTTGAAATCACCACCACCTATACCATCGATGGCTAACTGCTGTGCTAACAAAGCTGGGAAAGACTGGCTTTGACCGTTGTTATATAAGGCCCCATCCATGAAACCTGCAGTCAATGAATTCCCTAACGATACATAGTTAGAATAATCCGCAGTACCGGCGCTACCGGTTATCACCACTTCTGGATTATTATCAATTCTCTCTTGAATTAGGTTTTCTTCTTCATCGCAAGCTGATATTGCAAATGCGAAAGCTGAAAAGCCTAATAGATATGCACTTAATTTCTTCATTGTATTCAATATCTTTTAGTTCAGGAACTCGTCAAAAGTGATAGATAGATAGTAGATGGCACCTATTCGAGGGTTACCGAATGAAGTAGTGAACCTCTCGTTTAAGATGTTAGAACCACCTAGTTTAAGAATAGACTTCAGATTAGGTATTTTGTAGCTAACCTGGGCGTCTAACGTTCCATACTCTGGAATCACACCGTCACCGAAAGCAGATTCCCATAGGAATGCTTGCTGCCATCTCCATGCAACATTGAAACCTAAGTTTTCTACTACTTCCCTATTCTGGAAAGAAAGGTTGTAACGATATCTCGGAGTATTGTAGCTTGCTCTAAAACCTTGGTCGATAAGGTCTTGCTGATCTATCAACTCATTGAAAGACACGTTACCACCAAGTCTATATCCTTTTGGTAGTGAATACTCTAATGACAGTGCCCATCCTTGAGATTCTACATTACCATCGGCATTTACATCGAAACCATACCTCTGTAATGGCAAGCCATTACCGTTTTCGTCTACACCTCTGATGATATTTGCCTTAGCCTGATCGCTAGAAGGATCAGCCGGACCTGGCTCGGTAAGGCCATTAGGAACAGCTTGTGTAAAGTCGATTTCTGCTATAAAATCCTGATATGAACTGAAATAATAGTAGGCATCAATTAGTAGTTTGCTATCAAACAAAAGGCCTTTGTAGCCTACTTCGAAAGTGTTTACTTTTTCAGTTTCGAAATCTTCAAAAACGATCGGATCTCCTATGGCTTGAACTGCCTGGTCGATATCTCCTGTTTCCGCCAATATCGCTCTTGCATTATTGACGTTATTAGTCATGTATACAGAGTTCTCTTCGAAATTATATCGATCAATAAGCAATTGGTTACTACCAATTAGTCTTCTGGTTACAACGTCAAGATCAATGAACTGGTCTTGTGTAGTTGGGATTCTAAAACCTCTCTGGAATGAAGCCCTGATGTTGTGATTGTTGTTAATCGTGTATACAGAAGAGAACCTTGGAGAAAACTGGCCGTCGAAGAATTCATTCTTATCATAGCGAATTGAACCTTGCAGTTTAAGGTTATCACTTAAAAGACTCTTACCAACTTGTAAGTAAGCACCCCACTCATCTATATTGATCTCTTCACCATCATTGTCAAGTGCGAAAAGCGTTCCATCAGATTCCAACGCGTATCTACGAAGGTTACCTCCAACTACGACATCAGCAAAATCAATTTGCTCCGAGAGGTTGTAACTACCTTCATAGTGGAATAAGCTAGTTCTATCTAAGAATTGAGCACCACCCTCTGCGATAGAAATTTGACGCAGAGAATCTACGGCATTATCAAAAACAGCTGATCCAGGTTGAGGTTGAAGAGCGTCTGCCGCACCTCTCGCAAAGGCATGCGCCTGCTCAGCATCAGAACCTTCTTGTCTGGCCTGAACAAATGCACCTATATAATTCGGTAAGTAGAATTGTTGATTGACCAAAGAAGCAACTGTATTAGCAGCAAACGAATCACCCGACCTTTCCTGAGTAGTGTATGCTCTTAAGTAGAAGTTTGAACCTCTCAATTCCGCCTTAGCTGTCCAAATCACGAAGCCATCCAGTACGAACCTGTCGTTAGCAGTATAAACTGTACTTCCAGACCCCCAGTTGAACTGACCTAAAACCTCTAGATCATCATTCAATCTATAGTGGGCTGCTCCACCTAATTTGATACTTTCGGTGGTATTGTCTACAAATGATGCTTCATCATAGCCAGTAGATGTGAAGTTACCCGATTCTCCTGTAGGCAGAAGTGTTGAAACGGGAATTAATGCTGGATTAAGTGCTGGTGCTTGCCCAAGGTTGAAAGGGAAGTCGCCATAAACATTTACTCCATCATAATTTCTGTTATTGCCTCGTTCGGTCGCTCCTCTTTCTACAAGGTCACTTTGGTCTCTGGTATCAACACCTCTAAAGTCATTCGCCCTTAAATAAGAACCAGTGACTTTGAATGCAAATTTGTCATTGAATGATTTGGCATACCTGATACCATAATCTTGATAGAATGAAAGATCATCATCTTCCTCATCGACATGGTTAAGACCTAACTTTGAGTAGGCACTTAAACCTTGGTAATCGAACGGACTCTTACTGTTCAGAAGAAGAATGCCTTGAATAGCGTTGGGACCATAAAGCGCTGAAGCAGCACCTGGAAGCAATTCTGCACTTTCCAGGTCAAGATCGTTAATACCTACTACGTTACCCACTGGGAAGTTAAGACCTGGGGCTTGGTTGTCTATACCATCTATTAATTGTACAAACCTGGTATTACCATTAGCACCAAAACCACGAGCGTTGATTGATTTAAAAGTTAAACTTTGCGTACTGAAATCAACACCTTTCAGATTTTTTAGTGCATCGTAAAAATCTGTTGAAGCGGCATCCCTGATAGCTAAAATATCCATTTTTTCAACTGTAACAGGAGACTGAAGAATACTTTCTTCAACTCTGGATGCTGATACTACTACCTCTTGTCCTAAGAAACTAGACTCTTCAAGAACGATGCTTATGTCAGTGGTGTTCGCATCAGTAATTTCAATTTCCTGTGTTTGGAAACCTATAAAGGAAACCACAAGTGTTACAGGTAGCTCACCGCTAACCTTCAAAGAGAATTTTCCATCTAAGTCGGTTATAGTACCTGCAATTTTACCCTTAATAACTACGTTGGCACCCGCCAGCGTCTCATTAGTACCTCCGTCCAGAACGGTACCGGAGATCGTCACCCCTTGTGCCATGACTTGATTGAACAGACTGCAAAACAGCACCATTAACAATAGTGAAGCTCGCGTAAAGGTTTTCTTCATAGTTTTTAGCATTTGATTTTTTCCAAAATATTTCCTCGATTTTATAAAAATCGTAAAAAGATAACTTCCGTCATCGCTAAATGTACAAGAATTTCAATAAAGATAGTAGGTATGCAGAGTATTTTTGTTGAATGGTACTAAAACGAGATGGGATAACCCTCGTAAGTGACGAATGAAGTAGTTCTTAAAATAGGTGTTAGAACGGTTAAATGGGAATTTTTGAGCGGATTGATAGAGATGGAAAGCAGGCCTTCACGAAGGCCGTAAACTTTCCCATATGTTTTAAGACTGCAATGAAATGAAACGTTTTTAAGAATTTTCTTTCTTTAAATACTCAACGAACTTCTCACAAAGCATATTCATTTCGCTGGCCATGAATTCGTCACCAGTAGCTCTCAAAATACTCTGCGCCATTCCACCTAGTGAATCAATATAGAATCTTTTCATTTCGTCCACTGGCATTTCTTTAGTCCAAAGGTCTATTCGAAGTGTGTTTTTCGATGCATCATCCCAGAGCGCTATGCTGATACTTTTGGTTTCCGTATTCTGATCTTTTGGTCTGTCGGAGGCGTCCCAATGGATTGTCTCAGGAACATTATCCTCATCCAATTGTATATCAAATTTTATTTTTGATTGCGGCATGTAAAGCTGGTTTGGTATTAAGAAATGGTAATCGTTATAGTATTAAAATCAGTCAATCTGCATTTCAGGTATTTCTCCTTCTATAATTAACTTTCCTTCTGTGGCAGACTGAATCTCCTCAACAGATACCCCGGGTGCTCTTTCTAATAGTTTAAAACCACCTTCAGGTAATACATCTAATGCAGCGATATCTGTTATTATTTTCTTGACACAATTGATACCGGTTATGGGTAGGCTACACGCCTTGAGCAGTTTAGACTCACCGGATTTACTCCTGTGTTGCATGGCTACGATGATATTTTCGGCGGAAGCGACTAAATCCATTGCTCCCCCCATACCCTTCACCATTTTACCAGGTATTTTCCAATTGGAGATATCACCGTTCTCCGATACTTCCATCGCACCTAGTATGGTCAGGTTCACGTGGCCACCTCGGATCATGGCGAAACTCTCCGCAGAACTAAATAGGGATGATCCGGGTAACATGGTAACGGTTTGCTTACCTGCATTGATAAGGTCAGGGTCTACATCCTCCTCATAAGGGAACGGACCTATCCCAAGCAATCCATTCTCGGATTGAAGTACCACATTGATGTCTTTCGGGATATAATTGGCTACTAACGTAGGTATTCCGATGCCAAGATTGATATAGTATCCGTCTTTTACTTCTTGGGCTATCCGTTTTGCAATGCCTTTCTTATCTAACATGATTACTTGATCAATTTCGTGAGAGGTGATTTGTACCGGTTATCTTGGCGTAGTAGTTCTCTGCTCGATGCGTTTTTCATAGTCCTTACCCTGGAAAATACGCTGAACATAAATACCCGGCGTATGGATCATATTTGGGTCCAACTCACCGGCAGGAACTAACTCCTCTACCTCTGCTACTGTAACCTTCCCGGCAGAGGCCATCATTGGGTTAAAGTTTCTGGCCGTTCCCTTATAGACTAGATTTCCGGCTGTATCTCCTTTCCAGGCTTTAACCAACGAAAAATCGGCTTTCAACCAACTTTCCATCAGGTATTTTTTCCCATGGAACTCTCTTACCTCTTTACCTTCCGCTATCTCGGTACCATATCCAGCCGGTGTAAAAAAGGCAGGTATCCCTGCACCACCAGCCCTGATTCTTTCTGCCAATGTGCCTTGCGGCAGTAGTTCCACTTCTAATTCTCCTGAAAGTAATTGTCTTTCAAATTCAGCATTTTCACCCACGTAGGATGAAATCATCTTTTTTACCTGCCTTGTTTGAAGCATCAACCCAATACCAAAGTCATCAACACCAGCATTGTTAGAAATACAGGTGAGGCCTTTTACACCTATTTTGATCAAGGCACTAATACAATTCTCTGGAATACCACACAATCCGAAACCACCGAGCATCAGTGTCATATCATCATGAATGCCATGAACTGCTTCTTCGGCGTTGTTCACAACTTTATTGATCATTCCGATATCTTTTAATTGGGTTTAACAGACGAAAAGTTACTTATTTAATATTTCAATCGCTAACGCTTTATCTTGGTCAAGCTGGCTTTTCAAGGCTTCAATATCCTTGAATTTTACTTCCTCTCTAATTCTCTGATGAAAGAAAATCGTTATTGATTCACCATAAACATCTCTTTCGAAATCGAATAAATGAACTTCCAGTGTTTTCTGCTTACCACTTACTGTAGGCCTAAAACCAATGTTCATCATTCCATTATGCAGGTCGCCATTGATTTTAACACGCACTGCGTATGCACCGTCAGCCGGTATCAATTTATACTTGTATTCTATATCTACATTAGCGGTAGGATACCCTATTTGCCGGCCCAGTTTGTCACCTTGTACTACTCTGCCTGTCAAGCTGTAAGGTCGGCCCAGTAGTTCTTTGCTAGTCGAAATATCTCCGTCTAACAGCGCGTTTCTAATTTTGGTAGAGCTAACTGTGATTTTGTCAATATCCTGCCTCAGTATTTCTTCTACCTCAAAGCCATACCTAGTAGAATTCGCCTTTAAATGCTCAAAACTACCTTCGCGGTTTTTTCCAAACCGATGATCGTACCCTATGACAAGCTTTTTAGTACCGATTTTTTCAACCAATATCTGTTGAATAAACTGCTCCGATGTCAATTGAGAAAACTGCTTGGTAAAAGGGATTCTTACCAAGTGGTCAATTCCTTGTGATTTGAGTAGTTCGGCTTTTTCCTCAAATGAATTGAGCAACCTTAATGTATCTTCTTCAGGGTAAAGCACCATTCTAGGATGTGGCCAGAAAGTGATCAGCACCGATTCTCCCTCTTCCTTATGGGCTATATGTTTGATTCTGGTAAGTATTTTCTGGTGTCCAAGATGGACGCCATCAAAGGTGCCACTTGTTACCACTGCATGGCTCAGGGGCTTGAAATCATCGATTCCGTGGTATATGTTCATCTAAACGATTGCTTCGATGGTTTGTGCGTTTTCAATACTATAGTCTCCTATCCTTACCCTTCTCAAACTTGATAGGTAAGCACCGACTCCTAACTCTTCACCAAGATCGTTGGCCAGACTCCTTATATAGGTTCCTTTCGAGCATATTACTCTGAAAGATATCTCTGGCAAATTTATCTCTTCAAACTCAAAAAGCTTGATCTCTATATTTCTGGGTTTTAATTCGACCTTTTCATTTTTACGGGCACTTTCGTAAGCACGCTTTCCTTTAACCTTTATGGCTGAGTAAATTGGAGGTACCTGGGCTATTACTCCTTGAAATTTTTCCTTGGCGGATACTAGGTCTGACTCCGTGATATGCGCAATGTCTTTCTTATTGCTCACCTCAGTCTCTAGGTCATAGGAAGGGGTTGTTTCACCTATGACCATGGTGCCGGTATATTCTTTTTCTTCGTCTTGGATGAATTGAATTTGTTTTGTCTTCTTATTAGTACACAAAATGAGAAGGCCGGTTGCCAAGGGATCCAGTGTACCTGCATGACCGATTTTCTTAACGCCAAGCTTATTTCTTAGTTTTTTTACTACATCAAAGGACGTCCACTCATATGGCTTATCAACCAAAAGAATTCGTCCTTCCTGAGCATCGGTTTGTTCTGACATTAGCTTAGCTATAAATGATAATCACAGTTAAACCTATTATCAGGCAATAAACGGCAAAATAGATCAATTTGCCCTTTTTGACTATTTTGATCATCCACTGGCAGGCTAGTATACCAGACACCAGTGCGGCTACGAAACCTGCTAGTAAAGCCCAAATGCTGATGTCACCAATGGCTTCAGGAGATTCTATTATATCCTTTGTTTTCAATAATGAGGCACCTAGAATGGGTATGAGAACCATCAGGAAAGAAAAACGTGTAGCTTTTTCTTTGTCTACTCCTAATGTTAACGCTGTAGCGATTGTAGCTCCTGAACGTGATATGCCAGGCAATATAGCCATAGCTTGCGCTACACCTATTATAAATGCCTTAACAAAGGATACATCACCTTCATTTTTCTTACTGAAATAGGTGACAGATAGGAGAATGGAAGTTACGATCAGCATGGCTGCTACAAACACTATTTTACCACCGAAAAAGCTTTCTATTTCTTCTTCAAATAGTAGCCCTATCACCGCTACGGGAACCATTGATACAATGATCTTAGCGGCAAATGCGGTAGACTCGTTCCACTGAAACTTGAGTATGTCCTTGACCAAGTTTAGAATATCTGCTCTGAATACGATAATAGTGCTTAGCGCGGTAGCTGCGTGCACGAAAGTTGAAAATAGCAGGTTGTCGCTGGATTCTACTCCTAGAATGTGTGAACCAAGTTCAATATGACCACTGCTGCTGATAGGTAAAAATTCGGTCAACCCTTGAATAATCCCAAGGATAACCGCCTCCAGTATGCTCATTTTTCTTTTTTAGAATCGTATAGTACTGCAAAAAATTCAATTATGAACCCGATCATGACTAGAATTGGTCCCAATGTGATGCCAAGGAAACCAAAACCATAATCTTCAGTGTCGAGCGTCATAGTAGTGAATCCAACAATTATGAAAACAATGCCTACAAGCATTAACACATAATTCTTTTTCCCAAAAGCTAGTTTTTCTTTATTACTCATTATCAGTAAAGTTCGTCTAATGACATTTTTAAATATGTATTGATCGGCTTCTTAAGTACCAACAGGGCCATCAATAAATATTTAAAAATGTCA
>JBCBSS010000192.1:0-12079 GCA_039819065.1 Bacteroidota bacterium
GGATTGGCTTGCTTCCAGCGTTTTCAAAGCTTCTTTATAAGAATAGAAGGCTTCAGAGATTTCTAATGCTATCAGCTTTTTGGTTTCATCCAGGTTCGATTGGATCTGCTCTTTTCTGAGAATAGACTGCTGGATTTTACTCTTGTTCTGGCCTCCCTTGAATATGGGCCAGGTTAAACCAAAACGTAGAAACCAGAAATCTTGGTTTTGGTCAAATGTGTATTCAAACCCTTGAAAGCCAGCGTCAGCCACTACGTTGATATCCGGAATGATATAACCTTTGTTGAGCTTGACGGAAGCTTCATTGGCGGCGAGCCCATAATTGAGCTGCGCCAACTCTGATCTTTTAGCAAGGCCAAGTACTTGCAACTCACTGAGATCGGTGTTGAGCCACTCACTGTCAATCAGGGCTTCGTCAGTTAAAATAGGCTCATCCAAACCTCGATTGAGTAGGTAATTAAAGAAGTCTCTGGAGGTATTGTATTGTGTCTCGGCTTGCGCAATGCGACTTTCCAAACGACTCAATTCGGCTTTTGAACCGTAGATTCTGTCTTTGGTGGCCTTGTTGTTCTGTACGAGCTTTTGGCTAACCGAAAGCAATTCTTCCAGAATCTCACGTGTTTGCGTCAAGATGCTCAATTGTTCTTTAGCTGATAAATGGTTGTAATAAGCCATTTTGATCTGTTTGATCAACTGATTTTCCAACGCCTTTTGCTTCGCTTCCTGTGACGAAAGCATTGACGTTTGAATTCGGTAATTGTGGTGAATGCTGGTGTTGAGGATGGGTTGGATCAACCTAATCTTGGTCTCGTGAAAGTTATTAGGAAGGAACTGTTCGCTGACATTGGCGATATCAGTAGGAAATTGATCTGAGCCAGTGGTTTGGTTTAAGGCTCTATAAATTGGATTAACCAAATCACCGGCAGGTACATTGATTGTTCGCCCTCCATCCGCTAGTGTATAGGAGGCGTCAAAGAAGATATTGGGAAGGAAGTTTCCATTGGCTTCCTTTACCACCTCTTCCTGGATCTTAGTGTTGAGTTGCTCTCGTAGAAAAGAACTATTGTTCTCTAAGCCTTGGCTGATATAGCCTTCCAATACGCTCTCCTGGCTAAAACTTGGCCCGTAGACCAACAACCAAATAGTGCAGAGCATAAACCGGATACTCATTTTTTGATAGTTGAACATCATACTTTTAATTATTATCAATAATATTATGAACAGTGTTTAGTAAAAGTCAAAATTTTTTTAAATCCGCTCTAGCATGGTATCAAATACGTCTAATGCCCCATACAATAACTCATCGTGATCGTGGTCTTCGTACATTTTCAGCCGATCTCTTATTTTGAATGAAACGATGCCATGCACCAACGACCAAATCATAAAAGCAACTTGTTCGGGGTTCTTACCTTTAAAGTGTCCATCATTAATGCAATCGGCTACAATACCTGTTAAAACACCATGGCTTTTCATGCCCAATTCCCAACCTGTTTCAGTATGACTTGTTTCCATTGGCGCTCTTAGGATAAACATCAAATCATAGTATCCGGGGTGGGTAAGCGCGAACTTGACATAAGCTCTACCCAAGATCTTCAGTCTTTCAATAGGATTTATTTGATCAGAAACTTGCCCCAGATAAGAGAAGAACTTTCTAAAGCCTTCTTCGCTAAGCGCGTAGAATAGCTCATTCTTATCTTTAAAATAGAGATAGATAGTAGCAGGGCTATATTCTATGGCCTCGGCAATATTTCTCATACTGGTTTTTTCATATCCCTTTTCGATAAATAAGTTGGTTGCTGTTTTTAAGATCAGCTCCCGCATTTCTTTCTTTTCTCGTTCTTTTCTATCGGCTATTCCCATAACGTTGTTAATCTACTGAACGCTGTTTAGTAAAAAAGGTTCAACCATTTTAAAACTTTTGCTAAAATAGTTGATATCAGTAAGAGAGGTATAGAAAGGCAGTGATTGATTTATGGCTGCATATACGCCTTCTTCCACATTGATTCAGTGATCAATGGAAGGGTATTTAAGCACCATAAATACCAAATAACCTCACACACTCGAGGTAAGTGTTGTGAGGTTAAAGGTTTTGTGATAATGCTACGACTCTTCTAGAATCATCAAAGATTCGGAAAAAAGACTCTTCAGACTTGTTTAGACACTTTTATTGTAGGTCATTAAAAGTGTTAGGTATATTGACTGTAGTGTGGACGAAATCCCATAAAGAATAGCCCTGAAATTCTGTCATTCGTACCGCTGCTTGGGTAGCCTCCAGGTCGTTACCTGCATCAATGCTATTCTGCACCTCCGATATCAATGTTTCCAAATAATCTACAGTAAAGTCGAGTGCCTCAGTACTGGTGGGTCGGCCATGCCCAGGTACGATAATGGCATCTTCTGGTAGGAAATCCCTAACTGCTGCCATAGTAGCCAGGGAAGGCATTGCACCGCCTTCCAATAACCATGGTACGCCAGGTGCTTCGGAAAGTTGTGAGTTTCCTGTCCACATTACCCTTCTTTCCGGTACGTAAAAGAATAGATCACCATCAGTTTGGCCGAATCCGAAATACTTGGCTTCTACAGTAATACCGCCTAGATCTACGCTCCACCCATTGTCGTCCACCGCAACATCTGCTGGTCGGGGTGTGGCCTCTTGGAGACCTTGTTCCGTGCCCCAAATGCCTAATGCAAAGTTCTGCTCCTCCTCGAACCTGGTTTCATTGAATGCTACAGTCCCTTCGTGTTGAACTACTTGTACATCTTCAGGTAAAAAAGCATTACCAAAGCTGTGATCAAAATGTGAATTGGTATTGCCGACATATAGAATAGGTAAGTCAGTTTGTGCTCTTATAAGGTCAAAAACCTGGCATAGCAACTGACGATTGGCCATACTTTCAATCATAAATACACCATTTTCTCCTATCACAAATCCAGCGGAGGTAGCTAAAGCAGGGTAATTGTTCAGATCAGGATTAGCGCCCCTCTCATCATATATGGCAAAAATGCCATCAGCTAATTGTTCAGACATTAAAGTAATGGCATTCGGTGTCCATGGGTGACTCGGATCAGGTGCGGTGATAGCAAAATCCTGTCCTTGGCAAGAATCGAATTCCTGGACGGCTAGTTCATTTTCTTCATTGTTGCAACTGGCAAGTGTTATCGCGAAAATGAGCAAAAAGAATGTGTATTTTGATTTTAATAGATTCATCATTGTATTGATTTTTGGTTTGAGAAATAAATTTTTCGGAAGGCCATCTACGATGGCATAGATCAACTGCCCGAAATCAGTTTTTCTATTAGTGCTACCAGTTCCTTAGGCCGCTCTTCTGGTATATAATGCCCACAATCCATGACCACTTCAGAGGTTACCTGAGTGGCCATTTTATTCATTGCGGCACCCATTTTGTCTCCTACAGAGTATTGCGCTCCTATGGCCAGAACGGGTAAGTTAAGTTTGGTTTTGACTGCCAGGTTTTGCTGAGCGTCTCTACTGAAAGCCCGATAATATTCAAAGCCGTTTTTCATCTTGCCTTTTCCTTTATAGGCCTTGTAGTAGACATTGAGGTCTTTTTCAGTAATTGCGCCTTTCACATGAGATTTGGTATTGAAATACCAGGCGAGATATTCCTTTTCTTTTCCTTTAGTTAAGAACTCAGGTATGTCGCTTACCGAATGAAAATAAAACTGCCATATCTTATTGGCATTTTCAGGAGTGAAATATGCATTAGGAATAAGCCCTGGAATGCCAGCCTCCATTACAGTCAAGGTTTTGAGGCTTTCTTCATACATATTGGCAAAAGGTACGGCCACCCAACTGCCGATATCATGACTCACCAAATGAAACTGATCAATGCCTAACTCGTCTACGAAACCTTTGACAATAGTCGCTATATGCTCAGTATCATAGGCAGAAGCCTCTCCACTATTGCCATTCCCCGGTAGGTCTATAGCAATGGTTCTATACTGCTTAGCAAATTCCGGAAACATCTTTCTCCAGACATAAGAGGTTTGTGGCCAACCATGGAGCAGTAAGATCGTCTCGCCCTTACCTTGCTCATAGTAAGCTATTTTAGTTTGGTTGACGATGACATTTTTTTGAGAAGGCATTTGTGACTTAGCTGCAAAAGATATCATAGCCACTAGTGAAAGCGTGATTAAATGAGATTTCATTTTTTAGTTTGTTTATTGTGTTGGAAGGGGTGTGATACTTAAAATATCAGTAGTCTGAAAAACACACCGAAGTTGTCAACAGAAGGTCGGTCACCGGCGAACTGGTCGAAATTGGCTGCAAGGCCAAACTGAGAGTTTTTAATTTGTATTCCTGCTCTCAATTGTTGAAACCCTCTGGTAAGTTCATCACCATCAGTTTCTGCCAGTAGCTGAGTCCGGAAGTAAGCATTCACCTTATTGCTAATTTTTGGCCGGTATTCTACCAGTGCAAATTGCGAGAATACCTGGTTTGCGGTAATTCGGTAAGAAGGAAAAACAACGAGAAGAAAATCTTCTCTGACCAGATTGTATTTGGCTCCCAAAAAAACCGACGCTCCTTTGGGGATGATTTGTCCCATAACCCCCGCTGATATGCTTTTACTCAGCTTATATGAGAAAAAGCTGGCTATCACAAATTCATTGGTAGGGTCACTACCGTATTCCGCATCAAAAGCAGAGATATTGAAGAAGTTGAATTTATCATTGAAGATGTCTTTACTGATGACATGTTGATAGAAAAATGAACGATGGCCTGGAAGAATTTCAACCGGAATTGGCGGCGTATTCACAACAGCTGGCCTATCCGATACTATTTCCTGTGCATAGCCGCTTACGGCAAGCATGGTGAATATGGGAAGGATAAGTAATTTGAACTTGTGCATCACGGTGTCCTTTCTTTGTTTATTTTAGGTTTAATGGAATCCTGTGTGTTTTCTCTTTATTAGCAGCTGTGATTTGTGCTAGCTTCTCGGTGTCAAATGCACCAATCAGGTTATTTCCACTGACGTCTTCTAAAGTCTTATCACAGATGATCGTAAGTGCATTTTCTCGCCAGGGAAGGGTAGGGGTAAACTCCCAAATGGATTCTGATTCCCTTAAGGTGATTTCACCCTCTATCTCTTGACCGTACTGATCTTGCAGTACTATGAAAGTAAGCGCATTGATATGATCTAATGATTGGCCGAAGTCAATGATCAATTGCTCCCTCGAGTTGAGCTTCGGCAGATTTACCTGCCAATTGCTCGGGTCAATTTTTGATCTTCTTTCTTCTGTAATGCTAAATTTCTTTGAAAATGACGTTTCAGAAGGTATACCTTCGCGTGACTTCCAGCCTGGCTTCACCAGTAGGGTATAGGAATGGCCTGCCTTCAATGGCCTGCCATGTAATTCATTGGCTTTCAATCCTGTTTTGATTCTACCGGGATGAAAAAAGAGCGTTATTTTGTAATGATCCCTATCCCAGTACTCCGATTTACTACCCAAAAATGGCGCCGCGACTTTATTGCCGTTTTCATCTAAGATCTCAACGAATCGCTGAAATTCATTTTCAAGCATCGGTTCGGAAAATTCCAGATAAAACCGAAGTAAATTTTCTGGTAATTGATCTGCAGTGGGATAGATATTCACTACTTCAGGTGTAGGAGCCTTTAGGTCAGCAGAAGAGGTAAGACTTAACCATTTGGACTGGTCATGTTTATCCCTGTACCTTATGAAATAAGTATTTGTAGCATCTAATGGTTGTGAAGGGTGAAAGTTCGCTTCACCCTTATCATAATACCATTCTCCCAGTATTTCAACACTTGAAGTTTTGCTGACGAATAACTGGAAGTCAGAACATTGGGACGAGTTGTTTAACTTGATCCCTTCAATTTCGAATTCACTTTGCTGGAGAAAAACGACAGGTTCCAATGTTTCTGACTGTCCAAAAAGTGGACTGTAGAAGAGGGAACTACCCAAAATCCACAACATGAGATAAATTGATCTTAAGGCCATCTTGAAGTCCACTTAGAGGTTTGAGGTTTAGTTATTTATTGACGACAGTTTCAGGATATCCTTCGTCTATTTTTAGCATGTTTTGTACAGGTCTCCACATCTCTCCTGCTTCAGTGTATTGATAATCAGGATAGATGTAATCGCTCACATGGTCTGTTAAGCGGAAGTAAAACCCCTTCATGTAAGACATCATTTCCGTTTCCCCATTCTCAACATTCCTTCTGAGTGTAAGCAAATGAGCAGCATCAAGATCTTCGAGTTGATAAACCCCTCCTATAGCCGGTTGCCAGAAAGGAGTACCTGCAGCATTGAAGCCGGCCGGGGTAGAAAGACCGTCTTTTTTAGCACTAGCCTCAAGTTCTGTTTTATTGATCAGCATTGGTCCTCTTGACTTGTTTATGATCAATGAAACTTCGTTGACATTACCTTGTGCATCTTGAGCACTAAATGATTTGATATCTAATGGTGTATTGCCGTAGCCAAGCTCTGCAATGGTTTTACCTTTTAGATGACCACCTCTGTTAACGTCTTCCAATGGAAACAATACCAATGGCGTACAGGTGTAAACGGCTAGCACGTAGTCCTCTCCCGCAAGGTTGACGATATCCAGTGTTTGAATTGGCGATCTTGTCTCCATTTGGTTGTGCACAGCGTGATACACTTCTAAAGTGGTAGTGTTTTGCTTCCCTTTCCTGAAAGGGTAGTTGATGACGCGAAGGGAGGCATCGAAATCAGCGTTGGACGTTCCTGCTACATATAGTTTACCATTGTGATAATCCATATCGGTGAAGGTCATACTTCTAAGAGACTGTTCTTTCCAGAAAACCAAGTCCGTTTTTGGTGCATCGTTTACAGCATAGGAAGTGTGCGCATTCTTGGACAAGTCAAAATTTGACACCTTCCCATTTGGGCTAACTTTCACCACCAATGGGTACACTTTTTTACCTACCGTTTTGTGTACAGCTACGTAGGCATTTTTTGATATGGGATTAACGGCTAGATCTTTAATGGATATCTTATCTCTGGAGGTACCTAGGGCATCTGCTAATTTGGAATCCAGTGATCTCACATTGTAAGAAACGGGCTCTTTCTGAGCAGCTTCCTTCAGTGGATAGGCGAAGATTTGACCTCCATAAGAGTCTGCCAGAAACAAGACTTGATCCTTATTGAAAATTAAGTTTTCTGCTGATTTAGGGCTTTGTGCCCAGGTGGGCATAGCTAAGAATAACGCGATTGATAATACAATTAATTTTTTCATCTGATTAGTATTTATTATGTGTTTAATTGGTTTGACTATTTGTAACGATCGTTACATTATTAATTAAAAAAATTTACTGCGTGGATATTTTCCGGTTGTCCAAACTGAATGCACCGGTACCGTTTACATAGATTAGAAGAAGTCCTCCGATCAACGCCAGATTTTTAAGGAAATGAATCATTTGATTCGGGTCTGCAAAATCGGTGTGAAAAATTAATGTAGCTGGAACAAGGAAAATGATGAGCAGGATAGCACCTATTTTACTCTTAAATCCTGTAGCTAAGGAAAAGGAGCCTAGCAGCAATAGGATAATAGCACCCACCAACAGAAAGCCGGTCAAAGGCATTCCTTTTGACGCCATCATCTGCTGGACTTGGGAAAAATTCAAGATTTTGTTCAAGGCAGGCATAAAGAACATCAGTGCGAACAGACTTCTGCCTAATAGATTAATTGATTTCATTGTGTTTGCTTTAGTTGTAAATTCATTTGTAACGATCGTTACAAATAAGAATAAAAAAATTTAAGTTGATAAAGTGGCTAAACTATTTTTTATAATGCTGTCTAAAATATCATGGTTCTTGATGCTAATGGAGGACACACGTAAACCTTGCAAATTGCTGTACAGGTAATAGGCGTAATCTTTAGCAGTTCCATTCTTATTAATCAACCCTTCATACTGTCCTTTTTTCACTAGCTCTTCAAACATGTTTAAAGAATCCTCCTGGTTACTAGCTAACCACCGGTTAATTCCAGTGTCAGCATTAAACATTTCTGTTTTACAATTGACGATAAAGCAACCCTTGCTTTCGTCATCTTTAAAAGTCTGAGCTAGTACTGCGTAGAATATGTTTTCTATCGCTTCCAGCGGATCAGATGAATCAAGTAAGGCCTTTCTAAAATCCTCTGCATTGAGCGCATTGTAACGGTTAAGCGCAGTGAGATAAAAATCCATTTTCGACCCAAAAGAGTTGTAAATGCTTGATCTTCCCAGTCCGGTTGCATCCACAAGATCTTGCATTGAAGTACCGTTGAATCCTTTCTTCCAGAAAAGGTTCATTGCGCTTTCTATCACTTCATCCCGATCAAATACTTCGTTTCGTGGCATTATCTTGATTTAGTATGATAAAGGTATAATTTTGTAACGATCGTTCCAAATAAATTTTGATCTTTTTTTGGATTTCAAATAATTCCGATAGAAATCATAAGAAAATTCAGTTTGTTAGACTTGCTTATGGGCATCCCGATGTCGGTGTCCTCAATATGGTTTCACCGGGATTTCGCTGCGCTTCACTTCTTGCCCATTTTCAAAAGGTTGGTTGTAGAAGCTCAAATGACGGCGAAAGAGCTTCATCTATCATGAGATTACATGATTACATAAGGATCTTGATTTAGCTAAAGCTCTAAGTACCAAATACTGATACTGGCTCTTCTACCAGGTGTTCCTCTTGTAATACTACTTACTTCGAATCTGTAGGATCAATGAGAGTGTTTGCCTTACCGTTTCAGTGAGTCCGTCAAAATCTTTATTCGCCAAAACTTCCTTAGATACCAGCTTTGAGCCCATTCCAACGCACGTCACACCCGCATCAAACCATCCCCTTAGATTTTCTTCAGTAGGTGCTACCCCGCCAGTAGGCATTATATTAGTCCAAGGACAAGGACCTTTAATAGCCTTAACAAACCCAGCACCGTAGGTACCTCCGGGAAACAGCTTCACTAACTCACAACCCAGTTCTTCAGCGCGTGCTATTTCGCTTAGCGAGCCACACCCTGGTGACCATAAGACTTTCTTACGATTACAAACCAAAGCGATATCCTCTCTCAAAACAGGTGTAACTACAAAATTTGCTCCCATCTGCATGTACAAGGAAGCAGCGCCAGCATCAGTAACCGAGCCTACTCCAAGAATCATCTCGGGTAATTCCTGTTCTGCATATTTATTTAGTTCATTAAAAACCTCATGCGCATAATCTCCACGATTTGTAAATTCGAGTAAACGTGCCCCTCCGTCATAACAGGCCTTTAATACCTTCTTACTTAGTTCTACATCCGCATTATAGAACAGAGGCACTAGCCCAGTCCGTTGCATTTCATTAAACACATGAATTCTTGAAAACCTTGCCATTATATTATCTTTTAATTCTTCCTGAAGTATTTCCTTCAACCAAATTTTTTACATCATCTACAGCAACTACGTTTGCATCTCCCTCAACCGTATGTTTCAAAGCGCATGCTGCTGCTGCAAAATTTACCGCCTGTTGATCATCTTCTAGGTTTAAAAGTCCATAGATTATGCCGGCAGCATAAGCATCACCAGTACCCACCCTATCCACAATGTGCGTAACATCAAGAGAAGGAGAAGCGAGTATTTCCATGCCATTCCATATAAACCCTTGAATCCGATTGTGCGAGGCGCTTAGTGCTTCACGTTTCTTGTCAACGACCTTTTTTACTCTTGGAAATAAGTGTTTAAGTTTTTCAGAAGCAGAAGAAAGATCATCCGAGTCGATGGCTACACCTAGGTTCTCTTGCATATCATAAGGGCTGGCTATTATCACATCACATCCACCGACCAACTCGGGCATGATGTCCATTTTCGACTTTCCATATTGCCACAGATTCTTCCTTGAATGTACATCGACAGATACAGGGACATCAAGTTCATTAGCTGTTTTTATGGCGGTAAGGCACTCTTGAGCAGCACCTTCCGAAATTCCGGGAGTAATCCCAGTCCAGTGAAACCAGTCCGCGTTTCTAAGAATGCGCTTCCAGTCAAACATGCCTGGTTTTATTTTCGAAAATGCAGAACTGTCACGTTCATAAACGACTTCACTGGGCCGATGTACGGCTCCCTTTTCCAAAAAGTACTTCCCCATTCTGCCATCCCCGTACTTTACATACTTGGTGTGCAACCAGTGGTGTCTTAAATATTGGGTTGCTGATCTTCCTATTAAATTATCCGGAAATCGTGTGACGTGGAACGAATCCATTCCGAAATAAGCTAATGAAATCGCCACATTGGCTTCACCTCCTCCATAGGCTAATTCAACAGTAGTCGCTTGCGAAAATTTGGCAAACCCTGGAGGCGAAAATCGCATCATAACTTCACCGAAAGTCACAATTTTTTTACTCATGTCTGCTCAGCATATTAAGGACATCCTCAATAGGAAGATTCTAGTAACTCATATCAATGAAAAACGGAGACTACCTGGCTACTCTGCCAGAAGCATCTCCACCCATAAGTTTCTCTACCTCCGCAACAGTGACCAAATTCGCATCTCCTTTGATCGTATGTTTTAGACAAGAGGCGGCCACAGCGAAATCCAATGCATTCTGATCATCATCAGGGTATTTTAAAAGTCCATAGATCAAGCCTCCCATGAACGAATCTCCGCCACCTACACGATCTACGATATCGGTAATTTGATATTGAGTGGTTTCATACAATTTCTTCCCGTCATAAAGTACGCCAGCCCAAGTGTTATGTGAGGCTGATATAGATCCCCTTAACGTAGTAATCACCTTTTTTGCCCTTGGGAATTTTTCCATCATTTGCTGGCAAACCGAAAGGAAGGCTTCCGCTTTTACATTATGCCCTTCCGTCTGAACACTTATCCCTTCTGGCTTGATTCCAAAGTGCATTTCAGCGTCTTCCTCATTGCCAAGAATGATATCACAGTAAGAAGTTAGTTCGGTCATAATCGCTTCTCGATCACCACCATACTTCCATAGTTTAGCCCGATAGTTTAAGTCTGTAGATATGGTAATTCCCTTTTCAGAGGCATATTTCACTGCTTCTAAGCAAGCATCCGCGGCACCTTGGGAGATGGCAGGAGTTATTCCTGTCCAATGAAACCAGGCGGCTCCATTGAATACTTTCTCCCAATCTATCATGCCCGCTTCGATTTCGGCCATCGCTGAATTGGCTCTGTCATAGACCACTTTACTGCCTCTGCTCACGGCACCTGTTTCAAGAAAATAAATACCCAACCTGTCTCCACCAAAAATTATATTTTCGGTATTGACCCCTCGCTTACGCATTTCCATCAGAGCACATTCTCCGATATCATTCTTCGGTAAGCGCGTTACAAAATTCACTGGTACGCCATAATTCGCCAGAGATACGGCTACGTTGGACTCACCACCACCATAAACCACATCAAAGGAATTGGCTTGAGAAAATCTTAGAAATCCGGGAGGGGCTAGCCTCAACATGATCTCACCAAATGTCACAACTTTATTTTTCATATCAGCTCTATTTAAGGCCTGCTGAAAAACGTGTAGAAATATAAAAGCGGTGCCATTTTGACGTTTTAAACTGTCTCATGGTACTTTAGTTTTTCAGCCAGCGCAAGGTTTCTAGTCGTTAGGCTCACATCTCATGCATTAGAAAATCTCGATGTCTCGATTTTCTGCACTAGTCTCTGTCATGCCATATTCTGCGTTGCCCTCAGATCGAAGTATTGGCATACATCTTCCTTCGGCAGCCTTGCATTTGGCATAACTGAGACTTTTTCAGCGAGGCCTATTTAATGAATTTTACTTCTGTGTAATTTATACACAGAAAGGAAAATTTACAACTTTCGAGCCAACGAATTTTTCACTATTTTCTCTTATATAGCACTGGACCACCTTTCACACCTGCCTTCTTGTGATTCGTGGGAATGAGTAGGTCCATTTGAAGGATTTTCTTTCTGAAATTTCTTCTATCCAATCGTTCCTCCAGGATGTTTTCATACAACTCCTGTAGCTCCTTAAGCGTAAAAAAATCAGGTAGTAACTCACCAAAAACCAAGTTTTGTCTTAGGTTATTACGAAGTTTAGACAAAGCATCGGATA
>JBCBSS010000193.1:0-11930 GCA_039819065.1 Bacteroidota bacterium
GGCAAACCCGGTCTCCGGGGCACTACCTAAAAATCTAACTTCTCCCATCTAATATCTAACGTCTAACCTTGTCACCCCTCTAGTACATACTCACTTCAACAATCACTTATATTTAAACAATACAGACATGGAGTTTAAGTCACCCCTTCAGTAGACACTCACTTCAACCAATGGTGGCGCGCGCCTAGAAAAAAACAGATAGTTTCAGTCACTTATTCAGTAGACACTTAGCTTATAGAAGGGACTGTAAATTGCAATTCAACGGTAATGTTGTGGTCACCTTTCAAATAGAAGCATGTCACAGTGAAAGCAACATATTACAGCCTCAAATGCATGTTGTGGTCACCTTTCAAATAGAAGCATGTCACAGTGTTTGGGCTGGGGCTTAATTACCTATTTATGTTGTGGTCACCTTTCAAATAGAAGCATGTCACAGTGGTGTGGTATTACCTGCCAACGATCCCTTCGTTGTGGTCACCTTTCAAATAGAAGCATGTCACAGTGGTAGGTGAAGAATTAGCACAGTTAATGGCGTTGTGGTCACCTTTCAAATAGAAGCATGTCACAGTAGACCCCCAATCATTTCACTGATTTACAGATAGTTATAAAGCAAGCCCATATTTGAACTATAGACAAAACAAACTTTGAGGGACTTTACGGTCATGGCAGGCGATAGATTCCCCGAATTCGTTCCTTCGTCACTCATCGCGGAATGACGCTGAGCTGCTGACGTTTAACTTTGCATATCTAACATCTACTTACCCAAGGTATATCCCACTATTCGCAATCAAAAACGAGATTGCTTCTTCGGTCGTTCCTCCTTCATCGCAATGACACCACCGACATTAGAAGTCTTACCTCTTTTGTCTTATGTCTTAAGTCTAAAAAAACAACACGTCAAAGAACTTTCGCCTTGGATGATCAGGCGGGTTGTTGCTTTGATATGCGTTGTACCTTGCCGAAGCCGATGCTGACATTCTGGCCCAGTCCGATCTCGTCGGGTAGGTTGAGGTTGGTGCCAAAAGTGATGTCGAAGGCTAGTTTTTTGATGCCAAAGCTGTCTTGGTAGGTCTGCAGGTCGATGGTGCTCATGTAGAGTTCCAGGCCGTCCTTAGGGATGTCAATTTCCAAGCCCTGCCCGAGGTGGAAAAGGTGTCCCCAGATCACTTTCTCCATCAGCTTTACTTTGTCCGTCAACCGGGGGCTTTGCCGCCACAGGTCGTAGTTTTTCTTGTTAAAGGGCAGCCATTTGTTGATGCGGTAGAATTTCACTTCTTCCAGGAGTCCGGGCTTCCATTGGCTATGATGGTGATACTTCACATCCAGGCTCACTTCTTGACCATCCACAGTAAGGTGTTCCCCTGCCATGGAAAGCCACAATTGTATGGCTTGTGCGCCCTTGCCAATGCCCAGGATGCCGGCCTTGCGGTGCCTCACTTTATACTGCACCAGCGGGTAATCATAGAATCGGTCGGCACCGGGAGGCAGGGGGTCTTCGCCGCCCTCCAGAACAGCTACCTGTTCTTTGTGATTATGGAATATCTCTGTATTGACTCCGGCGGCTTCAAATACTGGCTTGTGTTGCATCACATTTTCTATCACTGCACCGCGAAACTTCCTCAGCAGTTTAGGATAGATGGGTAAGTCAAAGGTGATGTTGGTGAGGGGGATGGATTTCATTGTCATTTATTCTTGAGTTTTACACTACAATTCAGATCAGTTCCGGGTTGATAGTCCCGGTTAATGTTTATGGTTACTTCATCGCCTTCATCCAATTCCTCAATGGATGCTACCCGAGTCTTGTCCGTCTTTCTAATGGTCTTATAATTTTTGCGAATGATGCATTGTTTCTTTCCTGGCTTGAAACCAACTAAAACGTATTCGTCGTTGATCTCGAGTATCTCTCCGTTAAACTGTTTTCCTGATTTCAATGCTTTCCAAGCCTCTTGGGGTATCGTCGCTTCGAATTGCCTTTTCGGCTTCCTTACTACCAGGGTTTCTGGTTCAGAAGTATCCGGCGATGCTATAATAGTATCTTTAATGGTCAGATCGGATGTGAACTGCCCATAGCCAACGTTGGTTTTAGCCCCAATGCCAAAGGCCAGAATGATCTCCTTGAATAATTGCAATTTGTGGGTGGCCGTTAGTTCCGGTATCACCTTGCTATCCTTGAGGGCAAAGTGGAACTTAAAGATCACCTCTGGCCGCACTTTTAGAAACATCAGTGGGATGGGATTATCCAGAGGCTGTTTATGGGGCGTTACATAGTCACTGGCCATAATCGGCCTGTTCCCAGCGCCATAATTTAGACCTGAAATACAAGCATCATAACACGTATCTCTTTGGTACATGCTCATTTTATCCGGTTTTTCACCGGTATGGTCTATCCCGGCAAAAATCTCCTCTTCCAGTTGTTGGACAGCCAACTCACTGACCGTCACACCAGCTATGGTTTTGATCAGATCCTGGATAAACGCAATGCGCGGTTTCCTAAAGCTTTCTCCCAGATCTTTGGTATGAAAGGGAAAAGCACTCCTCAACAAACCTTTTACAGAAGAGCCGGGCACCTGGGGCAAACCGGTAGTGTAGTCAAAGAAGAATCCGATCTTGAACTCTCCGTCACCACCGGTTTCATGCTGGTAGCCACTACCCAATATCAGGCCGGGGTAGGTAGTCTTCAACTCAAAAGTATGTGCCACCTCCAGGGTAGCTCTCTGCTCCGTGGGCAAGCCTTGCCGGGCAATACGCTCGCTTTTCACAGAATAATCAAGGCCATCCCGCTGCTCAAGCCCCTGAAAGTAATCCCGGTAGAATAGCCAACCAATATTTGCTGTTCCCATGTTAGTTTGTGTTATCTCTTACTGTCGATTCTTCTACCAATTTAAAGGTGCGGATCACCAGTTTAATAGCAGCCGCCGCATCCATGATGTTGAGCTTTAGCATACGCTTGTCAACCAACCTGGTTTTATAGTAATCCAGCAAACGGTTCTCGTTTATGGTGCGCTTTTCCATGGATTTGATCACTTCAAAAATGGCATCCATTAGTGCCTTTCTATCTCGCTCCGACCGGCTTTCTGCCCGATGGTTGAACACCAAAGCGGCCATCATACCCGATTGCACTACTGAAGCGCCAAAAGAGGCAATGTACCCATTGTACTGGCGGCTCACCTGCCCGTTGGTGGCGAGCTTATCTTCCACCGCCCGAAAGGCCATGGGAATGAGGTTTTCAATTTTCTGCTTCATGGCTAGGCGGGTGTTAGAAGTGCAGATTCATTGGTCAACTTGCACAATCCATATCCTATAGAGGCATTAGCCCCTATCTGCACATTGTTGGACAATGCCTGATTAAAGGCCTCCTCACAGTTTTCTGATTGCACGATGAACACACCAAAGCGTGTATCATACGGCACCGCCTCTTCATACCAGAGGTTCTTGCTTTCCCCATTCTCCAGGTAGTTTCGGGCAATCACGGGGAGTTCTAAATTCCTGAAATCCGTGTTGTGCACCAATACAAGGTTTTTACCAAACACTTTCGATATCCAGTCTAATGATGCTTCGGTGGGCCTATACTCCGCCTGCCAGTCCAACTCCTCGATGATGGCTTCCCGATACGCTTCATTGAATACGAGGGGTGTATCTCTTTCTACCTCAAGTTGCGCCAACTCTTGCAATCCCGCTGGAACATCCAACCCCATATTGGCAAACTTATGGGCCAATCCACTCAACACTTCCGGAGAGGTGGCATGAAAGTATGGCAGCTTGTCACTGCGCAGGGGTCTTGACAACAGGTCGGCAGAGAGAAATTGCCATTCTCCGGCATGATCGCTATCACCAAACACAGTAGAGATGATCGATGGATCTGTATAGCCAAAAAACTCTTTTAAGGCACCCTTCAAGCTGGATGAATGGATGGTAGGCAAGTTCGTATTGACATCTCGTTGTACCAGGTTGTCTACCACACCGTAGTTGTTGTCACCACTACCCACGTGCAGGTTGGTCAGGCTACGAATGCTGTAGAAATTAATTGTCTTTATCATGGGTCAAAGGTTTGATTTGAAATACTGATTAAAGCCTATGTTGCTGAAGTTCTCATTCTGATTCAGCACCAATTCTAGGGCAGCCATCTGGCCGTCTTTTGGCACTAGAATGCCGCCTCTTTTTAAGAGGTTGTGTTTATTACTGCGGTATTCATCTTTGCTATATTTCGCACCGTCATACGCCATTTTACCACTCCTAAATTCAACCGTATCAGAAAGCGAAAAACGGCAATGATCATAGATGGATGAGTCTACCAACGCATCGCTCAACAAGGTGAGCTTTTCATCACCATCCGATGGTGTTAAAAAGGAAGGCAGGTTATTGCTTTCAATGGATTTGATCTTAACGAAGAATTGCTTTCGTTCTGCACCAAAGCTCACTTTGGTATCTTCCGATAACCGAAAATCTCCTTCTAATAGTCCATAGCATACGAAATCCCACCCTTCTGATAACTGGCAAAGGCGCTGCTTGAAAAAGCCTTCTTTCTCAGATTGTTTTAGAATACCGATCTGTTCTCGAGTAGAAAACACCTTGTCATAGTTCACGCACGTTCCGTTCTCAGCAACCAGGCAATCCGGATAATAGGTCTTAACATCAAAACCAGCCAACTGGATAAGGTCATCAATTTGACCATTGGCACCTAGCACCTCACCACCTGTATCTGTCTCCAATCTCAATTGATCCAAAGGGTGGGCAAAGCGATATACCTCATCTTCCTTCTTTAGAAAGAGTGGAGAAAGGGATTTGATCACCCCGAAGTCTTGTACCACGTCTTGCGTAACGTCAAAGGAACGCGCGCCAATAACGGATGCAGCTTCCGCCTTGTGATCTTTCAAAGGCAGCAACTGGTTATCTTCCAATAGCAGGTACCTTAAGAGCCCTAGCAAAGCGGTTTGTTGAGGGTAAAAGTTGGACACAGCAAAATAATTTCTTTGTTTGTCCCCGGCCTCTCCAAACGTCCGTTCGCCACCAAAGAAGTAATTCTCTACCGGCCTCAGCCTGATTTCATAATTGTAATTACTCATTGTCGTCTCGGTTTAAAAATTTCACCAACCGCAATCCTCCGTAAAGGGCGAAGGATCTTTGATCTATCTCTGTAGCCGCTATGGGCGCAGGGTAAGCACTATAGATCCTGGGCACGAAGTCTTTAAGGCTTTTCAGAAACAAGCTGAAAGGCGGATCCTTATGGACGTTCTCATTGAACTGGTTATCCACAAAGTGATTGACCTTGAGCAAGTCAGCCCCCATCTGACCAAGCAGCGCCTGGTGTTGCCTCATCTGTTGAATGACAGAATTCAGGAAAATACCATCATCGATATGTTCCTTGAGCATGGCCTTGAAATGATAGTAAGGTGAATCCTGCCCGTTTGACTTACTAAAGACCGCATTGAACTTCTGACCACTGTGCTTCTCTACCTCAATGGCAATAGCATTCTTTCCTTCACCATTTTGTGTTTTAAATCCCTTGGCGGTACTGAACAACAGCTCACTGGATTTTTCCAATGTTTCAGTAAGCGGATGTTTGTAATAATGCACAGCTACCCCGGCTGATAAAGTGGGGATTGATTTTCCTTGTTGCTTGAATGCGTCGAATGCTACAAGGAAAGCATCATCTATCTGATCCAGTAGGGTGAATACATTCTGATCCCCATTTCGCACCGGGGCAAAGAAGAGGGCGTCATCCCCTCCTAAATACACCGGTTGTCCACCAAAGTCCTGTATGAGCCTGTTGGCCTTTAATGAAAACCGCGCCAAGGATTGGGTAAATGTCAGGTAAGCCTCATTGTCCAATGATTTGATAAAAGCACCAAAGTTGTCGCCATCGACATGGACAATCGCTACATACTTATGGTGGGTGCGATAGGCTTTTTCATTTCCCGCCTTTAAAGCATCAATGAGATCCTCTTCATTGTCCTGATCGTTGAGCTTCATTTTGGCATAAAAAGCCTCTTTTCCTTCTTCAGTTATCAGTTCCTTGGCTGCTATCTCGATTACCGATTCAAACCGTTCTGCACTGAGGCCGGCATCTTCCTTCAAGAAGGAAAGTCGGCCCCCAGCCCTGAAACTGGAAGTGGTCATAAACTGGTAGATATAAGACTGGGTTTCTTTAGGTATGACCTTCGATTGCAGCTCCAGCACGTCCAATGAGGCAAACAGGCCCTTCACTACATCGCGGTATAGCACCTGATCATCAAAAGGCCGACTGGTGGCATACACTTGTACATAATTACTGAAGTAGATTTCTGCCTTCGCTCTGGAAACCTCTGTCTTACCACTTTTTTCCAGGTGACGGATAATGTGATCAATTAATGTCCCTGTGACGGTCTCAATTATCTCCTTCACATCAACAAACGACATATCCTCTCCCATCTCTATCACACAGCGATCAGGGAAAAGTCCTGCCTCTAACTTGTCTTTTAATAAGTTGATGCTTTTCTCATCCAACTCAACTACCCCGGTGTATGGTAAAATGACATTGGCTTTCTTATTGACCAGTGCTATGAGCAACTGCTTCATCAGGTAAGAAAACAGGTAGCTGCCAGACCAAAGCTCTCGTGTTTTACGAGCCGCACTCAGCGTCTTATAGATAGGGCCTATGGTTATTCCACAATAGTTTTTCATGATCATTTGCGTTTATAGCTGGTCGTATATCGCTTTCAATACTTGGTATTCAGGCTGTGCGGCGACCTTCTGGTCTGACCTGGATCGCTGATTGACGTCAGGCATTTGCGTTTTGAGGTACTTGAAGAAATCAGGCCAGGAGAATTGCCCTGGTGTTCTTAAAGTCAGTCCGGTTTGATGCCCGAACTTGATACGAAAGTCCTGATTGAGGAAAGCTGGATCTACATCAAAGTGCTTAACCCCTATCAAGTACCGATTCCTGGATACTTGTACCGGTTTGAACAACAACGGTGATCTGAATCTCTTGATCTGACGGTTTTCTTTGGATACTTTGGCTGAGTAAGAACGCCAGCTCTCTTCAGAGCTCAGTCCAAAGATGTCTTTTAGCAATACATGATGTCCATTGGTTGTTCCAGACTCAAAGTGCAACACATCAGAATTGGGGTGGTTGTTCAATTGCTTTCTCAACTCCTGGGAAACATACCGTTCCTTGATCGATTTCTTGTCCCACTGAACCTTGAGAACATCTTTGGCATAGTGAAAAATGGCTGGCTTAATGTAGAATACGGTTCCTTTCTGTCCATCTTTCCGGTTAATGCCACTTCTCAGGCTTTTGTAGAATATGTCAACCTGTCCCATCAACCGTATCCAGCCTTTCAATTGATCACTTTTGTTGTGGCCATTTCCTCGAAAAAAGAGATTGTCCAGGCTAGCGTTAGGCTCGATGCTTAACTGAAAAGTCAGATCAAAATACTGGTCGAGCGCTTCATGAGGTTGATCCTTGAGCAAGTAATTGCCAAAACCTTTGGATTGCCTGGTACCGAAATTGACCGTCATCAAAAATGCACCAAAGTGCTGTTTGATAGCGTTCAGCACTTCCGCGTTGAAAGAGAAAAAGGTGATCAAAATAGGCTCATGCGTAAAAGACAGATACTTGGGGTGTTTTTCATATTCGCCACCCATGTTACCGAAGAACATAGGCACCTTGTCACTTCCCGTAATTTCAGTCAGTTCAACACCTTTCGAGTCAATCCTGACTTTATAATCTATTGCCTCCTGTCCTTTCAGTTTCCAACTATCCTTTACCCCGGCATTTTGATATAGGTATTTATCCAGTTTCGGCTTTAACTCAGTTGCCCTAAAACTGGCATCCTTTTCCAATTGAAAATGAATAAGCGGCGTATGTTGTTTCAGTGTGAAGGTGAGTTTGCGCATGGATCAGGTGTTTTGAAGTTCTTCGTCGGTATAAGTGAGATTGTTATTCTTGATGTTTTTTTGGGCTGCCTCATAGTCCTCATTTTCCATAGGTAAAGGGTTATTATAAAGTACTTTTGATTTATCATCGATCTCTTCCAAAAATTCACTTAACTCGCAGTCATCTTCTACACATCCATCTTTGACCTTTGCTTCAAGCGTCTTTATTTGTTTGTATAACACATTGAGCCCCTCCGCTCTCTGCAGGTATTCGAATGGGTCTTTTATCTCAGGAAGTGTTGCTATGTAAATGCTTAGAAAAACAGAAGTAAGTGACAAAACCAGCGAGATAATGAGAAAAGCCTGTCCATCACTGTCCATCACGTGTACCAATAAACCAGATAGAATGAAAATGCCGATACCTGTAGATACATTGAACAGCATTCTTCTATGCCTGAGCTTCTTTATGTTTAAGTCTCTCAGGCGATAATAAGCATGGTAGTACTGTTCCTTGGAGAAAGCAATATTTACCCGCTGCTCTATTATTCGTTTTAATACATTAGATTTTCCCATAACCTTGTTTTTTAATATTCGACCTGGTAAGGCTCCGGATTATCAACCTCTATTTAATAGTCTAAGTACTTCTTGACCTTTTTATATATCTTACTGATTCGATAGCCCTGATTTCTATACCAACTACCTTTTGCTTTAGGGTCTTCCACTCTTCTACTGTGAATGGCAATCACATTGAAATCATCATCCAGAACGGGAGAACCGGAACTTCCATAGTCAGTGTCGGTCAGGTATTGAATTAAGTTCGATTCTATAGCTTTCAATTGGTTGTCTCGGAAAACGATTTGTTGATGCCTTCCTGCAGGGTGTTGAATGATATTCAAACGTTGATCATTTGTTAGTTGGGTCTCGTGGCTGAGATTAAAATACCCCCACTTTTTTCCCGCTCTTTTACCTGATTTAGGCTTTAACCTTACAATGGCATAGTCTAATGACTTGTCAGATTTGAACAGGTTTTTGGCATCACAAACCCACTCATCTGGTTTGTTAGCTGAACCATCTTTATTGGACTTGAAATTGAACTGTATCGTCGCCGAAACAGTATCTTCTGCTTCTCCGAAAACATGATGATTGGTCATCAACAGGTCTTCGGATATCATGAAGCCAGTGGCGGATCCACTTGACTTTTTAATTTTGGCTACTTTCTTCGCCGCCTTTAAGGCTTCTTCCAGCCACCATATCTCTGCAAAATTCTCTTGGCCTATAATGGCCTCATATGGCGTGTTTGTTTTTGGGTTTATTGTTCTGCCGCCTCTCCACTTAAACTTTTTTGAAAAACCAGATACTAAATCATCCATGCTTACAGACTTTTATTGACTATTCGTAATGCTACGTCTGCAAAACTTGAAAAGATAAAACGGAGTAAAAACCTGTTCGGCATAGGAAAAACCCTGAGTTAATGAGGCGGTCTGAGGATTATTCCTGTATCGAGGATGTACGCTGGAAAGAACGAATGATTTTGCTTTGGTTTGCTTTCAACAGGTTCTGATAATCTGCATTCAGCCTTTAAACAAAAAGTGAACCTTCGCCGTCGTTTGTGTCCCCACAAACGACTAAACAGAGCAGTAATAAAACAAATCATACAACAATGGAAAACAAAAAGAACATCAAAGCATTACCGTTTTTCTATGTGGGTAAAAAGCTTACCGAAGAGCGCATAGACAGATTCTTAAAGAGAAGACATCCAGCCCTCTGTGAGGAACTGGGAAGAGAAGATACCCGCAGTATCTGGTACACCCGGGATCACATAGCACAGTTATTAGAGGAAATAGACAAAGCCGGTGGCAATGGCATTAGGATGTCTTTCGGGGTTTACGAAGAAGGGCACCGCTTCGCCGGACAAACATGTATCGTGTCCAATGTAACTCGCGAAGTATCAAAAAATGGCATGGACTACAATGTGAATGTCGTCGTAGAGAATGAACCGGATTTCAGCGAGCGACATGCGCTGTGGGAGGAAAAGCAGGTCTTCGAAGATTTCAACTTCGGGTCTCCTTGCCCACCTAGATGCGATGAACCTGAAGAGACGCTTCCTTAAATAATCTATTTGTATAGGGTGAAATTCATAAAGATCAGGTAATTTGAATGAATGGTTAAACTGCTCAGTCTGCAATACATGTACCTCATCCCAATGGTAATAAGTGCATGGCTGAGCTTACGTGTTTTTAAACGCAACTGGGCTTGGTCATTCAAGGTTTTTTCAGTGCTGCTGTTACTCACCTGCCTTGTCGAGTTTTTCGCCATCTGGTGGAAGCTCGATTTGTACACCACAGCTTATTGGGACTACAGCTCCTCTAATCTGTGGATTTACAATGCATTCGTGAGTGTGCGGCACCTTTTATTGTTGGGCTGGTTTTACGGTTTTATGAGAACGGAACGAGAACGGAATTGGGTCAAATGGTCGGTACCACCTTTTATCATTTTTGGCATCATCAATTATGCGTTTATTCAAACGCCGCATTTGGTAAATACCTATTCTATCGTACTCGCCAATGCCATTACCATTCTATTGGCGATCTATTTTTTTAGAATGGTCTTGCTCCATAAAGAAATAATTAACCTCACCAAATCTGCCGAAGTATGGATCGCCCTGGGCACGTTTTTGTATTACTCCGGTACATTGCCATTTTTTATAGCCTTCAATTACTTTATCACCGAAAAGCCCTCAATAGCCTCATCCTATTTAGTGATCAATGATGTACTCAATTTAGTGATGTACACCACTTACGCAATAGCCTTCCTATGCAAACCACATTTCCTGAAATAACAACCCAACTCGTGCTGATCTCTACCGGGCTTCTATTGTTGTTCGGTGGATGCATCATCTATTTCCTGTTCTTCTATCAGAAGAAGCGGTTTCGGCATCAAAACGAAGTATCAGAATTAAAAGCCACTTTCGGTAGAATGCTGCTACAATCCAAGCTGGAAATACAAGAGCAGACCCTGGATCATATCGGCAAGGAGCTACACGCCAATATCGGCCAGATCGCCTCGCTCATCAACATCAACTTATCCGAGATATTGCATCATGAAAACGAGGTAAATCGGGAGAATGTGATAGAAACCAAGTCATTGGCCAAGCAGTTACTGGCCGAATTGAAAGCACTCAGCACCAGCCTGAATACCGACCACATCATGAAAATAGGCTTCATCAAAGCCTTTGAAAACGAGCTGAGCAGGCTCTCCAAGATCAATTACGAGGTAGAATTCACCAAATCAGGAGAAGCCTTTTCGCTGGGTTCGGAGAAAGAGATCATCCTGTTCCGTCTATGCCAGGAAGTACTGAACAACATCATCAAACATGCCCAGGCCAAGTCAGTCAAAGTGGTATTGCGCTATGACAACAACAGCTTCACCCTAACCATAGCAGACGACGGCGTTGGCTTTGCAGTTGATGAGATAGGAAGCACAGAAGGCAGCCAGCAAAGCACCGGATTACTAAATATGAAAAAGAGAATTAAACTGATAGATGGCGAAATCGACCTCCAAAGCGAACTTGAACACGGCACCAAAGTGACCATTACTATACCTAAGTCAAAATGAAATTATATTGTACCAAAAAGCTTGTCATTTCGAGACTTAATATTTTAGTTTAAAAACACACAAAATTGGATGACGTGAACTGAAGATGTTTGGCAGTTCTGTTGCTCTGGAGAGTTTTCTCCCGACGCGTCGGGAGAAATACAAAGGGGTAAGATTGGGCTAGGTTTTACGAATATCATCTTCGCTATAATTTGCTGATTTTCAGCGTATTGCAAAAACACGTCACCGGTACGTTAGGAGAAATCTATCTCGAAACAATGATCTGGTTATCAAAAAGATAGATTTCTCTCCCGATAGCTATCCGGGATCGAAATGACGCTAAGAACAATTTTCAAGACACCCAATAAGAATGAACCCCAACCCATCAAACATCAACATCGGACTAGTAGACGACCACAACCTCTTCAGAAAAGGCCTGATCAAATTGATCAAAATGGGCGACACCGGAAAGCGGTATAACA
>JBCBSS010000194.1:0-11817 GCA_039819065.1 Bacteroidota bacterium
ATATTAATAGCCCTTGGTATTACTATCGTAATCAGAAAAAGAAGATCTGCGCAATAGGAAAATAGTCTGATGAAAATCAACCTCTATTACTTAATCTGTAGTGGCAATTAGACTCATTTAAAAACCTGAGTTGGAGATAAAACTTCAACATGAGAGTAATATATAGAAACTGTCACTTCTAAATCAGCAGAGGATCTCAGGTAAATCTATTACTTAGCCGTTGAGTCAATTTCGACACGGACCAGTAGATTAGTCTATGTCGGAGTTAGTACTACTAAAAAATCACTACTTTTAAGACTTTTAACGAAAGACGTAAACCACCAAGGATTGAAGTCATTCGACAAGCGTACTTACAAGCTATTTTTCGAAGCTCATTATCAAGGGCTTAAGCGCTTCATTTATTATAAGACCGGCGATATGGATGTCGCTCAGGATCTTACGCAGGAGGCTTTCATTAAAGTGTGGGAGAAGCGTGCTGAGATAGAGATTGGAACGGCCAAAAGCTACCTGTTCACCATTGGTAGTAACCTCGCCATCAATCATGGCAAGCACGAACAGGTAAAACTGAACTACAAACATACCATGAAGCCTTCAGACGGGGCAACCTCTGAAAGCCCGGAGGATTTACTAAGGCTCAAAGAATTTGATGAACTGCTGAAGAACGCCCTGGCAAGACTGCCCGACCCCTATCGCGAGACTTTTCTTATGCACAGAGTAGATAAGCTCAAGCACAAAGAAATTGCCGAACGGCTCAATATGAGCGAAAAAGGCGTCCAAAAGAGGGTTAGAAAAGCGTTAGAATTATTAAATGACATGTTACAGTATCCTTTATGACGACTCAGTTGTATATTAATAGAAGGGTAAAAAATGGCTAAGCACAATATAGATATCGACGAGAAGATCCGTGAGTGGATGGATGGTGAGCTGAGTGATCAGGAGTGGGACGAGGTGAAACGTCAGGTAGAAGATCCTGAGGCTTTGGCTAGAATTGAGCAGATCGTTGAACGCTCTGAGCAGTTCATCGTGCCTAAGTCTATGGGTACGGATGAGGCCTGGGCCTTGCTTGAGGATAAACTGGAAGAGGATAAAGATGATAGCGAAGAAGAAGGTAGCAAAGTAATACCCATTTCTATCTGGCAAAGAAGGTCAATAAAAGTAGGTGTTGCAGCATCGGTGCTTATACTAGTCAGTTTCTTCGTATTTAGGATATTGAATACGCCGGAAATGATCGTGGCTGAGCCCGGTAGTCGACTTACATATACGCTGCCAGATGGTTCTACGGTAGAACTAAATGCTGGTTCCACTTTGACTTATTCTAAAGCCAACTGGGACAAGCAAAGAAAGGTGACGCTCAAAGGAGAAGCCTTTTTTGAAGTTGCGAAAGGCAGCACTTTCACTGTCAATTCAGCACTTGGTAGCGTAACCGTACTGGGCACGAAATTCAACGTCAAGACCAAGATTGGAAAGTTTGAAGTGGCTTGTACGGAGGGTAAGGTTCGAGTAGCCTCCAAAGAGGGTCAGTCTGTAACCCTGACAGCAGGTTTAGCCACCAAGCTAGAAAACGGAAAATTGACCGAGGCTTCCGACTTTAACTCACGCCAAAAACTAGGATGGCGAACAGGTGTTTTCGTGTATAATGACACGCCACTATGGGAGGTCTTTGTGGAGATCGAAGATCAGTTCGGTGTTGAAATTGCCTACGGCCTTGATGTCAAAGATAGGCCTTACACTGGTTTCTTTGATACCTCAACAGACCTGGACGCCGCCATGGAATCGGTTCTGGTACCAATGGGCTTATCTTACGATGTAAAAGATGGTACTATACTTATCAAATGAGGAGTAATGCCTTTCTAGCTGGTTTCCTTCTATTCTTCTGCCTGTCTGCGTCACCTTCAATAGGACAGGACGCGCCGGATAATATCACCATCGAGGTAAAAGACGTTACGCTGGATGAAGTGCTCGTACAATTGATGGAGCGATACGACCTCCTGATAGCCTACGACGTTCGAAAAGCCCGGGAAATCACCGTCTCAATTGATGTTAAGAATGCCTCAATCGATGAGGTGCTTGATGAAGTACTGGCTGATACTGGCTTAACTTATCAAAAGAATGCGCAGGGCATCATCATCAAATCTAAACCCGAACCAGATGGTGAGGATAATGATAATGGCCAAGCTATTCTATTAAAGTCAGTAGAAGGGCGTATTCAGGATGAGCAAACTGGTGAATTCCTGCCCTATGCTACAATAAGCTTGAAAGGCACTTCTCAAGGAGCCTCCAGCAATGTAGATGGCTGGTTTACCATTCATAATGTACCAGATACGGCTGCATTGGTAATTGATTATTTGGGGTTCTTTCCACAAGAGATCAAAGTTGGCGATGTCAATGATAAGTTGACTATCGCATTGAAAAGTCAGTCCCAGCAACTGGAAGAGGTAATCATCAATTATGACGTGGTGGCAGTGGATGTCAAAAGTGACGCCGGCCATTTGGTTTTTAACCCCCGGGAAGTAACCGGCTTACCTAACCTTGGTGAAGTAGATGTCTTCCGATCCCTACAGTTACTACCCGGAATTAGCGCCACCAATGAAACGTCTACTGGCCTGGTAATCAGAGGAAGCACGCCAGATCAAAACCTGATATTGTTTGACGGTTTTTCTGTGTTTCAGGTCGATCATTTCTTTGGGGTATTTAGCGCCTTTAATCACCACGCCATCAAAGATATACAAGTGTATAAGGGAGGTTTTGATGCACGCTATGGCGGGCGGACATCAGCAGTGGTCGACATTACAGGGAAGTCGGGTAACCGTAACAAAACCTCGGCTAACATTGGTGCCAACCTGATCAGTTTCAATGGTTCTGTAGAAGTACCTCTCGGAGACAAGTGGACGGTTCTATTTGCGGCAAGGCGTGCCTTCACTGACGTAATACGAAGTGGCCTGTATCAAAACCTGATTGAAAATGTGAGGAACAACGACACCGACAGCCCTCAAACACGTTTAGGCTTCACCAATGAAGATCTTATTCCCGAGTTTCGTTTTTTTGACGTCAATGCTAAACTGAGTTTTCGACCTAGCAAGCGCGATGAACTATCGTTTAGTTTCTATGGCGGGGAGGACAACTTGAGATTGTTTGCTGCCTCTCAAGAAGAGTTTTTATTCTCCAATATCAACGATCAACTTACCTGGGGGAATACAGGTGTGAGCTTAAGATGGGCTCGACAGTGGAATGCCAAATGGCACTCACAGGTACGGTTGGCGGTTTCGGAGTATGAAAATAGGAGCTCATTATTCAGTAGAATCACTTTCGATAACGGTATAGATTCCCTGGGTTTCCAAAGTGAATCGACTTTTATCAATAATGTCACGGATGCCCAATTGACGGTAGACGTAGAATGGCAACCGAATGAGAAATACACAGCCGTGTTTGGTGCTTCTAGCCAGGGCAATGAAACAAGCTTGGTCACCCAACTGAGTGAACAGGATGATACGCTCAGCAACACCGAATTCGATCAACAAGGTGAAATTTTCAGCTTCTATTGGCAGAATTATTACCGTCCTATTCCAAACCTTAAACTGAACGCCGGTTTAAGGTATTACACCATTGATCTCATCGAAAACAATGTCTTTTTCGAACCCAGGCTCGGTTTCAGCTACAGTATCACGCCGGAGTTTTCATTGAAAGGTGCGTGGGGCAGGTATCATCAATTCGTCAATAGGGTGATCAATAACGACGTCAACGATGGCTTACCTGATTTTTGGCTATTGGCTGATGGAGAAGTGCCTCAAAAAGAATCAGAGCATTGGGTCGCAGGCTTTAATTATACCAAAGACAAATGGTCGATCGACATAGAAGCGTACCACAAACAGACAGATCAAGTGCTGGACTTTCTTCCCTTGGGCAGGTATTTCCCGGCCGAGCTTCTACCAAACGATCAATTTGTAGTGGGTGAAAGCCGTACAAAAGGCATTGACTTTCTAGTCACCAGATCAACGGATAATTATACAGGCTGGCTGGGTTATTCGCTCAGCGAAGCAGAAAGCCTTTTTCTAGGCTTAAATGACAACCTACCCTTTCCGGCGAACGAGGATCAACGCCATGAATTCAAGACGACACATTTGGTTTCATTGAAGCGATGGAAGCTATCGGCCACCTGGGTATATGCGTCCAGCAGGCCTTTTACAGCACCTTCAGGCCAATTCACAACACCTACTTTGACCGGAGAGCCGGTCATTACTTTTTCGATAGAATCTGTCAATGCGCAGCGCTTACCGGATTATCATAGAATGGACATTTCGGCCGGTTATACCTTTGACCTCGGTAAGTGGTCGGTGGAATCAGGCCTTTCAGTTTACAACTTATACGACCGTAGAAACATTAAATTCACCAGATTCGACGCAACGCCTTTTACCGTTGACGATGGCATTTTGAGGGATCAGGCCATTCTATCTTCTTTCGATGTCGAACTCTTAGGGCTTACACCCAATATTTTTGTTAATTTCAAGCTGTAGCCTGTAAGAGATTGGTCGTTAGATGAAGCACTGCGTTCTATTATTGATTCTATCTGCATTTTGCCTTGCTTGTTCTGATAGTGAGACCACCATTGATGACAAAGTAATACTCAACGGTTTGGTGCACACCGGCCAGCCCGTACAAGATATCAGGGTTTCACTGCTTTCTGAGATTAATCAACCCAATAGATATATTGACCCCAGCGAGGTCTTGGTAGTGGCTTTCTGGCGGGATGAGGCTTATTTATTGACAGAATTCCCCGATGAGCCCGGTAGGTATTTTGACCCACTCTCTGAGGTTATTCCTGAACCCGGGGATTTGGTCAGCTGTGTGATTTTCTATGAGTCAGACACTGTCATTAGCGGATCGATAGCACCTGAGTTTCCCAGGGGCCTAAATATGCCTTTTCAAACTATTCCGCTTAATGCAGAAGACCTTAATTCGGGAGTACAAATTCCAGTATTGTGGGAGAATCCTGAAGCGGCCTTCTACACGGGAAAAGTGGTGCTGGTTAGTGATAGCCTTGGGCCAATCAACCCTTTCGAGTTTAATGAGGATGATGCGCTGTTCCCCTTGCCCATCACTACGGATGAAGCCTACCTCATCGATATTGACAGGTTCAGTTTCTATGGTACCTATGCGCTTATTCTATATCGGGTAAACGAAGATTACGTGCAGTTTTCGAGGGCTGAGGGCGGAGAAGTGCAGTTTCAGCAAAATAGCAATGTAGCAAACGGTGCCGGTCTATTTTCCGTGCTAAGCAGTGACACCATATTTTTTGAGCTTATACCTGGGTAGCCAACTTAGTCGTTTGTGTCCCCGTACATGACGGCGAAAAGTGGTTCTTATTGGGTTTTCAACCCTGGAATTTTCACTTTTGTTGAGTTTTCGAGTCTTTGCACAATTGAAGATAAGCATACACATAAATGAAATTTGGATACCTTGATCTTTAGATAGCCTTCATTTCTTTTCCTTAGATGAAAAGAAACGAAGCAAAGAAAAATCAAGCCAAAATTTAACCTGCAGCCCACACCCCAACGCTGGCCCGGAATTTTGGCAGCCAGCCGCACTCGTACTAGCCAAATAATCTTTCACAAGCCCATTCAGAAGCAATTTTCAAGAACGGCCCACCTACTACCTAGCACCAGATAACAACGCTTTTTTGTTCATTCAGATAATAGTTCGCGGCGGTGTTAGCATTGGTGTTTCCTGCTTTGATCAACTGCTTGTCCTTTGCAGAAAGATTGCTTTTAAATTCTTCAATACTTTTGTTCATAACGGTAATTTTTAGAGTTGATTGTTATTCTAAAGTCTACATTAAAGTAAAACAATATTCGTTCAATAAGCAACTCCTATCACACATCTACCTGTCATTCTACAAGGAAAACCATCATACCCAGTAGATGCTAAATGCATGAGGACTAGAACCGGACACAAACTTTCACTGACCTTCTATGTTCACTTTACGGAATTAACTGGCATCATGCGGGATGCTTGCAATACTTAAATATGCAGTGGCAAAACATAATTGATTTTGGTCTGGTAGTACTCATTTGGATTGTACAACTGGTCATATACCCCAGTTTCAAATACTACCAGGAGGAAGACCTGCGGGTCTGGCACAGTAAATATACAGGCCTCGTCACCCTGGTCGTCTTACCTTTAATGTTTGGGCAGGTGATTATCTATGGGCTAACACTTTGGGAGGGTTTTGAAACCATAGCCGTGATACAATCAGTGCTGGTGATTGGCACCTGGTTGGTCACCTTTCTAAAGGCCGTACCCCTGCACAATCACATACAGGATGGTAGGGATGTCAAAAAGAGTATTAGGCTATTGATACAATGGAACTGGACTCGCACTTTCTTGTGGAGTGTTATATTCATTCTTAACGCGTTTTAAGAATGACACTGCCAAGTGGTTGAATTGTTCAGGAGCTTCTATGTTGACGATATGTCCAGTATAGGGTACCACATTTATCCTAGCATTCCTTTGGCGTTTAGCAAACTCCTTGGCCGCCTTAAGAAAAATGTAATCCTCCCCTCCCATCACTATCAAGGTTTTTACCGGGAGTTGCTGATTGAAGAAATTGCCTAATAACCTGAAGAACTCTTTGTACAGCCCTATCCATTTGAGGTATTCTTCGTGTGTCAGCTTGGCTGCTTGCATTTGGTATATTCTACGCGCCTTTTGGTTGCGTTTTCTGGGCATGAGCAGGTACGAAAACAGGCTGTACATGGTGTGATACTTCAAAAACACATTCATGAAACGCGCTAGCTGCACAAAGGATTTGATGAAAATATTGCCTTTAAAAATACCTCCAGCAATAACGAGGCGCTCGACTTTCTCTGGATATCGCATAATGAAGTCCTGTACCAACACGCTTCCAAACGACAAGGTGAGGAAATGCGCTTTTTCGACCCCCACTTTATCAAGCACCGTCTTGATGTCTTCCGATATCAACGAAAAGCTGTAGCGCTCTCTGGAAGGAACGACATCCTTGGACATACCGTGGTCACGAAGGTCAATAAGTAGAATGTTGAAGTGGTCTTCGAAGGCGCCAATCTGATAAGTCCAAGTTTTAAGGCTTCCGCCGGCACCATGTAAAAAAACGACCCAGGGACTGTTTTTGCCGTGGGTGTGTACTTGATAGTTGAGCATAATGGTTATTAAACACCAAACTATCACCAAAGTTTACCAAAACTTGCGGTCAAGGGTATTTTATAATTGAAGACTATAGTAGATTACGAAAATTACCTATCTTTCAGTCGTGAAATTATTAAGTGCCACATATCTCAACAATCAAGGGCGTTTCTATCAAAGCGCAGGAGGTATGGTATGCACTTAACAAACTGATAGCATTGCATTAAAAAAAGCCTCCTGATAGCCTCAGGAGGCTTTTTTATTTTTAACTAAAACAATAATCATCATGGAGAAAATTCAAACCATCTTCGACAGGAACTGGGAAACTGATCGTAGGGTCAATGAAAAAGCCAACGTAGAATTCGATTTCGAAGGAGCGGTGGCTACTGAAAAACTGGACGGTACTAACATTAGACTTACCGTAAGGTCAGGAACCATTGTTAGGGTAGAAAAAAGGCGCAATCCTACCAAAATCCAAAAGCAAAAGGGCATCAAAGAGCCTTGGTATGTTGATGCGGATGACCGAGATCCTCAAGACAAGTGGGTATTCGATGCCGTTAACAATACTGACTTTTTGAATGTACCGGATGGAGAATGGTCAGCCGAGGCGATTGGCAAAAACATTCAGGCCAATCCTTTAAACCTACCTGATAACACGGTTTTCATTTTTTCATTGCCTGCTTGGAGGGAGCGCATTACTTTGACCGACGTTCCCAATACTTATGAAGCGCTAAAGGCATGGTTACCAGCTCAAAAGAGTAAGATCGGTATCGATGTCGGCATTGAGGGTATCGTTTGGCACCATCCGAATGGACAAAGGGTAAAGATCAAAGTGAAGGATTTTTAAACAATTGATGATACCGCTGATTGAAAGCGGGTCATCAATTTTCTTCTGATTCAGTCGAAACCGACTCCTTCATTTCTAACTTAGTACTATCCAAAAATTTCAATAAGTCGGTGGACTTATGTCTTCGTTCTATTAATTGTCTTAGCTGTGCCTTGGCTTGAGCACTGGTGTCTTTTTCCAGTCTTGCCTTAATTTCTTGATATAGTGCTTCATTTTGACGGTTGAACGCTTCCGTAGTGCTGTCCAAGGATTCGTTTTTGGGTTTATCATGCACTTTGGTGGTGTCATAAGTGCTATCGTTGCTTTGGCTTTGGCCTTCACTCTTATCAGATTGGCAACTGAAGAGAAGAAGTAATAATGAGAAGAGTGTTATGGTTGGTTTGAAGTTCATGTTGGTGTGTGTTCTATGTTTCGTTTAACCCTACCCTTACCCCCTCCAGATGGTGACAGCTCGAGCTTTGTTCGTTTGTTTATTTCTTCTTGTCCTGATATCATCAATTGATGATATCAGATTGGCTTAACAATAACTAGGTTACTTTGAGTAACCTAGTTACTATCAGTGCTAGATATATCATCAATTGATCATATATGCTTTAGTCATGTTTATTTCAGGATCACCGAGCTTCAAAATCCAGAATCTAGTATCCAGTGACCAGAATTCAATATCCAACTTCTTATAGCCACTAGATTGCTTCGCTCCTTCGTCGCGCGCAATGACAGCCAGAATTCAGGGATGTCTATAGTCTTAGTTTTATTTCTTTTGTCTTATTTCTTATGTCTGTAACTGAGATTCCCATGCCTTCCAAGCTACGCAAGGTCGCAAGGGAATGACGCTAGGCGCTCATGCATCTATTTAATTCTCCTTATTTCTATTTATTTCAAAATTCTCTTAGGCTCTGGATTGCTTTGCTCCTTCGTCGCTGCCTGTCCGTCTACCGACGGACGCAATGACAGCCAGAAATCTTATGTCTTATGTCTATTTCCTATACTTATCATTCAAACCAACACCGTCTTGGATCATAGGAATGATCTTTTCGAGGCGCTTTAGTTTGGTTTCTTCTCTTTTGGCTTCGTCGATGTGTTCGGTGAATTCGCGCTGTCTGGAAAGTGAGAAGCTATCAAAGCTTTCCTTCAGGTTGGCGTCTTGATCGAGTTTTTCTTGTAGCAAATCCGGAACGATCAACTCTTTGTTTCTATCTGCTTTGATCTCCTTACCTGCTTTTTGATTGGTTATGGCTTCATCGATATAGGCCTTCAAAGTATTCATGTTGTCATGAATTTCCTCCAAAGAGGCGAATCTCCACTGCCGGAGTGCTTTGGTTTTGCCTTCCTGAGCGTTGACAAGCTTACTTGCTTCGTCTTTCAGTAAAGCGCCCTGGTGGAACCACAAGCCAACGTATTGCTTGAAAGCGGCCATACCTATTACAATTTTTCCATCGAGTACATAGGCAGGAGCGCCCCATTTGATGGTTTCTTCTAGTTCAGTAGCTGTTACTGCTCCTCTTAACAACTCCAACGCCTCACTCCATTCGTTCTGAGCAGCAAAATAATCAGCTACGGTTTTATGGTATTTCATGGTGTTATTTTACGGTATGGTGAGTCTATTGCTTTTGGTTTTTCTCGTAATCGGCCAAGAGCTTATTGGTTTGGGCATTGAGCTTTTTCTTGAACCCACCTGACCATCCTAACAATAAGCCCATAAACCCTAAAGCCTGTCGTGACCACCGGTGCAAGTTGAAATGATCGACATGCTCGATGATCTTGTCGCCTTCGAATTTAAAACGCGCCTGGATGATATTGTGAACCCTTCTACCGGTACGGCTAAAAGTGTAGTAAGCCTGCCAACGAGCCGAACCTGTTCCGTTTTCGTAAGACACATCTGAAAACTCAATTCTAAAGTCCTTGCCCTTTTGGCTATCACAAAGCATTCTCCACATATTACCGGCGTGCTCTCCCTTTAACGTCCCAAAAGCCGGGTCTGTGAAGACTATATCGTCATGATAGTATGCGGCCATGCCTTCAGCATCTAATTCATGAAAGGATTGGTAGAATTTTTCGATGGTTTCTTTCACGGTGGTATTGTATTGATTACCAAGGCAAGATAATCAATTTGGAAATACAGAATCAACAATACCTTTTAGGTGAAGATCGGAAAGGCTTATCTGAAACCAACTAATCCTGGTCTTCTCAACTTAATGAACGGGAAACGCCTGGATAGGTACAATTTACGCTTGAACTTTCTTTTGAATTTGCGTCTGGTCTCGGGGTGAACACCTGACTTGCTCAATGTTTCCGTGCGTATGTCAAAAGTCTTATGCTCGTATGCAACAGCTTCTACCTTGCGCCCGTGTACCACTTCGGTTTTCTCTTTTGTCGGGGTAGTTTGTGCTTGGGCTTCTACCAGGCTAAGCCCAATCAATGCGGCGGCCGCAAAAACTGAACGACGTAGAATGGATGGAAGCCGTATGGGAATCAGGTCTGGCTCCATTTGTTCCGCTGTGAACATGCCGCACGAGCCTCGCTTCGGTGTCGCCCTAATCTCTTCAATGGATTTATTGGTAAAGTCATAAACTACCTTATCGCAAACCGCACAATGACGACCGCAACCACTGGGCGTCATTTTATCCCAATCCTCGTTGCAATTGAGGAGTAATTCTATGCCTTTCTTGCTCATTTTGTCCTAGGTTGATCGAACATCAATCAATGTATCTATCGTTGGTTTCGTGAAGCGCCTTCTAATTTACCAAAACATTGTATAAGCTTCAGAGTAGAACCTTAAACCAAGCTTTCGGGGCAGAGCTAAGAGAAATTAAACTACAAACCCTTTGAGCACCATAGCTTTGATGAAGACACACCTTATATGCCGTAGCTTTGGCGAAAACACATTTTATATGCCTTAGCTTTAGCGAAGTCATAAATAGAATGCTAAGTCCCCTACAAACCGATCATTTTCACCAGGAGTTCAATGGTGAGGACAAAATAGCTTCTTTCTGTTTATCTAACGTTTTACACTCCTACTTCATTACCAGTTGGGTACTTCAACTGTTTTCAAGATCAGCTATCATCCTAACAGCATATTATAAGGCAGGCGCAATCACCGCAAAGCGAGAAAGGAAGTAACTGATGGTATTTTGGTTCGTTTGAAAAGACAGTATCAACAAGACTAGTTAGTAAAGCAAATATTCTTGTTCGCTCTTAAGTGATCGAGAATTCATGGTGCCAAATAAAAGCTCATTCATTGTTGGCTCGTCCATAACCAACAATGTTATGCTTTAGAGGGTTATGGTTTTCCGGGAGACTCGAATCTTCTGAAGGAAACGGCACTTTTTTACCTAGCAGTAGTCGATCCACTAAATAGTTAAGGATTTCTTTATCTTCTTGGTCACTAATGGATTTATACTGGTCTGGGTTACGATTAACCAATGTATCACCTAGCATATAGACATTCTTTAATCTTTGTATGGTAGTTATGTAAGTACAATTGCCTGTCCAACTGCGGTGAAAATAGAGCTTATCGCTTTCAAGATAAATGAACCATTTATCTTCCATACTATTTGGAATAAGTCCATGCCTGAGTTGCTCGTATTCTTCTAAAGTTATCTCTTTGTTCAACTCGAAAACTGCCACTTCTTCCGGCATTTCATTCGTTTTACCATCCTCTTTTCTTGCCACTCTCATAGACTTTAATATCCTTTTTGAATTTCTAACGAATCTAATGGGTGTAGATTATAGACTTATGCAAAAAATCAAAAATGCATATTTAAAGTCTAGGAGAGTGGCGAGAAAAGAGGATGGTAAAACGAATGAAATGCCGG